>NZ_JBIRFL010000011.1:0-205102 GCF_044327445.1 Streptomyces sp. NPDC018045
GGCCGGACGAACTCCCACTCGGCATCCGACAGCTCATGTCGACGTATCACCCGACCATGATCCACCACGCAAGATCATTTGAAGACACGACCTAGGCCACCGACATGACCAGGGGCAATACTGAAACCAGCCGCTTCCCGCGACCCCGGAATCGGCCGGCACGCCGGGGTCCGGCGACCATGGCGCCGGACCCCTGCCGCTCTGCCACCCCGCTCCCGCCCCACCTGAGACCGGCGGGCAGCGAAGCGCCTCGCGCCTTGCCACCGGCTCCCACGGCCTGCCGTCCTCCGAACCAGCGGGAGCTGCCCGGCGGTGCCGGCGGTGCCGGCCGGAAGTACCGAATACCGGCTTGTCTTGTCCTCCGTCGGGCCGCCCGTCGGCAGGCGGCGATTCGGCAGACGGCATACGAGGTAGAGGGAACGGGAGCGGACAGCGCGAACGATGCCGAGGTGAGGTTCCCATGTGCGGTATCACCGGGTGGATCGCTTACGACAGGGACCTCACGGGCGAACGTGAACGCGAGATCCTCACCGCGATGACCGGGCCGTTGCGGTGCCGTGGGCCCGAGGCCGAGGGCACGTGGGCCTGCCGGCACGCGGGCTTCGGTCATCGGCGGCTGGCCCTGATCGACATCGAGGGCGGCCGCCAGCCCATGGTGGCGGAGGAGGACGGCCGCGTCGTCGGGGCCATCACCTACAGCGGCGAGGTGTACAACTACCGGGAGCTGCGGCGCGAGTTGGAAAGCAGCGGCCACCGGTTCCGCACCGCCGGCGACACCGAAGTGGTGCTCCGTTCCTATCTGGCCTGGGGAGCGGACTTCGTCACCCGGCTCAACGGCATGTACGCCTTCGCGCTGTGGGACCCGCGCGGCGAGGAACTGCTCCTGGTCCGGGACCGCATGGGGGTCAAGCCGCTGTACTACCACCCCACCGCCTCCGGGGTGCTCTTCGGCTCCGAGCCCAAGGCGCTCCTGGCCCATCCCGAGGTGGCGGCCGTGGTGGACGCCGACGGGCTGAGGAACCTGCTCGGCCTGGTGAAATCCCCTGGGCACACCGCCTACGTCGGCATGCGCGAGGTACGTCCCGGCCACACCGTCCGGGTACGCCGCCCGGGGATCGGCGAGCACCGCTACTGGGAGCTGGAGGCGCGGCCGCACACCGACAGCCTGCGGGACACCGTGGCCACCGTACGCTCGCTGCTGCACGACACGGTAGCGCGGCAGACCGTCGCGGACGTTCCGCTGGGCTCCATGCTGTCGGGGGGCCTGGATTCCAGTACCGTCACCGTGCTGGCCGCCGAGGCACTGCGCGAGCAGGCACGCGGGCCGATCCTGTCCTTCGCCGTCGACTTCGTCGGACAGGCCGAACATTTCGCCCCGGACGACGTCCGCTCGACGTCCGACGGCCCGTACGCCCGCGCGGTCGCCGCGCACGTGGCCGCCGACCACACCGAGGTCCTGCTGGACTCGGCCGAGCTGGTCGACGTGCGCACCCGCGAGGCCGCGGCTCGCGCCTACGACCTGCCCGCGGTCCTCGGCGAGCACGACACCTCGCTCCACTCGCTGTTCAAGGCGGTCCAGCACCACGTGAAGGTGGTGTTGTCGGGAGAGTCCGCGGACGAGGTCTTCGGCGGCTACCGCTGGTTCCACGACACGGGCGCGCTCACGGCCGGCACCTTCCCCTGGATCGCGGAGGGGGCACCGCCGTCCGATCAGGCCCCGGAGCGGACGCTGTTCGCCCCCACCTTGCTCGATCCCACCCTGCTCGACCCGGCCGTGCTCAAGACGCTGGATCTGTCCGGACACCGCCAGGAGTGTTACCGCCAGGCGCTGGCGGAGGTCCCGCACACGGACGTCACCGACCCGGTGGAGCGCCGGATGCGGGAGGTCTGTTATCTGACGCTGACCCGGTTCCTGCCACTGCTGCTCGATCGCAAGGACCGCATGAGCATGGCTTCCGGCCTGGAAGTGCGCGTTCCGTACTGCGATCACCGGCTCGTGCAGTACGTCTTCAACACTCCCTGGTCGATGAAGACGTTCGACGGCCGGGAGAAGAGCCTGCTGCGTGCCGCGGCCCGGTCCGTACTGCCCGAGTCGGTCGCCGAACGGGTGAAGAGCCCCTACCCCCGTACCCAGGATCCGCGCTACACCAAAGCGATCGGCGCCGCGCTCACCGACGCCTTCGACGACCCGACGTCCCCGGTGCACGGTCTGGTGGACGTCGCGGCGGCACGTGACGCCATGGCGCGGGGTGACGAACAGGTGCGGTACGCCGGGGACGTGGTGCTGGCCCTGGACACCTGGCTGCGTCTCTCGGGTGCGCGGCTCACACTGTAGGGAGCGGTCCTTCGGTGTGCGGGCCCCGGGGCGCCACGGTCGGGCGGTGCCGGGGTGCGGTCAGGCGGTGCCGGGGATCCGGTGGGCCGCGACGTACTTCTCGGGGAAGCCGTCCGGGTCCTGGTGCCACTGTGCGAGAGTGCGCTGGGCGAACGTCTCCCCGGTCCGGACCACGTCCTTGAGCGGCTCCAGGAAGGCGAGTGTCTCGGGGCGCTCCAGGCCCGCGTCCACGCGTGCGCACAGCCCCGCCTCGCTCAGGTGGAGCAGCTCGGCTGCCAGAGCACGCACCGGACGTCCCGCGAGGGACGCGTCCATGCCTCGTCGGGCGATGTCGTCGAGGGCCGCGAGGTGCTGCTGGTGGCTGATGCCGCGCAGCAGTTCCCAGGCCGCTGCCCGGGCGGGCGGGTGGTAGGTCAGGCCGGTCCAGAACGCCGGCACCGCGGCGAGGGCCGGGTAGGGCAGTCCGTCCACGGCCCGGAGTTCCAGCGTGTCCCGCAGGCGTACGTCCGGGAAGATCTGTGACAGGTGATCGCGCCAGTCCGGCAGGCCGGGCCGGGTGCCGTCGTCGAAGCCCTCGGTCATCAGGGTACGGAACGGCACCGGGGGGACCCGCTTCCGGCTGCCGTCCGGCATCCCGCGGTGGATCATCGGGAGGCCCAGTGCCCAGTCGATGAACAGATCGATGGTGAAGTCCTCGCGCAGCGTGACGGGGATGATCCGGGTACGTGCCGGGTCGGCATGGCGCCAGAAGCGCATACGGCGGGACAGCAGGCCGCTGGGCTTGCCCGCTTCCAGCGGGGCGTTGACGAAGAGCGCGGCCGCCGGCGTGGCGGCCGCGGACAGTACCCGGAGCTTGTCGGCGAGATCGGTGGGTGAGGTGTAGTCGAAGGAGACCTGCGTCGAGAGAATCATGGACATGATGCGCGGCCCCCACCGGCCTTCGCTGCCCAGGCTCTCGAAGTGCTCGCGCATGATGGCCGTACGGGAGTGCGGCATCCACTGCACGTCCTCGAAGGCGGTGCACGGGTACTGCGCGCCGGGGACGAGGGCGAAGCCGAACCGGTTCGCGGCGGCGGCGAGCCGTTCGAGCGCGGCCCGGGACGTGCCCATCGCCTCGGCGACGCAGGGCTCGGGGGGCGAGGAGTACTCCACGGCCCCGCCGTGCTCCAGGGAGACGTGCCCGCCGTCGGGCAGTTGGACGCCGACGAGCGTGCCGTAGTCGTGGACGGCCGTGGCGCCGGGTGCCGACGCCAGATGGGCGAGGTAGGCACCGATGCCGTTCTCCCCCTCGTAAGGGACCGCCTTTCCGGTCCGGGGGCACAGGGCGGCCGTCTCGACCTCGATGCCGACGAGCTCGTCCTGCTTGTGCTGCTCGAAGACGCTGCGCAGCTCGGCCGGTGAGAGCACACGGGGTGCTGATGTGATGGACATGGAACACACCTTGTGGTCACGGAAGGACGGCGATGTGACGGTGTCGGGTCGCTGGAGCCCTCGACACGCACGACAGTCTTCCACGGTGGACGCGGTTCGGCCGGGTGTACACGGGCGTACACCCGGCCGGGAGGGCCGTCGGCCGGTCCGGGCAGCGGGCGCCCGCCGGGTCAGACCGGGTGCGCGAAGCGCTCTCGCAGCCGGGCGGTGAGACCGGTCCGGTCCCAGGTGAAGTCCTGCGCGGGCCGGCCGAAGTGGCCGTAGGTCGCGGTCGGCCGGAAGCGTACCGTGCGCAGGTCCAGACGCTCGATCATGGCCGCCACCCGGAGGTCGACGAGGTCCGGCAGGGCGTCGGCGACGCGCCCGGCGTCCACGGTGCCCGTCCCCTCGAAGTCCACGTCCACCCACACCGGAGCGGGCCGACCGATGGCGTAGGCCAGTCCGACGCGGCATCGCCGGGCCAGCCCGGCGGCGACCAGGTTCGCCGCCAGGTGCCGGGCGGTGTAGGCGCCCGAGCGGTCGACCTTGGTGGCGTCCTTGCCCGAGTAGCAGCCGCCGCCGTGGCGCACCAGGCCGCCGTAGGAGTCCACCATGAGTTTGCGGCCGGTCAGGCCCGCGTCGGCGGACGGGCCGCCCGCCACGAAGGTGCCCGCCGGGTTCACGTGGATGTGGGCGGGCGCGACGCCCCGCTCCCGCAGCGCGGGCTCGACCAGCTTGCCGGCCACGGTTTCGGTCAACTGCTCCAGGGTGAGCTCCCGCGGGTGCTGGGCCGAGACCACGACCACGGCCTGCGGCTTTCCCGTCTCGCCGGACACGGGGCCGCCGGTCACCTGCACCTGCACCTTGCCGTCCGGCCCCAGCAGCCGGGCGCCGTCGTCGTCGTTCGTCGTGGCGACGCGCCGCGCGATGTCGTGGGCGAGGACACAGACGAGGGGCATACGTTCGGGCGTCTCATCGGTGGCGTAGCCGTAGACGATGCCCGAGTCACCGGCGCCGCCCGAGTCCACGCCATGGGCGATCTCCGGCGACTGGCGGTCCAGCAGCAGCCGTATCTCCGAGGTGGCCGCGGACAGGCCGTGCCGCGCGGGATCGTGGTAGCCGACGTCCTCCAGGACGGCACGCACCGTGGCCTCGACGTCCACCTCGGCGCTGGAGGTGATCTGCCCGGTGACGACGACGCTGCCCCGGGTGACCAGGACTTCGCAGTTGACGCGCGCCCCGGGGTCTGCCGCGAGGAACGCGTCGAGCACACTGTCCGACACCTGATCGGCGACCTTGTCCGGGTGGCCGGGGCACACCGACTCGGCGATCTGCGCGGCCGTCAGTTCGGAGGGTGGCAGGGGCATGAAGACTCCTTCACGGAGGGAACGGGGTGAACGGTGGCCGGACGCGGCGCTGTCCGGCGGTGGGCGGGCGATCCAGGCAGCGCGCCAGGATGTCCAGCACCCGCGCACGCTGGGCGGCGGGGCCGATGCTGATCCGCAGGCAGTCCGTCATGCCGGGGGCGGTGAGGTGGCGTACGAAGACGCCGGACTCCGCCAGAGCATCGGCGAGGCGTCCGGCCATGGCGGGGTCGGCCGGCCGGGTGGTGACGAAGTTGGTCGTGCCGGGCAGCACGGTCAGCCCCAGGTGGCTCAGGGCCGTCGCGTAGTGGGCGCGTCCGGCCGCGGTCTCCTCCAGGACAGCGGACAGGTGCGCCGTGGCGTCGAGGGAAGCCAGCGCCGCCGCCTCGGCGATCCGGCCCACGACGTAGTGTTCGGCGCCCCGGCTCACCAGGGCGAGCAGCTCCGGGGCGCCGATCGCGTACCCGATGCGCAGCCCCGCCAGCGCGTACGCCTTGGAGAAGGTGCGCAGCCACAGCATGCGCCGGCGCGTGACCTGCGAGGCGGTCAGCGTCCTGGAAGGGTCCTGGTACTCGGCGTAGGCGCCGTCGACCAGCAGCAGCGTGCGGGCAGGCAGGGAGTCCGCCAGGGCCAGTGCTGCCGGGGCCCCCTGCGAACTGCCGGTCGGATTGTCGGGGTCCGCGAGGTAGACGATGTCCGCGTTGCTCTCGTGCGCCGCACGCCCCAGCGCGTCCACGTCGGCCTTCCCCGCCCGGTAGGGCACGGTCCGCAGGCCGGCTCCCGACGCCCGGGCGAAGTAGCCGAACGTCGGGTAGGTCGCCCCGCTGGTCACCGCGGTCCGGCCGGGGCCGAGAAGCGCCCGTGCCGTCACCCCGAGCAGCCCGTCCACGCCCGAGCCGATCATGACGGTGTCCCGCCCGGTCCGCAGATGGGCGGCCAGCCTCTCGCGCAGCGCGAAGTGTTCGCAGTCGGGATAGCGGTGCGCCTGCGCGGCGGCGACGGTGATCGCCCGGATCACCTCGGCGGCCGGGCCGAACTCGTTCTCGTTGGTGCTCAGCCGGTCCCGGGCCCGCAGCCCGGTCGCCCGTTCGGCCATCTCCAGTGACGGGAACGGGTTGCCCGCCGCCGGGCTCATGAGGTCCGCTCGGCGGCCACCTCGGTCACGCCCAGCAGGTCGGCGAGGTACTCGTTGTAGCGGCGCATCGCGAGCATCCGCAGCGCACCGCCGGTGACCAGTTCGAGGCCGGCTTCGGGTTCGGCCGCGACGATGGGCAGCACGACACCGTCCAGCCATTCGGGCCCGTGCTCCGCGTCGCCCTCCATGTGGTTGTAGAAGAACTCGAAGTCCTGCTGGGCCCCGTAGCCGTGCCGTTCCAGACCGCTGACCACGGCGGCGTCCCGGTCCACGTCGAACAGCTCCGGCATGGCCAGGCTGCCGAGCGCCTTGAAGTGGTTCCGGCGGTTGCAGGCCAGGACGAAATACAGGTTGTGCCCGGCGTACGGACGCCAGTCCTCCCACGGCGGGACGGTCGGCAGCGACAGGCCCAGGGTCCGCAGGCTGCGGGTGAACTGGAGCGTGTGGGCCCGACGCTGTTCGCCCTCGCCGCATTCGTCCCACAGGTGGTGGCTGATCTCGTGTTTGACGGTCTCCATGAAGTGCGGCTGGGCCAGCACGAGGGCGTCGAAGAAGCGGTAGTTGAGGTAGCCGTCGGCCTGGATGAACTGCGCCAGTTGCGCCATCGTGGCCCGCTCCGCCAAGTGGGTCTCCACCAGGCGGTCGAGTTCGTTGCGTTCCTTGGCCTCGGTGAGGAACCAGTCGCGGACGAATTCGGGCCGGGTGGCCTCCCGCGGGCCCGGCAGCCGGTCCGCGATCGCCGCGGTGTCCGTGCGCAGCACCGCTTCCTCGTACGTCCAGCGGAACGCGTTCAGCCATGCGCTGCGCTCGTGGACCGCGATGCCCAGCGGATGGCCGAGGAGCCCTTCATAGACGGTGTACGCGCTGCGGTGCACGTCCAGCAGAGCGCCGGTGTCGCCCTCGGTCCGGGCGCGCTCCAGGGCCTCGTCGAGCGCCGTCAGCAAGGCGCGGTGTGCGGCGGTGATTTCGAGCGGCTCCACCGGGCCGCGCAGGATGGTGTTGAGGAGGCTCTCCACAGAGCCCTGGGGAACGTCCGCGGCCGGGCGCAGCACGCCCCCGCGGGGCGGAATCCGTTCGGAGGTCGGGTCTTCGGTCATCTTCTCCCGTCCACTCTCGCTGGGGCGCGCGGCGAACGGGCCGTCACACGCCGTCGTGGTGGTCAATGCGCGCGCGGATCTTCGAGGCGTACGGGCATGCGGAACGTCGCGAGCAGTTCGTACAGGCTCAGGCCGAGTTCCGCGCCGGCCTGCTGGGCCGTGCGCTCCGGCCCGCCGCCCGGGCGCCGCGGGCCGATGAAGGTCATCCAGTCCCCCGGACGGGCGTCCGGCACATCGGTCACGTCGAACTGGGTGCAGTCCATGCCCGGACAGCCGACCATGGGACAGCTCCGGCCGCGCAGCAGCCCGCTGAACGCGGGTGCGGCCGCGCTCACACCACGGGAGAACCCGATCGCCACGGAGGCGAGGCGCCGCCCCGGGGGAACAGCCGCCGACCGGTCGTACCCTAGGCCCTCCGCCCGGGTCACGGTGAGCAGGTCCAGCACCCGGGCGCGCACGGAGACCGCGGGACGGAGCCGGTCGAGGCCGGTGCGGGCCGGGTCCGCCGTTTCCTGCCTGGCGGGCTCCAGCAGCCCGTACAGGCCGATGCCGGGCCGCGCCCAGTCGGTTCCCCGCACCACCTCGGGGTGCAACAGGCCGTGGGTGGCGGCGAGCGAGGCTTCGAGGCGTGGGCCGAGCACCGTACGCGCCCGGGCCAGCCGGGCCCGGAACATGGCGACCTGTTCGGCCGTCTCCCGGTTGTCCCGGTCGGTGCCGGGCAGGTGGGCGAACATCCCGGCCACCCGCGTCGTGGTACGCGTCTCGTGCAGAGCGTCCAGTACGGTGGCGAACTCCCGCTCCTCGCGCGGGCCGAACCGGTTGAAGCCGACGTTGGTCCGCAGCCACACGGTCACGGGGGTGCCGTGCCGCCACGCCACCGCATGGTGGCGCCGGATCTGTTCCCGGGTCGCGACGGCGGGCATGAGCCCGTACCGGGCACAGGCAGCCGCGGTGTCGGTGACGTCCACGTCCATCACCAGGACCGGAGCGTCGATGCCGTGCTCACGCAGTTCGGCCCCTTCCGCCACCGTGTCCACGGCGAGCGCGTCCGCTCCCGCATCGACCAGCAGGCGGGCGATCGCCGGCGCGCCCAGCCCGTACGCGTCGCCCTTGACGACGGCCATGATCCGCCGGCCTCCGGCAGCCGTGCGCAGCACCGCGAGATTGTGGCGCACCGCATCGGCCGCGACCGTCTTCTCCAGCCGGGCGGCGGCCAGGGAGGTGACGGACTCGCACCGGAGCGTCCCGGTTCGTGTCATCGGGTCTCCTTCCTGGCGGGCCGAAAGGGGGCGGCGGCCCCGGGACGGGTGCGGACCTTTCACGCGGTTTCGAGATCCGGGTAGTGGATCCGCTCCCCCTGCCAGTTGACCAGTTCCAGCACGCGAAGTCCCTTGCCGTCCCGGGCGTGCCGCGGATAGCCGGCCACGGAGTCGAGGTCCACCAACGGAACGGTGTACTTGCCGGTGGCGTGTGGCAGGACGTACTCGGGGACCGCGGGATTGGAGATGTGCCGCTTCAGCGAACGGACGATCTCTATTCCGCGCTGGACCGGGGTCCGGAAACACTCGGCCTCCGGGCTGTGCGGCATGAAGTGGTAGAGATAGCCCGCGTGCACGCCGCGCCGGTACAGCCCCATGCACAGTTCCCGCATGGTCTCCGGAGAGTCGTTGACCCCGCCCAGGAGGGGCACGTTGGCGAAGATGATGGGGACCACCGCCTGCAGCTTCTTCACCGCTGCGGTGAATTCCGGGGACAATTCCCTGGGATGCGTGACGTGCAGGCCGACCGATACGACGCCGCGCCGGGCGAATACGTCGCAGAGCCCCGTGTCGATCCGGAACGGATTGAACGTCAGCGCCCGTGTGTGGAACCGCACGAGCAGATCGGCCCGGGCGTCCCGGGCTTCGCCGAGCACCTGGTCGATTTGATCGTTGCTGTGCATGAGGGGCTCTCCGCCGCTCAGGATCATTTCCTCGACCCGTGGGTGGGTCCGCAGATAGTCCAGGGTGGCCCGCCAGTGATCGCGGTCGAAGGTCGCCTTCGCCGAATCCTTGTCGAGGGTGCGGAGTGCTTCGTAGCAGAACTGGCAGTAGGCGTGGCAGACGTTCGCATATCGCACGATCACCCGGTTGTCGTACTTGTGCTGGGCGATGGGGGTGACCATCTCGTGCGGAAGTTCCCAGTTCTCGGTTTCGCCGTCGTAGGCGTAGGGCGCTTCGTCCTTGTCGTTTCCCTGCGGGGCGACCTGCTTCCACAACGGGTCGTCGAGCAGCGGGCCCCCGGTGTCCGGGTCGGTGGCGATCAGTTCCAGAAAGTAGGGCGTCACCTGAAATCGTTGGGAAAGATTGTGCCTGCTGATGCGCTCCAGGATCTCCGGAGCACATCGGGGAAAGCGCTGCTGGAGCTGGCGGGCCGTCCGGATCGCATGGCGCTGCTGCCATTTCCAGTCGGTCCACTGCCCCTGTGCGACGGTCGGGGCGACGTCCGTGGTCATCCTGCTCTCCTCGCGACGGAGGGGTGGGGGCCGGAAGCGGGCCGCGGCACGGCGACCGCCGAGGTGACCGGCTCGCCGGTGATCATCTGGCACACCGCCTCGGCGGCTCGGGTGCGCAGTTCGACGAGGGACGGCACGGAGTAGAAGGCCGCGTGGGGGCTCACCAGGGCTCTCGGGTGGGCCCGCAGCCATGGGGGGATGTCCGGCTCGCCCTCCACGACGTCCAGGCCGACCCGGCCCGGCCGTCTCTCGGCGAGCGCGTCCTCCAGGGCCGAGATGTCGATCAGTGCGCCGCGCGCCGTGTTGATCAGGACCGCATCCCGCTTCATGCGGTGCAGGCGGCCGGCGTCCAGCAGGTGGCGGGTGTCCGGGGTGAGCGGCGCGTGCAGGCTGACCACGTCGGATTCCGCCAGCAACCGGTCGAGCGCGTGGCACCGCTCGAAGCCGAGCGCCTTCTCGATGCCGGGGTGGTTGTACGGATCGAAGAACGCCACACGCAGCCCGAACGCCTGCGCCCGTTGCGCCACCGCGAGCCCGATGCGCCCGAGGCCCACCACGCCCCAGACCAGCCCTCTGAGCCGGCGCGGATCGCCGATCGCGCGCCAGTCCCACCCGCCGTCGCGCACATGCTCCTGCAGGGCGCCGAGCCGGCGTTCCAGGGCGAGGAAAAGCGCCAGGGTGTGGTCGGCGACCTCTTCGGTCCCGTAATACGGAACGTGATAGACGGGAATTCCGCGGTCATATGCGGCTTCGATGTCCACGTGGTCGTACCCGACGCTGGCGCACACGACGCCCCGGCAGGACGGAGACCGCTCGAAGAACGCCGCGTCCAGCGGGACCCGGTGCCAGAGAATGGCATAGTCGGCTGCCAGATCCTGGAGAAGTCCGCGCTCCCGCGGCGGCACGATCAGCGGCCGGACATCGCCCAGCGAGCCGATGACGCTCCGCTCCAGTTCGGCTCCCTCGACATACCCCGCTCCCGGCCCGTCCAGCACGACGACCGAAGGCCCGGTGCCGTGCGTGGTTTCCCGCCGACCGTTGACGCAAGGTGGGGTCGCCATACTTCCGCCTCTCCGCATACGGGCCTGTGAGGCACGATCAGTAATTGAAACCATTCACGGAGACGCACACCAGCCCCAATTCCAGCCTACGCAAACCGGCCTACGTACGGCATCGGCGCAGATCAATCAGGCACGTAAACCGCGGACGTGCCCGGGATGCCCACCAGGCGAGCGCTCCGCGGGTCCATGAGCTGGCATGTCTCGCGGGGTGCAGAGGGTGAACGTTTTCTCCGGATCACGGCCGCGACTCCCCTTGACCGGCCGACCGCTCGGTGCAACGCGCGCGGCCGACACCAAGAGCCGGTGGCACGGCCCGTTTCCATCGATCCGGCTACCGGTGGGCAGGCCCACACGGATATCGCCCGGCTGCCATCCCCGTCCACGCGGAAACCGGCGGCACCCCGAAATTCAGAGATGCTCAAAGGCCCGGATAGAAGCCCTGCTCCTCACCGGTCCCCTGCGCATATCAGCGCATCAGGGCAGACGGCGCAGCCACCGAACCACGGCTCTTCAACCAGGCCGGGGAAAGCACCGACGTACGCCTTGGGACTTTTTCCGGAACTCTGCGCCACGTCCCGTGCGCCTCAAGCCGTCCCGCACCACGCGAGGGCCCCGTCACGGCGGACGGTGCGGCGGGACAGTCAGTAGCGCCACCGGGTGGCCTCGACGACATCGGCGCGGGTGTGATCGGCGAAGAGCTGCTGTTCCCTGCGCCGCACAGCGAGGACGGCGCCGAACATGTGGTCGCCCATCGCCTCGCGCAGCACGGCCGACCTCTCGAAGTGCCGGACGGCCTCCTGGAGACTGTCCGGCAACCGTTCGATGGCGCAGCGGGCCCGCTCGTCGGCGTCCGCCCGCGCCGGATCGTTCCCGTACCCGTCGGGGAGCCGCAGGTCCTCCTCCACACCGGCGAGGCCGGCGGCCAGGAGCGATCCCACCACCAGGTACGGGTTGGCCGCCTGATCGAAGCACTTCACCTCGGCGTTCGCGCCGGCGCCCCCTTCGCCTGCCGCGCCGGTGATGAAGCGCAGCGCCGCCTCGCGGTTCTCCAGTCCCCAGCACCGGTACGCCCCCGCCCACACGGACGGCACCAGCCGGAGGTAGCTGGCCGGGGTCGGGCAGCCGACGGCGGTGAGGGCAGGCAGTGACCGCAGCACACCGGCGAGGAACGCCTCGCCGGTCGCGGTCATGCCGTGCGGCCCCTGCCCCGCGTGCAGCAGGTTCTCCTCGTCTCGCCACAGGCTCAGATGCACATGACCGCCGTTGCCCACTCCGGCCGTGGTGGCCAGCGGCGCGAAGGAGGCCCGCAGCCCACGGCCTAGCGAGAGGGTCCGCACGGTGTGCCGCACGAGGACGGCGGTGTCGGCCGCACCCAGCGGATCCTCGGCGACAGTGGAGACCTCGAACTGCCCCGGCTCGTACTCGGGGTGGATCTGCAGGACCTCCACCCCCTGGGCGGCGAGCGCGTCCACGATGTCGAGGAGGTAGGCCCCCGAGTCCGCCAGGCGAGCCAGCCCGTACGCCGGACCGTCCCCCAGGCGGCCGGGGTCGACCGTCCACTCCGTCTCGAACCCCATGCGCAGGCTCAGCCCCCGGTCGGCCGCCGCGCGCGTCATACGGTCCACGAAGGCCCGGTGACACCCGGGGTGGCGCTCTCCCCCCTGACGGAAACGGTCCGCCGGCGCCCACGCCCACCCGGGCTGAGCGGCGAGCGCGGTGAGCCGGCTCAGGTCGGGCACCAGGCGCAGGTCCCCGGTGCGGCTTCCGCACCCGTCCTCGCACGCCATCGAATCGTCCACCAGGAACGCGTCGAACGCCGGGGACACACCGACGCCCCGGCTCGCGACACCGGGCAGCCGGCTGAGCGGCACGGCCTTGAGCCGGCTGATGCCGGCGTTGTCGACCCAGCTCATGGCGACCAGCCGGACGCCTTCGCCCGCCAGGCGCGCCATCACCCGGACCACCGGTGACGAGCCGTCAGCGGCGGTCACGGCCGTACGGCCATCGTCCATGCCTCAGGCTTGACCTCACCATGACGGCCTGAAACGGAAAGCCGAGGTTCGATCACGGAATTGGCCGGAAAGCCCACAGGCCCCCGGCCGCCCGGCATGGCCCCCGCGCTCCCGACGGCTCACCGGACCAACGCGCAGTGGCCTGCGCTCCCCCACGGGAACGCAGGCCACCTGTCACAGCCGGCCGGGCCGGCTAGGGGATGCTCGCCCCGTACGCGGCGAGGGCCTCCGTCACCGGCTGGTAGTACGTGGTCCCGCCCCGCGAGCAGTTGCCGCTGCCTCCCGACAGGAGTCCCAGCGCGGTGGTCACCAAGGACGTGCCGTCCGGGTCGTACGTGAACAGCGGTCCGCCGCTGTCGCCGGGCTCGGCGCACGCGTTGGTCCTGACCAGCCCGTACACGCGGCCTTCCCGGTAGGTCACCGTCTGGTTCAGCGCGGTGACGGTGCCGAGGTGGGTCCCGGTGGTGGCGCCGCTGCGCGCGACCCGGTCGCCCACGACCGCGTCGCGCGCGCCGGTGACCGGCAGCCACCGCCCGTTGTGGAGGTCCACGGCGCTCCAGTGCGGCACCCCCGCGGTGTACCGCGCCAAGGCGTGGTCGTTGCCGGGGAAGCTGGAGCGGGCGGTACGCGCGAACTGCGGGCCGCCCCGGGTCGTGGCCCAGCTCTTGACCGGGTTGCCGCAGTGTCCCGCCGTGAGGAAGGCGTCCGGCGCGCCGGCCCGCCTGACGTTGAAGCCGAGCGAGCACGTCGCGGAGTAGTCCCGGCCGTGGATGGCGTCGCCACCCTCGATGAGCGTCGTGAGTCTGGTGGTGGTCCTGCGCAGCTCCACCGTTTTGCCCAGCGGCTTGAGGAGCGTGGTGAGTCTGGCCAGCCGGGCGCCCTTGACCGTGGGGTCGGCCTCGACGACCACCCGGTTGAGCCGGGGATCGACTCCCCAGGCGGTGCCGGGGATCAGCTCGCTCCGGTCCAGCGTCGCCATGGTCGCCATCAGCGGGTCGGGGGCCCGTACGGCCCGGGACTCGCCGCCCTCCACGGTGTGGGCCCGCGCGGCGGCGTCAGGACTGAAGGGGGAAAGGCTCGCGGCCGCCAGGGCGGCCAGGGCGGCGGCCGCCAGGGCGGCGGTCCGTCGGAAGGGAAGCGATCGCTGCACGGCATCTCCCGAATGCGTACCGGACTCACGGGTCCGAGGCGGTGTTCTGCGTTCTGCCCACGCCGGGCTGCACGCGGGCGAGGGCTTCCATGCTGGACAGCGAATACGCGGCCCGGGGCCGCCGATCAGCGCGGTTGTCACGGAAACCACCCGTGGAAGCGAAAAGCCGCCGACACCTGTTCGCCCCACGCAACTCCGTCCCCGGCGCCGGTGGCGTCGTGCGTCCCGCTGGGCGCGCCGGCTGCTTCGGCTCCGGCCCCCGCATGGACTGCCCGCCGAAACCTGTGGCCCGCTCCGGTACCGCGTCCGGGCAGGCGCACACGGACGAAAGAGGAAGAACATCACCAGATGCGTCCACGCCGCCTGCCGCGCAGTTCCAGCCGATGTGGTTCTTCCAGAGAATCACCCGGGTACCTCGTGGGGAGGCTGGCGACCATGCCGTCACTGCGGGCGCACGAACACCAGCGGCCCCGGGCGGCGCATGGCTGGAACCACCCTCCCGCGGCGCCCAAAACGTTGACCACTGAACCTCCGTTCGCGCCGGGGCGTATTCCCGGTAGCGCGGTGGGGGGGCACCTCCGTCAGGGGCCGGCCGCACGAGTCACCGGTGCGGCCGGCCTGCCGATGGCCCCTCTTGTACAGGCCCGCGGCACGCCTGCCCGTGTACCCGGGCAGGCCGGGGCCGGCCGTGGTACTGGTCCGTTCCTCGAACTCGTCAAAGGGAGCGTCATGGGGTCCAATGCACGACCGTTACCGCAGGTCCGCGGCCGGGATCGGCAGTTGGCGCAGGTCCGCGCCAACCTGCGGCGGGTGGCGAGCACCCGGCACAGCGGTGTCCTGGTGGTGGAGGCCGCGCCCGGGGCGGGCAAGTCCCGCCTTCTCAGGGAAGCCGTCACACTCGCCGGCGGCAGCGGCTTCGCCGTCGTCAACGGCATCACGGCCGGGCCCGCAACCGTCTCCGAAGGTCCGGCAGCGCTTGCGGGTGCCCGCTCGGGCACGCAGGGTTCCGCCGACCACCGGTGCCACGCCCCGCAGGTGACGTCCGTGATCGAGTCGGCGCGGACATGGTTGCGCAACGACAGTGAGCACCGGCGCGTCCTCGTGGTGCTCGACGACCTGCATCTGGCGCCCCTGCCCGCCTGGACAGCGTTGTGCGAACTGATCGAGACGTTCAGTACCCGGCCGGCGCTGTGGCTTCTGGCCTTCTCCTCGGACCGTGACGCCGTCCCGTCCGAGGCGGTGCGGACCTGCCTCGGCAAGCTGAGGAGCAGGATTTCGGTGGAAGCGGTGCACGAGCTGGGGCCGCTCTCGGGTGAAGCGCTGACGCAGTTGGTCACCGATGTGACCGGTGCCGCCCCCGGCTCGGCGCTCCTGGCCCTGGCGGAAAGCGTCGACGGCACCCCCCGGGCGGTGATCGAGCTGATGCGCGGGCTCGTGGAGGACGGTGACGTCTGCGTGGTCGACAACGTCTCCCGGCTGCATCCCGACGTCAGCGGCGGCACCGCGGACGGGGACGGTGTGTGCCTGCCCGCACCGGTGCCGAAGCGTTTCGCCGGGCTGCTCGACAAGGATCTCCAGTCGCTGTCCGAGCCGACCCTGAAGGCTCTTCGGGTGGCAGCGGTGCTCGGCTCGCCGTTCGCACCGGAGGACCTGTCGGCCCTGCTCGGCCAGACGCCGGTCGCCCTGCTGGCGGCGGTGGACGAAGCCGTCAGCCGCAAGCTGGTGGTCTGCGGCGAGCACGACCTCGCGTTCCGCAGTGAGCCGATCTGGCGGGTCCTGCTCGACTCGGTGCCCTTACCGGTGCGCGCGCTGCTGCGCCGGCAGGCGGCGCAGGTTCTGCTGTCGCGCCGCGACGGCCTCGCGCGCGCCGCCCTCCAACTGGTGCACATCGTCCAGCCCGGCGACATGGAGACCCTGCGTATCGTCTCGGAGGGATCCCGGAAACTGCTGACCGCCGATCCGTCGACCGCGGCGTCACTGGCGATGCGCTGCATGGAGTTGCTGCCTCCCGGGCAGGCCGAGCGTTTGCGGTGCGCGAAGACCGCGGTCGAGGCGTTCACCCGAGCGGGTCACCTGGAGAAGGCCGTCACCTTGGCCGAGGACACCATCGACGAGGCCACCCGGCTCGCGGCCCTGTCGCCGGGCTCGCTCGCCGAGGACGTCGCCGCGCTGCGGGCGACGATGGCGGCCGCACTGCTGTTGCAGGGAGACGCGCCCAGGGCACACCGGGCCGCACGCGAAGCGCTGACGGCGCAGGAGGCCGGCTTCGGGCGGCGTCAAGCCGTGATCGCTCATCTCGCCGCCTCCTGGCTGACCGGTGACAGTACCGCGCACAAGCGGGTCCAGGAGATCCTCGACGCCCCCGGACGGCACCCCCAGGCCGTGCACGTCGGCGCGATGGCCTTCCACGCGTTCGGCCGATGGCGCGCCGGCCGGGCGGGCGACGCGCTGCAGACCCTGCGCCAGGCGGTCGCCCTCGGCGGCGGGGACCGGGTCGCGCAGTTCCTGGATCCACGCTGGTTCCTTGCCTTCACGCTCACCCGGCTCGACGAGTACCAGGAGGCACAAGAGGTCGTCGAGTGCTGCGCACCGTTGGCCGCCGCGCAGGCGGGCACCCCGGCCGCCGCCGTCGCGGCCGTCCTCCGGGCACCGCTGTATCTGGCCCAGGGACGCCTGGAGGCGGCCGAACAGGCCGCGCGGGACGGTGTGGGCGCCGCCGGGCCGTGCGTGCCGATGCTCGCCCCCCAGGCGTGGCTGGTGCTGGCCCTGACCGCGCTGCGCCGGGGGGCGCTCCCCCAGGCCGAGGATCACCTCAAGACCCTGGAGAAGGACTTCCCGACAGCTTCCTGGAGTCCCTGGTGGGCCGCGCGCCTGCTGCTGAACGCCCAACTGGCCGAGGCGCGGTCGGATTTCAGGGCGGCCGCGGAGATCCTGGCGGAGATCGCTTCAGAAGCCGGTGCGCTGCGCGAACTGGCCCTGGAGGACCCGGCGGCCGCGGCCTGGTGTGTGCGCTGCGCGCTGGCGGCGGACCGGCCGGACCTCGCCCGCGCCGTCATCGAGGCGACCGAGGACCTGCGACAGCACAACCGCGGCGTTCCCGCGGTGCTCGCCGCGGCCCTGCACGCTCGCGCGCTCGCCGACAAGGACGCGGACGCCCTGGACCGGGCCGGCCGGCTGCACCGCAATCCGTGGGCCCAGGCCGCGGTGGCCGAGGACCAGGCCGTCCTGCTGCTCGACCGTGGCGACCAGGAGAACGCAGTCAGCGCGCTGGACCGGGCGCTGGGCGCGTACGGCGCGCTCGGCGGTGAACACGACGCCGCCCGCGTACGGGCCCGACTGCGCCGGCTCGGCGTCCGGCGCCGGCACTGGACGCGCACCGAACGACCGGTCTCCGGCTGGGAGAGCCTGACCAAGACCGAACGGAAGGTGGCGGAACTGGTGGCGGGCGGTCTGACCAACGGGCAGGCCGCCCGCCATCTGTTCATCTCCCCGCACACGGTCGGATTCCACCTGCGGCAGATCTACCGCAAGCTCGGCATCCGCTCCCGTACGGCCTTGACCCGCTTCACCCTGTAGCGCACACCTGCCCCGGTCGCAGCCGCTCACCCGGTCCCCTGCATCAGCGGCTGCCACCACCGGCGGTTGGCGGCGTACCACGCGACCGTCTCGGCGAGCCCCCGCTCGAAGGTGATCCGCGGCGTATGGCCCAGGGCCCGCAGTTTGTCGTCGGTCAGGGAGTAGCGGCGGTCGTGGCCCTTGCGGTCGGGCACGTGCTCGACGCACCGCCAGGGGGCCCCGAGCGCCTCCAGCAGCCGGGCGGTCAGCTCCCGGTTGGTCAGCTCGGCGGTCCCCGCCACGTGGTAGACCTCGCCCGCCTCGCCGCGCTCGGCGACCAGCCGGACGGCCCGGCAGTGGTCATCGACGTGGATCCAGTCGCGTACGTTCCGGCCGTCGCCGTACAGCGGCACCTTGAGGCCGTCGAGCAGACGGGTGGTGAACAGCGGGATGACCTTCTCCGGGTACTGGTACGGCCCGTAGTTGTTCCCGCAGCGGGTGATGCTGACCGGCAGCCCGTGGGTGCGCGCGTAGGCCAGGGCGATCAGGTCGCCGCCGGCCTTGGCCGCGGCGTAGGGGGAGTTCGGGTTGAGCGGGGCCGACTCGTCCCAGGATCCGGTTTCGATGCTGCCGTACACCTCGTCGGTGGAGATGTGCACGACCCTCGGGGTACCGGCGTCGAGGCATGCCTCCATGAGGCACTGCACGCCCAGGACGTTGCTGTGGACGAAGTCGCCCGCGCCGGCGATCGAGCGGTCGACGTGTGTCTCGGCGGCGAAGTTGACGACGACATCGTGGCCGGGCACCACCTTCCGGAGCAGTTCGGCGTCGCAGATGTCGCCGTGGACGAAGGTGAACCGGCCCTCGGCGGGCGCCAGGTTGGCCGGGTTCCCGGCGTAGGTCAGCTTGTCGAGCACGGTCACCTCGTCCGCGCCGGCGTAGGACCGTACGAAGTGCGAGCCGATGAAGCCGGCGCCGCCGGTCACGAGGATCTTCATGAGGTGACCTGCACCTTGCTGTGGTCGCCGAGGACCAGGCGGTGGGCCCGCAGGGCCCCGGGAGTGGACGTCACCTCGACCTCGCGTCCGATCAGCGAGCGTTCGACGCGCCGCACCCCGGCGAGGGAGGCCCCGCGCAGCACGATGGAGTACTCGATCTCGCTGTCGGTCACCGCGCAGTCGCTGTCGATGGAGGTGAACGGGCCGACGTAGGAGTCGCGGATGTGTGAGCCGGCCGCGATGACCGCCGGGCCGACGATCCGCGACCGGGTGACGGTGGCGCCCTCTTCGACCACCACCCGGCCGACCAGTTCGCTGGAGCTCACCTCACCGGCGCAGTCGGCCGCGACGCCGTCCAGGACCAGGCGGTTGACCTCCAGCATGTCGTCGACGTTGCCGGTGTCCTTCCAGTACCCGGACACGACGCTGGAATCCACCCGGCACCCCGCGTCGATCAGTTCCTGGATCGCGTCGGTGATCTCCAGCTCACCGCGCCAGGACGGCTTGATCCGGCACACGGCATCGTGCACGCGGGCGGTGAACAGGTAGACGCCGACCAGCGCCAGATCGCTCTTCGGGTGCTGCGGCTTCTCCTCCAGTGCGATCACCCGGCCGCGCGGGTCCAGCTCGACCACGCCGAACGCGCGCGGGTCCGAGACGCGGGCCAGCATGATCTGGGCGTCCGGGCGGTTGGTGCGAAACCGCCGCACGAGCGAGCTGATGCCGCCGACGATGAAGTTGTCGCCGAGGTACATCACGAAGTCGTCGTCGCCGAGGTAGTCCCGGGCGATGTGGACGGCGTGCGCCAGACCCAGCGGTGCCTCCTGCGGAAGGTAGGTCACCTCCAGGCCGAAGCGTGAGCCGTCGCCGACCGCCGCCTCGATCTCGGCGGCCGAGTCGCCGACGACGATGCCCACCTCGCGGACCCCGGCCTCGGCGACCGATTCCAGGCCGTAGAACAGGACCGGTTTGTTGGCGACCGGCACAAGCTGCTTCGCCGAGGTGTGCGTGATCGGCCGCAGCCGGGAGCCGGACCCGCCGGCCAGCACGAGCGCCTTCATCGGCGCCCCTTCGCCGGAGCGGCCGCACCGGGGCGGCGCACGGCCCCGCGCCCGTCCGGCCCAAGCAGGTCCGGCCGGCTGCCGAAGGCGTCCGGCCTCAGCCGGGGCGTTCCCCGGTCGCGCGGTACGTCAGCCACAAAGCTAGGAGCCATCTTCTTCCCCATATCCGTGAGCGGGCCGATTCCGTGGCGCGTCCTGGTGAGAACCTGTGTCATGACCCCGGCCGGGCGCCCGCCGCCCGGCCCGGCCGGGCCTCCCCTTCCCGGCGTTCGATCCGCGCAGGTGGGGATCGGCCGGCCCGGCGCGCCGCGGCACGGTCGCCTTCAGGTCAGCGTGGCGGGCAGGGCGCTCAGCCGGCGGATCATCCACTCCGATTCCCACTGGACGGCGGTGTCGCTGCTCAGCCGCGCCCGCGGGAACCGGCGCAGGAAGCCGCGTACCGCGATCTGTGCCTCCAGCCGGACCAGCGAGGCGCCGATGCAGTAGTGCATGCCCAGGCCGAAGGTCAGGTGCCCTTGTCCCTTGCGGGCCGGGTCGAAGCTGTCGGCCTCCTCGCCCGGCCCGCGGTTCGCCGCCGCGATGCTGACCTGCACCGGGGCGCCCTTGGGGATCAGGTAGCCGCCGAGGTCGAGGTCCTCCATGGCGAAGCGCCAGGTCGGGTGCGGGAACGGCGGGTGCACCCGCAGGGCCTCCTCGATCCACTCCTTGATCTCCTCGTCGGTCCGCGGCCGGTCCTCGGGCGGCCGGCGCAGCGCCTCGTACAGCGACGCGGAGATCGCGCTCCCGGTCGTCTCGTAGCCGGTGATGATCATCCCGACCGTCCAGACGATGACCTCGCCCTCGGTGATCGCGTCCGGCCCGTCGGAGGCGGACAGGAAGCCGGTGATCACCCCGTCCCGCAGCGGGGCCGGGTCGCGCACCCAGTCCCGGACCGCGCCGAACAGCGCCCCGACCGCCTCGGTGCGGGCCGGGTAGTCGGAGGAGTAGAGCATCACGTCGGTGATGCTGCGCAGCCGCCGCTCCGCCTCCAGGGGCAGGCCGAGCATCTCGGAGATGAACGCCAGCGGGATGCGGTGGGTGTAGTCCGTGACCACGTCGACTTCGGCGGAGTCCGCGGAGCGGGACTGCTCCAGCTCGTCCAGGAATCCGTCGACCTTGACGCTCACCCGCTCGCCCCACCGCTCGGTGTTACGGGGGCTGAGCACCGGTGCGTGCAGCCGCCGGATCCGCGCGTGGTGCTCCCCGTCGCTCATGATCATGGCGCGGGCGTACTCCGGATCGGGCTGCGAGCCCACCATCAGGCCCGGCTTGCGCATGAAGTCCGGGACCAGGCTCACGTCCTTCTCCATCCGGGGATGCGTCAGCGCGATCCGCACCAGTTCGGGATCGCACACGACCCAGGCGTGCCGGCCGAGGTAGGGGATCCGCACGACCGGCGCCACGCGGGCGGCCGCCAGCAGGTCCGGCATGCAGTCGAACGGCCCCGGGTCCACCGGCATGCTCGCCAGGGGGGCTTGCGCCAAGCCGGTTTTCGTCGTGGCATTCACTGTGTGACACCTCCGGTGGGGACCTGGCCCTGGGAGCCGGCCATGGACTCGATCAGTTCGGCGGCCCGCCGCGGGGCGTCGCAGCTCTGGAACTCCCGCGACATCTCGCGTGCCCGCCGCCGGTAGCGTTCGTCGTTCAGCACGGTGGTCACCGCCTCGCGCAGGCCGGATTCCGTCACGGCCCGCCGTTTGAGGACGACACCGGCCCCGGCCCACTCGACCCGCGCCGCCACATCGGGCTTCTCCTCCGAGCCCGGCGCGACGACCAGCGGCACCCCCTGGGCGAGGGCCGCGTTGGCGCCGTTGTAGCCGCCGTTGGTCACCATCACGTCCACGTGTGGCAGCAGGTGATGGTAGGGGATGAACCGCTCCAGCCGGACGTTGTCCGGCAGCGGCCGCAGCCGGTCGACGTCCACGCCGCTGCCGGTGGTGACCACGACGAGGACGTCCTGCCCGCCCAGGGCCCGGACGGCGGGCGCGAGCAGCCGGTCGACGTCGTTGGCGGTGGTGCCCTGGGTGAGCAGCACGACCGGCCGGCCGCCCCGCAGCTCGTCCCACCAGCCGGGCGGGTCGAAGTGCTCCGGGGGGAGGCCGAGGAGTCCGCCCACGAAGTGGGTTCCCGGCAGCAGGTCGCTGCGCGGGAACTCGAAGGACCGCACGGTGCCCATCAGGTACAGGGCCGGCGGGCGCGCGATGTTCGCCATGGCGCCGGTCCGCAGCCGGGGCAGTCCCACCCGGGCCCGGGTCCGGTCCGCCTCCCGGCGCATGCCCCGCATCACCACCTGGTCGGCGACGAACCTGAGCAGCGCGTTGCGTGCCCGCCCCAGCGGCGACGTACTGGGCATCGCGCCCCGCCCGAGCGGGGCGGTGTCCCTGCTGCCGGCGATGTAGACCGAGTTGTTCAGCCAGACCAGCGGGATTCCGGTGCGCTCGCCGGCGAAGCAGGCGCCGTAGCACATGTCGTCGGCGAGGATGCACTCGGCCGCGAACCGTTCGAGCACCGCCAGCAGGTCGTCCATCTGGCCCGGTGCGGTGCGGTAGAAGATGTCCCGGACGCCGGTGGTGAAGTTGGCGGCCCCGGTCAGCCCGGCGTGGCCGGGGAACGCTTCCTCCCGGCTCCGGCCGCCGAAGTCGAGCCCGGCGTGCATGGGTTCGAAGTGCGCCCCGGTCCGCTCCACCTGTTCACGGAAGGCGCGGCCGGTGTACCACCGCACCTCGTGGCCGCGCCGGGTCAGTTCGCGTGCGACTTCGAGCATGCTGACGACGTGTCCCGGTGCCGGTGTGGTAGCGATCAACACACGCATCAGCTCTCGCTTCCGTCGGGGTCTGGTGTCACCGTTGCCGCCGGGCGGACCGGGCGCCCACGTCCCGGCCGTCCGGCCACACACGCCAGCATCACCCGGCCCTGGCCCCTGGAGGGGGGAACGGGGCAAATCCCGCACGTTCGCGCGGGGTGGCGGTGCCGGGCCGCCCCGATGGCGCCGACGTGTCGCCGACCGAACCGTCCGTCCCCGGGCCCGGCGGGGGATACGAACGCGCCGTCACTGCACAAACAATGACCGACAAGCAATCCCCGGCATCGCCCTTTCCGGGACCGGGAAGGCGCTGGCGTTCATCCAGGACATGCTCCCGGCCTTGGACATCGCGTACTGGAGGAAACCTGTGACGGCACCCTCGCAGAAGATCGACGGGGCGGACGAGGCGCTCGGCGGGCCGAAGAAGGTCACCGTCATCGGCGCCGGCATCGCCGGTCTGGTCACGGCCTATGAACTGGAGCGCCTCGGACATCAGGTCCACGTCATCGAAGGAAGCCGCGACATCGGCGGCCGCATTCACACCCACCGGTTCTCCGGCCGCGGCCAGGCCGGGCCGTTCGCCGAACTCGGCGCGATGCGGATCCCCGCCGGGCACCGGCTGACCATGCACTACATCGCCGAACTCGGGCTACAGCACCAGGTGCGGGAATTCCGCACCCTGTTCTCCGACGACGCGGCCTACCTGCCCACTGCCTCCGGCTACCTCCGGGTGCGCGACGCGCACAAGACCCTCGTCGAGGAGTTCGCCGCCGGACTGCCGAGCCGGCATTACCAGGGGAACACCCTGCTGTTCGGCGCCTGGCTGGACGCCAGCATCAGGGCCATCGCCCCCCGCCAGTTCTACGACGGCATGCACGACGAAATCGGCGTGGAACTGCTGAACCTCGTCGATCACATCGACTTGGCGCCCTACCGGTGCGGCAGCGCGCGCAACCGGATCGACCTGCACTCCTTCTTCGCCGACCACCCCCAGGTGCGGTCGTTCTGCCCGCCTCGCCTGGAGCGTTTCCTCGACGACGTCCTGGACGAGACCAGCTCCACCATCGTGCGGCTGCGCGACGGCATGGACGCGCTCCCCCGGCAGCTCGCCGCGCGGATCCGGGGGCCGATAGCGACCGGCCAGGAAGTGGTCGGCATCGACGTCCGCGACGACACGGTGGTCCTGCGGATCCGCCAGGGTGTCAGGTCCCTCACCCGGACCTGCGACTACGTGGTGTGCACCATTCCGTTCACGGTGCTGCGGAGGATGCAGTTGTCCGGCTTCGACCAGGACAAGCTGGATATCGTCCACCAGACGAAATACTGGGCCGCGACGAAGGTCGCCTTCCACTGCCGCGAGGCCTTCTGGGAGAAGGACGGGATCAGCGGGGGCGCGTCCTTCACCGGCGGGCACGTGCGGCAGACCTACTACCCGCCCACCGAAGGCGATCCGGAGCACGGCGCGGTGCTGCTCGCGAGCTACGCCATCGGGCCGGACGCCGACGCACTCAGCCGGCTGGGCGAGGCGGAGCGCAACGCGGTCGTCACCAGGGAACTGAGCGCGATGCACCCCGAGTTACGCCGGCCGGGCATGGTCCTGGGCGTCGCGGGCCGGGACTGGGGCGCGCGCCGGTGGTCCTGGGGGGCGGCCACGGTCCGCTGGGGCCAGGAGGCCGCGCTCCGCGAGGCGGAGCGGCGGGAGGCGGCCCGGCGGCAGAAAGGACTCTTCTTCGCCGGTGAGCACTGCTCGTCGAAGCCCGCGTGGATCGAGGGCGCGATCGAGTCGGCGATCGACGCCGCGCACGAGATCGAGTGGTACGAGCCGCGGGCCAACCGCGTCTTCGCCGTCACCCGGCCGGGCCCCTCGCGGGAGTCGGCATGAGCGTCTTCGACGTGCCCCGGCTGCACTTCGGCGGGACGGCGACGACGCACCTGCCGACCGGCGCGCGCAGCGGCCTCGTCGATCTGGCGACGAACACGGCGCTCACCGACGACGGGCAGCCCTTTCCCGCGCAGCGCCCGCCCGCCGAGTACCACGACCATCTGGACCGGCTGGGGCCGCGGTTCGACAGCTCGGGCCGGCCGGCGTCCGACGGGCCCTTCAGCGCGGCCAAGGGCGAGGACTTCGCCGGCAACGGGCACTTCTCGATCGACGCGCGGATCATCGGCGTCGAGGTCCGGGCAGGCGATGTGGACACCGCCGACCCGGTGGTCGGCCGCGGTGTCGACATGTGGGGGCACTACAACGAGTACCTGGCCACCACGGTCAACCGGGCCCGTGTCTTCGACGTCGACCCGTCGTCCGACTGGACCACGACGCTCATGGTCGGGCAGTTCTGCTTCGGGCGGGACGGCCGCTCCCACGACGTCGGGTACATGGCCACCGGAGGCGTCCGCGGCTTCCATCCTCCGAGGTGGCACAACGCCCGGCACGTCCGGGGCGTGGGCGGTCGCTGGCTGGCGGAGCGGCTGCGCCGGTCCGTGGTGCACCAGTTCGCCGTGACCGAGCAGGACGAACTGACCTGGCTCGACGAAGCGGCGGTCTCCCCGGCCGTGCGGCACCTGCGGGCCGCGGCCGCCGCCGAGGGGGCCGGCGGCCTGGTGGTGCAGTTCGCGCTGAGCCATCTGGCCGCTCCGCTCGCGCCCGACCGGCCTGGCCGGTGGCGGTTGCGCGGGACGATCGCGCCGTGGCGCCCGCACGAGCCGCGTACGTATCCGGCGGGCCGGCTGCTCGTCCCGGAGCGCCGCACGCCCGGCCGGGCCCCTGGTGAGCTGCACAACCTCTCCGTCGAGCTGACGGACGAGCACGTCACCCTCAACATGATCACTGCGGTGCCCACCCGTGCCCCGGAGGCAGCCCCCGGGGCCGCGGCCGGCCCTCCCGTCCCGGTCGACGTCGGCGATCTCGAACTGCGCACGGCGGACAGCGACCGGCTGGTCGCCCGGGTGCCCCGACAGGCGTACCTCGGGGAGGAGTACGCCCTGGCCGGCGGCCTGGTGACGGTCCCCATCGAGCTGCCGGCGGACGCCGCGGCCGACGAGGCGCTGCGCCTGGTGGGCACCGGCCCGGACGGCCCGGTGGTGCACCTGCGCGAGAAGGAGATCAACGTCCAGGCCGATGACGCGAGCCTCTTCCTGGAGCATCCGCGCGACCCGGACGACGCGGACCAGGACGTCGAGGTACTCGTGCGCTCCTTCGTGCGGGGCCGCCCGGCCGCCGTCGACGAGATCCACGTACGGCAGTTCTTCAACCCCCGGGCCCTCCCGCGCGACCCGGCCGCCCGCTCCCCCGAGGCGCGGTGTTCCGATGTCGCCATCGTCCACCTGCGCGCGGGACGGCGGGACGGCTCCGGCCCGTGGTCCGACACCTGCCTCCTGGACACCGACCAGGCGGGCCTCGGATGGTTCACCCTACGGGGCGCGGCGGCCGGCACCGCCCGCGTCCTGCTGTCCGCCGGCGCCGGCGACCTGCCGTGCGACGTGGACCGGCCCGGTTCGGCGGCCCTCGGCCACGACCACGACGACGCGCTCGGCTACTGGCCCGGCGCCGGCCACCTGTCGGTCCGGGTGCTGCCCGACGACTGGCGGCTGGCCGGCATCCGCCAGGAGGAGGTGACCTTCGACCTGGTCTACACGGAGGTCTTCGCGTTCTACGAGCACCTGTACTCCTTCATGAATGCGGAGGTCTTCAGCCTGGCGGACCGGTGCAAGGTGGAGACGTACGCGAAGCTGATCTGGCAGATGTGCGACCCGCGCAACAAGGCGAAGACGTACTACATGCCGCCGACGCGGGACCTGTCCGAGCCGAAGGCACAGCTCCTGCTGACGTTCCTGCGGGCCCAGCAGGCGCCGGACGAGGTCCTGCTGACGGAGCCCGCGGCCGGCCGCGCGAGCGGGAAGATCACCACCCGCGGCCGCCTCGTCGAGGTGCTGCGCGACGCCGCCGCGATCGAACTGGCCGTCATGCTCCAGTACCTGTACGCGGCCTATTCGGTGCCCACCCACGGTGCCGGCCTGGAGTACGTGCGGCGGGGCACGTGGACGCCCGAGCAGCTCCGGCTCGCCTGCGGCGACGGCGGGGAGACCCTCGACGAGGGCATCCGCAGCATGCTGCTGAACATCGCCCGGGAGGAGATGATCCACTTTCTCCTCGTCAACAACATCCTCACCGCGGTGGGCGAGCCGTTCCACGTGCCCCGGATCGACTTCGGCACCGTCAACCACGAGCTGCCGGTGCCGCTGGACTTCTCCCTGGAGAGGCTGGGGCCCGGCAGCGTGGAGCGGTTCGTGCAGATCGAACGGCCGGAAGACCTCGTCCACGACGTACGGCGGGGCGACACACCGGCGGCCCCCGCGACCCACGACGACCGGCACCCCTACGCCTCGCTGAGCGAGCTGTACGCGGACATCCGCGAGGGCCTGCACCGCGTCCCGGACCTCTTCCTGGTGGAGAAGGGCAGGGGCGGCGGGGAACACCACCTCTTCCTGCGGGAGTCGGTCAACCGGCACCACCCCGACTACCAGCTCGAAGTCGACGACCTGTCCAGCGCGTTGTTCGCGATCGACGTCATCACCGAGCAGGGAGAGGGCGGTGTGCTGGACGCGCGGACCGCCGAGCACTCGCACTACGCCTCGTTCCTGCGGATCTCCGACCTGCTCTGCGGGGCGCCGGCCACCCGGGCCCGCCCGGGCGGCGAACGGTGGAACCCGGCCTACCCCGTCGTACGGAACCCGACCCTCGGGCAGGGGAACGCAGCCATGGAGACGGTCACCGACCCGGACGCCCGGTCGGTCATGGAGCTGTTCAACCGCTCCTACTTCATGGCGCTCCAGCTCATGGTCCAGCACTTCGGTGAGTGCCCGGACGCGAGCCTGCGCCGCTCCGACCTGATGAACGCGGCGATCGACATGATGACGGGGCTGATGCGCCCGCTGGCGGAACTGCTGGTGACCCTGCCGTCGGGACGGCGGGGCCGGACCGCCGGGCCGTCGTTCGAGCTGTCCGAGCAGCCCGCGCCGGTGTCCCGCCCGGACGTGGCCAGACGCGGCATCGCGCTGCGCCTCGACCATCTCGCGGTGGCCTGCGGCAAGCACCCCCTGGTGCCCGCCCGGGTGGGTGAGATGAGCGCGTTCTGGGCCGACCACTTCCGGCCGCCGGGCCGCCAGGCGTCCCCGGCGGGCCCGTACGGAGCGGCGACGCCACACTCATGAGCGAAGGAGACCGCATGCCATCCGCGACGCTGCCGCGGTTCGACCTCAAGGGCTGGGACGGGGAGGACATCGCCCACCCGTACCCGGTGTACCGGCGCTACCGGGAGGCCGCGCCGGTCCACCGCGGGGCGCCGGGCGCGGGCGCACCGGACACCTTCTACGTCTTCTCCTACGACGAGGTCGTCCAGGTGCTGTCGGACCGGCGGTTCGGCCGGGACGCGCGCGTGGCGTCCGGCGACCCCGGCGCGGCGCCCGTCCCGGTCCCCGCCGAGTACCGGGCCCTGCGGACCGTCGTCGAGAACTGGCTGGTGTTCCTGGACCCGCCGCGCCACACCGAACTGCGCTCCCTGCTCGGTACGGAGTTCTCCCCTGCGATCGTCACCGGTCTGCGGCCCCGCATCACGCAGATCGCACACGAGCTGCTGGAACAGCTCGGACGGCACCGGGAGGCCGACCTCGTCGAGGGCTTCGCGGCGCCGTTGCCCATCCTCGTCATCTCCGAACTGCTCGGCATTCCGCAGGACCACCACGGATGGCTGCGCGCCAACGCGATGGCCCTCCAGGAGGCCGGCAGCACCCGCTCGCGCAACGGCACCGGCGGCTACGCACGGGCCGAGGCAGCCGCCGCCGCGTTCACCCGCTACTTCCGGCAGGAGGTGACCCGGCGGCACGGGGACGACCGCGGTGACCTGCTCACGCTCCTGGTCCGTGCCCGGGACGGCGGTGCGCCGCTGAGCGTGGACGGGATCGTGGGAACCTGCGTCCACCTGCTCACCGCCGGACACGAGACCACCACCAACTTCCTGGCGAAGGCGGTGCTGGCGCTGCGGGCGCACCCCGAGGTCCTCGACGAGCTGCGCGCCGCTCCCGAACTGACGCCGGGGGCGGCCGAGGAGCTGATGCGCTACGACCCGCCGGTGCAGGCGGTGACGCGATGGGCGTACCGGGACACCCGCCTCGGTGAGCTCGAGGTGCCGCGCGGCAGCCGGGTGGTCGCCCTGCTCGGTTCGGCGAACCGGGACCCCGCGCGCTTCCCGCGCCCCGACGTCCTGGACGTGCGCCGCCCCGCCGACCGGCATCTGGGCTTCGGGCTGGGCATCCACTACTGCCTCGGCGCGACGCTGGCCCGCGCGGAGGCCGAAATCGGTCTCCGGGCGCTGCTGGACGGCATGCCCGGGCTGGGCCGCGGCGGCCAACAGGTCGAGTACGCCGACGACATGGTCTTCCACGGGCCGACACGGCTGGTGCTCGGCAGATCCGACCTGCCGTGACCCCCGGCGCCCCACCGACACCGCACGAAGGAAAGGCACTCATGACACAGCAGCCCGGCACCAGCCCCGACTCCGTCGGCCAGGCGTACGACGTGTTCGCCGACGCCGGGGCCACGACCGCCCTCGGCGGCAACATCCACGTCGGCTACTGGGACGACGACCCCGGCCTCCCGATCACCGAGGCCACCGACCGCCTCACCGACCTCGTCGCCACCCGCCTCGGCCTCCGGCCGGACCAGCGGCTGCTCGACGTGGGCTGCGGCAACGGCCTCCCGGCCCTGCGGATCGCGGGCGCGCACGACGTCCGCGTGACCGGCATCACCGTCAGCCACCAGCAGCTCGCCCAGGCGGACAAGGAGGCGGACGGCTCCGACGCGCGCGACCGGGTCTCCTTCCGCTTCGCGGACGCCGTGGACCTGCCCTTCGACGACGGCTGTTTCGACGGGGCCTGGGCGATCGAATCGCTGCTGCACATCACCGACCAGACCGCCGCCCTGGCGGAGATCCGCCGCGTCGTCCGCCCCGGCGGGCGTCTGGTCGTCACCGACCTGTGCCAGCGGCAGCCGTTCACCGGCGAGGACCGGGCCGTGCTGGACGGCATGCTGGACGTGTACGAGATCGCCGGGATCAACACGCCCGACGAACACCGCGCGCGCCTGGCGGAAGCGGGCTGGCAGTTGCTGGAGCTGACGGACATCGGCGAGCAGGTCCGCGCCAGTTACGGGCACGCCGCGGCCGCCTTCCGGAACCTCGCCGCCTCCCTCGACGCCCCGGCGGCGGAGCAGATCAGCGCGGCGGCCGACCTGATGGACGCCTTCGGCAAGCACCCGCACGCGGGCTACGTCCTGATCACCGCGCAGCGGACCTGACCCCACGGGCGTGGCCGGCCGGGCGCGTGCCGGCGGGCGAACACCGTTCCGCTCTCGACCCCCGCAGACAGGGAGTACTTCGATGTCGTCTTGCCTCGGCCCACCACCTGCCGCCCCCGTCGCCGTACGTCCGCGCGAGGACCGCGCGCTGGCCGGCCGTCTCGCCCGGTCGGCAGCGGCCCGCAGCGGGGTGCGGTCGCGGACCGAGGACGTTCACGCCTGGCTGGCGGAGCGCCGCCGGGCCCATGTCTTCCGCGTGGAACGCATCCCGTTCGCGGAGCTGGGCGAGTGGCGCTTCGCGCCCGGCACCGGCGATCTCGTGCACCGCAGCGGGCGGTTCTTCACCGTCGAGGGCCTGCACGTGGAGGAACACGACGGGCCCTACGGCGACGGCCCCCGCCGGGAGTGGCAGCAGCCCGTGATCAGGCAGCCGGAGGTGGGCATCCTGGGCATCCTGGCCAAGGAGTTCGACGGGGTGCTGCACTTCCTGATGCAGGCCAAGATGGAGCCGGGCAACCCCAACCTGCTCCAGCTCTCGCCGACCGTGCAGGCCACCCGCAGCAACTACACCAGGGCCCACCGGGGCGCGGACGTGCGGCTGATCGACCACTTCGTGCGGCCCGACCGCGACCGGGTCATCGTGGACGTGCTCCAGTCGGAACAAGGCTCGTGGTTCTTCCGCAAGTCCAACCGCAACATGATCGTCGAGACGGCCGACGAGGTCCCCGCGACGGACGACTTCCGCTGGCTCACCCTCGGCCAGATCGCCGAACTCCTGCACGAGGACGACATGGTCAACATGAACGCCAGAACCGTGCTGTCCTGTGTGCCGTACCCGGACACATCGCCCGGCGCGCTGCTCTCCGACGCCCAGCTCCTGTCGTGGTTCACCGGCGAGCGCTCCCGCCGCGACGTGCAAACCCGCCGCGTACCGCTGGCCTCCGTGCGCGGCTGGAAGCACGGTGTCGAGGCGATCGAGCACGAGGACGGCCGCTACTTCAAGGTCGTCGCGGTCTCCGTACGGGCCGGCAACCGCGAAGTGGTCCGCTGGGACCAGCCGTTGATCGAACCCGTCGGCACGGGGGTGACCGCGTTCCTCGTGCGCGAGATCGACGGGGTGCCGCACGTGCTGGTGCAGGCCCGGGCCGAGGGCGGCTTCCTGGACACGGTCGAGCTGGCGCCCACCGTCCAGTGCACGCCCGGCAACCACGCCCACCTGCCGGAGGCGGACCGCCCGCCCTTCCTCGACGCCGTCCTCGACGCCCCCGCGTCGCGGATCCGTTACCAGGCCGTCCACTCCGAGGAGGGCGGGCGCTTCCTGAACGCCCGGAGCCGGTACCTCGTCGTCGACGCCGACGGGACCGGGGCCGCGCTCGACCCGCCCCCCGGCTTCGCCTGGGCCACCCCCGCCCAGCTCAGGGCCCTCACCCGGCACGGGCACTACCTCAACGTGGAGGCCCGCACGCTCCTGGCCTGCCTCAACGCCATGGCGATACGGACCCGGGGAGAGGTGTGACATGGCACGCACACCGGCAGCCGCCGAACCGCTGATCACCGTGCTCGGCGCCTCGGGCTTCGTGGGGTCGGCCGTCCTGCGCGCACTGGCGCACCGCCCGGTCCGTCTGCGGGCGGTGGCGCGCAGGCCGAGCGCGATTCCCCCCGGCCCGGCCGGGACCACCGTCGTCACCGCCGACCTCACCGACCGGACGGCGCTCGCCGAGGCCGTCTCGGGCTCGGACGCGGTGGTGCACCTGCTCCTGGCGGACGGCGGGTGGCGGGCGGCCGAGACCGAGCCGGAGGCCGAGCGCGTGAACGTGGGCGTGATGCGGGACCTCCTGGACGTCCTGCGGCCGGCCGCGGGCGACGGGACGCCCCCGCTGGTGGTGTACGCGGGCGCCGCCTCGCAGGTCGGCGTGCCGCCGCGGGAACCGCTCGACGGGGGTGAACCCGACCACCCCGCAACCGCCTACGACCGGCAGAAACTGACGGCGGAGCACCTCCTGCTCAAGGCCACGGCCGAGGGCCGGGCGCGCGGCATCAGCCTGCGCCTGCCCACGGTGTTCGGTGAGGGAGCGGCCCCCGGTACCGGCGACCGCGGTGTCGTGTCCGCCATGGTGCGGCGGGCGCTCACGGGCCTGCCGCTCACCATGTGGCACGACGGCACGGTGCGGCGCGACCTGGTCCACGTCAGCGATGTCGCGGCGGCGTTCGCGGCGGCCCTCGACCACCCGGACGCCCTGGTGGGCGACCACTGGCTGATCGGCGCCGGCCGGGGCGACGCGCTCGGCGACGTCTTCCGGCTCATCGCCCGGACCGTGTCCGACCACACGGGGCGGCAGCCGGTCGCCGTGGAGTCCGTCGAACCGCCGGCCCACGCCCCCGCGACGGACTTCCGCAGCGTGACCATCGACTCCTCCCCGTTCCGGGCGGCCACCGGCTGGCACCCCCGGACCTCACTTCCCGAGGGGCTGCGGCGCACCGTCGCCGCTCTGGCCGGGCAGGAGGGCGAGGCCCGGTGACGACACGCACCTCTGATGGACGACACCCACCGCAGGCGTCCGGCCGCAGCACGGCCGTCCGCCGCAGTCCTGGAAAGGCTGGCACATGACCACGCGTGTTTGGGATTACCTGGCGGAGTACGAGGACGAGCGTCCGGACATCCTCGACGCCGTAGCGACGGTCTTCGGCTCGGGGCAGCTCGTGCTGGGCGCGAGCGTGCGCGGCTTCGAGGCGGAATTCGCCGCCTATCACGGGGCGGCCCACTGCGTCGGTGTCGACAACGGGACGAACGCGATCAAGCTCGGGCTGCAGGCGCTGGGCGTCGGCCCGGGCGACGAGGTGATCACGGTGTCGAACACCGCGGCACCGACCGTGGTCGCCATCGACGGCACGGGCGCCACCCCCGTCTTCGTCGACGTGCGCGAGGACGATTTCCTCATGGACACCGGCCAGGTGGCGGCGGCGATCACCGAACGCACGCGGTGCCTGCTCCCGGTGCACCTGTACGGGCAGTGCGTGGACATGGCTCCGTTGAAGGAGCTGGCCGCCCGGCACGGGCTGGCCATCCTGGAGGACTGTGCCCAGGCACACGGCGCCCGGCAGGGCGGCACGCCGGCCGGCACGACCGGCGACGCGGCCGCCTTCTCCTTCTACCCGACCAAGGTCCTCGGCGCGTACGGCGACGGCGGCGCGACCCTCACCTCGGACGCGACCGTGGCGGAACGGCTGCGGCGGCTTCGGTACTACGGCATGGAGGACCGCTACTACACCCTGGAGACGCCCGCCCACAACAGCCGCCTGGACGAGGTGCAGGCCGAGATCCTGCGGCGCAAACTCAAGCGGCTCGACACCTACATCGCCGGCCGCCGGGCCGTCGCGCGGCGCTACGCCGACGGTCTGGCCGACACCGGTCTCGTGCTCCCGCGCACCGTCCCCGGAAACGAGCACGTGTACTACGTGTACGTGGTGCGCCACCCCCGGCGCGACGACATCATCGAGCGCCTCAAGGCGTACGACATCCACCTCAACATCAGCTATCCGTGGCCGGTGCACACCATGACCGGGTTCGCCCACCTCGGATACGCCACGGGGTCCCTGCCCGTCACCGAGGCGCTGGCCGGCGAGATCTTCTCGCTGCCGATGTACCCCTCGCTGCCGCGCGACCTCCAGGACAAGGTCATCCACGCCGTGCGCGAGGTGCTGGCGACGCTGTGAGACCCGCCGACCGCCAGTCCGCCGAGCCGTTCACCCAGCCACGGGAGCAGACATGAAAGCACGCGAACTCGCCGTCGAGGGAGCACTGGAGTTCACCCCCCGCGTCTTCCCCGACGAACGGGGCCTGTTCTTCTCGCCGTTCCAGGAGGAGGCGTTCGCCGAGGCGCACGGCGGCCCGCTCTTCCGCGTCGCGCAGACCAACCACAGCGTCTCCCGGCGCGGTGTGGTGCGCGGCATCCACTACACCGTGACACCGCCCGGCACCGCGAAGTACGTCTACTGCGCGCGCGGCGCGGCCCTGGACATCGTGGTCGACATCCGGGTCGGCTCGCCCACGTACGGCCGGTGGGACTCGGTGCTGATGGACCAGCAGGACCACCGGACCACCTATTTCCCGGTGGGGGTGGGCCACGCGTTCGTGGCGCTGGAGGACGACACCGTCATGTCGTACATGCTCTCCGGGAGCTACGTACCGGAGAACGAACTCGCCCTGTCCGTCCTGGACCCGGTGCTCGGGCTGCCCGTTCCCCGGGACACCGAGCCGATCCTGTCCGAGCGGGACGGCGCGGCGATCACGCTCGCCGAGGCCCGGGAACAGGGCCTGCTGCCGGACTACGGCCGGTGCCAGGAGATCGAGAAAGGCTGGTCACCGGAGGCCGCGAACGCCTGACGGCCCGGCCCGCCGGACAGCCCCGAGAGAGCCATACCCCCCGGCCTGCCCGGGCGCGCATGGGCTGAACGGTGTTCCGCCCACCCGGCCGGACCGAACCGGCGGCGCGCCCCCACGTGAACGAGCGGGTTTTCGTCCGCACCACTGCTTCGCGGCCCGCGCGGCCCGATGCTGAGGGCTACGGCGGCCGGGCCGGGTCCGCCGCCACCCCGCACCGGCCGCGTGGGGGCCCACCTCCCACCGGCCCATCGCACACCCTGCCCGCACCAGTCCCCCGCACCACGCTCCGCACCCGTCGAACCGAAAGGCCGTTGCCATGACCGACTCCGCCCAGACGCTGCCCGTGCCGGGAGCCGTCGGCAAGCTCTACGACCGGCTGACGCTGAACGCCATGAACGACGGCACCTTCAACACCAACGTCCACATCGGCTACTGGGACACGCCGGACTCCGAGGCCTCGATCGAGGCGGCGATGGACCGGCTCACCGACGTGTTCATCGAACGGCTGAAGGTGGACGGCTCGTCCCACGTCCTCGACCTGGGCTGCGGCGTGGGAGGCCCCGGCCTGCGGGTCGTGGCGCACACCGGCGCGCGGGTCACCGGCATCAGCATCAGCGAGGAGCAGATCAAGGCCGCCAACCGGCTGGCGGCCGAGGCCGGGGTCGCCGACCGGGCCGTGTTCCGGCACGCCGACGCAATGAAGCTGGACTTCGCCGACGGGACGTTCGACGCCGTGATGGCCCTGGAGTCGCTCTGCCACATGCCGGACCGGCAGCAGGTGCTCACCGAGGTGTGCCGGGTGCTGCGCCCCGGCGGCCGGCTCGTGCTGACCGATGTGTTCGAGCGCTTCCCGCGCAAGGAGGTGCGGCACCCGGGCATCGACAAGTTCTGCAACGGCCTGATGTCGACCACGGCGGACATCGACGACTACGTCGCGCTGCTCCACCGTTCCGGCCTGCGGCTGCGCGAGATCCTCGACGTCACCGAGCAGACCACGCTGCGCCTCGCCGACGAGATCGCGAAGCTGTCGGCCGTCGAGGACCGCCCCGAAGCCCTCGACGAGAGCAACTTCTTCACCGACGACGCCTTCCGGCCGTCCGACCTGGCGGGCGTCGACGACTTCGGCTGTCTGCTGGCCACCGCGGAACGCCCGTAGCCGATGACAGTCCCGGGAGGGCGCCCCGCGCGCCCTCCCGGTTCCACCGACGGCCGGGACGGGCCCACGAAGAGAGGCAAGGACGACATGACGCATTCCGGTGAGCGGACCGACGTGCTGATCGTGGGCGGCGGCCCGGTCGGGATGGCGCTGGCCCTGGACCTGCGGTACCGCGGGATCGACTGCGTGCTCGCGGACGCCGGTGACGGAGAGGTCCGGCACCCCAAGGTCAGCACGATCGGTCCGCGTTCGATGGAGCTGTTCCGCCGCTGGGGTGTCGCGGACGCCGTCCGCGGCGCCGGGTGGCCGGCCGACCACCCCCTGGACATCGCCTGGGTCACCCGGGTCGGCGGTCACGAGATCTACCGGTACCGCCGGGGTACCGCCGGAAACCGCCCGGCCTTCGCGCACACCCCCGAGCCCGACCAGATCTGCCCGGCGCACTGGCTCAACCCGGTGCTGACGCGGGCCGTGGGCGTCCACCCGGACGGTCCGCTGCGGCTCCGTACCACCGTCGACCGCGTGCTGCGCACCGACGACCACGTCGACGCCACCCTCACCGACCACGCCACCGGCACGACCGGCACCATACGGGCACGGTTCCTGGTCGCCTGCGACGGCGCCGCCTCCCCCATCCGGCAGTCCTGCGGCATCGACGCGCCGGCCCGCCACCGTACGCAGATCTTCCGCAACATCCTCTTCCGCGCGCCCGAGCTGAAGGAGCGGCTCGGCGACCGCGCCGCGCTCGTCCACTTCCTCATGCTCTCGTCCACGCTGCGCTTCCCCCTGCGCTCGCTGAACGGCAGCGATCTGTACAACCTGGTCGTGGGCGTGGACGACGCCGCCGCCGACCGTGTCGACGCGCTGTCGCTGATCGGCGACGCCCTCGCCGTCGACACCCCGGTGGAGCTGCTGAGCGACGGTGAGTGGCACCTCACCCACCGCGTCGCCGACCGGTACCGGGCCGGACGCGTCTTCCTCGCCGGCGACGCCGCGCACACCCTCTCGCCCTCCGGCGGCTTCGGCCTCAACACCGGCATCGGAGACGCCGCCGACCTGGGCTGGAAACTCGCCGCCACGCTGAACGGCTGGGCCGGGCCGCAGTTGCTCGACACGTACGAGACCGAGCGCAGGCCGATCGCCGTGCAGAGCCTGGAGGAGGCCAACCTCAACCTGGAGCGCACCCTGCGCAGGCGGCTGCCGACCGAGGTCCACCTGGACGGGCCCGAGGGCGAGCGGGCCCGTGCGGAGATGGCACGGCGGCTGGCGAGCAGCGGCGTGGAGCGGGAGTTCGACGCCCCCGAGATCCACTTCGGGCTGCGGTACCGCTCCCCCGTCATCGTCGAGGACCCCGACGTACCGGTGCGTCACGGCAAGCCGGACGCCGGCTGGCGCCCGGGCAGCGAGCCGGGCTACCGCGCCGCGCACGCCTGGTGGGACGCCGGCACGTCCACCCTGGACCTGTTCGGGCGCGGGTTCGTCCTGCTGTGCTTCGCCGAGCACCCCGGGGTGGCGGGGGTCGAGCGCGCGTTCGCCGAGCGGGGCGTGCCGCTGACCGTGCGGACCGGGGGTGACGGGGAGATCGCCAAGCTCTACGAGCGGCCCTTCGTGCTGGTCCGCCCGGACGGCTGTGTGGCATGGCGCGGTGACGAGCTGCCCCGGAACCCGGGATCCCTCGTCGATACGGTGCGAGGTGCCGGGGCCGCGCCCGGACACCGGTGAGCGGGCACGACGAGCGGGAAACGCGGCGGACCGCACCGGAGCGAATAGCCTGCCGCCGCGAAGCCGGGAGCAGCGCTTTTGCCGCGGCGCCGGGGAAACGACCGTCAGCCGGACACGGAATTCCCTGCCCGGACGTCCTTCACATGCCGGCGCCGGCGAGCCGGCGCCCGGACGGGCGCCGATATGTGTGGGCGACAAGCAGGAACTCTTGAGTCAGACTTTTTACAGAGGCAGGAAGTGTTTCTGGCCTGTAAGGGGACTCCCGTGCTCGATGTGCCGTTCTGGCTGTGGGCGGTGTTCGCCGTCACCGTGGTCGTGTCGCTGGCCGTGGACCTGCTGGCACATCGACAGGCGCATGTCATCGGGTTCAAGGAGGCCGCTGCCTGGAGCGGGGTGTGGGTCGGGCTCGCCGTCGTCTTCGGTGCCGTCGTCTTCCTGGTGCTGGGCGCGACGCCCGGGGTGGAATACACCACGGCGTGGCTGCTGGAGAAGAGCCTGTCGGTCGACAACCTGTTCGTCTTCGCGCTGATCTTCGCCTATTTCCGGGTGCCGCGCGCCTACCAGCATCGCGTGCTGTTCTTCGGCGTCATGGGCGCGCTGGTGTTCCGAGGTGTTTTCCTGGCCGCCGGCGTGGCCGTGGTCAGCCGGTTCACCGCGGTGCTGTTCGCCTTCGCGGCCGTCCTTTTCTACAGCACCTACAAAATCCTCAAAGGGGAGGAGGAGAGCTTCGATCCGGGCCGGAGCATCGCCGTGCGGCTGCTGCGCAAGATCATGCCGGTGCGGGACGAGTACGCCGGGATGAAGTTCTTCGTGAAGGAGGCCGGCAAACGGATCGCCACCCCGTTGCTCGCGGTGGTCGCCGCGATCGAGGCGGCGGACCTGGTCTTCGCCGTGGACAGCGTGCCGGCCGTCCTCGCGGTCAGCGACGACGCCTTCATCGTCTACACCAGCAACGCCTTCGCCATCCTCGGGCTGCGGGCCCTGTACTTCCTGCTCGCCGGGCTGCTGGACCGCTTCCGCTACCTCAGCAAGGGCCTGGCGCTCATCCTCTCCTTCATCGGCGTGAAGCTGATCCTCCAGGCCTCCCACAAGCTGTTCAGCAGCAGCATCCCGGAGATCCCGTCTCCGGTCAGCCTGGCGGTCATCGTCGTCGTCCTGGGGGTGGCCGTCACGCTGAGCATCAGGCGTCCGGGCCCGCCCGACCAGCACGATGCCGCCGCGGGGCCGGCCGCCGACGGCCCCGCGGGGCAGGAGACACGGAAGCCGGGCGATCACCTGCGGGACGGCTGAACTGTTCCCCTCACCGCGCGGATCCCCGCCCCCCTCTGTGAAAAGTTTTCACCAAGAAAAGGCAAAAAGAGCTATTGTTGTCATATGGCCAGAGACGAGCATGCGACGGCACCGCAGGCCGGAAACATCTGCCATGTCTGTCATCACTCCGTGTCCGCGGTGCTCACGCGACACAAGACGATGGGGGTCTTCGTGCCCCGCTGGGAGCCGGGCCCCTGCCGCAACCCCGACTGCCCGAACTGCCCGGAACACACACGACGGGAGCAGCGGCCGGTAGCCGACGGGACGAAGTCCTGACATCCGGGACCGCGCACCAACCAGGGCCGTGACCGGCGACAGGTTCCGGTTTCGCGGGACGCCGACCGCGCGGCCGGTGTCCCGCGCTGGTCGCGGTGACGCCCGGATGCGGTACGGAAAGGCCACCGCACCGCCCAGGTGAGCGCACGCACCAGGAGGCCACCATGACAACCGGGGCCCGCCCCACCCCAACACCCCCGCCACCCGTGACCATCGCCAGTGTCGACGACTGCCGCGTCGTGCTCACCCTCCGCGGCGAACTGCACGCCGACACACTCCGCATGCTCGAAACCCGGTTCGCCGACCCGCGCCTGCGCGAAGCCCGCGCCTGGGTCCTGGAGCTGCACGAGCTGACCCACATCGACTTGGCCTGTGCGTACGCCCTCCTCCGCGCCCTCTCCCGACGGCCCGACGGCACCGCGCTCACCCTCCGCGGCGCGCGCCGCCACGTGGCGCGGACCCTGCGGCACGCCGGCATCGACGCGGTGGGTGCGATAGAGGCGTGACACCGGCGCGCCCGGAGACGGCAGGCCACGGCGCCCGACGAACAGGGCGGTCCGCCGACTCCGGGAGCGAGCCATGCGAGGGCGCGGGATCACCCCTCCTGGAACCCCTGGGACTCCTGGAACCCCTGGGACTCCTGCCTGGAGGATGGGCGCGAAGCCGACGGCGCCTTCTTGAAGACCTCCGACACAGCCAGGTAGTTCATCGCGCCGTACCCCTCGGTGATCGCCTGCTCGGCCATCTCCTTCATGAGCCGCGGCTGGCCGGGATGGATGCCCTGCTCCTCACAGGTACGGGTGATGTGCTCGATCGCGTTCAGGTTCATCTCCATGGTGCCCATGTCACCCGGGTAATCGCCCCGGTCGAGACGAGGCGCCTGCGCGGCGAGGGTTGCACTCACCACCGAGGGCAGGAACCAGTCGAGTGCGAGGCCGGCGAAGTCGACCGCCGGGACACCCGCCGAGCCGACCAGGGCGGCGGCGTGCAGGAAACCGTTCGTGGTGGCGTACATCAAGTCGAGCAGCGCCGCGTTGTAGAGCACCGCCAGGCCGGGGTCGGATCCCAGGTGGCGGGGGTCGCCCAGGCTCGCCAGGATGGCCCGGTGCTCGTCGAAGACGTCCTGTGAGCCGCTGTAGAGGAAGACGGAACCGGGGTGTCCGACGAGCGGCGGCGGCACCATGATCGCGCCGTCCAGGTAGGCAACACCGCGCTCGGCCGCCCATCCGACCACCGTATGCGCCTCATGCGGCGTACCGGACCCGAGGTTCACCACGACGCGACCCCTCAAGGCGTCACCGGCGGGTGCGAGGACCGCGTGCAGGGTCTCGTAGTCCTTGAGGCACACGACCGTGACCGGGCTCGCGGACACCGCCTCGGCGACGGTGTCCGCGCGGTGGACCCCCTTGGTGACGAGGTTGTCGGCTCTTTCCGGAGAGCGGTTCCAGACGGTCGTGGGGTGGCCGTGCTTCCAGAGCGTCTCGGCGAGGGCGAGCCCCATGGGGCCGAGACCGATGACCGTGACGGGTGTGTGCCGCGGAGTTGCTGATGGCTGGTTCGTCATGGGCCATAGACTGCTGTCTCACACCGATGTGAGAGTCAACTGGACGTGGTGGTCGTCACATGCGCATGGGGGAGTTCTCCCGACGGACCGGGGTCAGCCAACGCCTGCTGCGCTATTACGAGGAGCAGGGGCTGCTCAACCCGGCACGGCGGCCGAGCGGATACCGCGAGTTCACGGAAGAGGACATCTCCACGGTCCGGGGCATCCGCATGCTGCTCGGCGCCGGCCTCAACACCGCCACCATCGCCGAGCTGCTGCCCTGCATGATTGACGACGGGAAGATCCTGGCGCCCGCCTGTTCCGGCATGCTGCCGGACCTGAACCGGGAACGCGCACGCATCAGCGAGGCCGTCGCCGGCCTGCTGGCCGCCCGCGACGCGCTGGATGCCCTCATCGCCGCCACGGTGCCGGCCGGCACCGACGATCCGGAGGCGTGCTACGCGGCCGGTGTCGCGAAGCGGCCGGCCGGCAAGGCGGTACCGCTGGGCGCGAAGGCCACCTGACGCCGCGTCAGCCGGCGTGCGGAAGACGAGTACGTCGTCGACGTGACCAGCCGGGGCATCGTCCACCCGGTCCCCGGTGCCCGGGAACCACGAGTTCTGTGGCACCGCTGTCAACGGTGGTGCCGGATCCGGCACATCCCCTTGCGTGGTCACACCACGGCCGCCCAAGGCCCGGGCCCAAACCCCGGCCCCGGCCCCGGACGTGACGAAGAAGGGTGCCCCGCTCTCCGCCCTGGTCCGGGCTGGACGAGCCGCGGGAATCTCACACGTCGGCCGCGTCTTCCGCCGCGCTCACCAGCGCGTTTGAGAGGGTCCATCTAAACGTGAGATAGAACATATTGCCGACTCTTTACCGTCTCATTGCCTTCCGTGTTTCGATGAGGCGGCCCGTTCTCCTTCCACTCGGCCACATCCGACGGCAGTCCGCCGGCGCCCTGCCGGCAAGACGATGGGGATGCTCGTTCTCATGCCCTTAGACCGCCCTGAACTGCCCCTTTCCGATGCGCAACTCGGGGTCTGGCTCGCGGAGCAGGCCGGCTTCAGCCGTCCCGGCGCCTATCAGTGGGCCGAGTACCTCGTGCTGGACGGCGATGTCGACACCGGCCTCCTGGCCGCCGCGGTCGGCAGAGCGGCGGCCGACTGTGAAGCGGTCAACGTCCGCGTCATCGAGGCGGCGGAGTCCGCACCGGTGCAGCGGCTGCTCCAGGATCGGGACCACTCCGTCGAGGTGATCGACCTCCGGGGAACGTCCGACCCGGACGCCGCCGCACTGGAGTGGATGCGGGCCGCCATGGCCGAGGCCGGGGGCGGCGACGCCGGGCCGTTGTTCCTGGGGGCCGTGCTGCGGGTCGCCGAGGACCGTTCGCTGGTGTTCCACCGGGTGCACCACATCGCTCTCGACGGCGCGGGCATGGCCCTGTTCGCCGAACGCGTCGCCGAGGTCTACAGCTCTCTGCACGACGGGCGCACCGTCCCCGAGAGCGGCTGGAACGGACTGCGCTCCTTGCTACGGGCCGAGGCCGCTTACCGAGCGGCCCCCGACCACACCGCGGACCGGGACTGGTGGCTGGAGCGGCTGGCCGGGCGGCCGGACTTCCTGAGCCTGGGCACCCGCCCGGTCGCGGCCACGAGTGGTTCGCTGCGGCTGACCAGGGTGCTGTCGGCGGCGGAGTTCGCCGGGCTGCGGGCCGGGGCGCAACGGCTCGGACACCGCTGGTCCCGGCTGCTCACCGCGGCGACCGCGCTCCATCTGCACGCGGTGACCGGCAGCCGTGACGTCGTACTGAGCCTGCCGGTCGCCGGCCGCCCACCCGAACTCGCCCGCACCGTGCCGGCGATGTCGGCCAACGTCCTCCCCTTGCGGCTGCACGTCGATCCGGCGGCCACCATCGGCGCGCTGCTCGACCAGGTCGCCGACGAGCTGCGGCTGGTGCGCCGCCACCAGCGTTACCGGGGTGAACACCTGCGGCGGGAGCTGCGCTGTCCCGAGGACGGCCGGAAGTTCTTCGGCCCGGTGCTCAACATCCAGCGTTTCGACCGCCCGTTGCGGTTCGGCACGGTGACCGCGACCGTCCACAACCTCCAGGCGCCGCCGTCGGAGGACCTCTCGATCGTGGCCTACGACCGCGGTGACGGCGTGCTGCGCTTCGACTTCGACGCCAACCCCGCCGGCCACGGCGAGGAGTCGCTGCGTGACCTCGCCGACCGCTTTCTGCACGTGCTGTGGCAGGTGGCGGAGGCCGGCCGGGACACGCCGTCGGCGCGGATCGCGGCGACGACCGCGCGAGAGCGCCGGCACAGCGCCGCGCTGGGCACCGGCGCCCGCACCTCGGTCGCGTCCCACGGCACCGCCGTCGGCCGGTTCGCCGAACAGGTCGGCCGTACGCCCGGCGCGTTCGCGGTGCGCTCGGTCGAGACCGGTGAGCGGCTGACCTATCGCGAACTGGACGCGCGCAGTTCGGCGCTGGCCGCCGGGCTGGCCGCGGCCGGCGCGGGCCCGGAGCGGACCGTCGCGCTGCTGCTCGGCCGGTCGGTGGACCTGGTCGTCGCGGCGCTGGCGGTGGTGAAGGCGGGCGCGGCCTACGTGCCCCTGCAACGGGACGACGCGGTCCCACGGCAGGAAGCGGTGCTGTCCGACGCGGGCGTACGGGTGCTGCTCACCGACGGGGGCACCGAGGGAGACCGGATCGTCGCGCGGGCCCGTGACCACGGGGTGCGGCAACTGGACGTACGGGCCGGGGGAACCGCGAGTCCGGAGCCACGGGCCACGCCGGACGCGTTGGCGTGCGTGATGTTCACCTCCGGCTCCACGGGACGGCCCAAGGGCGTGGCGGTCACCCAGGGCGATCTCGCCGGGCTTGCCGCCGACCGGTGGTGGGCCGAAGGGGGCGCGCAACGGGTGCTGTTGCACTCGCCGCACGCCTTCGACGCGTTCAACCTGGAGCTGTGGGTGCCCTTGCTGACCGGTGGCGAGGTGGTCGTCGCCGCGCCGGGGCGGCTGGAGCCGGCCGAGCTGCCCCGGATCACGGCCGCCACCGGGATCACCGGACTGTGGCTGACCGCTGGGCTGTTCAACGCGATCGCCGCCGACGACCCCGCGTGCCTGGCCGGGCTGCGCCAGGTCTGGACCGGCGGTGACGTGGTGGCTCCCGCGGCGGTGCGCGCCGTTCGGTCCGCGCTGCCGGACCTCACCGTCGTCAACGGGTACGGGCCGACCGAGACCACGGTGTTCGCGACCAGGTGCGCCGTCGAGGAGGTGCCCGAGGACACCGGACCGGTCCCCATCGGGACGCCGCTGGACGGCAAGCGGATGCTGGTGCTCGACGACGCGCTGCGGCCGGTGCCGCCCGGTGTGGTGGGTGAGCTGTACGTCGGGGGCGTGGGAGTCGCGCGCGGCTACCTCGGGCGGGCGGCGGCGACCGCCGAGCGTTTCCTCGCCGACCCTTCCGGCCCGCCCGGCGCCCGCGTCTACCGCACGGGCGACCTGGCGCGCTGGAACCGCGACGGGCGGCTGGAATTCGCCGGCCGGACCGATGGGCAGGTCAAACTCCGCGGCTACCGGATCGAACCGGGCGAGATCGACGCCGCGTTGCTGGCCGAGCCCGGCGTACGGCAGGCCGCGACCGTCCTGCGCGAGGACCGGCCCGGCGTACGGCGGCTGGTCTCCTACGTGGCCGCCTCGGGTGACCCGACGGCGCTGCGCGAGGGCCTGGCGGACCGGCTGCCCCCGTACATGGTGCCGTCGGCCGTGGTGACGGTGGACCGGCTGCCGCTGACCCGCAACGGCAAGCTCGACCGGGCCGCGCTGCCCGCTCCGGACGCCGGTGGCGAGGCCCCGGCCAGGGCCCCCCGTACCGCCGTGGAACGCCGGCTGGCCGAACTGTTCAGTACCGTTCTCGGCCTGCCGGACGTCCCGCTCGACCGGGACTTCTTCCAGCTCGGCGGCGACAGCATCAAGGCGATTCAGCTCGCCGGCGCGGCCCAGCGGGCCGGTCTGGCCGTCAGCACCCCGGACGTGTTCCGTACGCCCACCGTCACCGGTCTGGCCGGTGCCGCCGAGGCGGGGCGGCCGGAGCCCGGGCCCCGGGTCACGCTGGGCGACGCGGACGATCCCACGGTTCCGCTGACGCCCATCATGCACTGGCTGCGCGAACGCGGCGGGCCCATCGACGGCTTCGTCCAGTCCTTGACCGTACGCACTCCGGCGGGCAGCACCGAAACGCAGGTGCGCGCGGTGGTGCAGGCGCTGGTCGACCGGCACGGCATGCTGCGGCTCTCGCTGACCACGGTGGACGGCCTGTGGGCTTTGGAAGTGCTGCCCGGCGCCACCGTCGAGCTGAACCGGTCCGGCGCCGTGCTCCACCCCGAGTACGGGCAGGTGGTGCAGGCGAGCTGGCGGGATGCCGGGCCGACGGAACCGGGCGAGCTGACCCTCACCATCCACCACCTCAGCGTCGACGGAGTCTCCTGGCGCATCATCCAGGAAGATCTCCGGACCGCGTGGGAGTCCGTCCGGCACGGGCGCACACCGCACCTGCAACCGACGGGAACCTCCTTCCCCCAGTGGGCGAAGGCCCTGGTCCAGTACGCGCACCACCCGTCCGTGCTGGCGGAGTTCGCCCGGTGGCAGAAGACGCCCGAAGACCCGCCGGTCGCCGGCCGCGCCCTGGACGGCGCGGTGGACACCGAGGCCACCCGGCGGCGGCATGCGGCCACCCTGTCCGGCGCGCTCACCGCACGCCTGGTGTCCGACGCGACCGCGGCCTTCGACTGCTCGGTGCACGAACTGCTGCTGACCGCGTTCGCCCTGGCCGCCGCCGACTGGCGGGAGGGGCCGGACACGCTGTCGGTCGACCTCGAAGGCCACGGGCGCGAGGAGTTCGCCGCCGACCTCGACCTGTCCCGCACGGTCGGCTGGTTCACCACCCTGTACCCCGTGGTGCTCGATCCCGGCTGCTCCTGGGCAAAGGCCCGTACCGATCCGGCGGCGCTGGACGGCGCGGTGGCCATGGTGCGCTCCTGCGTACGGGATGCCGCACGCGCCGGGCTGGCTTACGGCCTGCTGCGCCACCTCAACCCGCAGAGCGGGCCGGTGCTGGCCGCCCGGCCGACGCCGCAGTTCGCCTTCAACTACCTGGGCCGGTTCGATGTCGGCGGCGACGGCGACTGGGCGGTGGCGGCCGGAGCCACGCTGCTCGGCGCGCCCACCGGCGGCGGACTGGCGATGAGCCACGCCGTGGAACTCGACGCGGTGCTCGCGGAGCACCCGGACGGTCCCCGGCTGGTGGCGAACTGGTCCTGGCCTGGCGGGCTGCTCGCCGAAGAGCGGGTCGCCGAGCTGGGGCGGCGGTGGTTCGACGTGCTGGCGGCGCTGGTGCACCGGGCCCGCGCCCGGGCGACGGGTGAGCTGCCGTTGCCGCCGCTGGCGCAGGGGCTGCTGTTCCACTCGCTCTACGACCATGACGGCGCGGACCCCTACCTCGTCCAGTTCGTCTTCGAACTCGGCGGAACGCTGGACCCCGCGGCGCTGCGCGACGCGCTGCACCGCCTGCTGCTGCGCCATCCGCAACTCGCCGCGGGCGTCCGGCACGGTCCGTCGGGACGCCCCGCGCTGGTGGCCGTCCCGGACTTCGCCGTGGAGTGGCAGGAGATACCCGCGCACCAGGATCTCGAACGTTTCCTGGACGCCGACCGCAGGCGGCGGTTCGACCTCACCAGCCCCCCGCTGGTCCGTGCGGCCCTGCTGCACCGTGCCGGCGACCGGCACACCTTCGTACTGACCACCCACCACCTCCTGCTGGACGGCTGGTCCCTGCCGATCCTGATCAGGGAGCTGTTCGCGCTCTACGCCGGCCGCACGCTCCCGCCCGCGACGCCGTACCGCGACTTCCTCGACTGGCTGTCGACGAGGGACTCCCGCGCGGACGAGGCCGCCTGGCGCGCGCTGCTCTCCTCCGTGGACGGTCCGACGCTGGTCGGCGGGGCGGGGCGGCGTGGTTCGGCCGCGGCCCGCCACCGGCTGACGGCCGAGCTGGACGGCACCACGAGCGCCCGGGTCGACGCCGTGGCGCGGCAGCACGGGCTGACCGCCAACATCGTGGTGCAACTGGCGTGGGCCGTGCTGCTCGGCACCCTGACCGGCCGTACCGACGTGGTCTTCGGCGCGACGGTCTCCGGCAGACCGGCGGAGCTGCCCGGCGCGGAACACATCGTCGGGCTGCTGATCAACACCATTCCGGTGCGCGTCCGCCTCGATCCGCACCGGTCGGTCGCCGAGTCCCTCGCCGGACTGCGCGCCCAGCAACTGTCCATGCTGGACCACCAGCACGCCGACCTGACGCGGCTGAAGTCGATCGCCGGGCATGCCGAACTCTTCGACACCGTCGTGGTCTTCGAGAACTATCCGATCGACGAGAGCGCGCTGCGCGATTGCGTGCCGGGACTGGAACTCCGGGACGTCGAAGGGCGGGACGGCACGCACTACCCGCTGACCCTCATCGCCATGCCGGGTGACGGACGCCTGCGGCTCCGCCTCGACCACAGCACCGACCTGTTCGACGAGGAGGGGGCCCGCCGTCTGCTCGACCGCTTCAGCGCGCTGCTCCACCAGATCACCGCGCGTCCGGAGGCGCGGCTGGGGCAGCTCGGTCTGCTGCTGCCGGACGAACGGGACGAACAGGAGGGACCGGCCGGCGCCGAGGCGGCATCCGTTCCGGTCGCCTTGTCCACGCTGTTCGAGGAGCAGGTACGCCGTCGGCCGACGGCCCCGGCCCTCACCTGCGGGGACGCCACCCTGTCGTACGGGGAACTCAACGCGCGGGCCAACCGTCTCGCGCGGCTCCTCGTCGCGCGCGGGGCCGGGCCGGAACGCCTGGTGGCCCTGCTGCTCGCACGCTCCGCGGACCTCGTGGTCGCGGTGCTGGCCGTACTGAAATCGGGAGCCGGCTATCTGCCGCTGGACCCGGCCCACCCCGAGGAGCGGGTGCGGCGGGTGCTGGCCGACGCCGCTCCCGTGCTCGTCGTGACCGGCGAGCCGATCGCGGTGCCCCACCCGCAGATCGTGCTCGACGGCAGCGATCCGGCCGCCCGCTACCCGGCGGAGGACCTGGGCCTGGCCGTGCACCCCGACAGCGTCGCCTACGTGATCTACACCTCGGGCTCCACCGGAGCACCCAAAGGTGTCGTGGTGTCGCACCGCAATGTCACCCGGCTGCTCGCGGTCACCGGCACCCGGTTCGGTTTCGGTGACGACGACGTGCACACGTTGTTCCACTCCTACGCCTTCGACGTCTCGGTCTGGGAGCTGTGGACGGCGCTGGGCAGCGGGGGCCGCCTGGTGGTCGTGCCGGACGACGTCGCCAGGTCGCCACGGGACTTCCTGGAGGTGCTCGCCCGGGAACGGGTCACCGCGCTCAGCCAGACGCCCTCGGCGTTCCACCCGCTCATGCGGGCCGAAGCGGAGGCGGGCCCCGGGCTGCCCGCACTGCGGGTCGTCGTGTTCGCCGGTGAGGCGCTGGACCTCACCCGCATCGGCTCCTGGTACGGGCCCGGCCGGCCGCGGCTCGTCAACATGTACGGGATCACCGAGACCACCGTGCACGCGACCCACGCCGAGCTGACCGACCCCGACGAGACCGCCGGCGTCATCGGCACCGCGCTGCCCGACCTGCGCCTGCGCCTGCTGGACCACGCGCTGCGGCCGGTCCCGCCGGACTGTCCCGGTGAGATCTACGTGGCGGGCCCCGGGGTGACGCGGGGCTACCTGGGGCGGCCGGGGCTCACCGCCGGCCGGTTCGTCGCCGATCCCTTCGGCGCGCCCGGTACCCGGATGTACCGCTCCGGGGACCTGGCGCGACGCCGGGCCGACGGCACGCTGGAGTATCTGGGCCGGGTGGACCAGCAGGTGAAGATCCGCGGTTACCGGATCGAACCCGCGGAGGTCGAGCACGTTCTCGAACAGCACCCCGCCGTGGACCGCGCCGTGGTGCTCGCCGACGCGGACGCCGACGGCGGCAGGCTGCTCTGCTACGCCGTGACGAAGGGCGAGCCGTCCCCCGCCGAGCTGCGCGCATACGCCCGGACGGTGCTGCCGGCGCACATGGTGCCCGCGTTCGTCCTCCCGGTCGACGAGATTCCCCTGACCGGCAACGGCAAGCTGGACCGCAGGGCCCTGCCGAGGCCGGAGGCGGCACTCCGCGTGTCCCGCCCGCCCGAGAACGAGCGCGAACGGCTGCTGTGCCGGCTGTTCGCGGAGACGCTGGGCGTCCCCGACGTCGGCGCGGAGGACAGCTTCTTCGACCTGGGCGGGCATTCGCTGCTGGCCACCCGCCTGATCAACCGGGTGCGCACGGAGACCGGGCGTGAGCTGGGCATCCGTACCCTGTTCGACGCCCCGGTCGTCGCCGACCTGGCACGGTGCCTGGCGGAGCCGGCCGGCCCGGCGCGCGCCGGGCTCGCCGCGGCCGCGCGGCCGGAGCGGATTCCGCTCTCGCCCGCGCAGCGCCGACTGTGGTTCTTCCACCGGTTCGCCGGCCCCAACTCCGTGTACAACATGTCCTTCGCGGTCCGGCTGAGCGGCCCCCTGGCGACGGACCACCTGTACGCGGCGCTCGGCGACGTACTCGCCCGGCACGAGAGTCTGCGCACCACCGTCGCCGAGGCCGACGGCGAGCCCTACCAGCACATCGGCACCGAGACGGAGCCGCCGTTCCGGACGGTGACCACCTCGGAGGCCGAGCTTCCCGGCCTCCTCGCCGACGCGGCCACCCACGCCTTCGATCTGACCACCGAACTCCCGGTCCGGGCCCTGCTCCTCGAAACCGCACCCGAACGGCATGTGCTGCTGATCCTGCTGCACCACATCGCCGCCGACGGCTGGTCGCTGGCCCCGCTGGCCCGCGACCTGTCCACCGCCTACCGGGCCCGCGTCGCGGGCGAGATCCCACAGTGGGCGAACCGGCCCGTACAGTACGCGGACTACGCCCTCTGGCAGCGCGAACTCGACCTCCGCGCCGGTGTCGCGTACTGGACGGAGGCGCTGCGCGGCGCCCCGGAGGTGCTGCCTCTGCCGCTCGACCACGCCCGACCGCCGGTGTCCGCGCACCGCGGGGAGACCGTCGCATTCACCCTGGAAGCCGACCTGCACGCGCGGCTCATCCGGCTCGCCCGGTCGACCGGCACCAGCTTGTTCATGGTGCTGCACGCCGCGATCGCGGTGCTCTTGTCCCGGCTCGGCGGCGGGGCGGACATCCCGATCGGCACACCGGTGGCCGGGCGCCATGATGACGCGCTGCACGAGACCGTCGGCTGCTTCGTCAACACGGTGGTGCTGCGTACGGACCTCAGCGGCACACCGACGTTCGCCGAGGTGCTGGAGCGGGTCCGGGCCACCGATCTCGACGCCTTCGCCCATCAGGAAGTGCCCTTCGAGCAGGTGGTGGAGGCGGTCAACCCGCCACGCTCGCTGTCCGCCCACCCCGTCTTCCAGGTGATGCTGGCCTTCCAGGACACGCCGCCCGTTGCGTTCGACATGCCGGGGCTGCGCGTCGAGCCGGTCGCGGCACACGGCGGCGCCTCCCGCCTGGACCTGCTGTGGAGCCTGCGCCAGCAACACGGCGCCGACGGTGCGGAGGCCGGTGTCGAAGGCGAGTTGGAGTACGACACCGAACTGTTCACCCCGGCCTCCGCGCGGCGCCTGCTCGCGCGGCTGGAGGGGCTGCTGCGCGCGGTGGTGGCCGCGCCGCACCGCCGGATCGCCGACCTGCCGGTCCTCGTCGCCGGTGAGCGGGAGCGGATGACCGGGCGCTGGAACGCCACCGCCCACGACGTGCCCGCGACCACCGTGGCCGAACTGTTCGCGGCACAGGTGCTATGCGCTCCCGGCGCACCGGCCGTACGGCACGGGGACACCGTGCTCACCTACCGGGAGCTGTCCGAGCGCGCGGCCCGCATCGCGGCGCGGCTCAAGGCCCGCGGGGCCGGCCCGGGCAGCCTGGTCGCGCTGGTGCTGCGGCGTGACCCCGACCTGCCCGCCGCCCTGCTCGCGGTCCAGTCGCTCGGCGCCGCCTATCTGCCCGTCGACCGCACCCTGCCGCCGCGGCGGATCGCGGCGCTGCTGGCGGACGCCCGTCCGCTGCTGGTGGTGCGCCACGACCGCGGGCTCACCGTCACCGCAGGCACCGGGGACCCGGCGCCCGTGCCGGAGAACACGGCGTACGTGACCTACACCTCGGGCTCCACCGGGCAGCCGAAGGGCGTCATCGTGCCCCACGGCGCGCTGGTGAACCTGCTGTTCGCCCTGCGCGAGCAACTGGCGGTCACCGCCGCGGACCGCGTGCTGGCGGCCGCACCCGCGGGCTTCGACATGTCCAAGCCCGAGCTGTACCTCCCGCTGGTCACCGGCGCCACGATGGTCCTCGCCGACCAGGGCGCGCTGCGCGACCCCGACGAGCTGTCCGCCCTGCTCGACCGGCACCACGTCACCGTCATGCAGGCCACCCCGTCGTTGTGGCGGTCCCTCGTGACCCGGCGGCCGGACCGGCTGCGCCACGTCCGGGCGGTCATCGGCGGCGAAGCGGTCCCCGCGGAACTGGCCGGGACACTGTCCGGCCGGACGGCGTCGCTGCTGGCCTGCTACGGCCCGACGGAGACCACCGTGTGGTCCACCACCCATCCGGCCGGCCGGGCGGCGACCGGCTGGGTGCCGCTCGGGCGTCCCCTGTGGAACACCCGGTGTCATGTGCTCGACGCCCGGCTGCGGCCGGTCCCGCCGGGGGTGACCGGCGAGCTGTACGTGGCCGGCGCGGGTGTGGCGACGGGCTATCTGCGCCGGCCGGGACTGACCGCGACCCGGTTCGTCCCGGACCCCTTCGGCCCGGACGGGCACCGGATGTACCGTACCGGCGATCTCGCGTCGTGGACCGCCGACGGGGTGTTGCGCTTCCACGGCCGGACCGACGATCAGGTGAAGATCCGCGGCCATCGCGTCGAGCTGGGAGAGATCGAGGCCGTACTGACCCGCCACGAAGACGTCGACGCCGCCGCGGTGGCCGTGCACGACCGGCACGCCGACGACCGCCGTCTGGTCGGCTACGTCACCCCTGCCGGCGCCGACCTGCGGTCGGTGGGGGCGCACCTGGCCCGGCACCTTCCGGACTACATGACGCCCGCCCGCCTGGTCGCGCTGGACCGGCTGCCCCTCAGCGCCAACGGAAAGCTGCTGCGCGACCGGCTGCCCGAGCCGGACTGGGCCGGCGCGGGCGACTCGCCACCACCGGAAACCCTGCGTGAGCAGATGATGTGCGAACTCTTCGCCGACGTACTGGGCCTGCCCCGGGTCGGCCCCGGCGACAACTTCTTCGAACTGGGCGGGCACTCGCTCCTGGCGGCCCGGCTGACCGACCGGGTGCGGACCGTGCTCGGGCTGGAGCCGACGGTCCGCGACGTCTTCGAGGCGGCCACCCCCGCCGCCTTGAACCGTCTCCTGGAGGAGGCACCGCCGGAGGGCCCGCCGACGCACCTCGTGCCGTTCCGCGCGGGCGGGCCGGCGGCGCCGGTGTTCTGCGTGCACTCGCTCAGCGGCATCAGTTGGCTGTACTCGGGGCTGCTGCGGCACATCGACCGCGACCATCCGGTGTACGGCATCCAGGCCGAGGGGCCCGGCGGGCCGGACGATCTGCCCGGCACGGTCGAAGCGATGGCCGAGCGGTACGTGGGCCTGCTGCGTTCGGTACGCCCCAGCGGGCCGTACCACCTGGTCGGCTGGTCCTTCGGCGGCCTGGTCGCGCACGCGATGGCGGTCCGGCTGCACGAACTCGGCGAGCCCGCCGGCGCCCTGTTCCTGGTGGACGCGATCGCCGCCACCGCGGCCGGACCGGAAGAACCCATCGACGACCAGCGCGTCTTCCAGGTACTGCTGACGGCCGCGGGCCTGGACGGCGAGCGCTGCGCCGGCGCGGGCCTCGACTTCGCCACCGTCTCGTCACTGCTGCGCCGGGAAGGCAGCGTCTTCGCCCGGTTCACCGAGGACGACGTCGGCCGCGTCATCGCGGTCTCGCGCCACAACGACAAGCTCGCCCGGGCCTACCGGCCACCGTTCTACCCGGGTGACACCACCTTCATCGAGGCGGTGGCGCCCGCGCCGCACCCCGTCGCGAACCACGAACTGTGGCGGCCCCATGTCGGTGGCGAACTGACCGTCGGCCACGTCAACGCACGCCACCACCAGGCGATGCAGCCGCAGCACGTGGACGAAGTCGGAGTCCAGCTCGGTGCCCTGCTGAGGAGGCGGCGTTGACCCGCGCGGGTACCGACGTCCTCGCCGAACTGCCCGCAGGTGCGCGGGTGGTGATCCGGCTGCCCAACGGGCAAGACCTGGCGGACGCCCTGCTCGCCTGCTTCGACCTGCGTCTCGTCGCGGTCCCCCTGCCGCCGCGCACCACCGACCGGGCGGTCGCGGGCATCGCCGAGCGGGTGTCAGCGGCGGCCCTGGCCGATGTCCACGGGGTGCGCCGCACCGGTCTGCCCGACGTCCACCCGGCCCCGGACGACCTCGCCTTCATCATGTTCACCTCGGGCTCCACCGGCCCGCAGAAAGGCGTGATGCTCAGCAGGCGCGCCGTGCTGGGCAACGCGGCCGGAACCGCGGCGCTGCACGGGCTGACGCCGGACCGCCCCCACGGCACCTGCCTCCCGCTGTACCACTGCAACGCGCTGGTCATGTCGCTGCTCGGCACACACCTCACCGGCACACCACTGACCCTCCAGGCCGCCTTCGACCCGGCCGGGTACTTCGCCGCGCTCCACGCCACCGGGGCCAGGACCGCGTCCATCGTGCCCACGCTGCTGGCGGACCTGCTGGAGGCCGGCCCCGACTGGCCGGACGGCCTGGAGTACCTGATCACCGCGGCGGCTCCGCTGACCACCGACCTCGCCCGCCGTTTCCACCGCCGGTACGGCCCGCGCCTGCGGCAGGGCTACGGCCTCACCGAGGCGGTCAACTTCAGCTTCACCATGCCCCGGCTCGACGGCACGGCATTCCGCCGCCACTACCTGGAGCAGGTGCCCCCGGTGGGGGTGCCGCTGCCGGGCACCGAGCTGCGGCTGGAGTCCGGTGAGGTGTGGATCAGAACGCCGGACCTGATGACGGGCTACTGGCAGGACGGCCGCAGCACCGCGGCCACGGTCACCGACGACGGCTGGCTGCGCACCGGTGACCTGGGTGAACTGCGTGACGGGCTGCTGGTCCTGCGTGGCCGCGCCGGCGAGCGGATCAACCGGGGCGGGGAGAAACACCACCCGCTCGACCTTGAGCGCGGCTGGCGCGAGGCCGGTCTGACCGGCCGGTTCGCGGCGGTCGCGGTGCACGAACCCGCACTGGGCCAGGACGTCGGACTGGTCGCGACGGACCAGCCCGTCTCCGCCGTGCGCACCCTGTACGAACGGGCGCCGCTGCGGCCGTCGGCGATCCAGTTCGGCGGGTTCCTGGCGACGTCCACCGGCAAGCCCCGGCGCACGGCGATGAGCCGGACCCTCGCCACCCGCCGGCTGGCTCCCGCACGGTACGAACGCCTGCTGCGCTACGCCGCGGCCACCGCACACGACCTGCTGCGCTCAGGAGCGGAGCACCCCGGCCTGCGCGCGCTGGCCACACGGGCGGGAACCCGTCCGCACGCGGACGGCGAGGCAGTCTTCGACGCCTTCGACTTCCTGCGCGAACACTGGCACCGCGTGGACGACACGGAACTGTCCCGGGCCAAGGCACGGTGGCGTACGGCGCTGCTCAGCGAGTGGCCGCTGGCGGCACACGCGGAACTCGCCGCGGAAGTGGCGGCCCGCCACGGGTTCGAGGGACCACCCGTACCGCTGGGCACCGAGGCCCGCTTCGCCGGGGGCGCACTTCTCGTGCTCCCGCACGGGCCCGCGGCCGACGGCCCGGTGTGGCCGCTGGGGCCGCTGCTGTCCTTTCTGGACGGTTCCACCGGGGGCGGCGAAACGGACCGCTGGGCACACCTGGCCCGGCTGCGCGAGGGCGGGTTCCGCACCACGGGCTGCTCGGTGCTGCGCGCCGGGCGACACGACCTGGGCGGCGTGCTGTGGGCACGGCAGCCGGATCCCGGACCGAACGAGCACACTGGAGCGACTGGATGACCCGAGGCACCGACACCACCGGCCGGATGACCCGAGACACCGACACCACCGACCGCCTGGCCCAGGACACCGGAACGGCCGGCCGGATGAAGCGCTCCCCCGACGACGAGGACGAGATCCTCGACGTCCGCCGGCACCAGGACCCCGACCGGAACCGGCTCACTCCGGTGGTGCAACTGCCCCCGGACGTCGCCCTGGGCGTGGTCGACGCCCTCGCCGGCCTGGTCCGGGCGGCGCACCGCGGGGAGGAGGCGAACCCGCCCCCGTCCGGCGCGCTCAAACAGGCGCAGGAGTTCGAGGAAGGCGATGTCTTCATGCTGGAACCGCCCTTCGAGGGCTTCTTCGCCGACCGCTATCTGATGGACTTCTACGACACCGCCGAGCGCGACATCTGCTCGCGCATGCACCTGCACACCGGGCTGCGGTTCGTACGGATGATGACGGGTCCGGGGACCACGATCCGGGTCTCCAGCCTGTCCCCGATCACCGTGCGGCCCGCGGCGGCGGGCTGGTCCGGCCCGCTGAGCACGTTCACCGACGCACTGCCCGGTACGCCGGCCGGGGTGCGCCGGGACCGGCACAACGTGATCGTGCCGCCGAACTCCTGGGTGGACATGCAGATCCCGCGCGGGGTGTCCCACCAGTTCAACGCGGTGGGCCCGCACGCGGTGATCGACTCGGTGCACCCGGAGGAGTCCATCGAGACGCTGCGCGAGGGAATGTCGGGATACCAGATGATGGCGCAGACCATCTTCCTCGCCAAGGCCAGGAATCCCGCCGTCACCTGCACCGACATCACCGGACCGCACGGCGGCGAGCGCCCCTGACCACCGCGCCCGCGAGCCGCCGGGCACGCACCGTCAGCCGCGGGCGATTAGGCTGGACCTGGGGCGGCACGACAAGACCTTGCGCGCGGACGCAGCCCAGGGAGCGGCCATACGTCCCGGACGGCTGCCCCGTTCCACCGGCTCCCGGGTGAAGGGGTGTCATGAACGACAGGAACCGCGGGTTTTCCCCGGCCGGCGTACGGCATCCTCCCGTCCTCCCGGCTGCCGGCGATGCATCGGGACGGGCGATGGAGGACATCTTCGGCGAACTCTATGACAGTGACGCCTGGAAGCTGTTTCCCGGAGGCGACGGAGAGAACGAGAACCGGTCGCGTTCGGGCAGCGGATCGAATCTCGTACAGACCGCGGCTCTCCGCCGGAAGCTTCCCGACCTGCTCTCGCGGCTCGGTGTCCGCAGCTTCCTCGACATGCCGTGCGGGGACTTCCACTGGATGTCCCAGGTGGAACTCGGAGTGGACTCCTACGTCGGCGCCGATGTCGTCCCCTCGGTCATCGAGCGGAACCGGCGGGACTTCGCACGGCCGGGCCGCGAGTTCCGCGTGCTGGACATCACGCGGAGCCGGATTCCACGGGTGGACATGATCTTCTCGCGGGACTGTCTGGTGCACTTCAGCGACGCTGCCGTGCGGGCCGCCCTGGAGAACATCAAACGCAGCCGCTCCACCTATGTCGCGACGACCACCTTCACCGGCCGGGACGGCAACGCCGCCGACATCGAGACCGGCGGCTGGCGCTCCCTCAACCTGTGCCGCGCGCCGTTCTCGCTTCCCCCGCCCCTGCACGTGATCGAGGAGGACTGCTCGGAGGTCCACGTGTCCGGGGAAGGCGGGGCGGAGGTGGAGCACCGCTTCGCCGACAAATCGATCGGCGTCTGGCGGACCGCCGACCTTTAGGCGCCTTCAGCCCCCGCTTCGCTTTCGCCATGGTCGCCGGTACCGTGAGCCGCGCTGCCGTCGAAGCGGCGTCTCCGCCCCGTGCCGGACACGGCTTCAGCGGTCAGGCCATGCCGTGCTCTCGCGGGCGGCCAGGAGTGATCCTTCTCAACCACCACCCCCTCCAGAGGAAGAAAGCGCACGTCAGAGGGGGTGTCGGCGGGTCAAGGGCGCCTGTTCGAAGCGGTCCGAATTTGACCGTATCGTCCATGGATAGCAGCCTTCTCTGCGACCCACGCACCGAGCGGACCAGCGTCTCGTGGGCGTGCGTGTCCTTGCGATGCGTCGCGCCCCGCGCGCGTACCCCCGTGCGAGTGCCCCCCTTCAGCAAGGAACCCCATGCCGACTCTCCCTGCCCGAACCGCCACGGGTTCGGCCGTCCCCACCGGGACGGAATCGATCACGGACGGTGACGAAGGGTGCCATACCGCGACCCCACCGCCGGACGACAGCCGTAGACGCACCGATGTCCTCGTCCTCGGCATCAGTGGCGGACTGCTCACCGCGTTCGTGCTGGCCTCGCTGATCGCGCCCACCGCCACGGGCGACGTCGTGAACGCCGTCTTCACGTTCGTCGCGCGCTGGTTCGGCCCGCTGTGGCAGGTGCTTCTGCTCGCGACGTTCGGCGTCGCGCTGTGGCTGGGCTTCTCCCGGTACGGCAAGGTGCGGCTGGGCGGTGCGGGCGCCCGCCCGGAGTACGGCAGGTTCCAGTGGGTCGCGATGATCATGTCGACTTTGCTGGCCGGGGGCGGTGTCTTCTTCGCGGCGGGCGAGCCCGTACAGCACTACGTCGACACACCCCCCTACTACGACGGCGTCGAGAGCGGCAGCCGGCAGGCGGTCGACGCCGCGCTCTCCCAGAGCTTCGCGCACTGGGGCTTCCTCGCCTGGGCCGTCCTCGGGACCCTCGCCTCCATCGTCATGATCCGGGGCCAGCAGCGCGGCCTGCCGCTGCGCCCCAGGACGCTGCTGTACCCCTTGTTCGGTGAACGCATCCGGCACTCCCGGCTGGGCGCCGCCGTCGACATCGTCTGCATCATCGCGGTGGTCGCCGGAACCGTCGGACCGATCGGCTTCCTCGGACTCCAGGTCTCCTACGGCCTGTCCGAGGTGTTCAACATCTCCGGGGGCTACCCCGTCCAGCTCGGCGTCATCGTCCTGCTGACCGCCGTCGCCGTCGTGTCGGTGGCCAGTGGCGTCAACCGCGGCATCCAGTTCTTCAGCCGGGCCAACGTCTGGCTCGCCGTCGCCCTGATGGCCGTCTTCCTCGTCCTCGGTTCCGTGGGCTTCGTGCTCGACTCCTTCCTCGGCGGACTCGGCCAGTACGCCCGGGATTTCGTGCCCCTGGCCCTCAACCGGGGCGACCACGCGTGGCTGGGCTCCTGGACGGTCTTCTTCTTCGGCTGGTTCCTCGGCTACGGGCCCCTGATGTCCATCTTCGTGGCCCGCATCTCCAAGGGCCGTACGCTGCGTGACCTCGTGGTCTCCACCGCGGTCATTCCTCCGCTGGCCACCATGTTCTGGTTCACCGTGTTCGGGGGCACCGGCATCTACCTCGAACAGCAGAACCCGGGCGTCATCTCGGGCCCGCTCAAGGCCGTCGGCATGGACGCCGCCGTGATCTCCATGACCGACCAGCTCCCGATGGGGGCCGTGGTCACCGTCGCGCTGCTCCTGCTGACCATCACGTTCGTGGTGACCACCACCGACTCGATGTCGTACAGCATCGCCGCCGCCGGAACGAAGTTCGGTGAACCCACCCGCGCGGTACGCGCCTTCTGGGGCCTGCTCATGGGCGCGGCGGCCGCCGTCCTCATCCTCGTCGGTGACGGCGGCATCACCGCGCTGCAGTCATTCATCGTCGTCACGGCCGTCCCCGTCGGCTTCCTGATGCTCCCGACGCTGTGGACCGCTCCGCGCGTGGCCAAGGAGATGGCCCGCGAACAGGGCGTCATCCCCACCGAGCCGGCGGTCACCGCCCCGGAGCCGGCGCTCTCGGCGCCGGGACCGCGCGGGCCCCAGGGCTGAAGCCCGATATGAGCCGTGCGCCCGCGCCGGGCCGGCCGGCGGCGGTGGCTTGAGCCACCGCCGACCGTGCCGGTGCGGCGCGGTGCCGCTCGCAGATACAGGCGCTCCAGGAAGGCCCGGCCGGCACGCCGCCGTACCCCGCGTTCAGAACGCCTGTGACGGCGCCCCGGGCCGGGAGCAGCGCGTCACTCGCCCGCGGTCAGCCACCGGAGCCGACCGTCCCGCGGGGAGGTCCGGCAGGTGAGATGTTCCCCCTTCGAGGAGACCGCCGTGGCGCCGCGCGCGCGGCACTTGCGGTGCAGCTCGTTGCAGCTTCCCTTCTTCTTGCCCGGGATCTTGGCGCAGTTCTCGGTGTCGTGCGCCTTCCTGCCCTCGGTGGACAGGCGCTCGTAGGCGCTGCCGTCGTGACGGCCGGGCGAGTCACCGCGCCTGGGTGCGGACGGTCGGGGAACGGGCGGTGCCTTCCCTTCCCGCCGGGCGGTCGCCGTCTCTCCGGACGGACTCGGCGCCGTGGCCGGTGCGGCCGACGCCGCGACGGGCGACGCGGACGACGGCTTCGCCCGGTTCGCCGGCCCGCCGCCACAGGAGCACACGGTGCTCAGAAGCACGGCCGTGGCCGCGAGGGCGAGGGGCAGCCTCGCGAAGCGCACATGAATACGATCAAGCATGGGAGCAGCTTAGAAGCCCTCGCAGAGGACCCTCATGGGCGGTCCACGCCGCCCGGGCGGACTCCGGCCCGCGTGTTGGGAGGCCGTTGGTCCCCGGGTGCGGGACCTTGGGGTCGTCCCCGCGGTGACCGCCGTGCGCGGAGCATGGGGGCCAACCGTTTTCCCGTGCCTGCCTGGAGGTTCGTATGTCTGGCATCGTCACCGTCGGACTGGACGGAACCGATCACAGCCTCGCCGCCGTCGACTGGGCCGCCGCCGAGGCCGCCCGGCGCGGGGCGCGCCTGCGGATGGTGCACGCGTGGGTGTGGCGTCCCTTGGACGTGCCCGTCGCGGCGGACGAGGAGGTGCAGCGCCGCTGGGCCATGGGCGTGTTGCGGGAGGCGGCGGACCGGGTGGCCGAGGGCTTTCCCGGGCTGTCCGTCACCCAGGAGATCCTGGCGGCCGAGACCGTTCCGGCCCTGATCGCCGAGGCGGCCGCGGCGGACCTGCTGGTCCTGGGCTCGCGCGGGCACGGGGCGCTGGTCGGCTACCTGCTCGGCTCCGTGGGGCTACAGGTGCTGCGGCAGGCGGCCAACCCCGTCGTCCTGGTACGCGGCCCGCGCCACGACGAGACGGAGCAGCCGCGTGACGAAGTGGTGGTGGGGGTGCAGGACGTACGGGAGAGCGACACGGTGCTGGAGTTCGCCTTCGCCGCGGCCGCGGCCCAAGGGATGAGCCTGCGGGCGGTGCGGGCCTGGAACATCCCGCCGGTACTGGTGTGGGGCGGCGAAGCCATGCGGGTGGCCGACGACGCCGGTGGGCTGGAACCGCTGGAGCGCCGGCGGCTGGCCGACGCCGTACGGCCGTGGCGGGAGCGTTTCCCTCAGGTGGAGGTCGTCGAACACGTCGAGTTGGGTGGTGCGGGACAGGTCCTGCTGGCCGGCAGCGCACGGGCCGCGCTCCTGGTGGTGGGCCGCCGCACCCCGGGCCGTCACGACCTCAGGAAGGTCGGCGCGGTCGCGCACGCGGCGCTGCACCACGCGCCGTGCCCGGTGGCCGTGGTGCCCCACCCGTGAGAGCCGCCCGCATCAGGGGCGGCATCAGGGCCCGTTCGGCCCTGTCGTCGACGGTCTGCTTCGGGAAGGCTGGCGGGCAGGCAACGAGTGCCCGGACGAGCGCCGCCGGAGCAGAGAGTGTGCAGGATGAACGACGAAGACGCACAACAGGTCGAGGAATGCCGTGAGCCGGTGGCTCCCCGGGGGTTGCAGCAGCTCTCCCGGGACGAATCGCTGCGGCTGCTGGGCAGCGTTCCGCTCGGCCGGCTCGTGTTCACGCAGAATGCCCTGCCGGCCATCCGTCCCGTCAACCATCTCCTCGACGGGGAGGACATCGTCGTCCGGCTCAACGACGGGGCGACCCTCACCTCGATCGCGCCACCCGCGGGTGAGGCGGGTCTCGTGGTCGCCTACGAAGCCGATGCCATCGACCCGCTCAGCCACCTGGGCTGGAGCGTCATCGTCACCGGATACGCCCGGCTGGTGGCCGACCCCGTACAGGTGGCCCGTTACGGGGACCTGCTGCGGCCGTGGGTGGCGCAGACCATGAACGGTGTCCTGCGCATTCAGCCGGACCTGGTCACAGGTTTCCGGCTGGTGGCGCAGCCCGCGGTCGCGGCGGCCGCCGCGGGCGGCGAGGCGAGGCCGTCGGGTTCCCGGCTGCCGGCGGCGGGCTGGTGAGCGTCGTGCCGTACGCCGGCCGGTGTCGCGGCAGATGACACGGGTCCGGGCCTGACGCCTCCGGGCCCGCCCGCCGCGCCCGGGAATTGTCAGGCCGGGCGGCCGGTCAGAGCCTGTGTCACAACCCCGGCCGCGGCGGGCGCCCGGCCGGGGTTGTGACACAGGCTCTCACGCGCCCGGCGCCAAGGGGGCCCGCCACACGATCCGGCTGCCGCCGTCGGCGGGCGTGTGGATCTCCATGGTGCCGCCCACCCGCTCCGCCCGTTCGGCCAGGTTGCCCAGGCCGCTGCGCCGTCCGGTGAGCGGGATGCCCCGGCCGTTGTCCGTCACGGTCAGCACGACCTCGTCGCCGGTGGCCTGGAGCGCCACCTCGACCCGGGTCGCGTGCGCGTGCCGGGCCGCGTTGCTCAGCAGTTCGGTGAGGGCCGCCGTGATGTGGTCGGCGACCTGGACCGGCACGTCCGTGTCCAGCAGGCCTTCCATGCTCAGCCGGGGCGGGAAACCCAGGGCCGTACCGGCCTCCCCCACGGCACGTGCCACGCGGGCCCGCAGGCTGGGTCCGGCGTCCCCCTCCCTGACCCTCAGTCCGAAGATCGTCGACCGGATGATCTTGATGGTCTCGTCCAGGTCGCCCACCGCCCGGGTGACCCGCTCCGCCGCGCCGGCGTGCTCGACCAGCCGGGCGGCGCTCTGCAGCGTCATACCGGTGGCGAACAGCCGCTGGATGGCCAGGTCGTGCAGGTCGCGGGCGATCCGGTCGCGGTCCTCCAGCAGGGCGAGCTGTTCGGCGTCACGCCGGCGCTCGGCCAGTTCCAGGGCGAGGGCGGCCTGCCCGGCGAACGCGTGCAGCGGTTCCAGCTCCCCTTCGGTGAACACCGCCTCCCCCTCGGCGCGCGCCAGCAGGAGCACGCCCCGGGCGCTGCCGCCCTCGCTGTCCAGCGGCACGGCCACCGCCGGGCCCAGGCCGTCGAACCGCCGGGGCCCGGCGGCGTAGCGTTCGTCGCCCGCCAGGGCGGTCGTGGTGACCGGCCCCGCGGACTTCAGGGCGGCGCCGGACAGTGTGCCCTCGACCGGTACCACCAGGCCGCGGCGCTGCTCGCCGTGCCCGCCGAGGGCCAGTTCGACGAGCAGGTCACCGGTGTCGTGCATGGGGACACAGACGTCCGCGAGCCGGGCCCGGGTGATGTCCTGTGCCCGGCGGGCGATCAGCTCCAGGACCTCCAGGCGCGGCATGCCGGAGAACAGACTGTTGGTGATCTCCGCGCCCGCCTTCAGCCAGCGCTGCTGACGCTGGGCCCCCTCGTAGAGCCGGGCGTTGTCGATCGCCACGCCGGCGGCGACCGACAGGGTGGAGATCACCGACTCGTCCTCCGCGTCGAAGTCGAGCCCGTCGCGCTTGTCGGTCAGGTAGAGGTTGCCGAAGACCTCGTCGCGCACCCGGATCGGTACCCCCAGGAACGTGCGCATCGGCGGGTGGTGGGCGGGAAAACCGTACGACGACGGGTGGGTGCCGAGGTCGGTGAGCCGCAACGGCTCGGGGTGGCGGATCAGTTCGCCCAACAGGCCGTGTCCGGCCGGCAGCGGCCCGATCGCGGCGATCTCCTCGGGGGTCAGGCCGACGGTGAGGAACTGCGACAGCCGCTTGCCGTCCGGGCCGATCACGCCCAGCGCCGCGTACTCCGCGTCGACGAGCAGCGCGGCCGCCTCGACGATGCGCCGGAGCACTTGGGGCAGGTCCAGTTCCCGCCCCACCGAGACCACCGCCTCCAGGAGGCTGTGCACCCGGTCCCGGGTGCCGCGCGCCGCGTCGATGCGTGCCTGCAGTTCCTCCAGCAACTCGTCCAGTCGCATCTGAGGCATCCGCGACAGCGACTCCTGCGTGCCCACCGGTCCTCCTTCTTCGGTCGCCCGCCGTACCTGATCAGCGTATCTCTGTTCGAACACTGCCATCGGCCCTGACGGCCGCCCGCCGCCGTCCGAGGCGTGCGCGGGGCGCATCGGGGGCGAGTGGCCCTCGGACAAAGGCGGATGGGCCCTGCCTCCCTGGCCCCGCCTCCGGGGAGACTCGGTCGGCGGGGAGAAGGGGCCGGCCCGTGGGCCGGGTCCGTGAGGCACCGACGGGAGGGAGGTATCGCCGTGCAAGACCGCACCGTGGCCGAGGTGATGACCTGGGAGGTCGTACAGGCCCGTCCGGACACCCCGGCCAAGGAACTGGCCCGGCTGCTCGACGTCCACCGGATCAGCGGCCTGCCGGTGGTGGACGGCGACGACAAGGTCATGGGGGTCGTCTCCCGCACGGACCTGGCCACGCCCGCCGGCGACCGGGCCGCTCCCCTCTGGCGGCCACCCCGCCCCGCACCGCGCCGTCCGGCCGGCACCGGTGCCGCCGGGGGCACGACCGCGGGTGAGGTGATGACGACACCGGCGGTCACCGTGCACCCGGAGCACCGAGTCGTGGACGCCGCGCGCCTCATGCAGCGCCGGCACGTCGACCGGCTGCCCGTCGTGGACGAGGAGGACCGTCTCATCGGCATCACCACCCGCCGGGACCTGCTGCGGGTCTTCCTGCGGCCGGACGAGCAGATCCGCGCGGAAGTGGCCGGCGAGCTGAGCAGTGTCCTGGTCGTGCTGCCGGACGAGGTACGGGTCTCGGTACGGGACGGCCTCGTGACCCTGCGGGGAACGCTCGCGCACGAGGACGACATCCCGGCCGCGATCGGCTCGACCTGGCGGGTGGACGGAGTGGTGGGCGTGGTCAACCGCCTCGTCCCGCGCGCGGGCGACGACGGCGCCCCGCACGGAGAGCCCTTACGGCGCACGCGGGACTGACCCGTCACGGCCCGTCGCCCCGCCCGGTCGCCATGGGGCGGCGGAGCAGCGCGACGGGGCGCCGTGGAGAACGGCGCCGGCGGTGAGCGCACCACGGCCGGGTCGCGGGCCGCGACCGACAGCCCCATGGCGCACGCATGGAACCGTCGGCTCCCTCAGGGCCGCGGGCCGCCTTCCCGCGAGGTCGCGGAGGCGGGGCCCGTGCGGGGGCCCTGGGCGGCCGCGAGCGCCTGGGTGGCGATGACCGCGGCCTGGACCCGGCGTTCCACACCGAGTTTGGCCAACAGGCGGGAGATGTTGTTCTTGACCGTCTTCTCCGCGAGGTAGAGCCGCTTGCCGATCTCCCGGTTGGTCAGCCCCTCGCCCACCAGCGCCAGGATTTCCCGCTCCCGCTCGCTCAGCCCCGGCAGGCCCGGCTGCGGTTCCTCCCGCCGGGTCTCGCCCCGCAGCCGGGCCATGACGCGCGCGGTGGCACCGGCGTCGAGCAGCGACTGGCCCGAGGCCACCGTCCGTACGGCGTTGACCAGGTCGGTACCGGTGATCTGCTTGAGTACGTACCCGGCCGCACCCGCCATGATCGCGTCCAGCAGCGCCTCCTCGTCGTCGAACGAGGTCAGCATCAGGCACACCAGGTCCGGTAGGCGCGAACGCAGTTCGCGGCACACGCTCACCCCGTCGCCGTCGGGCAGCCTGACGTCCAGGATGGCCACCTGAGGGCGCAGGGCGGGCACCCGCACCAGCGCCTGCTCGGCGGTGTTCGCCTCCCCCACCACGGTCAGGTCCGGTTCGGCGTCCAGGAGGTCGTGCACGCCGCGGCGCACCACCTCGTGGTCGTCGAGCAGGAAGACGCTGACCGGTGCCTTCGTCCGGGCGTCGGCCGGGTTTTCCGTCATCACGCAGCTCCGATGCTCCTGAAGCGGCCCGCCCCCGTAGGCGGCGCCAGGTGCAGCCTGCAACACGCCAGGGCCGAAGAGCCAGGGCCGGACGGCCCTTCTTCCCGGGCCCACGGCCCTGTGCCGCGCCCCTCATGGGTGCCGAAGGTCCCACAGGGTCGCTGCCCACGCGAACGCCGGTCGGCGCGCCATGAGCACGGGGGTGCCCCTCGATGCCGCCGGTGCGACCTTCGTACGGTCGGGGCGTCGTCGGTCGGGGCGTCGTCGAGCGTCACGCCGTCGTGCGGCAGCCGACCGGCCCGGCAGGCCCGGGCGGCACCCAGGGGTGGTCGCCGGGCCGTTGCCTTTGTGAGGACGCCTCAGTTTCTGAGGACGCCTCAGGAGCGCCCTCGCCGAGCCGGCGGAGTTCTTCCGGGCCGGTTCCGCCGTCGAGGTGGTGTGCTGCCGGTGCGGTTCAGGCCGGGCGCGCACTGTCCGCAGGGGTGCCGGTACCGGCAGCGGCCCGCCGGACCCCGGTGAGGGTGAAGGCCAGGGCGGCGGCCGCGACCAGGGCCAGCAGGAGCAGGCCCAGGGCGAAGCTTCCCGAGGCGCTGAAGAGGGCGCCCATCACCAGCGGCGGGATGAATCCTCCCAGGCCGCCCGCGGCGCCGACCACGCCGGTGACCGAGCCGACCTTGCTCGCCGGTGCCAGGAGAGCCACCAGCGCGAAGGTGGCACCGCTGCCCGCGCCGAGCGCGGCGGCCATGGCCAGGAAGGCGACGGTGCCCACCGGGGCGAGCGGCGGGGCCGCCGACTGTACGGCGGCGCCCACGACGACGACCGCCAGGGACCCGGCGAGCACGCGGACCGGCCCCACCCGGTCCGACAGCCACCCGCCGATCGGGCGCATGGCCACCGCCAGCAGGACGAAGCCGGCCATCCGGTCGGCGGCGTCGGCCTGGCCCAGTCCGTAGCCGGTCTTCAGGTAGGTCGGCAGGTAGACCGAGAAGGCGACGTAGCCGCCGAACGCCACGGCGTACAGGGCCGATGCCTGCCAGGTGACGGGCAGCCGTGCGGTGTCGGCCAGGCGGCGGGCCAGCGGTTCGCCCGGTACGGTGCGGCCGGGCGCGTCCCGCAGCAGCACGGCGGCCAGCACGGCGTGGCCGCCGAGCGCTCCGGCGCTGATCAGGAACGGGTTGGCCATGCCGTACGCGTCGACCAGCTTGACGGTCGTCAGCGCGCTGATGGCGGTGCCGCCCATGCCGGCGCCGAAGACGCCGATCGCCAGCCCGCGCCGCTCCGGCGGGAACCAGCCGCTGACGAACGGCACGCCGACGGCGAAGGCCGTGCCCCCGATGCCCAGGAAGAACCCGCCAACCAGCAGGGCGATCAGCGAAGAGTGCCCGAACAGGCCCAGGCAGAGCACCGGTACGATCGTCGCGACGGACACCAGGGGGAACATCACGCGGCCGCCGAACCGGTCGGTCAGCGCCCCCACCGGGATCCGCCCGAGCGATCCCACCACGACCGGCACCGCCACCAGCAGGGACTGCTCGAACGAGCTGAGTGCCAGGGTCTCCTTGAAGCGCGGGCCCAGCGGGCTGAGCAGGGCCCAGGCCCAGAAATTGACGGCGAAGCCCAGTGTGGCCAGCGTGAGCATCGTCCACGGGCGGCCGACCGGGGAGGTGTGGCCCGCTGCCCTCGATGGCACTGCGGCGGCGGTTTTCTCAAGCGGGCACATCGGGTACCTCTCGTTGGATGCGTTCCGGAAGCCGTCCGGTGCGGGACACCTCGTCCCACCACCGTCACGCGGCTCCCGTCGTTCAGCTTCATCGGACCCGCCCGCCGGGGACGGGCCATGTGTCGTCCCGCGCCCTCGGGCGCGGCGCCCGCCCTACCGGGGCGCCTTCGGGCCGGTCGGTTCACGCCGGGCGCGCGCGGGGGCGCCAGGGTGCCGGCCGTACGCCGGAGCGGTCGTCTTCCGGCGGTAGACCAGGTACGGGCGGCGCAGATAGCCGATGGGCGCGCTCCACACGTGGACGAGGCGGGTGAAGGGCCAGGCCGCGAAGAGCAGGCACGCGGTCAGGGCGTGCAACTGGAACAGCAGGGGCGCGCCGGAGATGGTCTCGGGCCGCGGTTGCAGCAGGAACAGTCCGCGGAACCAGAGCGAGACGGTGGAGCGGTAGTCGTACCCGCCTCCGGCGATGTTGTGGACGACGGTGGCGGCGACGCCCAGCGCCACGGTGGCGGCCAGCAGGGGGAAGAGCACTTTGTCGCCGGGGCCGGTCCTGGTGCGGATGCGTGGGGCGAGCAGGCGGCGGGCGCTGAGCAGGCCCAGTCCCACCACCATGGCCGCACCGGCCACCGAGCCGAGGGCCACCGCCACCGTGTGGTAAGTGTGCTCGCCGATGCCCAGCGCCGTGGTCCAGGACGCGGGGACGGCCAGGCCCACGACGTGTCCGCCGAGCACGGCGAACGCGCCGAGGTGGAACAGTGGACTGCCCCAGCGCAGCCAGCGGTGTTCCAGGAGTTGGCTGGTACGGCTGGTCCAGCCGAACTGGTCCTTGCGGTAGCGCCAGACGTGTCCGACGACGAAGACGGCCAGGCAGATGTAGGGCACGGCGACCCACAACAGCAGGTCGGTGCCGGTGGTCGCGGTGAGGGAGCTGGTGGAGGCGCTCATCGGCGGGTCTCCGCATCCGTGGGTCCGGTCAGCGGGGGCAGCAAGGTCGGCTGTGCGGGCGGGGGTGGTACGAACGTGCCGGGCGGGGCGAAGCCGGTCCCGCTGTACGGGTCGAGGCCGACGTCCTCGGCCGGCGGCCCTTCGGCCGCCAGTTTCGCCACCGCCTCCAGGTCGGCGGCGCCGGCCGGCGGCAACAGGGACAGCAGCGCCGCCAGCACTCCGGCGTACGGGGATCCCGCGTCCGACAGGGCGTGGTGGATGAGGGCCAGGCCGCTCCGGTGCCTGCGCAGTGGCGCCTCTCCGGTGCGCGGCCCGGCCAGCGCGGCGAATTCCAGGACGACGGGCAGATGGTCGGGGAGTTCGCCGTTGTCGGCGCTCCACCCGGCGGCCCGGTAGGTCTGGGCGAGGGTGAGCAGGGCCATGCCCCGTCGGCGGGTGTCGCCGTGCAGGTAGTAGGTGAGGTAGAGGCTGCTCTTGCGGCGCAGGTCGAAGACCTCCACGTAATGGCTTTCCAGCGCCTCGGCCGGCTGGGCCGCGAACCAGGCGGTGAAGGAGGCCAGTTCCTCGGCGGCGGGCGAGGGCGGCAGCGCGTTCACCGCCTCGGACAACGCAGGGCGCTCGGCGGCGAGTTCGGCGTCCGGATACTGCAACAGGAGCGACAGCAAACGTAGCAGGAGCGCGCGCTGTGCGGCCTCTTCGGGGCCGGGGCGGGCCCGGCGCCCGGCCGCCGGGCGGATGCGCGTGCGCAGGGCGCTCATGTGGTCTCTCCAGCGAAGGTGTCGGAGGCGGCGGTCCGTCGCCGCAGGGCGGGGATGCCGAGCATGACCTTTCGGCCCGTGCCGGACGGGGCGTCGGCACTCTCCACCGGGCAGCGGTTTTCGAGCGCGCCGAGCGCGGCGGCGTCCTCCCGGTGGGCGGCGGGGACGACGTACCGGTCCGTGTACTTGGCGACGGCCAGCAGCCGGTGCAGGTCCCCGGCTTGCGCGGCCGTCAGTCCCACGGCCTTGAGGGCACGTTCATCGCCCTGCTCGCCGAGGGTGCGCTGCCGCATGTGGCTGCGCAGTGCGGTCAGTTTCATCAGCACCCCGGCGACGACGTCGGTGTCCCCGGCTGCGAAGAGGTTGGCCAGGTAGTCCAGCGGGATGCGCAGGCGGGTGACGGCGGCGAAGACGTGGTCGGGGTCCTCGGCGTTGCCGCCCGCGTCGCCGACGGCGTCCAGGACCGGGGACAGCGGCGGCACGTACCAGACCATGGGCAGGGTGCGGTATTCCGGGTGCAGCGGCAGGGCCACCTTGAACTCGCTGATCAGGGTGCGTACGGGTGAGCGGCGGGCGGCGTCGAGCCAGTCCTCGGGGATGCCGGACCGCCGGGCGGCCGCGCGGACTTCGGGGTCGGCGGGGTCGAGGAAGCTGTCCCGTTGGGCGTCGAGCAGGTCCCGCTCGTCCGCCACGGCGGCGGCCTCGCCGACCCGTTCGGCGTCGTAGAGGACCAGGCCGAGGTAGCGCAGGCGCCCTACGCAGGTCTCGGAACAGACGGTGGGCTGTCCGGCCTCGACGCGCGGGAAGCAGAAGGTGCACTTCTCGGCCTTGCCGGTGGCGTGGTTGACGTAGACCTTCTTGTACGGGCAGGCGGTGACGCACATGCGCCAGCCACGGCAGCGGTCCTGGTCGACCAGGACGATGCCGTCCTCGGCCCGCTTGTACATCGCCCCGGACGGGCAGGCGGCGACACAGGCCGGGTTGAGGCAGTGCTCGCACAGCCGCGGCAGGTGGAACAGGAAGGTCTGCTCGAACTCGAACTTCACCCGCTCGGCCAGGTCCCCGCTCAGGTTGGGATCGCCGGCCGCCGTCTCGGCGGCGCCGCCCAGGCCGTCCTCCCAGTTGGCGCCCCAGGTGATGGCGGTCGGCTTCCCGGTGAGCACCGAGCGAGGGCGGGCGACGGGTACGTCCTGGCCGGCCGGGGCGCTGACGAGGTTGTCGTAGTCGTAGGTGACCGGCTCGTAGTAGTCCTCGATGGCCGGCAGGCCGGGGTTGGAGAACAGGGAGGCCAGGCGCTTGAGGCGGCCACCGGAGCGCAGTACCAGGCGCCCGCGCCGGTCCAGCGCCCAGCCGCCCTTCCACTGCCGCTGGTCCTCGTAGCGGCGGGGGTAGCCGACGCCGGGCTTGGTCTCGACGTTGTTGAACCAGGCGTACTCCACGCCGCCGCGGTTGGTCCAGGTCTGCTTGCAGGTGACGGAGCAGGTGTGGCAGCCGATGCACTTGTCGAGGTTCATCACCATCGCCACTTGGGCCATGACGCGCATGTCAGTACTCCACATCCTGGGAGCGGCGGCGGAGCACGGTGACCTCGTCGCGCTGGTTGCCGGTGGGCCCGTAGTAGTTGAAGGCGTAGGTGAACTGGGCGTAGCCGCCGGCCAGGTGCGAGGGCTTGAGCAGCAGCCGGGTCAGGGAGTTGTGCATTCCGCCGCGTTTGCCGCTCACCTCGGTCTTCGGCACGTTCACCGTGCGGTCCTTGGCGTGGTACATGTACACCGTGCCCTCGGGCATCCGGTGGGTGACCACCGCGCGGGCCACGACGACACCGTTGCGGTTGTACGCCTCGATCCACTCGTTGTCCTTGACGCCGATCTTCTCGGCGTCGGCGGTGCTCATCCAGATCACCGGCCCGCCCCGGGACAGGGCGAGCATGTATGCGTTGTCCTGGTATTCGGAGTGGATGGACCACTTGGAGTGCGGGGTGAGGTAGCGGACCGTCACCTCGGCGCGGCCGTCCTCGGCCAGGTGCTCGTCGCCGTAGTGCCGGGCGGTGTTCAACGGCGGCCGGTACGCCGGGAGGTGTTCGCCGAGTTCGGCCATCCAGTCGTGGTCGACGAAGAAGTGCTGGCGGCCGGTGAGGGTGTGCCAGGGCTTGCGGTGCTCGACGTTGATGACGAACGGGGAGTAGCGGCGGCCGCCGGTCTCGCTGCCGGACCACTCGTAGGACGTGATCACCGAGCGGGGCTGGACGCGGGTGTCGGCGAAGGTGATCCGCTCGGCCTCCCGCTCGGCGGACAGATGCGCCAGCTCCGTACCGGTCCGTTCCTCCAGTGCCTTGAAGCCCTCGGTGGCCAGGCGCCCGTTGGTGGTGCCGGACAGGGCGAGGATCGCCTCGCACATGTCCGACGCGGTGGCCAGCGACGGCCGGCCGTCCGCCGCGCCGCCGCGCCGGACCCCGTTGGCGCGCCGCAGGTGCTCCAGCTCCTGGTCCGGGTGGACGGTGACGCCCTTCGTGGTGGTGCCGAGCTTGTCGAGGAGGGGGCCGACGGCGCGCATCTTGTCCGCCACCGCCGCGTAGTCCCGTTCGACGGTCACCAGCTTGGGCATGGTGCGGCCGGGGACCGGCGGGCACTCGCCGGCCTTCCAGTCGGCGACGATGCCGCCGGGCTGGGCCAGCTCGTCCGGGGTGTCGTGCTGGAGCGGTACGGCCAGGACATCGGTACGGGTGCCGAGGTGCTCCCCGGCCAGTTCGCTGAAGCGGTCGGCGATGGTCAGGAAGGTGTCGTAGTCGGTCCGTGCCTGCCAGGGCGGCGCGATGGCCGGGGTGAAGGCGTGCACGAAGGGGTGCATGTCGGTGCTGGACAGGTCGTCCTTCTCGTACCAGGTGGCGGCCGGCAGCACCACATCGGCGAACAGGCCGGTGGAGGTCATCCGGAAGTCCATGGCGACGAGCAGGTCGAGCTTGCCCTCGGGGGCCTCCTCGCGCCAGACGACGTCCCGGGGCCGCTTCCCGGGCGGTGTCTGCTCGGAGCGGACGGCCGCGTCGGCGCCCAGGAGGTGGCGCAGGAAGTACTCATTGCCCTTGCCGGAGGAGCCCAGCAGGTTGGCCCGCCACACGGTCAGCACCCGCGGGAAGTTGGCCGGGTCGTCCGGGTCCTCCGCGGCGAAGCGCAAGGCGCCGGACGTCAGCCCCTCGACGATGTGCTCGGCCACCGGGCGGCCCGCGGCGGCCGCCTCGTCGGCCAGGTCCAGCGGGTTGCGGTTGAAGCCGGGGTGGCCGGGGGTCCAGCCCATGCGGACGGCCTGGGCCAGGCAGTCGGCGGTGGCGCGGCCGGTGAAGCGGCCCTCGCCCAGCGGGGAGGCCAGTTCGCCCGGGCCGAACGCCTCGTAGCGCCACTGGTCGGTGGCCAGGTACCAGTACGAGGTGCCGGCCATGTGGCGGGTGGGCCGCTGCCAGTCGAAGGCGAACGCGAGGTGTTGCAGGCCGGTGACGGGGCGGACCTTCTCCTGGCCGACGTAGTGGGCCCAGCCGCCGCCGTTGACGCCCTGGCAGCCCGTCATGGTGGTCAGGGCCAGGAAGGCACGGTAGATGGTGTCGGAGTGGAACCAGTGGTTGGTCCCGGCCCCCATGGCGATCATGGAGCGGCCCTCGGTGCGTTCGGCGTTGCGGGCGAATTCCCGGGCGATACGGGCCGCCTGCGCGGTGGGGACCGAGGTGATCGTCTCCTGCCAGGCCGGGGTGTACGGCTGGGAGGCGTCCTCGTAGGAAGCCGGCCAGGTGCCGGGCAGGCCGGGGCGGCGCACGCCGTACTGGGCCAGCATCAGGTCGAAGACGGTGGTCACGCGCCGGCCGCCGATCCGGCGGACCGGGATGCCGCGCACCATCACCCCGCCGCCCTCGGTGGGGCCCTCGTCGAAGCGCGGCAGCGCCACGGTGGCCGTGGACTCCGCCCGCTCCAGCAGACTCAACTCCGGCTCGGTATCGCCCAGTTCCAGGTTCCATCGGCCCTTGCCCTCCTCACCCCAGCGGAAGCCGAGCGACCCGTTGGGGACCACCGGTTCGCCGTCGGCGCGGTCGACGAGGACGGTCTTGAAGCGCGCGTTCTCGCCGGTGTCGCCGAGGTCGGCCGCGGTCAGGAAGCGGTCCGGCACCAGGTCGCCGTCCCGCTCGCGCAGCGTCACCAGGAACGGGGCGTCGGTGAACCGGCGCAGGTAGTTCTCGAAGTAGGGCGTGGCACGGTCCACGAGGAATTCGCGCAGGATGACATGGCCCATCGCCATCGCCAGGGCGCCGTCCGTGCCCGGGTGCGGGGCCAGCCACTCGTCGGCGTGCTTGACGTTGTCGGCGTAGTCGGGGCTGACGGCGACGACCTTGGTGCCGTTGTAGCGGGTCTCGGTCAGGAAGTGGGCGTCCGGGGTCCGGGTGACGGGGATGTTGGACCCCCACATGATCAGATACCCGGCGTTCCACCAGTCGGCGGCCTCCGGCACGTCCGTCTGGTCGCCGAAGACCTGCGGCGAGGCAACGGGCAGGTCCGCGTACCAGTCGTAGAAGGACAGCAGGGTGCCGCCGATCAGCGACAGGAAACGGGCGCCCGCGGCGAAGGACGCCATCGACATCGCGGGGATGGGCGAGAAGCCGGCCACCCGGTCCGGGCCGTAGGTCTTGACGGTGTGCACATGGGCGGCGGCGACCAGTTCGGCCACCTCGTCCCAGTCGGCGCGCACCAGCCCGCCCTTGCCCCGGGCCTTCTTGTAGGCGCGGGCCTTGGCCGGATCGCCGGTGATCTCCGCCCAGGCGGCCACCGGATCCCCGAGCCGGCGGCGCGCCTCCCGCCACAGCTTCAGCAGCGCCCCGCGCACGTAGGGGTAGCGGACCCGGCTGGGCGAGTAGGTGTACCAGGAGAACGACGCGCCGCGCGGGCAGCCCCGCGGCTCGTACTCGGGGCAGTCGGAGCCGATCGACGGGTAGTCGGTGGCCTGGTGCTCCCAGGTGATGATCCCGTCCTTGACGTAGACCATCCAGGAGCAGGATCCGGTGCAGTTGACCCCGTGCGTGGAGCGTACGACCTTGTCGTGGGACCAGCGGTCGCGGTAGAAGCCCTCCCACCGGGGGTCCCCCGTGCCGAACACGGCACGCCCGTCCCCGCTCACCTCGCGGCGGTTGAGCAGCCGCCGGCCGGCCAGCGGCCAGCCGCGTTCTTCATCAGCCGCCGCCGGGCCGCTGATCTTCTCGTTCTCCATACAACTGAACCTAAATCGGCCTCCCCCAGGTCCCGGTGGGCGAAGCGTCCCGGAGCCCAGGGCCACACGACCCCGAATGTTTTCGGCCACACGGGACCAATGACCCTGCGCGCGGACCGCCCGCCTTGGCGGGCGCCGCCTCGGCGGGCGCCGCCTCGGCCGCGTGCCGGGGATCGGGGATCGGGGAGGAGGTACCGCGCCTGTCCGTATCGCACCGAGCCTCCGAGCGGTGCGCGGGACGGGGGCGGCGGCTTCCCCTGCGCGTCCGCTTCCCTTGCGCGTCCGGCCACAAGTAGCATGCTACGGATCGCAGTTGGCACCTCACACTGCCGCAGTGGCCCATCAGCTCCTCTCGTCGCCGTCCGACAGGAGGCCGGCATGAAGCAGGCGATCGGCAGAGTCGTATTCGGCCGCTCCGGGCGGGGGAAACGGGCGTCGGGGAAGTGGGCGGCCGGGAAGCGCGGGGCCCCCGGAGGGCCGCCGGACGGCGACCGGCACGCCGCGCTGCGGGCGCGCACCGTCCGGAAAGTGTCCCGCAGGGTCGTACCGCTGCTGATGCTGGGCTACGTCGTCAGTTTCCTCGACCGGATCAACATCAGCTTCGCGAAATTCGGCCTGGAGGATTCCTATGGCATGACCGGCACCCAGTACGGATTCGCCGTCGGCGTCTTCTTCGTCGGTTACGTGCTCGCGGAAGTGCCCAGCAATATCGTGCTGGTGCGCGTGGGGGCCCGTATCTGGCTCAGCCGGATCATGGTGACCTGGGGCGTGATCGCGGCGTCGCTCGCCTTCGCGCCGAACCTCGCCACCGTCTACGTGCTGCGCTTCCTGCTCGGCCTCGCGGAAGCGGGGTTCTTCCCGGGCATCCTCGTGTACCTGACCCGCTGGTACCCCAACCGCGAGCGGCCCCGGGTCATCGCCACGGTGATGGTCGCGATCCCCCTCGCGGGCGTCATCGGCGGCCCGCTCAACGGCTGGATCCTCGCCGTCTCCGACGGGCTCCTCGGGCTCTCCGGCTGGCGCTGGATCTTCCTGGCCGGCGGGCTGCCCGCCGTCCTCCTGGGCGTGGTGTTCTTCCTGACCATGACCGAGCGGCCCGCCGACGCCCGGTGGCTCGATCGCGAAGAGCGTGCCTGGCTGGCCCGGACGCTGGCGGCCGAGGAAGACGAGCGTACGGCCACGGCGCCCGCCGGGCACCGCGCGGCGCTGCGCAGCGGGCGCGTCGTCGCGCTGTCCGCGGTGTACTTCCTGCTCCAGTGCGGCGCCTACCCGCTGGTGTACTGGATGCCGTCGGTCATCAAGGACATCGGTGCGCGGCTGAGCAGCGTGCAGATCGGCTGGCTCACCGCGCTGCCCTTCCTGCTGGCCGCGCTGTGCATGTACGTCACGGGCCGGCTGGTGCGCGACGAGCGGTCGTCCCGGCCGGTGCTGGTCGCGCTGGGGGTGTCGGTGGCGGCCTTCACCGTCACCGCCGGGTCGCTCGGCTCCCCCGCGCCGGCCTTCCTCGCGATCACCGTCGCGACGATGGCCGCGCAGACCGCCAAGCCGCTGTTCTGGCCACTGCCCACGGCGTTCCTGGCGGGCGTGGGCGCCGCCAGCGGCATCGCGCTGATCAACTCTCTGGGCAACGCGGCGGGGTTCGTCAGCCCGTTCGCGGTGGGCCTGCTCCAGGATGCGACGGGGAGCGTGGCACTCTCCATGACCGTGATGATCTCCGCCAATGTGCTGGCGATGGCGGTGGTCGGCGCTCTGGCCCGGTCCGTACGCGGGCGGGAGCGGGCTGCCACGGCCGGCAGCGGAGCACCGGGAGCACCGGGACCGGACGGCACCGGAACGTCGGGGCCGGACGATGCCAGGGCCTCGGGACCGGACCATGCCGGGCCGTCGGGATCGCGCGGCGCCGGGCCACCGGGGCCCTCCCCGCCCGGCTCCCCCGGTCCCCGGCCCGGAACGTAGCCGTTATGCTCGAAACCCCGGTCAGGACCGCACGGGCCGGGGCTGTCGCCGGCAGTCCGGCCCGTCCCGGGGAGAGCCTTGACCTCAGATGCGCGAGCCGACAGCAAGACCGAGCGGATCGCCGCCGACATCCGGGACGCCATCCGCGACGGGCGGCTCGCACGCGGGGATCTCTACAGCTCCCGCGAACTGGGCGAGCGTTTCGGCGCCTCCCGCACCCCCGTACGCGAAGCACTGCTGAGGCTGGCCGACCTGGGCCTGGTACGGATCGAACGCAACCGCGGTGCCCGGGTACTGGGTCCCGACGGGCGCGGCATCGTCGAACTGTGCAGCCTGCGCGTCCTGCTGGAGCCGGCCGCCTGCCGCAGCGCCGCCGGGGTGCTGACCGCCCGCGACGACGAGGCGCTGGCCGCCGAGTTCCGCATCATGGAGGAGCGCGCGGATGGCGGCCCGGAGTACTTCGCCGCCGACGAACGGCTGCACGGTCTGATCATGCGCGCGAGCGGCAACCTGCGGCTGGCGAAGTTCGTCGCCGAACTGCGGCAGACCCTCGCCCTCGACAGCCGGCACAGCGTCCCGCGGCAGCAGCCGGTCGAGGTCGCCCTCCAGGATCACTGGGACATCGTGGAGGCGCTGCGCAAGCGTGACGGTGACGCGGCGGAGCGCGCGATGCGCAAACACCTCGTACGCTCCGGGGACCTGCTGGTCGCCAACACCAGCGAGGACAACCGGGCGCTGGTCGCCGAGTGGCGGCGGTGGCTGGAGATGACGGTACCCGCGGGCGGCTGACGGCGCGTGCCTGCGGCTGATATTGCCAGCGGGCGGCCGGGACGCCGGGAAACCGGGGTCGAAGCCGTGCGCCGGGACCCGGCAACCGGCAACCGGCAACCGGCAACCGGCAACCAAGGAAACCGGAAGCCGTGCGCCGAACCGGACACCCGGAAGCCGGAAGCCGGAAGCCGGGAGAACCGAAACCGGGGCCCCCTCACCGCCCCGACCTCCTGCCGCCCAGGCACTGGTGAAGACGGCCGCTCAGTTGCATGCTACTAAGCACCCGTAACGCGCAACGTGGAACATCCCGCGTTGCGCGCGTCGCAGCCGGCCCCGCCCGCCGCCCGGCAGAAGGGACTTGTGATGCCCACCGTGGATCCGACCGTTCCGCCCCCGCCCCGCCCGTACGCCGCCGCCGTCGCCGACGGCATCTGGTCCGCGGGCGCCGACCTCGTCGGCTACGTACCGTCCGTCAGCGTGGCCCCCGTCATCGCCGCACTGGTCGCCGACGACGGCGGCAGCGACGGCACCTCGCCCCGGGTCTTCCCGCTCTCCCGCGAGGAAGAGGCCCTGGGCGTCCTCGGCGCACTGCCGCTGACCGGCCGGTTCGGCACGGTCGTACTCCAGGACAACGGCTTCGGCAACGCCCTGACCGCGCTGGCCACCTTCAACCTCGCCTACCACCTGCCGCTGCTGCTCGTGGCCAACACCCGCGGCGGGCTGGGCGAGTACAACTCGATGATCCATACGCTGTGCCAGCACGTGCCGGGGCTGCTGGACCGGGTGGGGCTGCGGGTGTTCACCCTGGACCGGCGCAGCGGGCCGGACGACTGGCGCGCGGTGGTCACCGAGGCCGGCGCGCACGCCCGGCTGACCTTCCGCCCGGTGGCCGTCCTCGCGGACTTCTGGGCCACCGACGGAAGGGGCGCCTGACGTGCGCCGCATCGAAGCGCTCGGCGTGCTCGCCGAGGAGACGGCCGGGCTCCCGGTGGTGGTGACATGCGCGGCGACCAGCCGCGAACTGGCCGCCGTGGCGGACCGTCCCAGCCACCTCTATCTGCTGGACTCGATGGGGCTGGCCGGTTCGGTCGCCACCGGAGTGGCGCTGGGGCTGGCCGACACTCCGGTCGAGCGAGTGGTGGCGCTGGAGGGCGACGGCTCGCTGCTGATGAACCCCAACGTGCTGATCACCGGCGGCTATCTGCGCCCGGCCAAACTGCTGGTCGTCCTGCTGGACAACCACGTGTACGGGTCGACGGCCGACCTGCCGACGTACGCCGCGCGGATCGACCTCGGCGCGCTCGCCGCGGCGGCCGGCTGGACCGTCCTGCGGGCCCGCGAACCACGGGCGCTGCGCGCGGAGTTCGGCCGGGCGCGGCGGGCGGTGGGGCCGGTCCTCCTGCACGTACGCATCTCGGTGGGCAACGCGGCCGACGTACCGAAGCTGCTGGAGGACCCAGTCGTGCTCGCGCGGCGGTTCCAGGACTGGCTGTCCGCCCGGAGGGGCGAGCAGTCGGGCCTGAGTACGGGCGGGAAGCCGGACCCGAGCACGGGGGCGGCGGAGACGGGGCCGCAGGACGCGGGGACGGAGGCGGCCCTGTGACGATCACCCAGGTCCGGGCACGTGCCATCGCCATCCCCATCAGCCGGCCGACCCGGATGTCCAGCCGCGAACTGACCGCCCGGCACTACGTACTGGTCGACGTCACCGACGACACCGGGCGCACCGGCATCGGCTACACCTACGCGGGCACCACCGGCGCCGCCCTGGTCAAGGCCGCCGTCGACGACCTGCTCGCACCGGTCCTCCTGGGAGCGGACGAGCGCGACATCGTCGGCCTGTGGGACCGCGCCTACCAGGAGACGCTGCTCGCCGGGCGGCGCGGCGCGGTGCTCCGCGCCCTGTCGGCGCTCGACGTCGCCCTGTGGGACCTGGCGGCCAAGCGCGCCGGGCAGCCGCTCGCCGTCCTGCTGGGCGGGACGACGGCGCCGCAGCCCGCGTACGCCTCGGGTGGCTACTACCGGCCGGACGACGGGGAGTGGGCCGCCGCGGTGCGCGCCGAGATCGCCGCCGACCGTGCGAGGGGCTTCACCGACCACAAGATCAAGGTGGGCGGGCTGTCCGTCGCCGAGGACGCGCGCCGGGTCGCGGCGGCGGTCGACGCGATGGCGGGGCACGGTCGGCTGGCTCTGGACGCCAACAACGCGTATGCGTCCGTACATGAGGCACGCGCCGCCGCCGAGGCCTTCGAACGGGCGGCTGGGGTCATGTCGTTGTGGTGGTTCGAGGAACCGTTGTCACCGGAGGCGGTCGTCGGGCACGGGGAACTCGCGGCGCGCATCCGTACGCCGGTGGCGACCGGCGAGATCCACCAGACGCGGTGGGACTTCCGCAGCCTGGTGGACACCGGGGCCGCGGCCTTGTTCCAGGCGGACGCCGCGGTGGCCGGCGGCGTCACCGAATGGCTGCGGATCGCGCACACCGCCGACAGTTTCGGCATACAGATGGCCCCGCACTGGCACCACAATCTCCACGCGCATCTCACGGCGGCGGTGTCCAACGCCCTCGTCGTCGAATACTTCGCACCGGAGAAAGGCATCTACACCTTCGAGACGCTGCTGACTCCGCGGACGCGCATGCGATGCGACGGCAATCAGGTGTATGTGCCGGACCGCCCAGGACTCGGCATCGCGTTCGACGAGGAGGCCGTGGCGCAATACGAGATCGGTTCCTGACGGGAGCACGGCGGTCGGTCCGTCGACCGCCCCCCGTCGCCGCCCCGACGATCACCACCTGCCCGCCCCGTAACCCTCCGCGCCTGAAGGACGCGCATCACGTCCCGTCCCGCAGTTCCGAGATGTCGAGCGGTGGCAGCCGCGCCAGCTCGGCGTTGGCGGCGGTCAGGGCGGCGGTGTGGCAGGGATCGCCGAGGACGGCCGTCATGGCTTCGGCGATCTGGTCGCGCGTAGCGGTGAGTTCCAGGGCCCGGCCGAGGCCGCGCCCCGCGAACGCGTCGGCGTTGTCGGGCTGGTCGCCGAGAATGCCCATACCCAGGACGGGCGTTGTGCCCTGTACGGCGTCGAGCAGGGACGCCCGGCCGCCGTGCGTCACGAACAGGTCGGCACGGCGCAGCAGCGCGGGCTGCGGGACGTGCCGGAGGACATCGATGCGGGGGTCCGTGCTCTGTAGGTGCTCCGCGAGGTCTCCCGCGGACACGATCGCGTCACAGTCGATCGCGGACAGTGCGGCCAGGATCTCCTGGTAGATGCCCTCCACGGTGGCTCGGAGTCCCGGCATCGCGGTGGTCAGGGTGCCGAGGCTCGCGTAGACGAGCGGGCGGGCGGAGGGGGAGCGGTCCGGCCACCCGGGCAGAGCTGTGCGGTATCCCGCGACGGTACGCCGGACCGCGCGCGCGGAAGGCGGGGGCGTCCGGTAGAACCACTGGGCGGGCGCGGGGGTGAGCATCTCGGGGAACGCGGGGGTGTCCAACTCGTGTTGTTTGTAGAGGGTGGACAACGCGGGCGCGATGTCGCTGTCCCACAGGTCCAGGAGGACCGGGCCGAGGCCGTTGTCCGCGGCCAGCAGGGGCAGCCGCAGAACCCTGGCCGCGAGGTGCGCGCCGAGATCGCTGCACTCGGCGATCACCAGGTCAGGCCGTACCCGGGTCCACGCGGTGATCAGATCATGGGCCTTCGCCTCGGCCTGGTCCGGCCAGAGCCGGCCGAAGACGTACCGGTTGAAGGAGGCGTTTCCGCACTCCGTCCAGATCTCACTCGCCCTCCGCTGAACGGCGGGGTCACATGTCCAGTCCGTTCCTGCCCGGTGGAACTCCACCCCGCGCCGCCCGGCTTCGCGGCGGAACATGAGGGGGGCGTGGAGGGCGACATCGTGGCCCTGCTCAAGGGCCGGGCCGATGACGTAATCGAGTGCGGACACATGCGAAGGTATCGGCTCGGCGGTGACGGCTAACCGCAAGGTCACGGAGACTCCCAGGTAGTTCATCGACGCAGCTTGTGGCGATTCGATCATGGTGCGTCGACGCGTGCCCTCCCCGGGGCGCCAGATGTCGGCCCCATTCGTTGCCCGTAGAGGCACGGCTCGTCAGCCGACAGGGCAGCCCGGCAGGACAGGGCTGAACCGGAACCGGTCCTCCACATCGCTCCGAGAGGGACGGGGAGGCCGGGAGCCGTGGCGGTTCGTGCGTTGTTCAGCCATGAACCACAGCCATGCACTATGTACGGTGCCGCGCGGCCAGGCGGTCCTGGAGGCTGGAGTGCCGGAACTGGTAGACGGCTCCGGCCTGGCGCAGGACGCCGCGGCGGTGGGCGTCGTCGAGGAAGCGCATCAGACGCCACGGCAGTTTCCCGCGCAGGGCGAGCCAGGTGCGGCAGAGCTGGTACCACCCCCACGGGCTGGCCACCAGCCCGGACTGGAAACGGCCGGTGAACCTTCCGGTGAGGCCCAGAGCGAGGCCACCGCCGAGCCCGGCCGTCAGGGCCCACATGACGCCGACGTCGAGGCCGAACCCGCGCTCGCCGGTGGCGAGGCCGGCCAGCAGTCCCGCGCTGAGCGACTCCACGACGAGCCGCGCGCCGCTGACCAGCCGGTCATCTCGTAACGAAGCCTGTGTACTGGGCGACCGCAGCGCGTCGGCCGGGGCGTTGAGCCACATCATGACCGCGAAGGCGAGCCCGGCACTGAGACCCACCGTCCCGGCGACCTTCATCGCGGCCTGGATCCCGCCTCCCATCTCGATGCCCAGCCCCACCGCGAGACCGAAGGCGCACGCGGCCCCGGCGCCCATCATCACCCCGATGGTCAGGCCCAGGACGAGTTTCCTGCCGAGCAGGCGCAGCCGGCCCCGTACCCGGAGGTTGGCGTAGCCGGGATGGGCGGGGGGCGTGGCCAGGAGTCCGGCGCCGAGGCCGCCCGCGAGTCCGGCCACCACGCCGACCATCGAGCCGAGGCCGAGCGCCACACCGACTCCGGCCACGGTTCCGGTGAGCAGCTCCAGCACCACGGCGATCGTCCGCCGTCCGGCCGGGGGAAGGAACAGGTGCAGGTGCCACCAGGCCAGGTCGTGTGTCGCGTGCCGCTGGGTGGCAGTGGCCAGGAACGACAGCCAGCGATGCGCCAGTTCCGGCGGGTAGGCGGGCGGGGTGCTGCCCGGGCGGTCTTTCGGTGGCGGCGGGCGGTGGGTGTAGGCGGCGGGGACGAACGCGTCGAGCAGATGCCCTTTGAGGGATTCCTGGTCGGGGAACCTGCCGTGGTCGAGGAGTTCGGCCGGGTCGGTGGCGGGCACGGTGTAGACGGCCCGGGCCAGGGTGATCATCAGTGGGGACGCCAGCGTCCGGGCCAGCGTCCCGCCGGGAGAGGAGCGCACATGGGACAGCACCGGCGCCCACCGGGCTTCGGTCGCCGTGCCGCCGGCCGACAAAAAGGCGACCGCCTCGAAGACACCCACCGGTTCGAGTTCCACCACCGCCGCGGTGGTCAGCACGGTGCCGCCGAGGGCGACCGCGGCCTCGAATTCCTCGCTACGGCAGGTGATCACCAACGGCCGGCCGGGAGCGAGGTGGTCGAGCGCGTCGATGGCCACGGTGTGCAGCCCGGCGGAGATCTCGTCCAGGCCGTCCAGGACCGGCAGGACATGACCGCCGGTGACCAGGTGGGGCGCGGCTCGGGGGCCGAAGACTTCGGTGTTCGCCAACGCCGGATACTCCTCGACCAGGCGGCGGGCGATCCACGCGTCCAACTGCTCGGCTCGCGGGTCCCATGAGGACAGGGACAACAGCACCGGCACCGGTCCCCCGTGGGCCTGCCGGTGTTCCAGCAGGCCCAGCGTCAGCAGGATGGCCAGTACGGTCTTGCCCGCACCCGGTGCCCCGAGCAGCACCAACTGCCGCTTGGGCAGTTGGACGTACTTCTCGGCGATGTCGTCGATTCCGCCGTGCAGGCGGAGGCGGACCGGCCGGCCGCCCATGATGCCCTCACCGACGATCGCGGCCGGCCGGGCGGCGACCGGACGGCCGGTGGAGGACCAGCGCACCCGCAGCGGCTCGGGCCGATACAGCATGCGCATCTGCGCCTCGGCGCTCCACTGCCGGCGCACCGCCTGCGCCAACTCCTGGGCGGCATGGCGGTGTTCCTCCTCTCCCTCGCCGCCGCGCCGCTCCTGCGCGGCCGCGGCCCGGCGTCGGCGGATCTCCAGCACGGCTGCGGCCACCGCCGCCGAAACCGCCACCGGCCAAGCCAGCCACAAGTACGGTTGGACCCTTTCCGGTACGGCCTCACTCGCGATGTTGGTGGCGGCCGGTACCACCAGCACGCTCAGGACGAAGAACACGACCGTCGTGAACTGAGAGGGGGACTTCACTGCCCTGGACCTCCGACCGGCATCGATTCGCCCCAGCATGCCGAAAGCGGCCGCCCCGGTACGGTCCGTTGCGAAACCGCAAACCAACGGCGCCCCACCAGGCACTGGCGTACCGTCCGTTCCGCATACGCCAGGACGCGCGCCCGCTCCGTACGCCGTCGCACCCGGCCCGCTCACGGCCCGGCTCCGTACTCGGCGGCGGCCCGCACGGCTCGTCGATCAGGCTGGCGGTGATTTCGTACCCGGCGTGCTGCCCGTTCGGGCGGCAAACGGGCGGCGAATCGGGCGCGCCGGGCGCCGGGCCCCGTGTTCCGGGCTCCGGAGCGGACGCCTGGGCCGCCGCGTGGCACGTCGGCGTGCGGAGCCGGGCGCGGGCGGCCTTTTGAACTCGGAAGCGCTGTCCGCCCACACGGGCACCCCCCTCACACGCCTGCGGCGCTAGAAAGTTTCCAGTGGCCCGTTCGTCCCGCGTACGGGGCGGGCACCCCCGCTCGCAAGCGTGCGATCGTAAGGAGTAGCACCGTGGAGTCATCGCTGCCGCTGTCCGTGCGCGCCAGGGATCCCCGTACCGTACCGGGCCGTTCGGCGCGGCGGTCCGAAGAGTTCGTCGGGGTCCTGTACGAACGGCACGGCTCGGTCCTGCTGGGTTTCGCGGCCCGGCTGCTGGGGGGTGACTGGCACCGTGCGGAGGATGTCTTGCAGGAGGTGGCGGTCCGCGCGTGGCAGCGCGCCGACGACCTCGATCCCACGACGAACGCGCTGCGTCCCTGGCTGTTCACCGTGGTCCGCAACCTGGTCATCGACGGCCACCGCTCGCGCAAGGCCCGGCCGCCGGAGGTCGCTGCCGCCCAGGTGCCCCCTTCGCCCGTGTCCGACGGGGTCGACCACACCCTGACCCGGCGGGTGGTGGTCGACGCCATGCGGGAGCTGGCACCGTGGCACCGCGAAGTGCTGGTGCACGTGTATTTCGCGGGCCGCAGCATCTCCCAGACGGCGGCGCTGCTGGGGGTGCCGCCCGGCACGGTCAAGTCGCGTGTGTACTACGCGATGCGTGCGCTGCGTGACGGGCTCAGCAGCCGCGGCCTGACCGCCGCATGGCTGGCTGCCGCCTGACCACCCCCGGCCTCGGACGCGTGCGTGATATCAGTCCGTGCCCGCCGCCGTCGGGGCGGGCGGCACCCAGCGCTGGTTGCGGCGTTGCTGTGAGCGCACCCCGTAGTCGGTCTTGAGTTCCTCCGGGATGGCGTACTGCATGACCCGGCCGCGGGTGAGGGAGCCGAGTTCGAAGGCGGTGAGCAGGTTGCCTGCCTTGTCCAGCGCCCACTCCCCCAGCGGGCTGCTGTCCTCGATGGTCTCCAGCACGCCGAGGACGACGGGTACGGCCTTGGCCGCGGTGTCCCAGGGGCTGCGCGGGACCTCCAGCCAGTCGGCGATGGTCGGGCCCACCAGGAAACGGATCGTCGCCGCGACGATCGGGTCGAAGAGGGTGCCGGGGACGACATCTTCGTACATCCGCATGAGCTGGTTGTTCAGGCGTACCCCGTCCTCGGACGGCCCCAGGTTGCGGGTGAGGTAGAGGTCGGCGTAGGCGCGGGCCTCGGTGAGGTTCTCCGGGGCCGCCTCCATGTCGCAGCCCAGCATGGCCCCGACGACGCGCCAGGCGTAGTAGTACGCCTCCGCGCCTTCCTCGCTCATGTGGATGCCGAGGCGGTGCATCGCGTCCAGCACCAGGATCGAGAAGCAGATCTGCCCGCCGATCATGTCTTCCTGACACAGCGGTGTGCCGTCGCGCTCCGTGTCCCAGCGGTCCGACGTGATCAGGTGGCGGCGCACCGCGGCGTGCAGCAGACGGACCTTCTGTGCGGCCGGGATGAACTTGCTGCCCTCTTCGAAGGAGTTGGTCTGCATCAGGTAGGTGACGAACTGTCCCGTGTTCGCCATGCGGCGCGAGGGGTAGTCCATGGAGTGCGTCGAGGCGAGCAGTTTCGCCACGCGCGGTACGGCGTAGGTGGCCGGCATCGCCGCGAAGGACAGGCCCGTATTGATGTGCGCGGCGTTGTCCATGAAGAACAGCCGCGCGCGTTCCATGATGTCCCAGTCCACCCACTTGGGCGGCATACCGGTCGCCTCCAGGTACGAAGCGGCCGAGGAGGGCAACCCCTGCGGGAGTTTGTTGCCTGCGGTGCTGAAGAAGCGCATGAGGGTGTTGAAGTCTCGCACCTCGCCGCGTTCGAACATGGCCGCGACGGTCGCGTCGGCGAGCGGGTCGCCTTGCCTGCGCAAGCCGTCCAGCGTCGCGTCGGTGTAGCGCACGGTGGTCTCAGTGGTTCCAGTGGTCTCGGTGGTCACGGGGGCTCCTCGTTTCTGGTGCTGTCACAGGGACCGGTCGGTTGCCGAGTTCGCCAGCGTGCCGAGTGCCGCGCGGGCCTCCGGCGGCAGCGCCACGGATTCCAGCGCCGCGCGGGCCTGCGCGATCCGCTCCTGGATCATGTCCTCGATGCGCTGCCGGGCACCGCTGCGCTCCATCAACCGCCGTACGTGGGCCACGTCGGCCTCGTCCAGTGCGGGTTTGCCCAGCACCTCGCGCAGCCGCCGTTCCTGGCTCGCGGACAGCAGCGAGGCGGTCACCGCGAGCAGCGCGGTGGGCTTCTTGTCCCGTAGGTCGTCGAGGTTCGACTTGCCCGTCTCGGCCGGGTCGCCGAAGACGCCCAGCAGGTCGTCGCGGAGTTGGAACGCCTCGCCCAGCGGCATCCCGAAGCCGGTGAAGGCGTCGAGCACCCTCGGGGCGGCGCCGCCGAGCGTGGCCCCCATGTGCAGGGGCCGCTCCACGGTGTACTTGGCCGTCTTGTACCGGGCCACCTCCAGCGATTCGGCGACCTTGGGTACGACGCCGCCCGTCCGCAGGACCTCCAGGAATTCGCCCGCGACGGTCTCGCGCAGCAGCGACGACCACAGGGGCACCGTCCGCGCCACGTACGCCCCGGGCAGGCCGCAGGTGGCGAAGACCTGTCCCGCGTAACCCATCAACAGGTCACCGAGCATCATGGCCAGCGCGGCGGAACGATCCTGGCGCGCCCCTTCGGGCGCCCCTGCCGCGGTGTTCCAGGAACGGGCACCGCCCTCGGCGAAGGCCACATGGGCCGTCGGGGCGCCGTGCCGCAGGCGGCTGTCGTCGATGATGTCGTCGTGGGTGCACGCGGCCGCGTGCACCAGTTCCATCGCGGCCGCGGCCTTGATCACGCCCTCGCAGTCCGGCTGACCGGCGGCTCGCCAGCCCCAGTACAGGAACGCGGCGCGCAGCCGCTTCCCACGGGTCAGTGACGCGCGCAACTGGCGGCACAGCGGTGCCAGATCGCCCGACACGCGGAGCAGTTCGGCTTCCTCCTCGTCGACCAGTCGGCGCAGACAGGTGTCGATTCGCTGCTTGAGCTCCCCGGTGTCACGCATGCGGCAAGCCGGTCCGCCGCACTGCCCGACAAGCCATCAGCTCCAGGTAGTTATCGGTCTCCGGGGTGACGCGCCGGGAGGCGAGTTCTCCGCGGGCGCGCAGTTCGTCTACTCCGCCGGCGAGCAGTTCCCGCAGATCGGAGCGGCGCAGCAGCCCTTGGCCCCGGTCGGCGGCCTGCCGTACGTGATCGAGCACGAGGTCGGCGACGCCGACCGCGAGCAGAAAGGCTTGTTCAAGTCCGGCCGCGGAGTTCCGTCCGGTTGTTCCGGTGGGCGCGGGGTCACTGTGTTGTCCCTGTTCAGACATGTCCGGTGCTCCTGTGCGGAGAGAGTCCTGCGAGGAGCTTTCAGTGAACCGGTCAGCACCGGGCGGGAACGGTCGCCGGGCGCCCCCGTCCCTCTTGCGTGGTCGTCGTTTCCTACGAAAGAGTGACGATCAGCCCAACCCACTGTCATGGTTGCCCGGACCGCCTATGGCGGTCGCGTTTCGGAGGCAGGCACTCCCAAGGGGCGGGCACTTCCAGCGGGGCAGGCACCTCTGGACCCCGGTCCAGACCCGGTTCAGGCCGGGTCCAGACGCTCGTAACAGTCGTAGTTGCGCTGGGCGCAGATCTTGCCGTCACGGAACGTGAGGAAGACCGCGATGTGGGCGCGCAGCACGTGACCGGTGGGCAGGCCGCCCATCGGGGTGGCGAGGGTTCCGGACCACGTCACCTCCAAGGCCACCTGGTCGCCGGCCGCGACCGCGTTGTGGACCTCGAACCGCTGGTGGCTGAGGCTTCCACGGCCCCGCTCCGCGCTGCGAAGCACCTCGGCCAGGTCACGCCGTACGCCCTCGGGGAACAGCGCGTTGGGGAATTCCTGCTGCACCACCTCGTCGGCGAAGAAGCGGGCCAGTTCCTCGCCCACCGCTCCGCGGGCGACCGCCTCGTGGTAGCGCATGGCCGTTTCGATGTCGGGGTGCAGCGGTTGTTCCGTCATGCGGTGCAGCGTAGTTGGGGGGCGCCAGGAACATGCCGCTCCTTTCCGGCAGTTCGTGGAGACGAGAACGATTACTCCCGGACCCGCGGTAGTTGAAAGCAGGCTTGAATCCGGCCCGACATCGCACCGCACGGATTCCCTTCCCCCTACCGGCGCAATTTCCCTCAGAATTTCCGCCCGGCTCATCCGCAACACGTTCCACCCCATCCCCTCGGAGCCGCCCCGGCCTGGCGGGAAGGGCAGCGTCGTCCGGCGCCGGCCCGGCTCACGTACGGAGCGGAGAACGCTGCCTTCCGGCCGGTCCACCGCTGGCCGATTTCCGTGATTGACGGAGGTATGTGCGGTGCCTAGGTTCCCTGTCGCGACGGGGGCGGAACGCCCGAGAACCGGGCGTCGTAAGCGAGGGGTCGGGACATGGCAAAGCAGTATGTGACACCGGAATGGGAATCCCCCGGTGAGTGGTACGGCACCATGAAGGCCACGGTCTGGAATTTCGAAAGTGAACCACTCGTCGACCCGGAGATCTCTTTCCGCGTGCAGTCGGACCAGAATGTCACCAACGTCTACGGACTCGTCTGGCAGCGGTCGGGCAACGTGATCACCGGCCGTCTGGTGCCCGAGCGCCGGACCGTCCCGCCGAACCGTGGCGTCCAGGAGTTCCGGCTCGGCTTCGCGCGGTCCATGCCGGGCCCCGGCCCGCTGCCCGCCGAGTTCAAGATCAACGGTCAGCCCGCCGACGTACCCGACGACACGACGCCGCCGAGCGTGCCGGGCCATGTACACGTCGAAACCCTCGGCCCGACGCAGGCCACCCTCTCCTGGAACCCCTCCTCCGACAACATCGGCGTGCGGGAGTACGAGGTGGACCACGGCGGCCCCCAGCCGCTGCGGGTCAAGGACGAGACGGCGGTCGTCTCCGGGCTCAGCCCGACGACCAAGTACACCGTACGGGTCACGGCCGTGGACCTCGTGGGGAACCGTTCCGACCAGTCCCAGCCGCTGGAGTTCACCACGTCCGACAAGCTCCCGGACGGCGGCCCCTGGGACATGCCGCGCGCGCCGTACGTGGACTACATGGCCTGGCCGAACCCCAGCCTCCCCCAGTACTCCCAGGAATCCGGCGTCGACGGCTTCATGCTGGGCTTCATCGTCGCCAACAACAGCAAGAAGCTGGCATGGGCCGGGCAGGACGGTGCCGACTGGGAGGTCGACCAGAGCTCGTACGGGAAGAAGGACATCGAGCAGTTGGCCGCCACCGGCGGCAAGGTCGCCTTCTCCTGCGGCGGAGCCTCCGGCCGGCCTCTCGAAGCCGTCGAGACGAGCGTCCCGCGGATCGTCGAGCAGTACGAGGCGTTCCTGCGCAACTACGCGGTGACACGCCTCGACTTCGACTTCGAGGGCGACTTCCTGGCCGACGAGGCGGCACATCTGCGGCACACGGCGGCGGTCTCCCAGGTCCTCGCCAGGCACCCGGGGCTCAAGGTGTCCTACACCCTCCCCGCCGACGCGCAGCCCGGTGAGGGGTCGGCCGGCTTCAGCCCGGTCGGCGTCAGGTTCCTGGCCAAGGTCGCCGCCGCCGGCCTCGAACCCGGCCTGGTCAACGGCATGCTCATGGAGTTCGGCCAGAGCGCGCCGCCCGACATGTACGAGTGCTGCGTCATCGGCCTCAAGGCCATGCACGGCCAGATCGGTTCGCTGTGGCCCGCCTGGAGCGCCACGAAGGTCTGGAACCGTACGGGCGCCACCCCGATGTTCGGCTGCAACATCAACAAGCGGGTCTTCACCCTCGACAACCAGCGCAGCCTGGTCGAGTTCGCGCACGAGAACCAGCTCGGTGCCCTCTCCGGCTGGGACGCCACCCGCGACCACAACCAGGGCAACCCCGACGTCCAGCCGCCGTGCACCGTCGGCTGCGAGCAGTGCGACACCTACCGCTGTACCTGCGTGGACCAGCGGCCGTTCGACTTCAGCAAGCTCATCGCCCTCTACAAGAACGGCGCCACGCCCACCATCGGGTCGCAGACCCGGGTGTGACCGTCCCACCTCCCGTTCGGCGAACGGCCGCCTCGCGTGCGGCCGTTCGTCTGTTCGCGTCACCACGCCGGACAGGCGCGGACGTCCAAGAGCAGGTCATAACAGGTACGGCCGGGTACCGGCCGCGCCGGGCGGTGGCGCCGAGAGCAGGGGTCACTCCTGACTGCGGACCATCGACATCAGCAGCTCGTGCGTCTCGCCATCGGCGGCCACGACCAGCCCACGGCCGCCCTGCCCGATCAGGGCGCCGTCGATGCCGGTGACCACGCAGCCGGCGGCGAAATGCACGCTGCCGGACAGGTCGACGCCGTTCGTGACGTACGCGGCGCGCTTGCCTGCCGCGACCCAGGCCGACGCGAGAGTCGTGGACACCGCACGGGGCCGGAAACGCTCCACGAAGGATGACCGTGCCAGCAGATCCACCGCGCGGAAGCCGGGGGCGCCGGGAAACGGTGGATCGAGGTTGACGTCCACGAGCCGCGTGGCGGACGTGGGGGTCAGAAGGCGGTCGGCATCGTCGTGCCGTACCCACGCGGTCGTCCCGTCGATGCGGAACACCCCGCCGCTGAACGGGTCGGCCACCGCCGCCGCACCGTTGCGCGGCGCCACGTTGACGGCGACCAGCATGCTGCCGACGGCGTAGTTCAGCGTGCCGCACAGCGGATCCACTGGTTGCACAGAGCAGGGTGACGGCGGCGGACGCGCAGGCGGCCCCGCTGCTGGGGCGCCAGGCCCCCGCGGACTGTGGTGGGCGCGCCGCCCCTACTCCAGCAGTCGGCGCTGGATGAGTTCCATGACCTCGGCCGGGCTGCGTCCGCCGTGGTCGACGGTGAGCAGACGATTGCCGATCCACACCGTGAAGCAGAGCGTGCAGCGGACCTCGACCTCGTCGGGGTCGGGGCAGAATGCGCCGAACAGCCGGCGCAGGTAGTCCATCCGCCGGTTGTCGACGCGTCGCAACCGTTGTGCCACCGCCGGATCGCGCCGTGACCAGTCGCGTACCGCGAAGTCGGTGTGGATGTCCGTGAGCAGGCCGTCACCGGTGGCGGCGACGGCGAACAGCCGCCACAGCCTCGTCCGCGCGTCACCGCCGCCGGCCTCGACCTTCTCGATGACCGCCGTGGTCACGTCCTGCTCCCAGACGTCGAGCATGTCCTCAAGCAGGGCCTGGCGGTCGGCGAAGTGCCAGTAGAAGCCGCCCCTGGTGACGCCGAGCGCCTGTGCCAGCGACTCGATCCGTACCGCCTCCACCCCGCCGGCGGTCAGCGCCCGAAGGCCCGCGGCGATCCAACTGCCGCGCGGAGTACGCGCCGTGGCCATGGTGCAGGTCACCTCTCCGCCATCTATACAGCACTGTACGGATCACCCTACTATCGCCTTCCATACAGTCCTGTATGGATTGCGGGCGCCACGCGCCTCCCGCGTGACACCCGCGCCGCACGGCCACGATGGAGGACCGACATGACGCTTCCCCCGGGCCAACGCGCCGTCGACGGCTTCCCGCGCTTCGGCACCCATCTCCATCGCCCGCCTCCGCCCGTACCCGCCGCCCCGGTGATCGAGCTCGGCGGAGCGGTGACCGAGGCCGTCACCGTGTCCGTGGGCGACCTGGCCAAGCTGCCACGGCGACAGCTCGGAGCCGACTTTCACTGTGTCGCCGGCTGGTCGGCGACCGGTCTGCTGTGGGAAGGGGTCGCGTTCGAGACGCTCTACCGCACGCGGGTCGAACCGCTGCTCGCGGCGGACACGGTGATCAGCCATGTGTCCTTCGAAGGGCTCGACGGTTACCGGTCGGTCGTGTTGCTGGAGGACGCCCTGGCCGACGACGTGCTCGTCGCCGACCGCCTCGACGGGCGGCCGATCGACAGCGACCACGGCGCTCCGGTGCGGCTGGTCAGCCCGAGCCAGTACGGCTTCGTCAGCACGAAGCACCTCTGCCGCATCGCATTCCACACGTCCCCGCCCCCGGACCCCGACCGGTGGTCACCCATCGCGGCGCACCACAGGGCGCGGGTCTGGCAGGAGGAACGTCACCGCCACCTTCCCGGCCGTGCGGTACGGCCGCTCTACCGGACGCTGATCGGACCGATCCGCGCGCTGAGCGCCCGCGGCAGCCGCAAAAGGCCACGGTGACACCGCTGCCCGGCTCCGGCCGAGTCCGTGCCGCCCTCGGGGCGCACCGTGCCGTCGGCGTCTGCGGGATCGGTGAACGTCCTGGGACTCTGCCTGCCTGGCCGTACGGACATGGCCTGGAGCCGGGCGCAGGTACGACGAGGGCGCCCGCCCTGGCTCGTACCAGTCGGGCGCCCGTCGCCGCACTCGCTCGTTACGGCTCGACGGTGGTCGGCTTCTCGGCGCGCAGGTCGCTGACGAAACCGCCCTTCAGCACGCGCATCCAGTACGAGTGCGACCTGACCTCTGCGGGGATGTCGGGGTTGCGCTGCAACTTCCGGTCCATCGAGGTGGCGCCGCTCGGCACGTTCCATTGGAACGTGTAGGGGTGCCACAGGCCGATCTCGCTGCTGTAGAAGGGCTTGCGCTCCAGCAGGACCACCTGGTCCGGATTGCCCTGGGCGGGCTCCCAGTTGACGCGGACGGTGGCCGCGTCGAGGCGGTCGACGGACGTCAGCCGCGGGGCCTTCGGGATCACCGAGGAGGGTGCGGGCCTGAGGGCGTCGCTGCGGATGGTCCGCGGCACGGACGGTTCGTAGTTCTCCGGCCTCTCCAACTTGCCCGTGACACGGAGCGTGGCGGGGGCCTGGCCCTGCCCGCCGGCGCACGCGTCGACCTGGGTGACCTTGAGCCACTTGTCGGAGAACCTCACGAAGTCCTCCTTCTGGATCGGCAGCTCGCGGGCGCTGCCGCCGATGATCCCGCTCACGGAGTAGACGTAGCGGGAGTCGTCGGAGCGGACCACCTGATACCTGCACCGGTCGACGGCCGCGGCACGCGCGTCGACCGCGGCCTTGAAGGAAGGCGCTTCGGCGTCGCCGGCGGCCGACGGAGCCGCTGCGGCGGCACCGACGCCCGAGGCGAGGGCCCCGAGGCTCAGCGCGCACGTGGCCAGGGCGGCGGCGATACGAGAGGTCATGCATCCTCCGGTGACATCCAGCGGCTCACGAGGAGCCACGAGCAGACGAGACGAGCAGACGACGATCCGGGGCACGGTGGCCCTGATCGGGCTCGCCGATCAGGACAGGACGCTACCGGCAATGAATGACCAAGGAATAGTCAACAACCGGCAAAATGGTGACTTCGTATCGACTTTCCGTAGTTGGCCGGGGACGCTTGTCGCGACGAGCAGCGGTGGATCGCTCGCCATCTCCGGCACCGCGCCCGCCGATCGCCTGCGCCGCCGTCATGAGAACGGCCGTGACCTCGGGGAACGGAGCCGGGCAGGCCATGTTCGAGCAGCTTCGTGCCCTTCAGCGCGCGGTCGCGGCAGGCGCTGGGCCGGGCGTCCCCGGCCGGGTGCCTCAGGTGGTCTTGCGGGCGACGGCCCCGTACATCGCGATGTCCCGGTCGTCCACCGGCTCCTGGTCGGCGTCGGGGCGCCACTGGTGGACCTGCGTCAGCCCCGGGGCGACCAGGTCCAGCCCCTCGAAGAGCGCCGCGGACTCGGCCTTGGTGCGCAGCTTCATGGGCATGCCCCGGCGTGCGTACTCGTCCGCGACCCGGTTGACCTCGCGGGGCGCGAAGTCGGCGGTTCCGATGGTCATCGCCAGGAAGCTGCCCGGGGGCAGCGGCTCCAGGAGGCGGCGCACCAGACTGTGGTCGTCGGGCGGAAGGATGAAGTGGAGAATACCGATGATCATCAGGCCGACCGGCTGCCGCAGGTCCAGCAGTTCCCGGAACTGGTCGGAGCCGATGATGGCCTCCGGGTCGCGCATGTCGGCGTCGACGTACGCGGTCCGGCCCTCGGCGGAGCCGGTGAGCAGCGCCCGCGCGTGGGTCAGCACGATCGGGTCGTTGTCGACGTACACGGCTCGGGCGTCGGGCCGTACCTGCTGGACCACTTCGTGCAGGTTCGGGGAGGTGGGCAGGCCGGTGCCGATGTCGAGGAACTGCCCGATGCCTTCCTCGCGAGCCAGGTAGCGGGCCGCGCGGTGCATGAACTTGCGGTTGGCCCGCATGTGCACGGGCAGCGCCGGCCACTCCCCGCACATCGCGTCACCCGCCTCGCGGTCCACGGCGTAATGGTCCTTTCCGCCGAGGATGTAGTCGTACACGCGCGCCGAGTGAGCCGTACCGGTATCGATCCGGTCCACCGGGTAGCCCTGCTCCAACACCCTTGCTCCTCACGGTTGTCCTCGCGCCACGACGGTCCGGCGCCACGGCGAGTGTATGCGGTGCCCGAGAGGAACCCGCGGGGACGGTGGGCCTATTGAGGCGCGTGGGGCTTCTCGCGCGTCAGCCTGAACAGGTACGGCCACGCCCTGCTCACCGTGGCGTTCCGTCACTCAACCGGTCTGCTATCGCCTCGAATTGTTCGATCTCGTCCTGCTCCAGGTCGAGGAGAGGGAAGTCGGAGGGGGTGTGCCCACCGGCTGCCGGGGTGTCCGTGTGACCGGCCAGGCCGTCCAGCATGGCCAGCCAGGCGCGGCCGAGGTGAGCCACCACGGTCTCGTTCAGCAGTCGGCCCGGCCAGGTGAGCGTGAGGGTGAGGGCCGCGCCGTCCGTGGTGTCCCGTAGGAGCGCGCTCGCTTCCAGTGCGTGCGGGACGGGCATGTCGGGGTCGGCCGAGGAGCCGATGGCCGGTTCACCGGTCAGGTCCCAGGCTTCGGGCGGGCCTGTCCGGGCGTGGGCGGCGGCCAGGAAGCGGCCCATGTAGTTGAAGCTGATGCGGGCGGGTGGGAAGTGCGGTTGCGTTGAGGGGTGATTGGGGTCTGCGGGGTGATCAGGGTCGGCGGAGGGGGTGAGGTTCGTGGGGTGGTCGAGCCCGTCCTCCGCCCCGGCTCGCGCCTGCTGCTTGACCGTCTTGAGGAGACGGCCGGCCGCGGGGCCGCCCGCCGATGCCTCGGCCAGGTCGACGCCGGTGAGGTCCAGCCGCTGCGGGCGGAGGGTGGTGAACCAGCCCACCGTACGGGAGAGATCCGTTCCGTCGGCCGGCTCGCGGCCGTGGCTTTCGACATCCACCAGGACGGTCTCGGTGCCGGCTCCCCGGCCCCAGCCGTGAACGACGGCCCCCGCCAGCGCCGCGAGCAGTACCTCGTGCACGCCGCAGTGGTACACCGCCGGGGTACGGGACGTCAGCACGGCCGCCTGTGGGGCCGGTACCGGCCAGGAGCGTTCGCGCAGGGTCGCCGCGGTGTCGGCGGCCGGGTCGAGAGCCCGCCCGACCGGCAGCGGATCGGCAGGTGCACGCGGTCCGTCGGATGTCCCCGCGGTGGAAGGCGGGAGAGCGGCCCCGCTCGCCGCCGACGCCTCCGCCCAGCTCCTGAACGACGTGCCGACCTCGTCGAGTTGCGGCACGTCGCCCGCCATGGCCGCCTCACACGCGGCCCGCAGGTCCGGGAGCAGGATGCGCCACGACACCCCGTCGACCGACAGATGATGGACGACCAGCGCCAGGCGCCCCGCCCGGCCGGGCCCCGCGTCCAGCCACACCGCCTGCACCATGGTGCCCGCGGCCGGGTCGAGCCGTACGACGGCTTCCCGTGCCGCCCGTTCGGCGGTCTCGTCCAGAAGCCCGTCGAGGGAGCCGCCGGGTATCCCGTCGAGAGACCCATCGCGTACCCCGTCGGGGGTCCCGTCGCGGTCTTCGGTGACCGGCAGGCAGGTGATCAGCGGTTCGGCGTCCACCGAGCCTCGTTCGCGCGCCTCCAGGGCCCGTCCGTCCCCGTCCGGCACCACACGTGCCCGTAGCAGGGCGTGGGTGTCCAGGACGGCGCGCAGCCCGGCCGCCAGGGCGTCCCGGGTCAGGCCGGCCGGTGTGGCGACGATAGCCCACTGCGCGAACCTGCCGCCGGTGATCCGTTCGCCCAGCCGCCGCATGAGCGGGGTCCAGGGGATCCGGCCGACGCCGGTGTCCGCGGAGGTCCGTGGGCCGGTGCCGCCGTCCGTGGTGTGGGCCAGCCGGGCGAGCCGTTCGGGGGTCTTCGCCTCGAACACCTGCGGTGAGGTCAGGACCAGTCCGGCGCGGCGGGCCCGGGCCACCAGTTGCAGGGAGATGATCGAGTCGCCGCCCAGCTCGAAGAAGCTGTCCTCGACACCGGCCCGTTCCAGGCCCAGGACCTCGGCGAACAGCCGGCACAGGACGTCCTCTGCCGGGGTGCGCGGGGCCCGGCCGGCGGCCCGCGCGGTGAAGTCGGGTGCGGGCAGGGCCGCACGGTCGACCTTCCCGTTCGGGGTGCGTGGCAGTGCGTCCAGCACCACGACCGCCGCGGGCACCATGAACTCGGGCAGGAGCCCGGTGACGTGCTTTTGCAGCAGCCGGCCGCCGGCCTCCGCCCCTTCCTCCACCACCGCATAGCCCACCAGCCGCCGCTCCCCCGGCCGGTCCTCGCGTACCGTGACCGCCGCCTCGGCGACGCGGGGGTGGGTGGCCAGCGCGGCCTCCACCTCGCCGAGTTCCACGCGGTGGCCGCGGATCTTGACCTGGGTGTCGGCCCGCCCGGCGAAGACCAGTTCGCCGTCGCCGGTCCAGCGCACGAGGTCCCCGGTACGGTACATCCGCTCGCCGGGCGTGAACGGGCACGCCACGAACCGCTGCGCGGTCAGCGTCACGCGTCCCTGGTAGCCGCGCGCCAGGCCCTCCCCCGCCACGTAGAGTTCCCCGGGCACGCCGGGCGGGACCGGCTGGAGGAACGCGTCCAGGACGTACAGCCGGGTGTTGGCGACGGGGCCGCCGACCGTGAGTGCCCCGCCGCCGGTCAGCGGGGCGGTGGAGGTCTGGACGACGGTGGCCTCGGTGACCCCGTACTCCTCGTGGAGCCGCCGTCCAGGTGCCCACCGCCGCCGCAGGTCCTCGGTCAGGGGTTCGCCGCCGAAGACGAGCACCCGCAGGTCCGGCAGGTCTTCCGGCGGCAGGTGCAGCAGGAAGGACGAGGCGCCGCCGAGCTGGGTGATCCGCCGGGCGCGCAGCAGGCGGGCCAGGTCCTCGCCCAGGGGCGGCGGCCCCGGCGGGGCCAGGACGAGGCGCCCGCCCGCGCACAGTACGGGCCAGGTGTCGGCGATCGACACGTCGAAGCTGAGGGCCGCGAGCTGGAGGACGCGGCTGTCCGGGCCCAGGCCGAACCGGGTCACCCGGTCGGCGACGAGGTTGCGCAGGCCGCGGTGGGTGACCGTGACGCCTTTCGGTACGCCGGTGGTGCCCGAGGTGTAGATGAGGTACGCCGCGTGGTCCGCTCCCAGCGGCGTACGGCGTTCCGCCTGCGTGACGAAGCCGCCCGCGCGGCGTGCCAGGGCGTCGGTCACGGCCGGGTCGGCCAGGTCGACCACGGGGGCCGCGCGGCCGTCCGGGACCGCGTGCCGGGTGTCGGCGGCGCACAGCGCCACCGCCGGGCCGGCGTCCCGGAGCAGGAAGGCCCGGCGCTCCGGCGGGTAGTCCGGATCGACGGGGACGAGGACGCCGCCCGCCATGTGCACGGCGAGCGCCGCGGTCAGGAACTCCGCGGAGCGCCGCAGCACCACCGCGACGCGGTGCTCCGGGCCCACTCCGAGGCCGATCAGGTGGCGGGCCAGGCGCCCGGCCTCGGTGGCCAGTTCCCCGTAGGTCATGGTCCGTCGGGTGTCCTCGACGGCCACGGCGTCACGCGAGCGCGCCGCGCGCCGGCGGAGCAGCTCCGGCACCAGGACGGCGGGCAGCGGCACCTCCGTACGGTTCCATTCCGCCACCACCAGCCGGTGTTCTTCCGCGTCCAGTACGCCGACCCGCCCCACGACGGGCGCCGGGCCGTCGGCGACCAGTTGTTCGAGTACCCGTGTCAGTCGTGCGGGCAGCGCTGCGACGACTTCTCCGGGGACCGTTCCGCGCTGGTGGATGAGGTGGATCCGGAACCGTTCGCCGGGGGTGATGTTCAGGCCCAGCGGGTAGTGGACGACGTCGGTCACGTCCGCCAGGCGGATCGTGAGCGCGCCGGGCCGGTCCGGGGCGGCAGGCGGGCGGGGCAGGTTCTGGTAGACCACGATGCTGTCGAAGAGCGCGCCGGGCCCGCCCAGCTTCTGTGCCTCGGACAGGCCGAGGTGCCGGTGGGGCAGCAGCGCGGACTGGCGTTCCTGCACGTCCTTGAGCAGCGCGAGCACCGGCTGCGCGGCGTCCAGCGGCACCCGTACCGGCAGGGTGTTGATCAGGAGGCCCACCATGGTCTCCACGCCCGGCAGTTCGGGCGGCCGGTCGGCCATCGTGGCGCCGAAGACCACGTCCGTACGGCCGGCCAGCCGGGCGAGCACCAGTGCCCACGCGCCCAGGATCACGGTGTTGGCGGTGAGGCCGTGGGTGCGGGCCAGCTCCTCCAGCCGGCGGGACAGCTTTTCGGGGAGGTCCGCGTGGAGGTGTTCGGGGTCGGTCGCGCCGTGTTTCGGTGCCGTCGGTGCCACCAGGGTCGGTTCGTCCGAGCCGTGGAACTCGGCGCGCCAGGCGTCCCGTGCGGCTTCCTTGTCCTGCCGCGCCAGCCATGCCAGGTACTCCCGGTACGAGGTGACCGGGGCCCGCCGCGCGCCGTCGCCGCCGCCCGCTTCGTACGCCGCGGACAACTCGGCGACCAGCACCGGGAGCGACCAGCCGTCCATCAGGATGTGGTGGGTGAGGACGACGAGACGGTGCCGTCGTGCGCCGAGGCGGATCAGCAGGAGGCGCCACAGCGGCGCCGTCGCCAGGTCGAGGCGCCGCCGCTGTTCCCGTACGGCCAGTTCCCCGGCCGTGGCCGAGGCCTCGTCCTCCGGCAGGTGCGACACGTCCGCTTCCTGCCAGGGCAGCGGGACGTCGCGTGCCACGACCTGTACGGCCACGCCGGACGCGCTCCGGCGGAAGCTCGCCCGCAGGGCGGCGTGCCGGTCCACCAGGGTCTGCCAGGAAGCCCGCAGCCGGCCGACGTCCAGCGGCCCGTCCAGCTCCAGCGTCCAGCGGCTCTTGTAGACGTCCGGTCCCCGCTCGTCGTGGACGGACTGGAACAGCAGCCCTTCCTGCAACGGCGAGAGCGGCCAGACGTCCGCGAGCTGCGGGACCGCCTCCTCCAGCTCCGTCACGTCCTGCTGGGTGAGGGGCAGCAGCGGGAAGTCGGAGGGTGTGTGTCCGCCCGCTCCGGAGGTGCCGGTGTGCGCCGCCAGGCCGCCGAGCAGGCCGAGCCACAGCTCTCCCAGGGTGTGTACGGCGGTCTCGTCCAGCAGGTGGTCCGACCAGCTCAGGGCGAGGGTCAGCTCGGGCCCGTCGGGGGTGTCCCGTACCGCGGCCTCGGCTTCCAGGGCGTGCAGGACGGGCATGGCGGGGTCGGCGGACTCGCCGATCGTGGCGTGCCCGGCGAGCTGCCAGGGCCCGGCCGGGCCGGTACGGGTCCCACCGGTGCGGAACCTGCCCAGGTAGTTGAACGAGACCTGAGGGGCCGGGAGCGCGGCCAGGGCCGGTGCCGTACTGGTGTTGAGGTGACGCAGCAGGCCGTGGCCGAGTCCGTCGCCGGGCACCGCCCGCGCCTGGTCCTTGACCGCTTTCAGCAGCGCGCCGGCCGCGGGGCCGCCCGTCAGGGCCTGGCCGAGGTCCACGCCCGCGGTGCGCAGCCTGACCGGGTGCACGTCGGTGAACCACCCCACCGTACGGGCCAGTTCCACGCCTTCGGCCACCGGCTCGCGGCCGTGGCCCTCCACGTCCACCAGCAGCCCGGCGGCCGGGACGGTGTCCGGCCGCCAGTGGGTGAGCGCTCCGGCCAGCGTGGACAGCAGAACCTCGTGCACACCGCAGTGGAACGCCGCCGGTGTACGGCCGGTCAGGGTCGCGGCGTGGGCGGTGGGAACGGTCCATTCCGCGCGGCGCACAGAGGCGGCGGTGTCCCGCCGCGGGTCGGGCGTGCGCGTCCCCAGGGACATGTCACCACCGTCCAGCAAGGCCGTCCAGCCGGCCAGTTCCGCGCCGCGGCGCTCGTCCGTGGCCTGCGCGGCCAGCAGTTCGGCCCAGCGCCGGAAGGAGGTGCCGACCGGGTCGAGGGCGGGCTGCCGCCCCGCGGCGACCGCCTCGCAGGCCGCCTGGAGGTCGGGGAGCAGGATGCGCCAGGAGACCCCGTCCACCACCATGTGGTGGACGACCAGCACCAGCCGGCCGGTCCGCGCGGGGCCCGCGTCCAGCCAGATCACCTGGGCGAGCGTGCCGGAGGCGGGGTCGAGCCGCCGTAGCGCGTCCCGTGCGGCCCGCTCGGCGGTGTCGTCCACGGAGCGGCCGGCCTCGGGTGTGATGCGGGTGACCAGCGAAGCGGCGTTCACCGTGCCGCGCCCGGCCACCGTCAGGACCGGCTCCGGGCCGTCCGTCGTGACCCGGGCGCGCAGCATGGCGTGGGTGTCCAGTACGGCGGCCAGTCCGCCGGCCAGCACGTCCCGCGTCAGCCCGGCCGGCGCGCCGACGATCACCCACTGTGCGAACCCGCGGCCGGCCGCCCGCTCCCCCAGCGCCCGCATCACCGGCGTCCAGGGCACGTCCCCGGTCCCCTCGTCGTCCGCCACGTCGCGTTCCGACCGGCCCGGGACGGTCCCGGCCACCGCCGCCAGCCGCTCCGGCGTCGCCAGCGCGAAGACCTGGCCGGAGGTCAGGAGCAGCCCGGCCCGCCGGGCTCGCGACACCAGTTGCATGGAGCTGATCGAGTCGCCGCCCAGCTCGAAGAAGCCGTCCCGGGCGCCCACCCGGTCCAGCCCCAGCACCTCGGCGAACAGGTCGCAGAGGGCCGCCTCGGCGGCCGTGCGCGGCTGTTGCTGCGGGGTTCCGGTGAAGTCGGGCGCCGGCAGGTCCCTACGGTCGACCTTGCCGTGCGGGGTGAGCGGCAGCCGGTCCAGCGGTACGAGGGCGGCGGGGAGCAGGTACTCGGGCAGCGTCGCGGCCAGGTGGTCACGCAGGTCGGCGAGCAGCGCGCCGGCCGGGGGATCGGTGGGCGCGCCCGACCGCGTCGGCGCCGGACCGGCGGCGGGCACGACGTACCCGACCAGCCGCCGCTCGCCCGGGTGGTCCTCCCGGGCCACCACCACGGCCTGCCCGACCGCCGGGTGTGCGGCCAGGGCCGCTTCCACCTCGCCCGGTTCCACCCGGAAGCCACGGATCTTGACCTGCTCGTCGGACCGCCCGACGAAGACCAGTTCCCCGTCACCGGTCCTCCGCACCAGGTCTCCGGTGCGGTACATCCGCTCGCCGCGTGCGAACGGGCAGGCCACGAAGCGCTCCGCGGTGAATGCCGCGCGCCCCAGGTAGCCGCGGGCCAGGCCGGCCCCGGCGAGGTACAGCTCCCCTTCCGTACCTGGCGCGACCGGCCGGAGCCCCGCGTCCAGTACGTGGAGGCGGCGGCCGGCCATCGGCCGGCCGAGGGGCAGCACGCCCGGCACCTCGTCGCCCGGCCCCACCGGATGCGATGTCGCACACAGCGTGGCCTCCGTCGGCCCGTACAGATGCTGCACGGTCACCTCCGGGCACGCCTCCCGGACGCGCGCCACCGCCGCGGCCGGTACGACATCCCCACCGCACATGACCTGCCGGAACCCCCGGAAGCACGCCGGTGCCTCCGCCGCGGCCACCCGGAACAGCCCCGCCGTGAGCTGCACCGCCGTCACACCGTCGGCCGCCGCCTCGCCGAGCCGCTGGGCGTCCAGCGCGTCCGGTCCCGCCAGCACCACCGTGCCGCCCACCGCCAACGGCAGCCACAGATCGAACAGCGACGCGTCGAAGGCGTACGGCGCGTGCGCCAGCACCGCGTCCCGTGGGCCCACTCCCCATCGCGGGTCACCGACCAGGGCCGCCACGCTCCCGTGCGGGATGACCACGCCTTTCGGCACCCCCGTCGAACCGGAGGTGTACATGACGTACGCCGCGTCCTCCGCTCCCACCGCCACCTCGGCACGGCCGGCCGTGCGCCCGGCCGGCGCTTCCGCCGCCCGCGCTTCGTCCAGCGTCACGACCTCCGCACCGGCCGGAAGCACGGCCCGGATCGTCGGCCGGGTCGCCTCCGCACACAGGACCACCACCGGGGCCGCGTCCGCCAGCAGGAACGCCACCCGCTCCGCGGGATATCCGCTGTCCACCGGAACGTACGCGGCCCCTGTCTTCCACACCCCCAGCAGCGCCACCAACAGCTCCGCCGACCGCTTCAGCACCACCGCGACCCGGTCACCGCGCCGCACACCCCGGGCGGACAAGTACGCGGCCAGCGTGCTCGACGCCGCTTCCAGCTCCTCGTAGGTCACCTTGCGTTCGCCGTCCACCACGGCCACCCCGTCCGGTGTACGCGCCACCCGGCGACCGATCAGCTCCCGCACCGAAGCGGCCGGCGCCTCGACCGCCGTGCGCTCCGGGCCGGTCATCGTCCGGTCCCGGCGTTCGGCCGGCGGCATTTCCCGTGGGTTTTCCCTTGCACGGATTTGCGGCGCAGGGACTGGCGTTGCGGGGATTTCCGTCGCAGGGACGGAGCGGAGTACGGCAGGCCGTTCATGGTTCCCCCTTCGGCGGGCAGCACGCACACTCGACCGCACGGCACAGCACGTCGTGGAATAGCGCGACGCGCAAGGCACGGAACGGCAGCGGACATCCGGTCCGGCACCGGCCACGGAAACCATGACAATGAACGGAACAGGCGCGGCGAACTCACCCGCCGGTATACAGGGCGCCCCATGGCCGGCCTCATGGCCACAGGCACAGCGAATCCCATTCCTGTTGTGCATTCCATGTCGGCCGACGACCGGCCGACATGCCGTGATGCGCGGGTCGACAGTTCTCACTCTGCGGTCCGCGAAGTTGGGGGTCAACTACAACCAGTTGGACGAACACTTGGGCAATTACGCGTCCAACTGGTTGTTCTCCATGCCCCGCACATCATTCCGGTAAGGCCGCCGGAGCCGGAGCGCGGTCAGAGCTATTCCGCGGAGAAGGCGGCGAGCTTCTCCAGCGTCTGACCGACGGCCGCCGGCTGATCGGAAACGTCGCAGGACCGCCGCTCTGTTCACCGACGTATCCCGTATTCCCGGGAAACATCGGAACCCTGCACGGCCGGCCTTCTCCGACCCGGCCATGAGGACGCTCACACGGACGGGCAGAACACCGGGCACTCTTGCGTCAGCGCCCGCCGGTCACCGGCCGAGGGCCACGAGCGTGGCGTCGAGGTCGGTGGCGCGGGGCTGGTTGTGGGGGAGCCTGGCGAGCAGGGCGGCCAGGCCGCAGGTGTCGGTCAGGGCGGAGAAGACCAGGCCGCCACCGATCGCGGCGGACAGCCAGCGGGCACGACGGTAGCGGGTGCCGACCGCGAGACCGGCTACCACGAGGGAACCTGCGGCGAGGCGGACCTGGCGTTCCATGGGCCAGACGGCCTTGGCGCCGAAGTCCTTGCCGGTTCGGGAGTTCTTCCCGGGGCCGGTGTTCACCGCGCGCTCGACGGGGTGGCCCTGCGCGGTCCAGGCGGTGGTGCCGCCGGTGAGGGTGGTGGCGGGGACGTCCGCGGCGGCGAGCCGTTCGCAGGCGGTGGCGGAGCGGGAGCCGGACGCGCAGACCATCAGCAGTTCGCCGCGGGCGGCTGCCGCCTTGAGGGCGGGAAGGGCGGTCGCGAGGTGGCCGAGGGGGATGTTGTGGGCTCCGGGCAGGTGGCCCGCGGCGTACTCGCCGGGCGTGCGTACGTCGATGACGGTGTAGGCGCTCAGGCGGGCGGCGGCCTGGTCCGGGTGGACGGCGGCGTGGCTGATCATGTGGCGGTTCCTGTTCGTCTCGTGCACCTGGGGAGGCGGGCCCGGGCGATCTGGAATACCCACGGGGGTATCCGGGACCGCGCGAAGCCGCACCCCGGAATGCCCCGGGCGACCCGGATGCCCCGGGGCGCGGTGTGGGCCACGGAGGAGGACGTGTGGAGCTGGAGATGGCGGCCGATGAGCTGAAGAGCGTGCTCAACCGGCTGCGGCGGGCGCGGGTGCAGATCGCCGGGATCATCAGGATGATCGAGGACGGCCGGGACTGCGAGGACGTCATCACCCAGCTTGCCGCGGTGTCCCGCGCACCGGACCGGGCCGGGTTCGCGATCATCGCGACGGGCCTGCAACGTTGCATGGCCGACGAGGAGCGGACCGGCGGCGACCGGGAGCAGATGCGGGCGAGGCTGGAGAAACTGTTCCTGTCGCTTGGCCTGAGGCGTGCGCAGACGCCCGGTGGCCGCGCTGCTCACCGGGACGCGCGGCCCGGCAGCCGGGGCGGGAGTCGCACCGGGCATCAGGAGCTGGCGGTGACCGTCAGGCCCGCGTCGGCCGCGGCCTCGAAACCGTCGTCGACGGCGACGACCCGCCGCCCCGCCGCGTCCAGGAGGGAGGCGGCGATCGCCGCGCGCATTCCACCGGCGCAGTGCACCCACACCGTGCCCGGCGGGACTTCGGCGATACGGCCGTGCAGTTCGTGGACCGGGATGTGCACCGAGCCGTCGACGTGGCCATCGGCGCGTTCCGAGGCACGGCGTACGTCGAGCACCACGGCCTCGTCGCCGCGCTCACGGGCGGCGGCGAGGCCGGCGAAGGTGGCGCGCGGGAACGAGGCGAGTTTCTCGCCCGCGCGGATCCAGCCGGCCGGGTCGCCGGTGGCGGCGGCGGCCGGGCGGTCGATGCCGACCCGGGTCAGCTCCCGCTGGGCGGCGGCGATCCGCTCCGGCGTCGCGGCGAGCAGGGTGACGGGTTTGCCCCACGGGATCAGCCAGGCCAGGTACGTCGCGAGCCTGCCGTCGCCTTCGAAGTTGAACGACCCGGCCACATGTCCCGCGGCGAAGGCGACCCGGCCGCGCAGGTCCACCACCCACTCCCCCGCGGCCAGCCGCTCGGCGATCTGCCGCGCGTCGGCGGGCCCGGGCGGGGTGAGGTCGACGGGGGCGGGGCCCGCGGCGTTGGCGGGGGCCATGTGGACGTAATAGGCGGGTACGTCGTCCAGGCCGGCCAGCGTACGGGCGACGAAGGTGTCCACGTCCAGGGTGAGCGCGTCGTTGGCGGTACGTTCCTTGCCGATCGTGGTGGCGTCCCCCTCGGTCCGGGCGGAGGAGCAGAAGCTGCCGAACCCGTGGGTGGGCAGCACGGGCACCGCGTCGTCGAGTTCGTCGGCGAGACGGCGGGCGGAGGCGTACTGGGCCCGGGCCAGCCGTTCGGTGAGCCGCGGCTCGACCAGGTCCGGGCGGCCGACCGTGCCGATCAGCAGCGATCCGCCGGTGAAGGCCGCCACCGCCCGGCCGCCGTCCACCAGCGCGTAGGAGGTGTGGTGCGGTGTGTGGCCGGGAGTGGCGATGGCGCGCAGTACCAGGCCGTCGTCCACCGTGACCGTGTCGCCGTCGGCGACGGGGGTACGGGCGAACGACACGCGCGCCGCGGCCGGGACCAGGTAGCCGGCGCCGGCGACGCGGGCCAGTTCCAGGCCGCCGGTGATGTAGTCGTTGTGGATGTGGGTCTCCGCCACGTACGCGATACGCACCCCGCGCCTCGCCGCGGCGGCGATCACCTGGTCGATGTCGCGCGGCGGGTCGATGACGACCGCGGCACCGTCGCCACCGGCCAGGTAGCTGCGGTTGCCCAGGCCCTCGCATGCCAGGGTGTCGACGAAGAACACGGTTGCGCCTCCTTCACGGAACGGGTGTGCCCTGGGGGCCCGGCGCCCGTCTCAGCCGTCTCGACCGCCTCGGCCTTCCGAACGCTTCGCCCGTCTTTTGAGGATCGGAACGCCCCCTCCGGCAGCCCTCTCCTCGGGACGCGTACCCGGCGGGGTATCCGGGAATCCGGCCTGCGGCCGCGGCCGCAGTCGCAGTCCGCGCGGAGGGGCGGGGCCATCGGCACCACCACAGCGCCGGACACGCGGCGCTTCCGCCCTGGCGACTGCCCGCTCCGGCGCGGACCGGACTACAGTCAACTACGCTCAAGACGCCGTCCGTTACGCGCACAGCTCGCGCCCCTGCCAGGCCCGCGCCCCGTCCCTGACGGCCGGCCGGCCGTGCGCCGCCGTACCACTGCCGGCCCCTGACACGGAACACGGAGTCTCCTCCATGACCACACCGCGGGATCTCCAGATCATCGCCATGCTCGTCGCCATGGACGCGGACTCCCCCCGCCCCGTGGACCCGGGCGATCTCTCGCTCGCCCTGGCGGGAGCCGAGGTGATCGACCTGCTGCACGCCGGTGCCGTCGCCCTGGACGGCGACCGCATCGTGCCCGAGGACCGCGACCGACGGGCGCCGGCCGACCGTCTGCTGGACGCGGCCGCGTCAGCACTTGTCCGGCAGGCGCCGTACGAAACGGTCGAGGACTGGCTGTGGCGCCGGGGCCGCGGGCTGTCCGCGGTCTACCGGGCCGCCCTGACGGAAGAAGGGCTCATCATCCGCAAACGCCGCCGGCTTCCGTTCCGTACCGGCCGGACGGCGTTGGCCTCCTCGTCCGCCACCCGCGGCCACGCGGCCGACCGCTGGGCCTCGGGCGAGCCCGTCCTCGCCGCCCTCGCGGCCGCCGCCCACATCCACGACGCGCCGGCCGCCGATTCGCTGAGCGGAACCGACGACGCGGTCATGACCGTACTCGCCGCCGTCAACGAGGCGGTGGTGGAACTGGAGGCCGTTCGCCAGCGCCGCTCCGTCGAACAGGCGGCTTTCGACAACATCTGGCGGAGTGTCTAGAGCCCATGCGGTCACCCGCTGCCGACGAGACCGACCCGTCCGGTACGGAGAGCCATGGCGTACACCCGGGCGGCCGGTGCCCTCGGGCGTGTTCTGGTCACTTCCCGGTCAGTTCGGTGGGGCCGCTCCAGTAGGCCCGCTGCCACCGCTTCGCGTCGGGGGTGAACTCGACCTCCATGCGGTCGGCGGCGTCCGGCGGCAGCGAGAAGGCGTACTTGCCGACGGTCTCCCGGCCGGGCAGGACATAGCCGGTGATGACCTTCTGCCGTCCGCTCCCGTCGATCACCAGCTCCGTCGAGGCTCCGTCGGCGTCGTTGACCCTGGGCAGCCCGGTCTCGACCTCGACCCGCTCGGTGCCGGTGTTGACCACCGTGATGGTCACCTGAACGGCCTTGTTGCCCTTCGCGTGTCCCAGGACGTAGCCGTCCGGTACGAACGGCTTCGGCTTGGCGACCGTCACCTTCAGACCGTTCCCGAACGTGTAGGAACCGCCGAACGACAGATGCCGCGCCTTTTCCCGTGCTTCGGCGGAGGACTTCGCCTCGGCGGCCCGCTCGGCCCGGGCGCGGTTGTCGTCGGCCGCCTTCTGCGCCGCGAGGAAGAAGAAGAGTCCGGCACAGGTCGCGATCAGCAGTCCGAACCCACCGAGGATCACCCCGGCCAGCGCCATGCCCCTGCCCCGCGCCCGGCCCTTGCGTGCCTGGCTCAGCCCGACGGAGCCGAAGATCACGGCCAGCAGCGCCGGCAGCCAGGACATCCAGAACAGGAGGATGACCAGGCCGAGTACGACACCGAGGACGCCGAGGACGAGCGCCGCGACGGCCATGGCGTTGCCGGGCTGCGGTGCGAACGGTGGCTCCGTCAGGGGCGGGCCCCAGGGGGCGGGGGCCTGACCGGGGGACGGCGGGCGCCACGGGTCATGGTCGTCCGGGGCAGGAGCCGGCGGCGAGGGCGGGCTCGGTGGGGCCGGGCTCGGGGCCGCAGCCGGGGCCGGGGCCGGGTCGACGGGCTGTTCGCCGTCGGGCGGAGTGGATACGGTCACGTACGGTCCTCGAATTTTCTTGAAACAGGCAAGATGCCGACAATACCGGTCGCATGGGTGAGGCCCGCCACGGAGCCGAACGACCGGCCGCCCGGCCCGCGCCCGACCGTCCGGCCCTCCCCCTGCCGCCTGCTCACTCCGGCGTCACGGCGCCCCGCAGCGCCTTGGTCCGGAAGTGGCAGTAGATCTTGGCCGGGTCGGAGTAATAGCGCCACGGCCGCGCGTTCACATAGCCGTCCACCTCGCGGAACTGCTCCAGCGCCGCCTCGTAACGCCCCTGCCGGGTCAGGAAGTACGCCAGCAGGTGCCGGACCGACGCCACCCTCGGATCGTCCGGCCGGGCCGCGCCGACGTCCCGCAACGCGTCGTCGGTCATCCCCATGACCTCGGGCCAGCCGTACGCCTCGGACGGCGCCTCGTCGTCGTGGTGCTCGTACCAGGCGATCAGGCGCAGCGCCGTCAGCAGGCTGCCGCGCGGAGCCGCCGCCGCGGCCTGCCCCGCGAAGTCACGGGCGGTCTCGGCGGAACCGTGCCACTTCGCGCACCAGTACTGGAGTGCGTTCAGGTGCCCTTCGAAGTGGTACGGAACGCGTGCGGTGACCTCGCTCCACAGTTCGAGCATCGCCTCGTGCGGGGCGTTCAGGCCCATGTACAGCGGAATCCGCTTGACGTACGGGGTGGGGTCGTCGGGCAGCGCCAGCGCCTCCGCCCGCACGAATGCCTCCCCGGCCTCGGCCAGTACCCGGTGGAACCCGGCGGCCTGCTCGGACGTGGTGTGCTCGGCCCACCCTCCGCCCCGGATCTCCCAGGCCAGCGTCACCTGCGCGGCCGCGCGGACCACGGCCGCGTCCGGGTCGTCGGGGCGCTCCGCCTCCCAGGCCCGCAGCCAGGTGTCGTCCTCGGCCGCCCGGTCGGCGGCGACGCCGACCAGATGGGAGCGGCGTTCCCAGTCCGTGCCTGCGGCGCTGATCGCCTTCGCGGCAGCCTGCCACTCGCCCTGGGAGAGGGCCGCCGTCACACCGTCCGCCACGGGATCGGGGCAGGACCGTTCCGTGTCCTGGCGCTCCGGCGGCAGCAGATCCGCACCGGCCGCCGCGGCGAGCTTCGTCGTACGTCTGCGCTTCCACAGCCAGACGCAGAGCGTGCCGGTGATGACGATGAGGGGAAGGATCCCGTGCATGGGCTCTCAGTGATCCGATCGAGGTGTCTTCGCCGGGCGGCGCGGGCGGCTGCCGGCGTGGTGGGTGGTTCGCGGTGGGTGGTTCGCAGTGGGTGGTTCGCAGTGGGTGGTTCGCAGTGGGTGGTTCGCAGTGGGTGGTTCGCAGTGGGTGGTTCGCAGTAAGTGGTTCGCAGTAAGTGGTTCGCGGTGGCGAGTCGTCGGTCGGCGGGGTGACGTGCGGTCAGCCGGCGAGGAGGGCGCGCAGCGGTCCGGTGTCCGGGGCGTCCGCGACGGCCGCCCGTACCGCTGCCGCCACCTCTTCTTCCACGTCCCGCTCCCCCGGCAGCCGGAGCCGGGGCCCGGCGGCCCAGGACGGCTCCCAGCGCGCCCCGGACGCCTCGACGAGGGCCAGTTCCGCCAGGTGCCGCGCGCCCTCCTCCAGCCCCGGGCGCAGGAACTCGCGCGCCGCCCGGCCGCTCGCCCGGGCGGCCTCCGGCGACTTGGGCAGATGACCGGCGACCAGCCACAGCCGTCCGGAGTCGACGGCGTCCAGCAGGGCCGTCAGGTCTTCCGCGGCGCTGCCCGGCGCGAGGCCGGAGGCCGCCATCGCCGTCCGCAACGGCTGCGCGCCGGTGTCCGCCAGCGTGTGTACGGCGCGGTGCGTCAGGTCCGGCCAGCCGACGCGCTCCATGGCCCGCGCCTCGGGGGTGAGGACGACGCCCTCCAGCGCGACCAGTACCCGCTCCGCATCGCGCAACAGCGCCAGCGCGGGCCGCTCCGGGGCGGCGGCCGGGCCGTGTTCGGGCAGGGCCTCGATCAGCCGTATCCGTTCGGCCACCGGCGGGTGCGAGTCGTACGGGGACCGGTCGCCGGCCGGCGGTTCGCCCCGCAACTCCGCCAAGTCGGCCTGGAGCCGGGGGTCGCCGAGCAGTTGCCGTACGCCGCCGACGACTTCGCCGCGCGGCGGGAGCAGGCCGGCCCGGGCGCCGAGGCCGAGGTACCGGTCCACGTAGAAGTCGTGGACGGCGTCGAGGACGGCGATCTCCCGCAGCGCCGAGGCCGTGGCGTCGCGTCCCGCGACACGGGCGGCCACGCGGTCGGCGGCGAGTTCCTGCTGCCGGCCCACGCTCTGCGTGGCCCGCAGGCAGAACCGCGCGTACGCCTGGAACGGCCTGGCCACCGCCCCGTACAGCAACCGCCCGACGATTCTCCCGGGACGGCTCCGCGCCCGGTCGCCCCGGCGCCCCGGCGCCCGGAAGCCCTCCACCGTCCGCAGCACACTGTCGCGGCCGCGCAGGGTGATGCCCGCGAGCCGGGTGTCCGCGTTGCCGTAGTGGCCCAGTTCGTGGGCGATGACCGAGAGCAACTGCGCTTCACTGAGGCCGATGAGCAGCGGTACGCCGAGGTGGAGGCGGCGCCGGCCGGGCAGCAGGCCCAGCAGCCGGGTGTGCTCGTGAACGGACGCGTTCACCTCTTCGGTGAGGAGCAGCGCGTCGGGCGCCCGGGTGCCGGTGCGCCCGGCCAGCGAGTGGACGACGCGCCACAGCTCGGGCTGCTCGGCCTCGGTGACCGCGAGCCCGTGCGGACCGCCGTCGCCGGGCCCGAGCGTGCAGACACCCCGCAGGACCGGCAGCCCCAGCAGGACGGCGACGGCGGTCACCGTGACCGCGCCTGCGGCCGGTGCCCGGCTCCAGGCCGCGAGGGCGGCACCGGTGAGCACGCCGAGTACGGCGAGGGCGAGAACGTAGAAGCCGGCCAGCAGGATCAGTGCGCGCAGGGCGCGCAGCGATGTGCCCACAGGGCAGAGTCCCCCCACAAACAGAAAAACAGAGCGAGAGGATCATATGTGCGACATGCTCATGACCTGGACCATTTTCGCCGTTACCGAACACCCGCACGACAGCGGCGGCCGTCGGGCCGGGGGCCGGGCCGGGCGCCCGCGCCGCGAGAGGAGCGGGCGGCGGGCTACTGTCCGGCTCGCCGGAGAAGTTGGAGAACCTGTGGCCAGCTCTCGGCCTTCGCGTGGGCGTCGGCTGCGCGGGTGCCGCCCAAGGGCCGGCCGTCACCCTCCACCGCACTCGGCAGGTAGGGGAAGAACGCGGCGGCGTGCCCGGCCTTCGGGTAGAGCAGAGCCCGGTGCTGACGGCCGGCGGCATTGCGTTCCCGGGCGATGGACCGGGCGGAGGCGAGCGAGTTCCAGAGGCGGTCGTCCCCGCCGCCGATGGCCAGCACGGTGCCTCGGACGCGGTCGAGCGGGATGGGAGCCAGGCGCAGGGCCTTGCCCCGGTGGGTCCATGCGGCGTGCCCCCGCCCGCAACTGAGGCAGTCGGGGTGGTACGCGTCCCAGGTGTCGCGGCTGGGCATGTACGCCACGGCGTCGTGGACGAGGTCCGGGTAGTACTGCGCCAGCATCTGCGCCGCCTCGGAGCCGCGGGAGACACCGATCACCGCGAGCCGCCGCGGATCGGCCCGCGGCTGGTCGCGCACCAGCCGGGCGGCGGTGGCGAAGTACTCCAAGGGGATGCCGGCCAGGTTCTTGGGACGCCCCTCGCAGCCGAAGTAGCACAGAGCCAGGGCCGGGTGGCCCCGGGAGGCCAGCAGCGCGGCCGCTGTCTCGTTGGCGAGGCCGCCTTCCGAGCCGCCCAGAAGGAGGACCGGCGCCCTCCTGAGGCCGCGCCCGGACGGCAGGAAGAGACTCCCGCGCACCTTGTCCCGGGAGACGGTGAACTCCTGGTGCCGCACTCCGGACCTGGTCCAGGTACGGGTGAGGTGCCGCTCGGCCAGCGTACGGCCGCCCGCTGCCACCGTGAGACGCACCCGGTAGGAAGCCGCCGTCCGCGAGGTGTCCGGTAGGAACCACGTCGTGTCGGGGTCGCCCTCGGCAGGGCGCATGGACCACAACAGGCCCATCCCGTCGACTCCCCCGTAGGTACCGGTCCGGGGCCGGTCGCGGTGCAGGTCCACGGTGCCGTCGGCGGCGGCGAAGACGGCCCGCCCCGACCAGGCCCTGCCCCGGTGGTCGGTGGCGTGCGTCATGACCGTCGTCTCGTCGCCGGCGGCGAGCCCGCTGATCCGGATGCGCACCGGTTCGTCCGCGAGGGCGGCCGGCTTGTCCACGGTGAGGGTGGCCGTCCGGCTGTGCTGGTGGCCGCCCTGCTCGCGGCCCTCGGTGCAGCCCGCGCCGACCAGCAGGGCCAAGACCGCCGACGCCGCGCGGACCGCGGTCCGACGGCCGGTACGGCCCCTGCTTCTGCCCCTGTGACTGCCGCTGCCCCCGCTGCCCCCGCTGCCCCGTCTGTTCGGTCCTGGCATCCCAGCAGTGTGGGCGGCGGACGCCGACGAGGGAAGAGCCAGAACGGACAGCGACCGTCACCGGCCGGGCGGTGCCTACTTCCAAGCGGTGCCGTCCGTCACGACGATGCAGTACTTGCGCCAGGTCCCGGTGCGCGACGCCGAGATGGTCGGCTCCGCGCAGGCCGTGGCCTGGAAGGTCTGGCCCACCGAGACCATCGGCGTGTACTGGTCCTTGCCGTACTCGACGACGGCGCTGCGGGCCGAGCCGCCCTCCACCCGGACGGTCACCACGTCCCCCACTTCCGCGTTGGTGATCCGTCCCCACACGACCCCGCAGCGCTTGCTGTGACGGACGTGCAGCGAGACCGGGTTGTCCTTCGGCGGGAGCCAGGTGACCGCGTCGGCGGAGCACCCCTCCTTCTGCGGGTCCTTCCCGTCGCAGCCGGCTCCCGGGCACGTGGCCGGAGCAGGTGGCGGCGGTGAGAGCCAGTCCTGCAACGCCCCGGTCAGCAGAACCGGCACCGCCCCGCCCACCACGGCCGCCGCGACCGCGACCAGGAGCGCGTGCGTACTGTGCGCACACAGCCAGCGCCACAGGCGGCGCCACGGCGACCGGCTTCCGGCGCCTTCACCCGCGGCCTCGGCCTCGACCTCGGAATCGCTCACCCCTGCCTCCCGACGCCCTCCGCTGCCCCACCAGCATCGGCGGCCCTGCGGCGCACCGTAAGAATGATTCACGCCCCGTGCGAGCAGGCCGGGTTTTTGCCGGCCAGACGGGCGTTCGCCTATGGCGCGCGCCGGGGGCGCGTCGCGCGAGGCGTGCGCCAAGTGGTGATGCCGAGGTCGTCCGCGTCGTTTGCGGTCGGCGGCCGGAAGGTAAAGGCCGGGTACAGCGGCAGGTGAAGCGGCGCCTTGCCCGGTGACGCTTCAGCGGCGTCGGTCGGTGGACCGGCAAGAAGAGGCACATGGGAGGAATCGTGTTCGACCTCAGGGCCGAGGCGGAAATGCGCCTCTTCTCGGAAAAGCTGGCCAGGGAACTCGCCGGACGGCGGACCCGCGCTCCGGAGGGCGCGAGCGGCGGCGACACGCAAGAGCCTGCCGCGGCCAAGCCCCCGGGTACGGCCGACGCCGCACCGGATGCGGCGGGCGCGAACGACGCCCTTGCCACCGGTCCGTGACAGGCGGCCCGGTCCCGGTCATGTGGTCCCCCGGGCCGGCCGCGGGTCCTCGGACGGAACGGGGCTGCTGATCCCTTCCTCCTCCGGCGCCGCGGTGGTGGCCGGTGCGGTGCCGGGCGGTCCGGCGGGGGTCCGTGGCGGGCGGTGCAGCGCGGCCCGTACGCGCAGGACGGCGGGCTCGGCCCAGCGGGCGGTGAAGGTACCGAGGACCACCGTGATCAGTACGTAGGCCGTGGCGATGGGCCCGATGCGGGGTTCCGCCACGGTGGCGAGTCCGGCGATGACGATGGAGAACTCACCGCGCGCCACGAGCGTGCCGCCCGCGCGGAGACGGCCGCGGGGCGCGATGCCGGCGCGGCGGGCCGCGTACCAGCCGGTGAGGATCTTCGTGGTGGTGGTGACGGCGGCGAGCAGCAGGGCGGGGAGCAGGACCGGGGGAATGTCGGCGGGGTCGGTGGACAGGCCGAAGAAGACGAAGAAGACCGCGGCGAAGAGGTCGCGCAGCGGGGTCAGCAGGGTGCGGGCGCCCTCGGCGACCTCGCCGGACAGGGCGATGCCGACGAGGAACGCGCCGACGGCGGCGGAGACCTGGAGGCGCTGGGCGGCCCCGGCGACGAGTACGGTCAGGCCCAGGACGACCAGCAGGAGCATCTCGGGGTTGTCGGAGGAGACCGCGCGGCTGATCAGCCGGCCGTGGTGCAGCGCGAGGTGGAGGACGGTGGCGGCGGCCGCGAGGGCGATGAGCAGCGTGATGCTGCCGCCGGCGAGTGAGGCCCCGGCGATCAGGACGGTGAGCAGGGGCAGGTAGACCGCCATCGAGAGGTCTTCGAGGACCAGCAGGCCGAGGACGACGGGGGTTTCGCGGTTGCCGAGGCGGCCGAGGTCGGTGAGGACCTTGGCGACGACGCCGGAGGAGGAGACCCACGTGATGCCCGCGAGCGCGACGGCGGCGACCGGGCCCCAGCCGAGCAGGATCGCGGCGCCGGCTCCGGGCAGCGCGTTGAGGACGAAGTCGACGGCGCCGGAGGGGTACTGGGTCTTGAGGCTGGTGACGAGTTCGGAGGCGCTGTACTCCAGGCCCAGCAGGAGCAGGAGCAGGATGACGCCGATCTCGGCGCCGACCGCGGTGAAGTCCTCGCTGGCGTCCAGCGGCAGTACTCCGCCCTGTCCGAAGGCGAGTCCGGCCAGCAGGTACAGGGGTATGGGGGACAGTCCGATGCGGCCGGCGAAGCGCCCGATGAGGCCGAGGGCGAGGATGAGGGCGCCCAGTTCGATCAGCAGTGCGCTGGTGTGGTGCATGGTCAGCCTCCGGCGATGATCGCGGCCAGGGTGTCGACGCCCTCGCGGGTACCGACCGCGATGAGGGTGTCGCCGATGGCGAGCCGGAAGTCGGGGCCGGGTGCGGGGTGGGCGCTGGCGCGGCGCAGGACGGCGACGATCGAGGCTCCGGTGCGGGTGCGGGCCCGGGTGTCCCCCAGGGTGCGTCCGCCGTACGGGGAGCGGGCGTCGAGCGGGATGTGCTCGGTGACCAGGTCGAGTCCGTCGGTGGGCACCGCGTCCAGCGGGGACGGCGTGATCAGGCAGGCCAGTTCCGTGGCCTCGTCGGGTTCGAGCGGGACGGATTCCTGGCAGGCGTCCGGATCGTCCGCCGAGTAGAACCCCAGGAAGCGGCGGCCGTCCTGGTGGACGACGACGGACAGGCGCCGTCCGCCGCGCGTGGAGACGTCGTACCTGGTGCCCACTCCCGGCAGTGCTGTGCGTCGGGTGCTCATGCCTGCCTCCCGCGTGCATGCCTCGGCGGCCGGTGCCCGCACCGCACGGGATCTTCTTCATCCCATCATTACAGAGGTGCCGGCACGTACCGGGGCGCCGCCCCGCCGGGCCCCCGACGTAAGGTAAGGGTGACCTTACCCGCCGATCAGCGCTGCTCGTCCCGCCCGCCCGCGCCACCGACACGGAGACCGCCTCGATGACCGTCACCGCCCCGCCCTCCGACACGCCCCGGCACCCGCCCCGGGTGCCGCGGCCCTCCCCCGTGCCGCGCGTCACCGACGAGCGCGTCGTCCGCAGGGCGGCCGAGCTGTCCGGTGCGGAGTTCTGGCAGGCGGTGGAGCGTGCGGGCACGCCGCTGACCGGCCCGGACCCGCACGGTGCGGCGGACCACACGCTGGTCACGTTCCTGTGGCGCGGCTCCCCCGCCACGCGTGCGGTCCTGGTGTCGCCCAACAAGCTCGCCGATCCGCGCGACCCGGCCGGGAATCTCATGGCACACGTCCCCGGCACGGATGTGTGGCACTGGTCGGTACGGATGCGCCGGGACTGGCACGCCACGTACACGCTGTGCGTGGACGAGGGCGACGGGCCCGCCGACGATGCCGCGTACTGGCCGTGGCTGCGCACACAGCACCGCACCGACCCGTTCAACCCCCATACACTCGCGGCCCGTTGGGGCGGCACCCCGGCTTCCTGCGTCGCGCTGCCCGGTGCGCCGGGCGGCGCGGAGTGGCGGGAGCGGCCCGGCGTGCCGCGCGGCACCGTCTCGGTGCACACCGTCCGCAGCGCGCTGCTCGGCAATGAGCGCCGGGTGTGGCGGTATGTGCCCGCGGGCGGCGCGGATCCGGGCGCGGAGCTGCCCGTCCTCGTCCTGCTGGACGGGGAGATGTGGCAGCCGGGGCTCGGTGTGGCCACCGCGCTGGACAACCTCGTCGCGGACGGGCGCATCCCGCCGCTGGTCGCGCTGTTGCCGGAGTCGCTGGGCGCGGACACCCGCTGGGCCGAGATGGCCTGCGACCCGCGGTTCGCCGGTTTCCTCGCGGACGAGCTGCTGCCCTGGGCGGGTACGGACCTGCCGCTGACCGCCGATCCCGCCCGTACCGTCGTGGCGGGCCAGAGTCTGGGCGGGCTGACCGCCGCGTACGCCGCGGTGACCGCGCCCGGCCGGTTCGGCCGCGTCCTGGCGCAGTCCGGCTCCTTCTGGTGGCCGAACGGTCCGGGCGCGCAGTGGCTGACCGGGCGGATCGCGGCGTCGCCCCGGCTGCCGGTGCGGTTCCGCCTGTCGGCGGGCGAGCAGGAGTGGGTGGCGCTGCCCGCGAACCGCCGGCTGCGCGACACCCTGGCGGCGAAGGGGTACGACGACGCGGTGTACCGCGAGTACAACGGCGGCCATGACTACCTGTGCTGGCGTACGGAGCTGACCGACGGGCTGTGCGACCTGCTCGGCCCGGGAACGGCCGGCTGACGCGCCGGGCCGCGGTCGGCGGCCGACGCGCCGGGCCCGGCCGCTGGAGCGCGGCCGGGCCCGGCGGGAGCGGCGCCGTACTGGACGGCGCCGCTCCCAACATGAGCGGGTGAGACCCCGGTCGGGGCGTGTGGGGCCTCAGTGGGAGTGCCTGAGGCCCCAGTGGGAGTGCCTGGGCCTCAGCGGGAGCGCGTGAGGCTGATGCGGTGCACCGAGTCGATCCGGTCGGCGCCGGCCGCGGACTTGTCCACCACGTAGGCCGTGCCGCGCCGGACCGTGACGTGGTTCGGGTTGGGGCCGGTGGCCAGGTCGGCCAGGACGGTGCCCTTCTTCGGGTCCACGACGGTGGTGGTACCGCTGCCGCGGTTGGCGACGAAGACCCGGCCGGTGCGGTGGTCGGCGGCCACCGAGACGGCGCCGGCGCCGGTGGCGACGGTCCGGGTGACGGCGCCCTTGCGCAGGTCGACGACCGAGAGGGTGCCCGCGGCCTGGTCGGCGGTGTAGGCGGTACGGCCGTCGGCGGACAGTTCGATGCCGATGGGGGCGTCACCGGTGGGGATGAAGCGCGGCCCGTCCTTGTACGGGCTGACCGCGATGATCCGGTCGTTGGTCAGGTCGGTGGCGTAGGCGGTGCCGGTGCGGGTGTCGACGGCGAGCCCGGCGGTGCCCGCGCCGTCGACCTTGACCCGCTTCTTCTCCTTGAAGGTACGGGTGTCGAACGCGACGACCGAGCCGTCACCGTAGCCGGTGGCCCAGGCGAGGTCGTGGCGCTTGTCGACGACGACCTCGCGGGCGTGCGCGACGCCGGGCAGGGTGGCGAGGTGCTTGCCGGTGCGCTGGCTGTAGACGGCCAGCGAGTTGTTGCGGGTGTTGGCGGTCCACACGGTGTCGTGCTCGTCGTCGACGGCGACGCCGTAGACCGCCTCGACCGCGCCGGTCGCCGGGTCGGTGACCGGCGGCGTGTACGCGGCCTTGGTCTTGAGCGTCTTCGGGTCGACCTTGAGCAGTCTGGACTGGGTGACGGGCGGCCGGCCGACGGCGGTCGTCGTCCACAGGACGTGATGGCGCTCGGAGTAGGCCGACTGGTAGAGCCCGGTGGCCAGTTGCGCGGTGTCCACCCGGTACGACGGCTGGTGCGCAGGCCGGTCGTGCGCGACGGCGGTGCCGCTGACCGCCAGGGCGCTGCCCGCGGCGACGGCGAGGGCCGTGGCGTTGCGGACGAGGCGGCGGGAGGCGGTACGGGGCTTCAGCGTCTTGGGGGCGCTCATGGTCTGGACTCCTCCTGGAGAGGCAGGCGGGAGAGGGAAGTCGGGGGAGATCCACCCGACGCGATCTAGATTAGCTTAGCCTTACCTAAGTCGCACCCAAATGGCCGGTACCGGCCGGACGCGGGGCGAGCCGGACACACCGGATCGGTGTGCCCGACTCACCCGTCCTCACGACCCGTTCAGGAATCCAGCGCCGACAGACGCGCCGCGACCACCGCCGCGATCTCGTCCATCCAGCGCGGCTGCGTCATCTGCGGGTGCAGGCAGTCCACGTCGTGGTTGACCAGCTCGCCCTTCACGTACGGCGTCCAGGCGTCCCGGGTCAGCCAGTCCTCGGCACGCGGGGCCGCGGCCGTGAAGAACAGCGCGTCACCGGTGAACACCCGGTGCCGGTGTTCCCGCATCAGCCGGGCGTTGTTGACGACGATGTCGACGACGGCGGACAGTGTCCGGTCGGACAGTCCGGCCAGCGCGCTGCCCTCGCGGCGCAGCGTCTCCAGGACGTCCTGGCGGGTCAGCTCGTCCGTACGGTCGAACCCCGCCATCCGCAGCAGGGCGGTCAGGGCATCGGTCTCCTTGGGGACGGCCTGGTCGCGCCACTGGTCGGAGGGGTAGGCGTCCAGCAGGGCGAGGAACTCGACCCGCTCCCCCGCCTCCTGGAGCCGCACCGCCACGGTGTGGGCGAGCACGCCGCCCACGGACCAGCCGAGCAGCCGGTAAGGGCCGTGCGGCCGGACGGTGCGCAACTGCCGTACGTAGTCGGCGGCCATCTCCTCCATCGTCGCCGGGAGGGCTTCGTCGTGGGCCAGGCCGCGCGCCTGGAGGCCGTACACCGGTTGCGCGGGGTCGAGCCTGGAGAGCAGACCCGAGTAGCACCAACTGATGCCGCCCGCCGGGTGCAGGACGAACAGCGGCGCGCGGTCGCCTGCCGGGCGCAGCGGCAGCAGGACGTCCAGCGCGTCGCCGCCGGACCCGTCGCCGTCCAGGCGGGCGGCGAGCGCGGCCGGGGTGCGGTCCTGGAAGAGCGCGCCGATGGCCAGTTGGGTGCCGAGCGTGTCGCGTACGCGCGCCATCAGGCGGGCCGCGAGCAGCGAGGTGCCGCCCAGGTCGAAGAACGCGTCGTCCACACCGACCCGGGGCAGGCCCAGCACTTCGGCGAACAGCCGGGTGAGGGTCTCCTCCCGGTGGGTGCGCGGGGCGCGGCCGGGCCCCGACTCGAAGGCGGGGGCCGGGAGCAGTTTGCGGTCCAGCTTGCCGTTGGGGCTGAGCGGGAACGCCTCCAGGGCGACCACGCTGGTGGGCACCATGTGCTCGGGGAGGGTGCGGGCGAGCGCGTCGCGCAGTTCCTCCGGGTCCGGCGGGGCCGTTGCGGCGCCGTTCCCGTACCCGCCTTCGGGGTGCTCGTACGTGACGTAGCCGACCAGCCGCTGGTCGCCGGGCCGGTCCTCGCGTACCACCGCGCAGGCGGCGGCGACGGCGGGGAGGGCGGCCAGCGCCTCCTCGATCTCGCCGAGTTCGACGCGCTGGCCGCGCAGTTTGACCTGGTGGTCGGTGCGGCCGAGGTAGAGGAGTTCGCCGCGGTCGGTCCAGCGGGCGAGGTCGCCGGTGCGGTACATACGGCTGCCGGCCGGCCCGTAGGGGTCGTCGACGAAGCGGGTCGCCGTCAGCCCGGGGCGTCCCAGGTAGCCGTCGGCGAGCTGGGTCCCGGCGAGGTACAGCTCACCGGGGACGCCGGGCGGGCAGGGCCGCAGGGCCGCGTCCAGGACGTACAGGCGGGTGTTCCAGACCGGCGCCCCGATGGGCACCGGGCCCTCGCCGTCGGACGCGCACGCGTGGTACGTGACGTCGACGGCCGCCTCGGTGGGCCCGTACAGGTTGTGCAGTTCCACACCGGGCAGGGCCCGCGCGAACTCCCGGGCCGTCTCGCGCGGCAGCGCCTCGCCGCTGCAGAACACCCGGCGCAGCCCGGTGCAGTTCGCCGCGTCCGGCTCGGCGAGGAACACCTGGAGCATGGACGGTACGAAGTGGCAGGTGGTGACGGACTGTTCGCGGATGACGCGGGCCAGGTAGGCGGGGTCCCGGTGGCCGCCGGCCTCGGCGACCACCAGGGTGGCGCCCTGGCGCAGCGGCCAGAAGAACTCCCAGACGGACACGTCGAAGCCGGAGGGCGTCTTCTGGAGCACCCGGTCGCCCGGTTCCAGGCCGTACTGCCCCTGCATCCAGCGCAGCCGGTTGTCGATGGCCCGGTGGCTGACCACCACGCCCTTGGGGCGGCCGGTGGAGCCGGAGGTGTAGATGACGTACGCGGGGTGTTCCGGGGTGAGCGGGCGGGGCGGGACGGTGCCGGGGTACCCGGTCAGATCGAGGCCGTCCAGGACGACGACCGGCACCTGCCCGGCACCGGGCACGCGGTCCGCCCGGTCGGTGACCACACATACGGGCCGCGCGTCATCGAGCATGTACGCGAGGCGGTCGGCGGGGTAGTCGGGGTCCAGCGGCAGGTAGGCGCCGCCCGCCTTGAGGACGGCCAGCAGCGTGAGGACCATGTCCGCGGAGCGCGGCACGGCGACGGCGGCCAGTGCGCCGGGTCGCACGCCCAGGGAGGCCAGGTGCCGGGCCAGCCGGTTGGCGCGCGTGTCGAGTTCGGCGTACGTCCAGGCGGTGTCCCCGAAGACCAGCGCGGTGCCGCCGGGTGTGCGGGCGGCCTGGGCCTCGATGGGCCCGATGAGCGTGGTGGGCGGCAGGGTACGGGCCGTGGCGTTGAACTTCTCCAGCACCAGGGACTCTTCGGCCGCCGTGGCGATGCCGTGCTCGCCCGTGGGGGCGTGCGGGTCGGCGGTCGCCAGACGGGACAGCAGGTCGAGGAACCGCTCCTGGTGGATGCCGAGTTCCGGCTCCTCGTACAGCGCGGGGTTGGCGTCGTAGTCCACGCGCAGGCCGCGGCCGTCGGCGCGGTCGTACACGTTGACGGTCAGCTCGTCGACGGGGCCGGTGGAGAGATTGTGCGCGGTGGCCGGAGCGCCCGCGAAGTCCAGGCCGTAGTCGAACGGCATGATGTTGACCAGCGGTCCGACCAGCGCCCGGTCGGCGCCGAGCAGGCCCAGGTCGCGGCGGATGTCCTCGTAGCGGTAGCGCTGGTGGCGGCGGGCCGCGCGGATGCCGAGGACGACCTGGCGGACCAGCTCGGCGAAGGTGCCGCGCGGGTCGGCGGTCAGCCGCAGCGGCAGCACGTTCATGACCATGCCGGGCACGCGCAGCGCCACCGATCCCATGCGGCCCATCATCGGCAGCCCGAGGACGACCTCCTCGGCGCCGGTGGCCCGGGACAGGTACAGCGCCTGGGCCGCGATCAGCACGTCGGGCCAGGTGGCGCGGACCGAGGAGGCCAGCTCCTTGAGCCGCCCGGTGCTCTCGGGCCCCAGGTACGCGGTGCGGCGCAGGTGGGTACGGGACGGCAAGGCGGTGCGCCCGGCCAGGTTGACGGCCTCGGGCCGGTCCGCGAACGCCTCGTTCCAGTGCCGCCGGTCGGCCTCGTACGTCTCCGACGCACGGTACGCGGCGTCGTCGGCGACCAGGTCGGTCAGCCGCCCGAAGGGGTCGGGGCCCACGGGCTCGCCGGCCGCGAGCGCCGTGTAGACCTCGGCGGTGCGGCGGGCCAGCAGCGAGTAGCCGAAGCCGTCCATGATGACGTGGTGGACGCGCTGATACCACAGCCAGCGGGTGTCGCCGACCCGGAACAGCGCGTGCGCGAACAGCGGCCCGGCGGCCAGGTCGAACGGTTCGGCGAGGTCGGCGCGCATCCAGGCGCGGGCCGCGCCGTCCGGGTCGGTCTCCGCGCGCAGGTCCGCCAGGTGGAGCGGCAGCGGCACCGGGCCGGTGGTCAGGGGGAGCTGGCGGGGCCCTTCGGGGGTCTCCACGATCCGGACCCGCAGGACGTCGGCCTCGGCGACCACTTGGTGCAGCGCGTCGGAGAACAGCGCCGGGTCCACCGGCCCGTGGATCTCCAGGTACTCCGCGGTGTTCTGTGCGGGGCTCGCCGGATCCAGGGCCTGGGCGTACCACAGGCCGGTCTGGGCGGCCGTCAGCGGCAGGCCCTCGGCGGTGCGCGGGCCGTCCGCGCCGGCGTCGAGGAGCGCGGTCACGAGACCGCGCCCAGGATGCGGGCCCATGCCTCGATGGCGGGCTGCTCGGCGAGGTCCACGAAGCCGGCCCGGGTGCCGTGGTCGCGGCGCCATCGTTCCAGGAGCGCCATGATGCGGACCGAGTCCATGCCGTAGTCGACGAGGTTCTCGTCGACGGGGATGTCGGCCGGGTCCTCGCCCAGCACGTCGGCGACGTCCGCGCGCAGGTGGTCGATGGTCAGTGCCATGACAGGTGGTTCTCCTTGGGTGTGACGGTGGTGACTGGGGCCGTGCGGGCGGGGCACCGGCCGACGGCCGGGGCTCCCGGGCGGGGCGGGCACCGGGCCGGGCGGGGGTGTCCGTCCGGCCCGGTGCCGTCCGTCACTTGGCCATGGCCTTCTCGATGTCGTCCAGCACGGACAGGGCCGCCAGGCCGCCGCCGAGGCTGGTCCACTTGGAGCCGTCGATCTCGGTGGCGTGACCGTCGCGGACGGCGTTGAGCTGCTGGTAGGCGGGCTTGGCCTTCAGCTCCGCGAACAGGTCGGCGTCCTTGCCCTTGGCGGTGAGGGTACCGATGAACAGCCAGTCGGCGTCGATCTGCTTGATGTCCTCGTCGCTGAGCGGGGTGGAGTGGCCCTGGCCGCGGTCGTTCTGGATGCCGGGCCGCTTGAAGCCGAGGTTCTTCAGGACGTCGCTGATGAAGACGCCCTGCTGCATCACGGCGGTGCCCTTGGCGGAGTAGCGGGCCACGGAGACGGTGGCGCCGGCGTGCGTGCCGAGCTTCTTCTTCAGGTCGGCGGCCTTGGTCTCGTAGCCGGTGAGGAAGGTCTTGGCCTCGTTCTGCTTGCCGAGGACCCGGCCGGTGAGGTCGAGCGCCTTCTTCCAGTCCTTGTCCTTGCCGATGGTGACGACCGTCGGCGCGATGGCCTTGAGCTGCTGGAGAACCTTCTGGTCGGCGAGCTGTCCGGCGAGGATGACGTCGGGCTTGGCGCGCAGCACCTTCTCGATGTCGGGGCCGGTGACGGCGCCGACGACCGGTATGTCCTTGGCGCGGTCGGCGAGGTAGCCGGGGGCGCCCTTCTGGCCGCGGCCCGCGGTCAGGCCGATCGGCCGGACCCCGAGGGCCAGCGCGGAGTCGAGGTCCATCTCGCTGAGCACGACCACCTTGGCGGGCTTGGCGGGGACCTCGACCCGCGCGCCGGTGGCGTCGGTGACGGTGGCCTTGCCGGCCCCGCCGGCCTTCGCCTGCCCGGAGCCGGACTCGTCCCCTCCGCAGGCGGTGAGGGCCAGCGCCAGGGCGGTGGTGACGGCGGCCGCCGCGGTCAGGCGGACGCGCGGCAGGGAGTGCGTGGACATGTCTGTAGTCTCCGAGTGGTGAAGTCCGGCGGCCGGGTCGGCGTTTGACGGAACAGTTGGTGCGGGGCACCCGGGGAATCCCGGGTGGCCGGGGCCGTCGGGCGACGAAAGCCCCGGTCAACCCTTAGGTTAGGCTACCCTTATGTTGGTTGCGCAAGAGGCCGGGGCCCCCGTGGGCGACACCCAGCCCCCACCGTCACGGGCGTCCGGTCACCGCCGGCGCATCCTGACAGCCGCGGTCGCCCTGACCGTGCTGCTGGCCGTTCTGCTGCTGCTGTCCCTGCTCATCGGCACCGGGTCCAGCCCTGTCGCGCGCGCGTGGGACTTCCTCATGGGCGACCCGACGGCCCGCGCCGACGCCCAACTCCGGCTCGCCGTCCTGGACGTGCGGCTGCCGCGGACCCTCGCCGCCGTCCTCGTCGGCGTCTCCCTAGGCGCCGCAGGATGCCTCCTCCAAGCCGTCACCCGCAACCCGCTGGCCGAAACCGGCCTGCTCGGCGTGAACTCGGGCGCCGCGCTCGGCGTCGTCATCGGCCTCACCTACTTCGGCGTGGACTCCTCCTACGCCCTGCTGGGCTGGGCGCTCGCCGGCGGCATGGCCGCCAGCGCGATCGTCCTGCTGCTGGCCGCCTCCGGCCGGGCCGCGGCGTCGCCGCTGCGGCTGGTGCTCGCCGGCTCCGCGCTCGGCGCCACCTTCCACGGCATGACCTCCTACGTCCTGCTCAGTACGCAGTCCACCTTCGACACCTTCCGCTACTGGACCATCGGCTCCCTCGCGGGCATCAAGACCTCGGACACCTACCCGCTGATCCCGCTCATCGTGGTCGGCCTGCTGATCGCCTTCGGCGCCGCCCGTCCGCTGGCCGCGCTGGCGCTCGGCGACGACAGCGCGCGGTCCCTGGGCCACCGCCCCGGGCTGGTCCGGGTCGTCGTCGCCGGGGCGGTGACCCTGCTGGCCGGATCGGCGGTGGCGCTCGCCGGCCCCATCGCCTTCCTCGGCCTGCTGGCCCCCCACGCCGCCCGCGCCGTCACCGGCCCGCGCCTCGCCGCTCAGCTCGCCCTGGCGGCGCTGATCGCCGCCGACGTGATGATCGCCGCCGATATCTTCGCCCGTGTCGCCATCCGCCCCTGGGAGACCCCCGTGAGCGTGCTCCTCGCCTTCGTCGGCGGACCGTTGCTGATCTGGATCGCCCGCTCCCGGCGGATGTCGACGGCGGGGGGTACGGCGTGACGGAGTCGACGCGCGGTACGGCGGAGCCGGCACCGGCCGGCCGGAAGGCCCCTGTCCCCTCCCCCGCGGCCCCCGCGGCCCCCGCCTTCCCGGGCTCCCCGGACGCGGCCCCCGCCGACGTGACGCCGCCCGACAGCCTCGTCATCCGGACCGGGGCCTTCTCCTGGCTCTTCCCCCGCCGGGGCTCGCTGGTCGCCGTCGCGCTCGGGGCGCTGATCCTGGTCCTCGTCGCGCTGGGCACGTTCGCCAGCTCCACCGGCATGAGCCTCTCCGAGACGCTCTCCGGCCTGTTCGGGACGGGTGACCCCGCGACGGTGATGCTGGTCCAGGACTTCCGGTTGCCGCGGATCGCCGTCGGCGTCCTGGTCGGCGCGGCGCTGGGCATCGCCGGCTGCCTCACCCAGACGCTCGCCGGCAACCGGCTCGCCACCCCCGACATCATCGGCGTGAACGAGGGCGCCACCGCGGCCGTCGTCGCCTCCGTCGTCGGCTCGTCCACCGGCATGATCGGCGAATGGTGGCTCGGACCGGTCGGCGCGGTGCTGGCCGCCGCGCTCGTGGTCCTGTGCGCGGGCGGCGCCGGCCACCGGGGGCACCGTGTCCTCGTCGTCGGCATCGGCGTCTCGACCGTCGTCGGGGCCGTCACCGACCTCGTCATGTCCCGCCAGAACGACAACACCGCCGGCGGCGTCTTCCTGTGGACGGTCGGCAGCCTCAGCGGACGCGACTGGTCGGTGGGCACACCGCTGCTGCTGATCCTGCTCGTCCTGCTCCCGTTCGCCCTCGCCGCCGGGAACCGGCTGCAACTGCTGCGCTTCGACGACGACACCGCGGCCGGGCTCGGCGTACCCGTACGGCGGGTCCGTGCCCTCGCCCTGGCCCTCGCGGTGGTCCTCTCCGGCGTGGCCGCGGGCATCGGCGGCCCCATCGCCTTCGTCGCCCTGGCGGCCCCCGTGCTCGCCGACCGTCTCGGCGGCCGCGCCCGCGTACCGGTCCTGGCTTCCGGCCTGGTGGGCGGTGCGCTGATCGCGGGCGCCGACGCGCTGGGCCGGGTGATCGCCCCCGTCGAGATCCCGGTCGGCGTGGTCACCAGCGTGCTCGGCGGCCCCTTCCTGCTGTGGGTGCTCTTCCGCTCGGACCGGGGCACGGGCCGGCCGTGAGAGCCCGGGGCGGGCAACCCGCCGGGCGGCGCCGGCCGGTGGGGCCGTGCCCCGTACCCGCCACCGGCTAGGACCCGGTCTGCCCCCGGCGCGTCACGCGGTGGTCGGCTGCTTGCCGTCGTGGAGCGCCTCGGCCATGGGGGAAGCGCCGTCGATGACGAAGGAACGGATCGAGTCGAGGTACGCGGTCCGGTCGACGCGGCCGTCCCCGTCGGTGTCCAGCGCGTCGAACGCGGACGCCGCGTTGCCGGGCGGATTGCCGAGCGCCGCCCGCAGCCGGGTGAACTCCGCCCGGTCCAGGGCGCCGTCCCCGTCGGTGTCGGCGAGGTCGAACAGCGAGCCCAGCGCCTGTCGGCAGACCTCCTCGAAGGCGTCGGCACCCGCCCACGTCGCGTACTCCTCGAAGGTCACCTTCCCGTCGCCGTTCGCGTCCATCGACGCGTACACCCGCTCGTGGGCCGTGCGGGCGACGACGACCAGCGGATCGTCCCCGTCCCGCCCCAGCGCCGCCGCCGCGTGTACGGGGCGGGCCAGGTACTCCTCCCGGGAGATGACGCCGTCACCGTCCACATCCAGCATGGTGAAGATATGACCCTTAGCGGTGGTGGCGTCCATAAAAGTTCCTTTCGCGAAGACTGGCGTCTCGTCACTGCCCGCCCCCCTTCCCCGCGAAACACCGGGTGCGCCTCTCCGCCCCCTCCCACCCACCGCCGGGACCGCACTCGGAGGACCCCGGCGCGAGCGGGGCGGCGGACCACCCGGGTGCCCCGGAGAGAATGCGGGCGCCGCGAAGAACGGTTGTGCTGGAGATCCAGGTACCCGTCCCACAGGAGTGATCCGCATGCGCGTACGTCTTGCCCTCGCCGGTGCCGTTCTCGCCGCGGCCGCGGTCGTTCCCGCGGCGTCCGCCGCCGTGGCCCACGACGGCCCGGCAGGCGCCCCGAAGGCCGACACCAAGCCCGGCACGGCGGGCCCGACCGACACCAGGCCCGGCACCAAGCCCGGCACGGCCGGCCCGGCCGACCCGGAGTTCGCCGCGGTCCCCCAGGCCAACCGTGAACTCGTCGGCCGCATCATGACCGGCCTCGCCTGACCCCGCCCGGGCGCCGTCCGCCCGGATCGCCGCCCGGATCACCGTCCACGCCGACGACGACGCGTCCCCCTCCCTCAACGTTTCCCGAAGAAGGGCGACGGCCTGTCGCGCCTGCCGGTGCGGCCGCCCTGCGGCAGCGGCGGGGAACGTCAGGCGGCCTGGAGGCGGAAGACCGTGTACGGGGCGTCGCCCTCGACGGCGTCGCCGTCCGCATCGGTCACCGACACCGTCCGCAGCCCGGCACCCGCGGCGAGCTTCTCGAACCCGGAGCGGGTGTACCAGTGCAGCAGCCATGGGCGCTCCACGACGGTGGTCCCGTCGGTGCCGTGACGCTCGTAGCGCAGCAGGGCGGTCCGGGTCCGTGCGGTCACGTCGCGCTCCTCGGACACCACGGAGAACCGCAGCTCGGCGCCGTCGGCGGCGAGGGCGGTGCGGACCTGGCCGGCGCGGCCGACCGGTGCCGGGGCCGGGATGTGCAGCGGGATCAGCGCGGATCCGCCGTCGACCAGATGGCGGCGGATGCGGTGGAGGGCCGCCTCAGCGACGCTGTCGCCCGGCAGCAGGTTGAAGGTCGGCCCGGCCAGGAAGACCGCCCGGAACCGCCGTGACAGACAGAGCGCTTCCATCCGCTGGTGATGAACGGTGACGGCGACACTCGCCTCGTCGGCCCGGCGGCGGCAGCGCTCCAGCATGTCCGCGGAGGAGTCGACGCCTTCCACGTCCAGTCCGCCGCGGCGCAGGGCGAGCAGCGGGTCGCCGTCTCCGCAGCCCAGTTCCAGGGCCGGGCCGCCCACTTCGCGTACGAAGGCCGCGTAGACCTCGGGGTCCGGGGAGAAGGACCTCAACGGGGCGTAGGCCTCCGCGACGAGGCCGGTGTAGAAGTCGGCTGGGTCCATGGACGCGCGTCGGTCCTTCCCGTCGGGCGAGTGCTGTCGGCAGCGGTCGGCACAGGGCAGACCCCACAGGGTCGAGGCAGCCAACGTATCGGGATCCGCTACTTCGCCAGATCCGCCGTCCACCACGTGGTCGCTGCCCGTCACGTACGAGGCGTCGTCGGAGACCAGGAACGCGATGAGGGCGGCGACCTCGTCCGGCTGCGCGGTGCGGCCCAACGGGACCGAGGCGAGGAGATCGTCGGTGGCCCCGGGCGGCAGTGAGGTGACCATCGGGGTGCCGACGACGCCCGGTGACACCGACAGGACCCGGATGCCGTGGCTCGCGTACTCGCGGGCCGCGGTCCGGGTCAGGGCGAGGACGCCCTGCTTGGCCGCGGTGTAGGCGGCGTGGCGGCGGAAGGCCGCGTGCGCCGCGATGGACGCGATGTTGACGATGACGCCGCCCGTTTCGGCCATCGCGGGGAGCTGGCAGCGCATCGCGTGGAAGACGCCGTAGAGGTTCACCTTCAGCACGGTGTCGAAGTCGGCGGGCGGCAGCTCCGCCAGCGGGGTCAGGGGGCCGCTGATCCCGGCGCTGTTGACCGCGATCCGCAGGCCGTCGCCCAAGGCGGCGGCCTCCTTGACGACGCGGGTCACGCTGTCCAGGTCGGTGACGTCGACCCGGCGGGCCAGCGCGGCGCCGCCGGCCGCGGTGATCTGTCCGGCCACCCGCGCGGCGCCGTCCTCGTCGAGGTCGGCGGCCACCACCACGGCGCCCTCCGCGGCCAGTCGCGCCGCGCACATCGCGCCGATCCCGGAGGCGGCGCCGGTCACCAGGGCGACCCGGTCCCGCAGCCGGCCGGGCCGCGTTCTGTTGCCGGGCGGCGGTATGTGAGCTGTCATGTGCGGCTCCTCAATGGGGGCAGGGCGGGCTCAGGACGGGCGGGCGTGTCGCCGTGAGCGGCAGCCGGTCCGGACGCAGGACGGTGCCGATCAGGGCCCGTCGGGCGCGGAGGGGACCGGCTCCACGGCCCCGGAGTGGCCCACGGCCCGCGTCCGGGACTGGCACCGGGTCCTCGACGGGCACGGCGACGGCGATCCCGTGGCGCGTGCCCTGCCGAGATCACCGGGGACGTGGCGGGAAACGGTCGTCCCGAACTCGTCGCCGTCTGGCGGGAAAGCATGCGTCAGACGCTCACCGGCATGCGGCGCGAACACGACGCGGCCCGGACGGCGGCCGCCGTGGCGCGGCGCCCCGGCTGACCGACTACCTGCGGTACGGCGCCTGGAGCATCGGCGTCGAACAGCAGGTCACCGCCCTGTGGGTCCTGCTGGACGAGCCCGACCTGCCCGGGCGCCTGCCGGTGCTGCGCGGTGCGCTGCGCCAGGCCGCGACCGCCATCCGCCTGCTCAACGACCTCCGCGGCCACCGCAGGGAACAGACCGAGGGGAAGGCCGACGTGCTGGCCGTCGGCCTGACCGAGCGGGAGGCGTACGAGCGCGCCGAGGCGGGGCTGGCGAGCTGCCGGCGGGTCCTGGCTCCACTCAGTACGGCGGGGTACGGTTCCGCGGTGGCGCTGGAGCGGGTGGTGCTCTCGCACGCGCGGATGTACCACCGCTTCGACCCGTACGGCCCGGCCGGGCGGCCGCCCCTCCCCTGCCGGGCAGCACCACCGGCACTCCGTACGCCCCCCAGCCGAGGGAGACCCCGCCCATGGGCACCGAGCAGGAAGTCCTGGACACCATCGCGTCCGGAGACACGTACGACACCACGGCGCTCGCGGGCCTCTTCGACCGGTTGGAACCGGTCAACACCGCTCTCCTGATCGGCACCTGGCAAGGCGGCGGTTTCGCAGCGCACCAGCGAGAACGCCACGCTGTCGGCGAAGATGCGGTGGTACGGCAAACGGTTCGTCGACGCCGACCACGTGGAGCCGCTGCTGTGCCGCGACGCCGACGGGGCGGTGTGCTCGTACACCGACATGGGCCTCGCGTCGCTGCGCGAGGTCGTCCACCGCGGCAAGCAGTCCACGGCGATGGTCTACGACCAACTGCCCGTCATCGACCACTTCCGCCGGCTCACCGACGACGTCCTGCTGTGCGTGATGGACAAGAAGGGCGACCCGGAGGACTTCTACTTCCACCTCACCCGCGTACCGGAGCCCGAGGTACGGGCCTGACTCATACCGCCGGTGCCCGGGGCGCCGGGACGCCCGGCCCGCGTCCGCCGCCGGGCTCGCGCCAGGCCGTCGCCAAGCGGCGTACGGCTTCGGCCAACGTGCCCGGATCGGCCAGGAAGTGGAGGCGGAGGAACTCCCTGCTGCCCCCTGAAGCGTCCAGTCCCCTCCCGGGCAGCGCCACGACGCCGTGCCGGAGCGCCGTCTGCGCGAAGGAGCCCCCGTCACCGTACGGCAGACGCACCCACAGGGCGTGCCCGCCGGTTACAGGCGGCGCCTGCCACTCCGGCAGCCGTTGCGCCAGCAACGCCCGCAGGTGATCGTGGCGGGCACGGCGCTCGGCCGCCCCCTGCCGGCAGTGGTCCGCCAGCCCCGGAAGCAGCTCGGCGGCGGCGAGTTGGGCGGGAAGGTTCCCGCCGAGGTCGTGCACCGCGCGCAGCCGGGCGAGGCGGTCGATGACGGGCCGGGCCGCCCGGACCCAGCCGATGCGCAGCCCGCCCCAGACGCTCTTGCCGAGTGAACCCACCGAGATGACCGATGCGCCGAACGCGGCGAGCGGCGACGGCACCTGGTGCCCGGGGAAGGCGAGGTCGGCCAGGACTTCGTCGTCGACGAGCGGGACGCCCGCGTCGGCGGCCGCCGCGACGAGCCGTCGGCGCGCCAGCGGCGGCAGTACCGCTCCGGTCGGGTTGTGGTGGGTGGACACGACATAGGCGAGGTCCGGGCGGTGCGACGGGGAACGGGTCGCCGCTTCGAAACCGTCCAGGCCGACGGGGAGGGTCCGCAGACGGACGGCGTGCTCACGGAACACCTCCAGCGCCCCGGGGTAGGTGGGCGCCTCGACCAGCACCGTGCCGCCGGGCCGGGCAAAGGCGCGGGCGAGCAGGGAGAGGGCCTGCTGCCCGCCATTGGTGATCAGGACCTGCCCGGGGTCGGTCGGCACCCCGCGCCGCGCGTAGTGACGGGCGACAGCACGGCGCAACTGCGGGTGCCCTGCCGGATGGTAGCCGAGGTCGTCCTTGATTCCGGCCAGCCGGGCCGGCATCCGCTCGTATGCGGCCAGCAGGATCGGCGGCGGCGAGGTGGGAGCGGCGCACGCCAGAAGGATCACGTCGTCGCGGGGTTCCAGGAGGTGGAGGAAGACCGGTGCCCCGGTGCTCTCCTGCGCTGCCGTACGGGGCGGCCCCGCGACCCGGGTACCGCTGCCCTGGCGCCGGCTTATCCGGCCTTCCCGGCGCAGCTCCTCGTACGCGGCCACGACCGTCCCCCGCCCCACGGCGAGGGTGGCCGCCAGGACGCGGTCGGGCGGCAGCACCGTACCGGGCAGCAGCTCACCCTCGTCGACGAGGCGGCGCAGGCGCGCGGCGAGGAGCAGATACAGCGGGCCGTGCCCGGCCGACCACCGGCCCAGGCGGTCGGCCAGTTCGGCGGGTTCCGTGGGCATGGTCGGGTTCTTCCGGTGTCGGGGAGGCGGGAGCGGATTGGTTCGACTGGCGGACCAATTATGGGTCATTGGCTCTGGGAACCGGCCGCACCGGCGGCGAGGATCACGGCATGACCACACACCACGAAGACCTGCGCCACCTCACCGCCGTATCGGTCCCGCACGCCGTCGCCGCCCTGCCCGGGCCCTTCCAGCAGCACACCCTGGCGAGGGTGAACGACACCACCGCCGTCCGCCTCGCCCGGCTGGAAGGCTCCTTCCCTTGGCACCACCACGACGAGGACGAGCTGTTCCTGTGCTGGGACGGCACCTTCCGCATCGAGCTGGAGGGCCGGGACCCGGTGGTGCTGAGGGCGGGCGAACTGTTCGTCGTCCCCCGGGGCATCCGGCATCGCCCCGTGGCCGAGGAGGCCGCCCACGTCCTGCTCGTCGAGCATCCCGACACGAAGCAGTACGGAAGCTGACACCGGCGGCCCGTCCGGTCGCGTCGGCGGCCTCCCGGTCGGGCACGCCATCTGCTCGATGAACGGCACGGCGCAGGCAGTAGGAACGCTGAACGGACGGCTCAGGTGGACGGCCCAGACGGACAGCCCAGACGAGCAGCTCAGACGAGCAGCTCAGGCGGACGGCCCATGGCACAGCCCCGCTTGGCCTTGCGGCCCAACGCGCGGCGTTCCCAGGGCTCTCGGCAAACGTCACGAAGCGGGAAGGGCGGCCTCGTCCTCCGCGGCCTGCCGTACCCGCTTGTTGCGCGCGCCCACCACCAGCGCCGTGGCCGCTCCCGTCACCGCGAGCGCCGCCGGGACCATCCAGTTGCGGTTGACGGCGTGGCCGAGCGCGTGGTCGAGGGAGATCCGGCCGGGTCCGATGATGCCGAGGCCGGTCGTGGTCAGGCCGAGGAAGGCAGGGTGCTCGTAGCCGCCGCTCTGCGCGAAGAACCCGTTCGGGGTGTGGACGGCGGCGGCGCCCGCCATCGCGCCCGCCGCGGCCGCGCCGGCGGCGGGGCTGGCCAGCCCCAGCGCCAGCAGTACGCCGCTGCCGGCCTCGGTGAGCCCCGCGACGGTGGCGCTGGCCTTGCCCGGCACGAAACCGACGGATTCCATGAACTGGCCGGTGCCCTCGATCCCGCCCCCGCCGAACCAGCCGAAGAGCTTCTGCGCGCCGTGCGCGGCCAGCACTCCGCCGGTGCCCACACGGAGGAGCAGCAGGCCGAGGTCACGTCGGTCGAAACAGGTCACGATGGGCTCCCGGAGCGACGGTCAGGGGCGGTCCCCGCCCGCCTGCCCATCGTCCCTCGCCGGGCACGCCACGGGCTCGCCCACTCGGCCGTTCGGGTGACCGGGGCGGGCCCTGCCCGGCCGCCACCGAAGCCGCGTCCTCACGCCCCGCCCTCCCTGCCCTTCGCCACCCGGAGCGAGCGCTCCGGTGCCCGTGCGCCGTCGTCGAGTTCGCGCAGGAACCAGGTGAGGACGAAACCGGCCAGCAGCACGGCGCCGGCGGCGAGGAACATGACGTGGAAGCCGTGGGCGAAGGCCTCGGTGACCGGCTGCGCCAGCCTGGTGTCGATGCCGTGGAGCAAGGAGGTGTCGTCCAGGTCGATCCCCGCCCCGCGGCCGGACTCGACCATGTCCAGGAAGCGGTGGTTGGCGGGGTCCCCGGTGACCGCCGGGTCCGACAGGACCCTCTCGAAGCGGCGGGTGTGCAACAGGTCGGCCAGACGGCCGAGCGCCACCGCGAACATGACGGAGAACAGGACCGCGATGCCGGTGGAGCCACCGATCTGCCGGCACAGGCCGGACGCGGCGTTCGCCACCCCGAGCTGGCTCTTGGGTGCCGCGTTCTGCATGGCCAGGGTGATGACGGTCTGGGACAGCCCGATGCCGGTGCCCAGCCAGCTCACGATCAGGGCGATGCCCCACATCGGAGTCGCGGTACCGACGGTGGCGAGGGTCAGCAGCGCTCCGGCCATGGAGCCCAGGCCCACGACGGCGAGCCTCTTGAACCGGCCGGACGCCGCGATGAGTTTGCCCGAGACCACCTGGGAGGCGATGGTGCCCACCATGAACGGGATCACCACCAGCCCCGCCTCGGTCGGGGTCCGCCCCTGCACCAGTTGGAGGAACAGCGGCAGGGTGGTCACCGTGCCGAAGATGCCGACGCCGATCGTGAAGTTGACCGCCGAGCACAGGGCGATGCCACCACGCCGGAAGAGGCGGAGCGGCAGTACGGCCGCGTCACCGCGCCGCAGTTCGACGGGGACGAACAGCGCCAGCCCGGCCGCGCCCAGCGCGATCAGGGCCAGGGAGGCAGGCGCGTTCCAGCCCCAGGACCGGCCCTGTTCGGCCACGATCAGCAGCGGCACCAGGAACAGCGCCAACGCCGCGGCGCCCAGGACGTCCATCCGGTGCTTCCGGCGCTCGTGCGGCAGGGCGAGGGCCTTGCGTACGGTGACCAGGGCCAGCAACCCCAGCGGCACGTTCACCAGGAACACCCAGCGCCAGCCGTCCACGCCGAACACCTCGCCGGCTTCCGCGAAGGCCCCGCCCGCCAACGGGCCGACGACACTGGCCGCCACCCAGGCCAACTGCAGGAAGGCGAAGTAGCGGCCACGCTCCCGCACCGGGGCCAGGTCGGCGACCACCGCGGTGGGCAGGGACATCAGCCCACCGCCGCCCAGCCCCTGGACCGCCCGGAAAAGAGCGAGTTCGGCCATCGACCCGGCCGTGCCGCACAGCACCGACCCGGCGACGAACACCGCGATCGCGATCAGGTACATCGGCTTGCGCCCGTAGATGTCGGAGAGCTTGCCGTAGAACGGCATCGCCAGTACGGAGGCGATGAGGTACGCCGTCGTCGCCCACGCCTGTTCGGTCTGGCCGTGGAGGTCGTCCGCGACGGTGCGCATCGCGGTGGCGACGACCGTCTGGTCCAGCGCCGCGAGGAACACCGCGAGCAGCAGCCCCGACATGGCCGTCAGGATCTGCCGGTGCGTGAACGCCCCGTCTGCCCGCGCCGCCTCGTCGGCGGTGCCCGGATTCGCGGATGACACGGTCCCTCACTCTCCGGACCGCTGGTCACGGCCCCACCCCACACTCCGGTCGCACGCGGCGCCCCGGCCGGACGCCGAGCGTAATCACCGGAACGGATTTCGACAAGCCCTTGTCGTTGCGCCTTTCGACAACCCGTGTCATCCCGCCTTCGCCCTTCCGGCTGTAGCGCACCCTCCGGCGCATCGCCCACCGAAGGCGGGAGGCCCGGACCTCCGCGTACGGCCGGGGGCCTACGCTGTGGCCATGGATCACTCACCCCCCGACGTGGACGTGGACGCCCTGATCGAGGTGACCGCCGAGGTCTTCGCGGTCAACGGCCGCCTACTGCGGGAAGGGGACTGGCTCTCCGCCCACGCCGGACTCACCTCGGCGCGCTGGCAGGTGGCCGGGCTCCTGCTGGACGGCCCGTCGACGGTGGCACGCCTGGCCCGCGAGCGAGGTCTGCGACGGCAGGCGGTCCAACAGACCGTGGACCGCCTGCGCGCCGAAGGCGTCGTGACGACCCGCCCCAACCCTCGGGACCAGCGCAGCCCACTGGTCGAACTCACCCCGAGCGGCCGCCAGGCACTCGATGCCCTGCGCCCCCTGGAACAGCAGTGGCTGGAACACCTCGCCGCGGACATCCCACCCGAGGACCTGCACGTCGCACTCTCGGTACTGCGCCGGCTACGGGAAAAGCTGGAGACCCGCCCGACACCGGTGCCCGGCACCGCGCCGCGACTCTCCTGACCCTGAGAACCTGCGCCACATATTCTGATCAGTGACTGTCTGCGCCCTTGAACCGGCCCGAGCAAGAAGCCCCCCGCCCACCAGCTCGCCGAGACCCGTGACCGGGGACGCGGCACCCCGCTTCGCCGTCAACCGCAGCCACTTCAGTGAAGGCTGCTCGACCGGTCCGCGCCTGTGCCGAGGATGAGCGCGCGAGGCGGAGTCAGCATCCGGGGCCGATCGGCGGAGACGACGTCAGGGCGAGGGCAGCGTTCCGCATCTGGGCCACCCATGTCTGCCGGTCAAGCCCCAAGATGTATTCGATGCAGCAATCGCATTGCGGAATCAGCGCCACGAACGATTGCTCCGCGGCAGTCTCGGCCTCCGTCTCCCACCAGTCGTCCTTCGCCAGGGCAGCGGGAGTTATCTCTCCATCGATGAGCCTCGCCGCCATTCGGCGCAGAGCGTGACGCCGCGCCAGGCCCCTATCCGGCAAACCGATCCCGGACTCGGCAAGTGCTTGCTCGAACGCGTCGCGAACATCGCGGGCATCCGCGTTGCGAGGCCAACCGGCGAGCTCGCACAATGCCGGGGAGTCCAGTCCGGCCGCGAGCGCCTCAGCAGCGATCATCGGCAGATCCTCCGGGCGTACCTCATCCGCCTGATAACGGCACGCCACCTCACCCAGAAATCTGAGCCCACTCTGCACAGAGGTTTCCCGTTCCGGTGTCGTTTCTTCTGCTTCCATGGCTCCTACGGTGTCAGCACCGCTTCCAGGAAAGACACCCAGGGGCAGGCCCGCTCGGCACCCACCCCGCGTGTCCGCGGATCCGGGACGCGTACGAATATCACGTACCACGAGTACGACGACCCGCGCTGCTCATCGGACCACCCATGCCGCCGTGAGGTGTGCGCGCCCAGTCGGTGAACGGGGTCAATGGACGTCCAGCGGAATGAACCCGGACTCTCCCGGGCCGGTTGCCCCGTCTCCCGTGGTCCCGTCTCTTCCTCTTCCTCACGGTGTCTTGTCGAACGCGCTGTTGGTCTCACCTAGCGGTGCCCGTGCGGGTAACGGTGCCCGGGCGGGTAACGGTGCCCGGGCGGGTAACGGTGTCCGTGCGAGCCGACATGACACCGCTGTCCTTTGACAGCAACCTCGGTCACTGCGTCACCCATCCCAGTCGACGCCGCTGGCGTCTGCCCTCCCCCTCGGCACATCAGATTGAGCGGAGCGGAGATGCTGCTCGCAGTTGCCGGGCCGGTACGGACTTCCACGACGGCAGGCACACCACCGCCCCAGCTCCCGCAAGAGCCTGTGCGGGAGGCCACCTGGACAGGGAAAACGCAACTTCGACAAGGCCCGCGGAGGCAGCTACCTTCACCTGGTCTTCGGCGGTCGCCCACGGTCGCGCGGGGGTTCCATCAGGCTGAGCCACCCGCGACGGGATGAGTGGGGCACGCCCCACGCATCCTCGCCCCCTGCGTAAGCCACCGAACCGGGTTCACGCCAGGCAGCCCCAACCAGGGAGAGACGAATGCCCCATCTTGCTCTGTACACATTCGGCGTCCTGAAATCACCTCTCGCCGATCCCGCACCTCTCACGCGCGAGTTCTACGACATCGGTGCGGCCGTCTACCGGAAGATCAGTCAACACCCCGGATACCTCGCGCGTGCTGAAGCGGTGGACGGCGACCGAGGCGTGCTCTTCGCGGCGGACTGGGGTGCATGGGGAGAGTTCGCCGTACCGACCTGGTACGGCAAGGGCCATACGGTGGAAACCACCGCCCTGGCCACGACCCTCTCGCTCTGGACCGACCTGCGCCCCGCCTTCGACGCCATCTACACCGGTCTGCACCGCGAAGCGCTGAACAGGCGTTACGACTGGTTCGAGAGGACAGGGCACCCGAATTACGTGTTCTGGTGGGTCCCCGACGGCGTGATACCCACCTGGCGGGACGGGGTTTCCAGGCTGGAACACCTCCACGACCACGGCTCCGCGCCGCACGCCTTCACCTTCCACCACTCGTTCACCCCGGACGGAACTCCGACCAGGCTCAAAGACATCGGGCCCAAGAGCGACCAGGTGCGCTGACGAGTGAGCCCGAAGACGGACTTCGCTGCCGAACGCCTCGATTGAATGACGGCGAACAACGGCGAGCCTCACTGAATCGTGTCCGTCGGCCTGGTTCGTCTCCGCGGTGCGTGTACGCGAAGCCGTTCCGTCCCTTCCTGGCTTTCGCCCGGGAGTGCGGTCTGCCGGCCGAGCGAGCTGATGGAGCCCGACCCCGTTCGAGGGAGGCAGGTGCCTCCAGCCGCCTCCATCCGCTTCAGCGCCCGAAGTTCGGCGGACTGCCGGCGTACGCGCGACCGATCGTCGCCCCATCCTCAGTCGGCACACGAGCAATGGACGAGGATCGCCGTTCCGTGGCTACATCGAGCTGCCTCTCAGTACACGATCAAGTGCTGCCCGGCCTGCGGGTCCCCAGTGCGGCTTGCCGCCGGGCAGCCCCCGATCGCCGTTCTGCCCCATGAGCATCAGGAAAAGGCTCTTCATAGCGGCCAGCCCGCGGGCGCGCCGGATCGTCGCCTCGTCTGCGTGCGCGTACGTGTCGAAGAACCGTGCGTCGGTGCCCGCGGGTAGCAGCACCCATGCGGCGGCGAGGTCCCACGCTGGATCGCCGGCGAACATGTCACCGAAGTCGACGATGCCCGAGAGCGTTCCGTCCGAGACGACGACGTTCGCGGGATGGAGGTCGCCGTGCACCCACACCGGCGGGCCCTCCCAGTCCCGGGCCGCCACGGCGTCGTCCCAGACGGCCCGGACGTCGGCAGCGATAGCGGCGGGCGCAACGGCCTGGAGAAAGTTCTCGAAGCCGTCCGCGCAGTTCCTGGGGTGGGCACCGCGGTCCGTGGCGATCGGCGCATCGGCGGGCGCTTCCACGTGGAGCGCCCTGAGGAAGCCCGCCAGGCTGTCGGCCGCGTGGGCGCCACGGCTGATCGAGCCGTGGTCCAGTGGTTCGCCGGGAACCCACGTCATCACGGTCCAGTGCTTGGGGAAGCGCTCGGACGGTTCGCCGTGCCGCACAGGGTTCGGGACCGGGAGCGGCAGGCACGGGGCCAGCACGGGAAGCCACCGCCGCTCCTTGAGCTGGAGCTCCGGAGTGGGGTCCATACGCTGCATACGCACGGCCAGCTCGTCCCCGAGGCGCCACATCTGGTTGCCCCAGCCGCCCGCCACCTCACGGATGGCCGGCCCCGCAAGGTCTGGATGTTGCTCCTGCAGCAGGTCGCGGACCAGGTCCGCGGTGATCTCGATCTCGGTGTCGGTCATGCGAAGCCACAGTACCGAGGCAGCAGGCGGAGCGGCTTCGCGTTCCTCAGCGCCCGCGCTGGGGAGGGAGGCGTCGCTGCTCACGCATCACACGGCACACGATCGCGCGAAAATCATCCGGCCAGCGCAGACCGCGGCGACCCCGCCCCAAGTCCGGCAATGGTTCGAGGAGGTGGCACCATGTATGGCATGACGATCAACCGAAAGGCCCATGCCGCGTAAACGGCCAGGACGCATCCGGGCCCACCTCCCGCGTCGGCGCCGGTCACAGGACACCACCACGGTCATGAAGGGCCTCTCCTCGCGAGCACTGGCTGAGATAGGACGCCTGGAGCACACCCGGAACCACCTGCAACCGGGAGACGTCGGCAAGGCCGTACGCCTGTGGGAGGCCTACGTCCACCGCCCGAAGCGAGAGCTGTGGCACGACTTCGACCAGCTCTGGCACGACGACAAGTGGTGCGACCTCCACTGGCACTGCTGTGGAAACCCGCTCGAAGCCCGCAAACTCCTCGACGTCGCGCAGCAAGCCCTGCCCCACTATGCAGCCCGAGAACTCCGAAAGGCCATCAGCCGGCTCGATGCCTTCTGGACCTTGCCCTCACCAACCTCAGTGATAGACGAGAGATGAAGAACAAGCTGAGGCCCAGGTCATCGGCCCCTGCCTGGCCGACCGCGCCCTCGTCGACGTGGCCGGCCAGCTCGCGCGGTACCTGCCCGAGCCGGTCCGGCCACCCTCGTTCACGGCGTGACCGTGGTGCGGCCCAACGCACCGGTCTGTGACGCCTTCATCCCGTATGGGTCGTAATGTTGCTCGGCGAGATGCAACTTACTGTTCGACCGAAGAGGGCGTGCCGAGAAGTGGTTCCACCGTCGGGAAAGAGGCTCGTCGTCGCCGCGGCCGTGGGCGGCGCCGCTCTCGCCGCAGCCGGAGGACTCGCCTTTGCGCTGCGCTCCCCCGCGCCGGAAATCGAGAGCGCGCCGAACGCCGGGCATCCGCTCTGCGGTGATATCGCCCGGCACTACCCGCCCGAGCTCCTGGGAAAGAACCGGACCGAAGCGGAAGGGGCGGGGGTGGCCGTCTGGGGGGATTCGGCCGTCGTTCTCCGCTGCGGCATGGCGCCCCCTCCCCCGACCACCGACCCGTGCCTCAACGTCAACGGCGTGGACTGGGTGTTGCGGGCCGGAGCGTCGAGTGAGAGCGAGAAAGTTCTCGTCACTTACGGGCGTGAGCCGGCCGTTGAAGTGACGGTGACGGATGCACAGGCTTCGGCGGGAGACGGCCTGGTCGATCTCGGTGACGCCGTGCGGAGGATTCCGCAGGAGCACAAGTGCCTTTGAAGGGCCGGGGGCGGGGACGAGGCACGGGCCGGTGCCCGGGGGTGCCGTGGGGGCGGCGGGTCAGCAGGCTCCCCAGCCGCCGTCCAAGGGCACGGAAGCGCCGTTGATGTAGGCGGTGTGCGGCGAGCACAGCCACAGCGCGGCCGCGGCGACCTCTTCGGGCTCCAGCAGGCGCTTGATCGGTGACCGGGTCAGCAGGACGTCGGCGAGTACGTCCGCCGCGTCGATCCCATGCGCCGCGGCCTGGTCGCTGATCTGCCGCTCGACCAGGGGTGTGCGTACGTAACCGGGGTTGACGCAGTTGCTCGTCACGCCGTGCTGCGCGCCCTCGATGGCGGTGACCTTGCTCAGTCCCTCCAAGGCGTGCTTCGCGGCGACGTAGGCGGACTTGTAGGCGCTGGCCCGCAGTCCGTGGACGCTGGAGATGTTGATGACGCGGCCCCAGCCGTTCGCGTACATGTGCGGCAGCGTGTGGCGCAGCAGCAGGAACGGTGCGGTGACCATCACCTGCTGCATGAGCGCGAACCGTTCCGGAGGGAATTCCGTGAGCGGGGCCACGTGCTGGAATCCGGCGTTGTTGACGAGGATGTCGACCTCGGCGGGCAGTGCACCGATCGCCGCGGGGTCGGCCAGGTCGATGACGTGTGCCTGCCCGCCGGTCTCTCCGGCGACGGCCTTGGCCGACTCGCCGTCCTTGTCGACCACGTGCACCGTCGCGTGCGCCGCCGCCAGCGCCAGCGCGCACGCCTTGCCGATGCCGCTGCCACCGCCGGTCACCAGGGCGGTACGTCCGCTGAGGTCCACGTCGGTGGAGGGCACGGGAGCCGGGGCGGGTGTGGGGAAGGCGCTCGTCATGAGGGGTAACGGTAAGGGGTGTCGGCGCTTCATGGGTATGGGGGCGGCCCATGTCGTCGCGGCTGAGCGGGCTCGTTCGCCGTACCGGAGAGGGCCTAGGCGCCACCGTACGGGAGAGGTGCCACTCGGCCCCGGCGCGGCAGGCCCCACAGGACGGCACAGGCGCGCGCGATCTCCAGGAGCGCCGCGTCCCGGCCCGGCGGGGCCTGGAGGTCGATGCCGAAGGGCAGTCCGTCCGCGTCACGGACGACGGGCAGGGTGATGGCGGGCCAGCCGACGATGCTCGACGGGTCGGTGTTGCGCAGGAGGGCGGGGAACGCCGGTACCGGGCGGCCGGCGAGCAGGATGCGTTCGCCGGGCAGCAGGCGCGGCGCGGTCACGGGGGCAGTGGGCAGGAGGAGGGCGTCGAGCCGCCGGTCCGCGAGGTGGGCGCGCAACAGGGCGTCGAGCGCGGGCCGGTGGACCGTCAGAGCCTGCTCGTACGCGTCGTCCGTCGGGCCGTGATCAGGCAGTGGGCGCAGGAGGCGCGCGACGTCCGGGCCGGCGACCCGGGCGGCGACCTCGGCGAAGCGCAGCGGCAGTCCGTGCTCCCGGAGGTACCCGTCGAGGGCGCGGGAGACCTCGTACAGGGCGATGGGCAGTCCGGCGGCCGCCACATGGGACTGTGTGCCGGCGGGCAGCTCGTCCTCGACGATGGTGGCGCCGGCGGCGTCGAGTTCGGCGAGCCGGGCGTCCAGTGCTGCGAGCAGCGGCGCGGCGACGCCGTCCCGGAAGGGGTGCCGGGGAGCGCCGAACCGCAGGCCGCGCAGCAGCGTACGGGGTTCGGGCGGCGCCGTCGGGTGCGGAGGGCGGGCGGGAGGCGCGCCACTGATGACGGCGTCCAGGAGGCACACGTCCTCGACGGTGTGTGCCAGGACGCCGATGGTGTCCCGGGTCCACGACAGGGGCAGCACGCCCCGCGCGGGGTAGCGGCCGGTCGTCGGCCGGAAGCCCACCACCCCGCACAGGGCGGCCGGGAGGCGTACGGAACATCCGGTCTCGGTGCCGAGTCCGGCCGTGACGAGACCGGCCGCCACGGCCGCCGCGGTACCGCCGCTGCTGCCGCCCGCGATGCGGTCGGGCCGCCAGGGGTTGCGCACCCGGCCGTACGCGTGGTTGTCGCTGGTTGCGCCGAAGGCGAGTTCGTGCAGGTTGGCCTTGCCCAGGACGACCGCTCCCGCGTCGCGCAGCGTCCGCACCACGGTGGCGTCGCGCGCCGGGCGGTGCCGGCGCAGGGCCGGTGTTCCGCCGGTGGTGGGCAGTCCGGCGACGTCGATGTTGTCCTTGACCGCCAGCAGTACGCCCCGTAGGGGGAGTTCCGTGCCGGTACGTTCGGCCGGGTCGTGCTGGTCACGCGCGTCGGCGTCCGCCGTGGCCGCCCGGTCGGCGCGCTCGGCGTCGGCGAGTGCGGCCGTCGGGTCCACGCTGATGAAAGCGCGCAGGTCACGGGCGTGGGACAGGCGGCGGGGCGCCAGCGCCCGGGCCGTGTGGTCACGGGCCGTGAGCCGTCCCGCCGTCACCTCTGCGGCCACCTCGTACGCCGTCCGCGGGGCGGGGCCTTCGTCAGCGGTCATCCCGCCTCCTTGTGAGCCGGGACGTGCCGAGGCGTGCCTGGGCCTGCCGACCAGTATGGCACCGTCGGGGGTCCGAATCCGGCCACAAACCGGTGAACCGGGACCGACTCCCCCGACTCCCCCTCCCGGAATTCGGCCCTGCCCCGGCGCGCCGGGCGCGTGCGTCAGGCGGCGGGCACGGTGTCCAGGAACCGGTGGAGGGAGGCCGTCATGGCCGTGACGAACGTGTCGCGGACCTCGTCGGCGATGTGGTCGAGCGACAGATAGGGGTTGAGGTCTTCCAGCTCGACCAGGAGCAGATCACCTTCCTGGGTACGGCAGGCGTCCACGCGCTGGATGCCGTGGTCGAGGGTGTTCCAGTCGATGAAGCGCCGGGCGAAGGCCAGGTCGGCTTCCGTCGGCGCGTAGGGCTCCAGGACCCAGCGCCGGTCGGGGTCGGGGGCGTGGAGGGCGTACTGGAAGGTGTCGTCGACGTAGTAGAAGGACACCTCGTAGCGGAAGTCGACACGCGGCTGGACCAGGATGTCGCCGTACGCGAGGCCGCCCAGTTGTTCCCGGGGCACGAAGGTCAGACCTATGGAGTCCGCTCCGGCCTTCGGCTTGACCGCGTACTGCTCGGCCACGGGCAGGCGGTCCAGGTCCCCGGGCTGGTCGATGGTGGGAATGACCGGGTATCCGGCCGCGGTCAGGTCCGGCAAATACTGCTTGCCCGCCATATCGGCCCGGCCGGTCAGAGGGTTGTAGACCCGGATGCCGTGCTCTGTGGCCAGGCCGCGGAAGGCGTCGAACTCGTGCTGATAGTGCAGGACCGGCCCGCTGTTGCGCACGACGACGGCGTCGAATCGGTGCATCATCGCCGCGGCGTCGAGCGGGTGACACAACGCGATGTCGAAGTCCGCGCGCAGTCGGGAGGACAGGGAGATGTCCTCGTCGCAGTACCGCCGTCCCCGTGCCGGATAGGCCAGGTCGGACACGTAGAGCAGGCTGGGGCGGGCAGGCATGGTGGTTCTTCTCCTTGATCAGGATCTTCTTTCGTCCGGTCCCGCCGGGTGGCACGCGGCCGCGGCCGCGGCCCTGCGCGGAGCAGGTACGCCGCTCCTGGCCGGCGGACCGGTCGGATCACTGCGCAGCGCGCCGCTGACCTGCGGATACGGAGGTTGAAAAAAGATCGGGGGCACCCAGATCAGGCACCCTACCCGGCCCCGGCCGCCGACTCTTGACCAGTCCCGCCGCCCGGGCCGTGGCCGAAGGCGCTCGGCACACTCCGCCGTGGACTTCGCGGGCCCCGGAACCGCGGCGGCATCATCGACGACTGCCTCACCGCGACCGGCCCGTACGCCCCCCTAATCTGGATAAACACTTGCCTAAAAGCTTTAGGAAAGTGCACACTGCTTATAGGTAGAGGCCTCCAGGCACCCGCTTGACGGAAGGAAGACCATGGCGCCACGCGCAGGGCTCACGGCGGAGCGGCTGACCCGGGCGGGTGCGGAGCTGGCCGACGAGGCCGGCTTCGAGGAGGTGACCGTCTCGGCGCTCGCCAGGCAATTCGACGTCAAGGTCGCGAGTCTGTACTCGCACGTGAAGAACTCACAGGACCTCAGGACCAGGATCGCCCTGCTAGCCCTGGAAGAACTCGCCGACCGGGGCGCCGCCGCACTGGCCGGCCGGGCGGGCAAGGACGCCCTGGCCGCGCTGGCAAACGTCTACCGCGACTACGCGCGGGAACACCCCGGCCGGTACGCGGCGGCGCAGTTGAGGCTCGACCCGGCGGCGGCAGCCGCCAGCGCCGGCGGCCGGCACGCCGAGATGACGCGGGCGATCCTGCGCGGATACGACCTGACGGAACCGGACCAGACCCACGCGGTCCGGCTGCTGGGCAGCGTCTTCCACGGTTACGTCAGCCTGGAGCTGGGGGGCGGGTTCAGCCACAGCACCCCCGACTCGGACGAGACCTGGGCCCGGGTCCTGGACGCCCTCGACGCCCTGCTGAGGAACTGGCCCGCACCTCAACTCCCCTAGAACCGAGGCCGCGACAACCCCGGAAACAGCGGCAGTTGCTCCCACCCACGCCTACTTCGATCGACAGGTTGAGGCCATGCCCACGAATGACAACTGGACCGACACCCCCATCACCGAGAGCCTGCTGCGCGGTGCCCTGGAGCTGGAGCGCACGGAGCACGGCGTGCTGCCGCACCGGCTGCCCGCCTGGGCCCGCGCCCAGGGCAACGACGGGCAACTGTCCATGGCCGAGTCCCAGCCCTCCGGCGTACGGCTGGTCTTCCGCACCCGGGCCACCGCCATCGAGCTGGACACGCGGCCCACCAAGCGCGTCTACGTGGGGGTTCCGCCCCGCCCGGACGGCGTGTACGACCTGGTCGTCGACGGCCGGCCGGCCGACCAGGCGAGCGTGGCGGGCGGCAACACCCTGACCATCGACATGTCCGCCGGCACCGCCGAGCAGCACTCCGGGCCGGCCGGCACCCTGCGCTTCGCCGGCCTGTCCGGCGACCTGAAGGACGTCGAGATCTGGCTGCCGCACAACGAGACGACCGAGCTTCTCGCCCTGCGCACCGACGCCCCCGTCGAGCCCGCGCCGGACCGGGGCCGCAGGGTGTGGCTGCACCACGGCAGTTCGATCAGCCACGGTTCCGACGCGGCGAGCCCGACCACGACCTGGCCCGCGCTGGCCGCCTCCCTCAGCGGCGTGGACCTCGTCAACCTGGGGCTGGGCGGCAGCGCCCTGCTCGACCCGTTCACCGCCCGTACGCTACGGGACACCCCCGCGGACCTGATCAGCGTCAAGATCGGCATCAACCTGGTCAACGCCGACCTGATGCGGCTGCGGGCCTTCAGGCCCGCCGTCCACGGATTCCTCGACACCATCCGCGAAGGCCACCCCACCACGCCGCTGCTGGTCGTCTCCCCCATCCTGTGCCCGATCCACGAGGACACCCCGGGGCCCTGCGCGCCGGACTTCTCCGGCCTCGACGCCGGAAAGCTGCGGTTCCGGGCCATGGGGGACCCGGCGGAAGTCGCGAGCGGGAAGCTGACCTTGAACGTCATCCGGGACGAGCTGGCCCGGATCGTGACGGAGCGGGCGGCCGAGGACCCGCGTCTTCACCACCTCGACGGCCGCGAGCTGTACGGCGAGGCGGACTTCGCCGAGCTTCCGCTCCCCGACGACCTGCACCCGGACGCCGCCGCCCACCGCCGGATCGGCGAACGCTTCGCCAAGCTGGTCTTCACCGGCAACGGCGCCTTCACGGCCCGGAGCGCCGACGCCTGACGAGCGCCTTACCGCCGGCGAGCGGCGCGCCCGTCACCCGCCGCCCCGCCGACGGAGGCCGCGCGGACGTTCTTGACGGTACGGACGAGCCGCTCGGCCATGCCGGTGCTGTCGGGCGAGTGCGTCCGCAACGGGCCATGGTGGTCCTTCAGTTCACGTCCGCGTCGTCGAGGCAGTGCAGGAGGCGGGAGAGGGCCCGGATGCAGGCGGCGATCTCGTCATCCGCGAAATCGGCCCGGGCCTCGCGCAGCTCCGCCCCTTCGCGGTCGAGCACGGCGGTGATGGCCGCCCGGCCCTTCTCGCCGAGCGCGATGAGCGAGGACTTCTTGTGCGCCGGATCGGGGCGGAACCCGACCAGGCCGAGTCCGGCCGCGTCGTCGGTCATCCGCTGTACGAACCACCGGCTCAACGCCTGGGCCCGCCCCATCTGGGCACGGTCGTGGGCCCTTGCTCGCGGTGCATGTCGAGGACGGCTCGCACCCCGTGGTTGCCATGGCTCGGCACACGGACGCCTCCGGGGCGCTTCTCCCTGCGCCTCGCCCCCGGCCCGTGGATGAGGCCGGCGCCACTGTGATCTACACCCACAACAGGCGACACAGCACAACCCTTTGCCTCACCAGGAGTCCCCTAGGCGTACACGCCTGACAGCTCAGGTGACGTCTCAGGAAGGTCTCGTCGATGAAGTTCCGCCAGACCCTGACGGCTGCCGCGGCAGCAGCCGTACTCGCGCCCGCCGCCGTACTGGCCGCGCCGGGCGCCGCGTTCGCCACGGACATTCCGGGCCGGCCGGCAGACACCAAAACGTCGCAGGAGGGCGGTGGCCCGGAGAGCGACGGCACGTCCGGGCGGCCGGGCGGCGCGACGGAACCGGGCGGTTCGTCCGGGGCCGGTGAGCCCGCCACCGGAACCGACGGGAACCCGAAGCCCGGTACGGACACGGAGAACGACACCCCACCCGCGCCCGGCACCGGGCCCGGTAAGGACACCGCGGGAGAGCCGGGTCAGGAAACCGGGTCACAGCCGGGTCAGGATCCCAGGGCCGAAACGGGCACCACGCCCGGCGGGTCGACGTCCGAGGACACCTCCTCAGGCGGGGAGTGCGAGGTCGGCACGGGGCGCCTGCAGATGGCCATCAAGGGGATGCAGACCGAATTCGTCGCCGGTGCCGACTGGAGCCATTCCTCCCTCACCCTCACCAACACCTCCGACGAGGCCATGGACCGGATCAGGCCGGAACCGTTCATCACCTCCTCGGAGATCGTCAGCTACCCGTACTGGGAGTTGCAGGCGGAAATCCGCGATCCCCGGACGGGCAGGTGGGTGAGTTTCGACGACGCCATCAACGAAGGGGAGTTCACCGGACTCTCCCTCGCCGCGCACAGCACTCGCACCCTGTCGCTGCGCATCCGCGCGATCGACACGGCCAAGCCCGGCGACGGTTACGCGATCATGGAGGGGACGTTCTTCAACAAGGACGGCTCCTGCGGAGGATCCAATCACGCGGAGTACCGCTTCAAGATCCTTCCGGCGCACGGCAAGCCCGGCGGTCCCGGCAAGTCGGGAAAGCCCGGCAAACCGGGTGAGCCCAGTGAGAGCGCCGGGGCCGGCGCCGGCAGCACGGGTGGCAACACGCCACAGGTCGGCCTCAAGACGCGGGCCGGCGCCAGGGAGACCGCCGGCGCAGCCCAACTGGCCGCGACCGGCTCGTCCTCCGCGCTGCCGACGATCGCCCTCGTGGGCGGCGTGGCCATGGCCGTGGGAGCGGGCGCGGTGATCACCGTACGCCGTCGCAAGGTCGGCGGCGGCACGGCGTAGCAGGGTAAGGGCCGTGGGCCGGGTCCGGCGGTGGTCCGGGCCCGGCCCCGACGAGCCCCGACGAGCCCCGACGAGCCCCGACGAGCACCGTCAGGCGACCGGCGTCCTGGTGGCGCGGCGCAACGCCAGCGCCGCCAGGGCCTCCGGGGCGCCCGCCTGCCCCCGGATGCCGGGGAAGGCGTTGATGTCCACGATGAGCGGGGCGCCGTCGCCCGCGTCGATGACGTCCACGCCGTACACGTCCAGCGCGAAGACCGCACCGACCCGGCGCACCATCTCCGGCCAGCCGGACGGCAGGTCGTCGAGGGCGAGCGGCCGGGTGGGGCCCCGGCCGTCGGGCGAGAGTTCGGAGCGGCGCAGGGCGGCGAAGAGGTGGCCGTCGACCGCCCAGAGTTTGTGGTCCCAGCCGCTGTTCGGGACGAATGTCTGGACCACGACCGGCTCCTGCGGCCGGGTGGTGGCGAGTTCGCGGAGCTGCGCGTCGCCGTCCAGGCGGGCCACCAGGTCCTGCTTGCGGCTGTGCCGGCTCTTGACCACCACGGGGCCGGGGAGCCCCGGCCCGTCGGCAAGCCCCGCGAGCGTGCTGAAGGTACGGGTGCGCGCGAACGGGAGACCGGCGTGCCGGGCACGGTGCGCCATCGCCGTACGGTCCTGGCACAGCGTGGTTGCCGCGGCCGAGTTGACCACGGGGACACCGCGGCCCTCCAGAACGCGGGCGAGGGCGAGGGCCCGTGGCGTACGGGACTTGAGCAGGTAGACGTCGGCGGGACGCTCGGGGGCGCGGTCCGCCCGCTCCGGGTCGAGGGTCTCGACCCGGTGCTCGGGGGTGAGGAGGGCGGTGGTGGCCGCCAGGAGCGGGTGGCCGGGATCGCCCGTCATGAGGCCGATCCTCATGCGCTCTCCCCTGCCGCCGCGGGCACGTGCACGGGGGCCGGGACCGAAGCCGGGGCCGGGACCGGGGCTGGGCCCGGGGCCTGCGGCGCCTGCGCGGTATGCGGACGGTCCGCCGGCGGCGGTCCGCCGAGCGCGCCGAACTGTTCCGTCGGGCCCGCGGCGGGCAGCGTGGCCGGGGCGGGCGCCCGGCCGCCGCCACGGGCCAGGCCGAGTACAGCGCGCGCCACCCGCGCCACCGCGTCCGGGACCTGCCGGAAGCTGGGGAAGTCGTTCACGTCGACGACCACGGGGCCGTCGGGGCCCAGCAGTACGTCCACGCCGTACAGATCGAGGCCGTAGACCGCCCCGACCTGCCCGGCGATCGCGGCCACCTCGGCCGACAGCGGCACCCGGCGTTCCCGTACGCCCAGTTCCGGATGGAGCGGGGAACAGCGCTCGGTGGCGTAGAGCTCGCCGCCGACGCAGTACACCTTGACGTCGATGCCCGAGTTCGCCACGTACGGCTGGGCGATGAGCAGGCCCTCCCGCGCCAGTTCGGGGGCCATCGCGGCCAGCCGGTCCGGTGACGCCACCAGATGTACGGCCCGCCCCGAGCTGCCGTCGGCGGGCTTGACCACCAGGGGGTACTCCGACGCCGGTATCTCCGCCAGCAGTTCGGGCCGCGCCGCGGCGTAGGTCGCCGGCATGGGGAGCCCACGGCTGCGGCCGATCGCCGCGGCCAGTGCCTTGTCCCGGACGCGCCGTATCGAGCGGGCGTCGTTGACGGTCGTCATCCCGGCCGAGGCCGCCGCTTCGAGCAGGGTGAGCCCCGGGCCGCCGGAGACCGTCTTGAGCACCCAGGCGTCGTGCGCCCCCGCCCGCACCGCCTCGGTCATCCGCAGCAGGGAACCGCCCGGCCGCACCACGTCCACCCGGTGCCCCCAGGAGCCAAGCTGACGAATCACCTCATTCGGCATTCCGTCGTGCCGGTAGTGTTCCTCCACCAGGAAGCAGAGCCTCATCGATCTTCCTTGTAATCCGCCGAGCCGGCCCGGCGCGCGTAGCGAGATCACAGGATGTCATGGCTGATCGCCGGCGCTGTCCCCGGAGCCGGGCCGGTCCGCTTTCCGGTGATGTGGGTGGTCTTCGACGCCGTACGGGGCGGCCGTCGGCGCCGTGTGTGACGTTTCCCCGATCCTGGTTCACCTGGGCAGGTCCGTCGCTCCGGGGCGGGCTGCCGGGCCGCGCTCGCCGTGCGCGTGCTCGGAGCACAGGCAGCCCACCCCCTTCGCGATCCACTCCTGTCCGGTCCACCGCGGGTACCGCCGGATCATCAGCTCCGCCACCTCGTCGGCGATCGTCCGCTCGCTGACCGCCGCGTCGCGGCGCAGCCATGTCTCGTGCCGGAGCAGTTCGAGGTAGTCGCGCACGTCGGTGAGCAACCGCGGGCCGCCGACCGCGCCGTGGCCGGGCACCACGGTCCGCGCACCGCGGGCCGCCAGCCGCCGCATGACCGCGAGCCAGTGGGTGCCGGAGACGTCCGTGTCGTGCGGCGGGAACCAGGGGAAGATGGCGAACTGCCCGGCTTCCACCAGGTCTCCGGTGAACAGGACGTCCACGTCGGGCACCACGACCACCTGGTCGCCCCAACTGTGGGCCCGGCCGGTGGCCCGCAGCCGCACCACCCGGCCGCCCAGGTCGAGGTCGTACGTCCGGTCGTAGAGGCGGTCGGGGCCCGACGGCACGACGCCCGCCAGCCGGCGTGCGACCGGCGCACCGAGCCGCCGGAACATCTCCAGGTAGCCGGCCCCTCGCTCCCGCAGGTCCGCGGCCTGGTCGCGGTTGGCCAGGTAGGTCGCCGCGCCGGCGAAGGCCTGCGCCCCGAAGGCGTGCTCGGGGTGGAAGTGGGTCGTCGTCAGGTACAGCTTCCGGCCCCGCGCGTACTCGGCCGCGAACTCCCGTACCGCTTCCGCGTTCCGGAGCCCCAGGCCGGTCTCGACGACCAGGACCGCGTCCCGGCCGCCGATGATCCCGATGTTCGGCACGAGCGGCACCCCCTGGTCGGGAATGACCACCACGTCCCGGGCGATCTCCCGGGCGCCCGCGACCTGGACGACGGGATCCGGCATCGCCTCCCCGGCCATCTCGATCGCCCCGCCTGCCTCGGGCGTCTCGGTCGCCCCGTCTGCCTCGGTCCTCTCGGGCGTCTCGGCTGCCTCGGTCATCTCGGCTCCTTCAAGGGTGTGGGGGATCTGCCGCCACGTCCCGGCCCCGGCGGGCCGTGCGGGGCGGAACCGGTACGGCGTCGAGTCCACCGCCCGGCGCCCGGCGGCGTCCAACACCGATGCCGTCACCCCGATACCGCGCGGGTATCGTCGCCGGATGGAGCTACGCGTGCTGCGCTACTTCGTGACGGTCGCCGAGGAACTCCACTTCGGCCGGGCCGCCACCCGGCTGCAGATGACCCAGCCCCCGCTGAGCCGGGCGATCCGGCAGTTGGAGGCCGACCTGGGCTGCGTCCTGCTGGACCGCTCCCCCGCCGGGGTCGCCCTGACTGCGGCCGGAAGCGTGCTCCTGGACGAGGCCCGTACCCTCCTGGCGCGCGCCGACCAGGCACGCCTCAGGGTGGCCGCCGCCGCGGGTACGGCCACCCTGACGGTCGGCACCCTGGCCGACAGCGCCGAGCAGGCCGGAACCCGGCTCGCCGCCGCCTACCGGGCCCGGCACCCACACGTCCGCGTCCGCGTCCGCGAGGCCGACCTGACCGACCCGACCACCGGGCTGCGTGCCGGACTGGTCGATGTGGCCCTGACCCGCGCGCCGTTCGACACCACCGGTCTCGCCACCCACGTACTGCGCTCGGACCCGGTCGGCGCGGTCCTGCGCGCCGACGACCCGCTCGCCGGGCGCGACGGCCTGCGGCTCGGCGATCTAGCCGACCGGCCGTGGTTCCGCTTCCCGGACGGCACCGATCCCGTGTGGGCGGCGTTCTGGAGCGGCCGGCACGCCGCCCGCCGCACCGGGCCCGTCGTACGGACGGCCCATGAGTGCCTCCAGTCCGTCCTGTGGAGCGGGACCGTGGGGCTGGTGCCGCTGGGCCATCCTCTTCCCGAAGGGCTCACCACCGTTCCGCTGGCCGACATGCCGCCCAGTCACCTCGTCATCGCCTGGGCCGGCACCGGCCCCGGCCCGCTCGTCCGCTCCTTCGTCCGCGTCGCGGCGGCCGCGTGGCCCAGCGCCGGTGCCGCCACGGCGTGAGGCCCGGACAGCCCGCGGACACCCATGGTCCATTTCCGGCCGCCATGCTCCGTCCCGTCCGACTTCGCCGCTGTGACCTCGTAGGCTTCGCGCCGTAACGACTCGGCAAAGGGGAGAGAACGCGGATGGACTTCCGGCTGCTCGGGCCGGTGTCGGCCTTCTCGGGGGACGTGCCGGTGCCGGTCGGGCCGCCCAAGCGCCGAGCCGTGCTGGCGGTGCTGGCGCTGGCCGAGGGCGCGCCGGTGGGTGCCGAGCGGATCATCGAGGCGTTGTGGGACACCCGGCCGCCGACGCACGCCCGGACCATCGTCTACGGCCACGTCTCGGCCCTGCGCGGGCTGCTGCACGCGGCTTCCTCGGCCTGCGTCGCCACCGAGAGCGGCGGTTACGCGCTGCACGCCGCGCCGGAGTCCGTGGACGTGTGGCGCTTCCGTGAACTGGTGCGCCGGGCCACCGCCGGCTCCCCCGGCGAGGAGTCGGCCGCCCTGTTGCGGGAAGCCCTCGGGCTGTGGCGGGGCCGGGTGCTCGGCGGGGCGGGTGACTCGCCGCTGCTGGCCGCGGCGGCCGAGCGGCTGGTGGAGGAGCGGCTCGCCGCGCTGGAACACCTCGCCGCGGCCCTGCACACGTGCGGCCGGGGAGCGGAAGCCCTCGCACCACTGCGGTCCGCCGTCGAACACCACCCGCTGCGCGAGTCGTTGGCCGCGGCCACCGTCCGCGCCCTGCACGACGCCGACCGCCAGGCCGACGCCATCGACCTCTACCACCGTACGCAACGCCTGCTCGCCCAGGAGCTGGGCGTCGGCCCAGGGGCCGCCCTGTCCGAGGCGTACCTCGCCATCCCGCGTTCCCGGCCGGGCGCCGGCCGGGCGCCGGCGAGGAAGGCGCAGGTGACGGACCGGGTTCCGGCACCGTCGCCTGCGCTCGCATCCGTGCCCGCGCCCACACCGCTACTCGTGTCGGCGCCGCCCGAGACCGTCACACCCGCCGTCGCGGACACTCCCCCGCCGCCCTGCCTCCTCCCGCGCGCGCCGGCCGGCTTCGTGGGCCGTACGGACGAACTGGCGCGGCTCACCGAGGCCGCGCAGTCGGGCACCCCGGCCCTGTGCGTGGTCACCGGCCCCGCCGGCGTCGGCAAGACCTCCCTGGCCGTCCACTGGGCGTACACGTACGCCGGTGACTTCCCGGACGGCGTCCTCTACGCCGACCTGCACGCCATGGAGCCGGACGGCACCGGTCCGCAGCCGGCCGGCGTCCTGCACGACTTCCTGCAGGCGCTCGGGGTCCCCGAGGAGTGCCTGCCCTCGGACGCGCGGGCCGCCGGACACCGGTACCGCGCGCTGCTCGCCGGCCGCCGCGTCCTCGTCCTGCTCGACAACGCCCGCGACTCGGCGCAGGTCCGCCCGCTGCTGCCCGGCACACCGGGGTCCACCGCGCTGGTCACCAGCCGCAACCGGCTGGAGGGGCTGGCCGCCACCGACTGCGCCCGGCTGCTGCCGCTGGAACGGCTGGCGCCGCCGGACGGCGTACGGGTCCTGCGTACCGTGATCGGTGCCGGCCGGGTGGCCGCCGAGCCGGACGCCGCCACACAACTGGCTGCTCTCTGCGACGGTTTGCCGCTGGCGCTGCGGCTCGCCGCCGCCCGGCTCGCCGCACGGCCCCGGCTGGCGCTGCGCGCGATGGCGGACGACCTGGCCGACGAGCACCGGCGGCTGTCCCTGCTGGCCGGCGAGGACCTCGGGGTCGAGGCGACACTGCGCCTGAGCGTGCAGCAACTGCCACCGGCCGGGGCCCTGCTCTTCCGCCAACTGGCGCTGCACGTCGGTTCCGAACTCGACGGCGGGGCCGCGGCAGCGCTGAGCGGCCTGCCGCCCGCCGAGGCACGGGCCGCCCTGGACGAACTGGCCGCCGCGCATCTCGTCGAGGAGTGGGCGGGCGACCGGTACCTGATGCACGACCTGACCCGGCTGTACGCCCGTTCCTGCGCGTCGCGGGCCGACCCGGCGGGGCTGCACCGGCTGCTCGCGTACTATCTGTGCGCCGCCCAGGCCGCCGCCGCGGCAGCCGAACCGGGCAGCCAGCCCTGCTCCACACTGCCCCCAGGGGTGTCCCCGCCCGTCCCGCCACCGGTCTTCGCCGGCCGCGCCGACGCGATGGCCTGGTACGTCACCGAGCGCGCCAACCTCACCGCCGCGGTGGCCGCCGCGGCCGACGGCGGGCACCCGGAACTGGCCTGGCGCATCGCCGTACAGATGTGGCCCCTCGTCGTGCGGCAGGTGCACGACGGCTGGGAACCTCCCCTCGAACGCGCTCTGGCCGCCGCCACCGCGCTCGGCGACCCGGACGCCGAGTCCCGGCTGTGCTCGCTGCTCGGCTGGGTCCTCACCGAGAACGGGCAGCACACCGCGGCGCTGGAGCACCTGCGCCGCGCCCCGGACCTGGCCGTGCGGGCCGGGGACGCGCGTGGTCAGGTGATCGCACTGATCAACTGGGCGGCCGCGCTGGAGCACATCGGCGACCTGTCCGGCGCCGGGACCCGGCGGGAGACGGCCGCACGGCTGGCGCACGCCCTCGACCACCCGCACACCGAGTCCCTGTCCCTCTACCACTTGGCGGCCCACTGCCTGACCGTCGGCCGGCCCGGCGAGGCACTGACCCACTGCCGAAAGGGCCTGGCCCTGGCCCCGGACGAACAGTCGGACGAGCGCCGGGCCCTGCTCCTGGACACCTGCGGCAAGGCACTGCGGGATCTCGGCCGCGACGGTGCGGCCCGGCGCTGCTTCACCGAGGCCGCGGCCCTCACCGGTCCGCCGGGGCCGGCCGCGGGGGCGGCCGCCGGGCAGCGCGGTCCCGCTCCGGGCGGCGGAGGTGTGCCCGCGGGAAACCTCCGCGTTGTCGCGGGCTGACCGCGAACGCGCCCGGTACCCGGGCCGGGACGGCGCGGGACGTTCCGGCTCTCGGCCGTGCGGCGGGGACCGGCAGAGTGTGACGAACCCGACGTGGCGGCCGCGCCGGCACGGGGACCACGCCATCCGGGGCGGCACGCCGGCCACCGCTGCGCGCTCCACTGTCCAACCGTCAAAACGGAACCTTGGATTACCGCGGAACGCCCCGTAGGTTTCTTGTGTTTTTCGATCCTCTCGCTGCTGTGCCGCGCGGGAAATTCCACCTTCCCCGGAGCGTGCGCCGAGTCGGCGCATTCCCGATGCACGGCAGCCGTCTTCATGCCCACACCGATCTCCCGTGCCGCGGAACGGTACGGCACGGCAGGAGGAATGCCCATGTCATCCGGGTCGAGAAGTCCGGACGTCTGCGTCGTGGGGGCGGGGCCGGTCGGTCTCACCACCGCCCTCGGACTGGCGATGGCGGGTGTCGGTGTCACCGTCCTGGAAAGCGCTCCGGACATCGCCCCGTCCGCCCGCGCCCTGGTCCACCAGGGTCACACGCTGGAGGGTTTCGCGCGGCTCAAGGTGCTCGACGCCATGGTGCGCGCGGGAATCCCGCTGCGCGGACGGGACTTCGCGGTGCGCCGCACGGGCGAGCGCATTCACCATCCCCTACCGGATTCCCGTACGGACACCGCCCCCGCACACAACCTGATCCTGCGTCAGGATGTCCTCAGCGGCATTCTTCTCGAAGAGTTGCTGCGTTTTCCGGACGCCCGGGTGAGGTTCGGCTGCGCGGTCGACGCGGTGCGCCAGAACGGCGCAACGGTCCGTATCGACTACACGCACGAGGGAACCCACGGACGGCTCGAAGCACGCTGGGCCGTCGGCGCGGACGGCGCCCGCAGCACCGTACGGAATGCGCTCGGGGTGGATTTCGAGGGATTCACCTGGCCGGAACGCTTCGTCGCCACGGATATCCGGTACGACTTCGCGGCGCACGGTTACGCCGACGCGAATTTCCTCATCGATCCGGACGACGGGGCGATCGTCGTACGGATCGACTCGGGAAACCTGTGGCGGGTGGCCTGGACGGAGGACGCCTCCCTCCCGGAAGAAACGCTGCCACAACGACTGGAAGCCTTCTTCGCGCGCACGCTCCCCGGGCCACGGAACGCCGCGCTGGTCGCGTACGCCCCGTACCGCGCGCACCAGCGGACCGCCGAACGGTTCCGGGTGGGCCGGGTCCTGCTGGCGGGCGACGCGGCCCATGTCACCAACCCGACCGGCGGCATGGGGCTGACAGCCGGACTGCACGACGCCTTCCCGCTGGGCGAGGCGCTGGCCGCCGTTCTCCTCGGGCGGTGCGATGAGGACGTGCTGGACCGCTACGCGCACGTCAGCCGTACGGCGTTCCGCACATGCTTCTCACCCATCGCGACCGACTTGAAGCGCCTCGTCTTCGACGCCCGCGACCCCGCGCGGCTCGCCGAGGCGCTCGTCCCGCTCCGCCGGCTGGCGTCCGACGAGGAGCTGCGGCGCTCCAGGGCCACCGCACTCCGCTCGGTCATGCCCGTCTCGCTGCTGGACGACGACCGGTCCGCCGGCCGTCGGCACGGTGGCGAAGGGCGGGCCCCCGGCACCGTCCGGGCCCCGGCGTGACGGCAGCGGGCCACCACTGAGGACCACAGGAGAGGCAGACAGCACCATGACACTGACGCGACCGGCCACACCCCGGAAGTGGAGCGGCTTCGAGGAGCTGCACGCGCTCCAGCGGGAACGTATCGGCACGACCCTGCGCCAGGCCGCGAACTCCCCCTTCTACCGCGACAGGTTCCGTCTCCAGGAGGGCGGGACGATGCCCGGCGGCCTCGCCGACGTGCCGGTGACCACCAAGGACGACCTGCGCGCCGCCTACCCGTTCGGCATGCTGGCGGTGCCGAGGGAGCGGGTCGCCACCTACCACGAGTCCAGCGGGAGTTCGGGCCGGGCGACGTCCTCGTTCTGCACCGAGGACGACTGGGTGGACATCGGGGAGCGCTTCAACCGGATGCCGGCCGGCATCGGCGCCGCCGACACCCTGCTGGTGCGCATCCCGTACGCCATGGTGCTCGCGGGGCACATCGGACACTTCGGCGCCCGCGCGAAGGGCGCGACCGTGGTGCCCGCGGACAGCCGCAGCTTCGCCACCCCGTACGCACGCGTGGTCCGGCTGCTGCACGACCTCGGTGTCACCCTCACCTGGTCCAACCCCACCGAGCCGCTGATCTGGGCCGCGGCGGCCCGCGCCGCGGGGCTGGACCCCCGCGCCGACTTCCCGCGCCTGCGCGCCCTCCTGGTCTGCGGCGAGCCGCTGAGCGAAGCGCGCCGCGAGCGGCTGGGCGAACTGTGGGGCGCGTCCGTGATCGAGGACTACGGCGCCACCGAGGTCGGGCCGCTCGCCTCCGCGTGCCGCTTCGGCCGACGGCACTTCTACGCCGACCGCGTCGTACCCGAAATCCTCGACCCGGCCACCGGGGAGATCACCCCGGACGGCACCGGCGACCTCGTCATCACCCCGCTGTACCGCGAGGCCATGCCGCTGCTCCGGTACAACCTGGAGGATCACGTCCACCTGAGCCACGAGCCGTGCGCCTGCGGTAACTGGCTGCCCGTCATCCGGCTCGCGGGCCGCGCGTCACAGGCGTTCGCGGTCGCCGGGCGCCGCGTCTCCCAGGTCCAGGTGGAGGAGCTGGTGTTCCGGCTGCCCGCCGCGTACGGCGTGCTGTTCTGGCGGGCGCGCGCCGAAGCGCGACGGCTCGTCGTCGAGGTGGAGGCCGAGGACGCGTACGCGGCGGACACCCGCGCCGAGCTGTCCGGCGCCGTACGGGCCGAGCTGGGCGTGGACTGCGCGGTGACGGTGGTGCCGCCGGGCACGCTGATGCCCTGCGAAGTGCTGTCCGCGCCGGGCGACGTACTCAAACCCCGCAGCCTGTTCGGCCCCGACGAGGACTGGTCCCGTGGTCTCCTCTACTACTGACGCCGCCCCCGCTCCCGCCGCCGGGCACGGCCTGGCCGCGCTCCCGTCCGCCACCCGCATCCTCCTGACCGGGGACGGCGCGACGACGGTCATGCTGGAAGCGCTGCTCGACGTGCCGCTGCGGGTGCGCGTCGTCGAGCAGCGGGTGGTGCCCACGGCGGCGGTGCCGCCCGCGATCCGCCGGGCCCTCGCGGCCGAGCGGCTGCCCCGGCTCCTGGAGCGGCTCTCCGAACTGGTCGACCCCGGAGGCCGGCCGGTCAGCCGCAACCGGGTCGTCTCCGCGGTGGCGGCGACCGGCCAGCTTCCGCCGCCGGAGGACCCGACGCCGCTCGGTGTGCGGTTGCGCGAGGAACGCCGCGCGCTCCACCGTGAACTGCTGCGGTACGGCGTCGCGCACGCACCCGAGGCGCCGTGCTTCGGCCGGTGCGCCTTCAAGGAGTACGTGATCCGGAGCCCGGGCCGGTATCCGGTCTACGTCGCCGAGCGGTTCAACCCGGCGGTCGTGGGGATCGCATGACCATGGGGAGGAATCTCGCGCGCCATTTCGGCGGTGCGTGACGCCGATACGAGGGCGGGGGTCTCGGTGACGCCGCGCTGATGCGTCCGGCAATACGTGTCACGCATCGCGCGATATCCGGGGACGTGGACGGTGTTCAGCAGCGACGCCCAGTGGGCCGCGTTCGTCTCGATCCGCCGTTCGGCGGCGTTCCGAGCGGCGGGAGTCTTGGCCGCGGCGAGTTGCTGTGCGTGCGCCCACGCCTGTTCCCGCCACATACGGAAAAGCCGTCCGGCGGTGTAACCGGCGAGGGGATTCCACCGCGCGTCGGCCAGGCCCATGACCGGGTCGAAACGGCGGGCGATCTCCTGGACGGCGGGCGCGTACGCGCGGTCCAGAACCGCCTGGAAACGGTTGTAGTCGGCTTTCCGTGACGCGCCTCCTGGGCGGGTGAGACCGAGGGAGGCCAGCACATAGGGCATGTCCCGCTGGATATGCGCGTTGGCGCCGAGCAGTACGTCCTGGCCCGCGTTCACATCACCCGTACGCGCGGCTCCGAAAGCCGTTTTCCACGCCTGCGGAAGCGCTCGCCCTTTTCGGTCCGCGTGATAGGCGTCCAAATACAGATTGACGAATCCGGTGTTGAGGTCTCCGGCCAGCCAGTCCGGTTCGTCGAAGGAGCCCGGTTTCGCGGCGGCCGTTTCCAGGGCCCGTTCGAGATGGACGTAGATCACGGGAAAGGGGGCCCGATGATCGCAGCCCAGTTCGTCGCGTACCCGGGTCAGGGTCCGGCGTGCTTCCTGGACGCATCCGACCACCGGCCCGTCGCAGGAAAGGCGCCGGACCTCGTCGCGCGGTGGTGGTGCCGCGAGCGCCGGCCCGCCGGTCAGAAGGGCCGCCCCTGCCACTGCCACCGTGGACACCTTGAAGAATGCGCCACGCGTACGGGCCATATTCCCCCGCCTCCTTGTCGCCGCCCGATACAGCTCTCCCGTCCACCGAACGAACCGACGCGACGAAGGTCACGGCGAACCCCCGCCGACCGGGTCGACGGGGGCGGGTCGAGGGCGGGGCGGTCGCGGTCAAGGACGGGGGCGGGGGCGGCTCACGGGGTGGCCGCTTCGTCTCCGCGCCGGGGTGCGGCGAGGGCTTCGGCCGTCGTGGGATAGGCCGGCAGCAGGACGTCGAGGCCGGTGATCTTCAGCAGCCGGGCGAGCCGGCCGGAGACGGCGGCCAGGCCGAGGGTGCCGTCGGCCTCCTTCGCGCAGCGCCAGATCCCCACCAGGGCGTTGAAGCCGGAGGAGTCGCAGAAGGAGACGGCGGCCATGTCCAGGACCAGGTGGCGGTGGCCTCGTCCGATGAGGTCCAGGGCCGCGGCGCGCAGGGCGGGGGCGGTGGTCAGGTCCAGGTCGCCGGCGAGGGCGGCCAGGGCGAGGTCGCCGTCGGTACGCCGGGTGGTCAGGCGGAAGGTGTCGTTCACGGTCGGTACTCCGGCGTCTGCCCGGAGGGGCGGTGGGTGGGGCGTGGGCGGGCCGCCGTCCACGACGGCACCGGCCGCCGGAGCGGACCGGGCCGGCGGTACGACGGCGTCGCCGGCGCCCTGGGGCAGGGTTCGAGGAGAGCGGCGGCGGCTTGGCCACGACGGCCGTCGGGCCGGATTGGCCGGTGCGGGCGGCGTGGAAGCCGATCAGCCCCTCGCCGCCGAGCATAACGCCGACCCGGTCGCGGGCCGTGGCCGGCCGGTCCGTGCCGGGAGGTTGTCAGAGCCTCATTTTGGTCATCCTGGATGGCCGGTTGTTCACGCGATGACCGAAAAGGGGGTGCTCGTGGTGGCGTGAACCAGGGGCCGCAACTCGGCCGCGTCGAGGGTGTCCAGTGGGTGAGACGGGGGTGCGTGACGCCCCGCCGGGGGCACTCGCCGCAGATCCGACGCCATCACAGGATCCTCACATGTCCTCTACAGCCTCTTCGTCGAACAAAACCGGCGTACCTTCCCAACCATGCCATGTACGGGCAAGTGCCCGCGGCCGGCACCGGCCTGGCGGCGTTTCCCGTTGACCGGAACCTTTCGTTGACAGTCCGGAAATGCGGTCTCTACTGTTACCGGCAAATTCCGGCCCAACCTCTCCTTTCGGCTCATAGTGAGCGGAACACCAGCCGCTCACCATTTGCACGTGCGCATGTCTTCTGACGTTTGCCGACCAGGTTCGCGCCCTCTCGCGGCCTGAAAGGGCAACTCGAACACAGCAATCAAGAACAAGGAGACACGGTGACCCCCGCACTCGCCGAACAGCGGACCTACCGCCTGTCCGAGGCCGAAACACACAAGCTCTGGCAGCTCTCCCGGCTCGCCGCCGGCGCCTCGGAGGCATCTGCACTGGCGCTTTCCGGTCTACTTCTCGATCTGCCGAAATCCGTGCGCACCGCGTTACTCGAATTCGCGGAGAGCGGCGCCGACTCGGGCTTCCTGCTGCTGCGCGGGCTCACCATCGGCGACCTGCCCGACACCCCCACCGTCCACCACTCCGGCGCCCTCCAGGGCCACCCCACCGACGGCACCCTGACGCTGGTGGCGGATCTGCTCGGTTCGCTCGTCGGCTACCAGGACGAGAAGGCCGGAGCGCTCATCCACGACGTGCACGCCGTACCCGGTGAGGAACAGCGCATCGAGAACAGCGGATCGGTGGCCTTCGACTTCCACACCGAGAACGTCCACCACCCGCTGCGCCCCGACCACCTGGGCCTGCTGTGCCTGCGCCAGGACCACGAGGGCATCGCGGCCACCCGCGTCGCCTCGGTGCGCGAGGCCGTCCGGCACCTGACCGAGGAGCAGGTGGCGATCCTGCGCACCCCGCAGTTCCACAGCTCCTACCCTGCGTCCTTCACCCGGGGCAGGACCGGGCCGGTGCCTCGCTCCGGCCCGCACCCCGCCGTCTTCGGGCCGTACGACCGGCCGTTCATGCGCTTCAACTCGCACACCACCCACGCCGCCGACGCCGAGGCGACCGCGGCGCTGAAGGCGCTCTCCGAGGCCCTGGAGACGGTCTGCCATGACGTCGTACTGGAGCCCGGTGACCTCGTCGTGGTCGACAACCACGTGGCGGCGCACGGCCGCAGCGCGTTCGTCCCCCGGTACGACGGCCGGGACCGCTGGCTGCGCCGCTGCTACTCCGTACGCTCCATCCTCGGCTGGACGCAGCACATGATGCCCCGTCAGCGCGTCATCCCGCCGATGGAGGACATCCAGGGAGTGCTCTGAGCCGCCGGCCGAGCGCGGCACCCCGCCGGGCGGGACCGCCCCCGCGCTCGACCACTCCTGGATTCGCCCTGCCCGTGCAGTCGCCCAGCACTGCGCGCCCTTGCACTGAGGACCGGAATACCTTGGATTTCATAGATGTCATAGGGCTGCTCACCGCCGCGGTGGCCGCCGGGTGGGTGGACGCGGTGGTCGGCGGGGGCGGGGTGCTGCTCATCCCCGTCCTGCTGCTCAGCTTTCCGCACCTGCCGCCGGCGACCGCCCTGGGCACCAACAAGATCGCCGCGATCACCGGCACGGCGACCGCCGCCGCCATGTACGCGCGGCGCACGGCCCTGGACCGGAAGATCCTCGTACCGGCCGCCGCCTGCGCGGTGCCGGCCGGCGCGCTCGGCGCCCTGTCGGCGGCGACCGTCCCCACGGCATACTTCCGCCCGGTCATCATGGTCCTGCTGATCTCGGTCGCGCTGTTCGTGGCGCTGCGGCCGAACTTCGGCACCCAGCCGCTCGCCCGTGAGGTGACCCGGCGGCGACGCGTCGTCGCCGTACTCCTCGGCGGCTGTGTGGTCGGCTTCTACGACGGGCTCTTCGGGCCCGGCGTGGGCACCTTCCTCATCATCTCCTTCACCACCCTGCTCGCCACGCAGTTCCTGGAGAGCGCGGCGATGTCGAAGGTGATCAACGCCTCGTCCAACCTCGGTGCCCTGCTGGTCTTCGCGCTCCAGGGGAACGTGCTGTGGGCGCTGGGGCTCGGTATGGCCGTGGGCAATGTGACCGGCGCGCTGATCGGTTCGCGCATGGCCCTGAAGAAGGGGTCCGGATTCGTCCGTACCGTGCTGGTGCTCGTGGTGATCGGCATGGTGACGAAGATGGCGTTCGACCAGTTCGCCTGAGGCCAGGGCGGCGAGCCGGCGCCTTTCTGCGGGGCCTGCCCGGCTCGGCCCTTATGTCCAGCAGGTCCGGTACGTACAGCACCTCCAGCACCTCCAGCACCTGACGGGAACCACCCCAGAACACATCCACACCCACGCAACGAGAGACCGGAGGCCACCATGGAAACCGTACGGAATCTCGAAGAACTCCTGACCCTGCCGGACTTCGAGGCCGCCAGCGACGCGGTGCTCGACCAGGGCTGCCGCGCGTACGTCGCCGGCGGTGCTGGGACCGATCGCACCGTCCGCGCCAACATCGCGGCGTTCGACGACATCTGGCTCAGACCCCGGGTCCTCGCCAGCACGGCGACCGAACCCCGTACGGAAGTGACCGTCCTCGGGCATCGGATGGCGATGCCCGTCCTGCTCGCGCCGACGAGCCCGCAGCGGCTGCTGCACGAGGACGCGGAGATCGCCACCTCCCTCGCCGCCGAGGCGGCCGGAGTCGTGCCCGTGGTCAGCACGGACAGCCACGTGCCCTTCCCGGAGATCGCCAAGTCGTCGGCCGGGGCCAGTTGGTTCCAGCTCTACGCCTACCGGTCGCGCGACGACATCGCCGCGACGATCGACATGGCCGAGACCGCCGGAGCATCGGCCCTCGTGGTCACGGTGGACGCCAGTCACGCCGCGCTGCGGGTGCGTGCCCAGCGCGCCGGTTTCGCCACCCCCGGGCACGTGGACTTCGGGACGCTGCGCGCGCTCGGCATCCTGGAGGGCCAGGTGCCGGCCGGCGCCCGCATCGACCGGCTGCCGCTGAGCTGGGACGACCTGCGGTGGATCCGGGCACGGACCCGGCTCCCCCTCCTGGTCAAGGGCGTGCTGCGGGCCGACGACGCGCGGCGCTGCCTGGACAGCGGGGTGGACGGGGTCGTCGTCTCCAACCACGGCGGGCGGCAGTTGGACGGGGCCGTCCCCAGTGTGGTCGCGCTGAGCGAGATCGTGGCCGAGGTGGCCGGCCGGTGCGCCGTACTGATGGACGGCGGTGTCCGCTCCGGCGTCCACGTCGTCAAGGCGCTGGCCCTCGGCGCCGACGCGGTCTGCCTGGGGCGCCCGTACCTGTGGGGTCTCGGCGTCGCCGGGCGCGCAGGAGTCGAAGCGGTGCTGCGGCTCCTGCGCCGGGAGATCGAGGACACCCTCCGGCAACTGGGCGCGGCCGATGTCGACGAGCTGGGGCCGCACTTCGTGGCCCGGGCCGGGACGGGACCCGGGGCCGGGGTGGCCTGAGAGGCCCGCGCAGCGCGACCCGCGCGGCGCCTGTACCGCACGTCGTACCCGCATGACGACTTTCCGAGAACGGAGACCCACACATGTTCCACTTCTCGCGCGGCATCCCCCCGCAGGAAGCGATCCCCTCGCGGCAGCTCGCCGAGCACACCGCCGCCGTCCTGCGGGCCGGCGAGGACCGGTTGTTCCAGTACGCGCCGATCGGCAACCACACGGGGGACGCGGCGCTGCGGGAGCAGATCGCGGCCTTCCACTCGGTCGGCGCCGACCAGATTTTCGTCACCAACGGTTCCCTCCAGGCGCTGGACCTGCTCGCCGCGCGGCTCCTGGCGGGCGACCGCAAGGACGTGTACGTGGAGGCCCCCACCTACGACCGCGCGGCACAGATCTTCGAGCGGCACGGCGGGCGGGTCGGCGGCATCACCCTCCGGCACGACGGCCTCGACCTGGACGCCCTCGAAGCCCGCCTGGCGACCCGCGTCCCCGCGCTCGTCTACGTCATCCCGGACTTCCAGAACCCGAGCGGCGTCACCATGAGCGAGGCCAAGCGCCGCCGCCTCGTGCAGCTCGCCGAGACCCACGACTTCCTCATCCTGGAGGACATCCCGTACCGGGAGCTGCGGTACGGCGGCCAGGCCCCCACCGGCTTCTTCGAGCTGGCGCCCACCGGGCGGGTCCTCACGATGGGATCGCTGAGCAAGATCCTCAGCCCCGGGCTGCGCGTGGGCTACGTCATCGGCGAGCCCACCACGCTCGGCGCCCTGGCCGCGCTCGCCGAGGGCACCTACCTCTCCCCCGCCCCGCTGCTCCAGGCGGTCGCCGCGCAGGCCCTGGACGCGGGTCTGGCCCAGGAGAACGTGGCAGGGATCCGCGAGCTGCTCGGGCCCCGGCACGACGGTGCGGTCCGGGCCGTACGCGAACTGCTGGGTGAGGAGGCGCTTCTCGCCGTACCGAACGGCGGCTACTACGTGAGCGTGCACCTGCCCGTCGCCACCGACGAGGGCACGTTTTTGAAGGCAGCGGCGGCCGAGGGCCTGAAGCTGACCCGGGGCTCCGGCTTCTACCCGGGTGACGCGGCGCCGCCGGAGGGCACGGTCTTCCTGCGGCTGCCGTTCCAGTCCTTCGAGCCGGACGAGTTCGCCGCCGGGGTCGAACGGCTGGCGGCGGTGGCGTCCAAGGGCTGAGCCTGCGCGCCCCGTCCCCGGCACGGACGCCGTCCCGTCGAAGGGGGCCGCGTACCCCTGGCCCCGCGCGGCGGGACGACGACCGTGCGGAACGTACGTGTTTGCGGATGATCGGTACGGGTATCCGGCGGACCACGAACGTCCATCGAGCGGCCCCGTGCCGGTCGGCCGGGAACCCGGCCTCCCCCTCCCGGGCGGGGGGAGAGGGGGAGCGTGCGGACGACCCGGGAGGAGGCCAGACTGACGGCGACCGATTCCGGCGCGGTGCCGGGCCCGTACCCACCACCGCCCTGGCACCTGAAAGGCGACCTGTGGGGCGGTCTGTTCGCCGCAGAGTCGGCCCCGGCTCCTCCCCCGGACCTCTCTCCCCTGACGCGCCGTTCCCTGGCCGTGTTCGTGATCCGGTACCGCGAGGGGACCCTCGGCTACGACGAGCTGATCGTCGGTACGGCCGCCCGCCGCGGGCGGCGGATCGGTGTGTACGTGCACTGGATCTGGGTCGACGACGAACGGTCGCTGCGGGGCGGCCGCCGGATCTGGGGTGTGCCCAAAGACCTGGCGGAGTTCCGCTGGGACGGGCCGCGGGTCCGCGTGACCGACGCTCAGGGGCTCGTCGCCGCCCTGCGCCTGTCGGCCAAGGGCCCGTCGCTCCCCCGGCTCCCCCTCCCGATGACCGGCTTCGGGACCCTCGACGGAGCGCGGACGGTTCTCACCGCACGGGTCACGGCCCGCCCGGGGGCCGCTTCGGTACGGGTGGAGGAGTGGCCCGCGAGGCTGCCGGCGCTCCGCCGTAGCGGTGCCCGCATCGGTGTCAGCGCGGCGTCGTTCACCATGCTCATGCCCGCCCCCCGGCTCCACCCGGCGCCGCCGGGCCGCTGAGCGACCCCGGGCGTGCTGCCCTGACAGGCTTTCCCTTTTCGTCCGGCCGATTCCACCGACGCGTCCGGCCGATTCCGCCGGCCCGTTCTCCGATGGCCTCCCTTCCGGAAGCCGGGGCGTGAAGATGACCGGTACGCTCTTCGCCCCGACCGCCATTCCCGGAGGAATCATGCGCCGAACCAGCCTGCTGTTACCCGTGCTGCTCGCAGCCGTACTCGGCGCTTGCAGCTCCCCTGCCCCGCCTTCGCCGCCTGCCGACGGCGCGCCTTCGAAGAAGACCACCGCCGCGCCGCCGGGCGCGGAATCCTCCCCCCGCCTTCTGCCGTTGGGCCGCCCGTTGGCATGGCAGCGCAAAGACGCCTCCGGGCACGGCACGGCAAAGGTTCTGAGCTATCGGCAGTCGGCCGCCGGCGCCTCCCCCGCCGACAGGAATGCGGCGGCGGCCGGGAAGGGGGAGAAGGACGGCTCCGCGTGGGTCACCTTGGACGTAGAGGTGTGCGCGGAATCCGGGAGTGTGGCCGCCGCCGACACCGACTTCACTCTCCTTTTTGCCGACGGGTCGGCCGTCACACCGCCCGAAGCGGTCCGGGACGATTTCCCGCAGCCCCGGTTCCCCGGGGAAACGCAGGTCAGCGCCGGCGAGTGCACGCGCGGCAAGGTCACCTACGCGGTGCCGGCGGACCGGCGGCCTGCTCAGGTGCGGTACCTGACGAGCGTGGACAGCGGCGACATGAGGCCCTGGGCGGCTGAGGGATGGGCGGTCCCCGGGGGCCGCTGATTATCCCTGCGGCAATCGCGGCAAAGCGTGGGAAAAATAATGCCCAAGCCTGGCCAACTGGCGTAAAAGTGATGCCGGGGCCGCCCATGGCGGGAGGAATCTGAGGTCGATTCGTGAAGTGGCGTGCCGAGCGAGTCCGCCACCCGGCCTCAGAAGGAGCCCTCGTATGTGGCGTGGCAGGGCGAAGGCGGAACGTGCCGCGGCGGACGCGGCCGAGCGGCTCCTGGCGGCCGGCCGGCTGCTGCACCGGGCGCCGGTTTCGGAGGACGGCCGGGCGGTTTTCCGTACGGATCAGAACGTGGCGGACGCGCCTTACCGGGAGCGGTGGGCACACGACAGGGTGGTGCGTTCCACCCACGGAGTGAATTGCACGGGATCCTGTTCGTGGCAGGTGTACGTCAAGGACGGACTCATCACCTGGGAGACACAGGCGACGGACTATCCGACGACCGGCCCGGACCGTCCGGAGTACGAACCCCGGGGGTGCCCGCGCGGCGCTTCCTTTTCCTGGTACACGTACTCGCCCACCCGGGTGCGCCACCCGTATGCGCGCGGGGTGCTGGTGGAGATGTACCGGGAGGCACGGGACCGTCTCGGGGACCCGGTGGCGGCCTGGGCCGAGGTCACCGCGGACCCGGACCGGCGGCGGCGCTACCAGCAGGCGCGCGGCAAGGGCGGGCTGGTGCGCATCGGCTGGGACGAGGCGCTGGAGATCGCGGCCGCCGCCCATGTGCACACCCTCGCGGCCCACGGGCCCGACCGGGTGGCGGGGTTCTCGCCGATTCCGGCGATGTCGATGGCCTCCCACGCGGTCGGCGCGCGGTTCATGTCGCTGATCGGCGCGCCGATGCTGTCGTTCTACGACTGGTACGCGGATCTGCCGATCGCCTCGCCGCAGGTCTTCGGCGACCAGACCGACGTACCGGAGTCGGGCGACTGGTGGGACGCGGCGTACCTCATGCTGTGGGGCTCCAACGTGCCGGTGACCCGGACACCGGACGCGCACTGGATGGCCGAGGCCCGCTACCGCGGCCAGAAGGTCGTGGTGGTCTCCCCCGACTACGCGGACGCGACCAAGTTCGCCGACGAATGGCTGCATCCGCATCCGGGCACCGACGGGGCGCTCGCGATGGCCATGGGGCACGTGATCCTGCGGGAGTGCTTCGTGGACCGGCAGGTGCCGTACTTCACCGACTACGTCAAGCGGTTCACCGACCTGCCGTTCCTCGTCGTGCTGGAAGAACACGGAGCCGGAACGGCGGACGCGCGGGGCGGGGCGGTCCGGGTGCCCGGGCGGTTCCTGACTGCGCAGGACGCCGGACTGGCCACGGACGCCGGCGAGGCCCGGCGGTGGATGCCCGTCCTCGTCGACGCGCGCACCGGTGCCCCGGTCGTACCCCGTGGGACCCTGGGCGACCGCTGGCGCGCGGGCGGCGCGGGGCGCTGGAACCTGGACCTGGGGGAGATCGACCCGCGGCTGAGCCTGTACGGGCGGCCGGACGCGGCCGCGGCGCGGGTGGTGCTGCCGCGCTTCGACCAGGAGCGGGGGACGCTGGAGCGGGAGGTCCCGGCGCTGCGCGTCGGCGGGCGGCTGGTGACCACGGTCTTCGACCTGCTGCTGGCCCAGTACGGGGTGGGCCGCGCAGGCCTGGGCGGCCAGTGGCCCGGCGCGTACGAGGACGCGGACGTCCCGTGCACCCCGGCGTGGCAGGAGACCCTCACGTCGGTGCCCGCGCGGGCCGCGGTGCGGGCGGCGCGGGAGTTCGCGCGTACGGCGGAGCAGACCCGGGGCCGCTGCATGATCGTGATGGGTGCGGGCACCAACCACTGGTTCCATTCGGACACGATCTACCGGTCCTTCCTGTCCCTGCTGCTGCTCACCGGGTGTCAGGGCGTCAACGGCGGCGGCTGGGCCCACTACGTGGGCCAGGAGAAGGTGCGGCCCTACACGGGCTGGCAGCAACTGTCCACGGCCGCCGACTGGGTGCGCCCGTCGCGGCAGATGGCCGGTACGCCGTACTGGTATCTGCACACCGGCCAGTGGCGTCATGACCGGGCCCCGGCCGACGCGCTCGCCTCCCCGGCCGGCCGGGGCCTGTTCGCCGGACAGCACACCGCCGACCTGGTGGCCCGCTCGGCCCGCCGGGGCTGGATGCCGTCGTACCCGACCTTCGACGCCAACCCGCTGGACCTCGGCCGGCGCGTCCGGCGGGCCGGCGCGGACCCCGGACAGTGGGTCGCCGAGGAGCTGGCCGCCGGACGGCTCTCCTTCGCCTGCGAGGACCCGGACGCGCCGGCCAACTGGCCGCGCGTGCTGACGGTGTGGCGGGCCAACCTGATCGGTTCCTCGGCCAAGGGCAACGAGTACTTCCTGCGCCATCTGCTGGGCGCCGACGACAACGCGAGCGCGCCGGAAGCCCCGCCGGAGGACCGGCCGCGTGATGTCACCTGGCGGGACGAGGCCCCGCGCGGCAAGCTCGACCTGCTGCTGGCGCTGGACTTCCGTATGACGTCGACCACCTTGTTCGCCGATCTCGTGCTGCCGGCCGCGACCTGGTACGAGAAGCACGACCTGTCGAGCACGGACATGCACCCGTACGTGCACGCCTTCTCGCCCGCGATCAGCCCGCCCTGGCAGGCCCGTACCGACTTCGAGATCTTCCACGGGCTCGCCCGGGAGGTGAGCCGGCTGGCCGCCGGGCGCCTGGACGGCGCCTGCGACCTGGTGGCCACCGCCCTCCAGCACGACACGGCGGCCGGTGAGGCGCCGCCCCCGGGACCGACGGCGCCGCGCTACACGCTCGTGGAGCGGGACTACACCGCGCTCGCCGACCGGCTGGCGGCCCTCGGTCCGCTGCCGCGGGAGCAGGGCATGACCGTCAAAGGCATCACCGTCCGGGCCGGTCCGGAGACGGACTGGCTCGCCAAGCGCTGCGGTACGGCGGCCGACGGCACGGCGCGCGGCCGGCCGCTGCTCGACACGGACGTGAAGCTGTGCGAGGCGATCCTCGGCCTGTCCGGCACCACCAACGGCCGGCTGGCCGCCGAGGGCTTCCGCGCGCTCGCCGGGCGCTGCGGCACGGGCCGCGGCCTGGAGGAACTGGCCGCCTCGGTCGCCGAGCGGCGCGTCGTCTTCTCCGACACCCAGGCGCGCCCGGTGCAGGTGTCGGCGAGCTTCGAGTGGTCGGGCAAGGAAGGCCCGGAGCGCCGGTACGCGCCGTTCACCGTCAACACCGAGCACGGCAAGCCCTGGCACACCCTCACCGGCCGCCAGCACTTCTACCTCGACCACGAGTGGATCGCCGAGTTCGGCGAACAACTCCCCGTCTACCGGCCGCCGCTGGACCTGGCCGCGCTCGGCGAGCGGCCGCGCCCCGGGGCGTCCGCCGAACGGTCGGTGACCGTGCGGTATGTGACGCCGCACGCGAAGTGGTCGATCCACTCCGAGTTCCAGGAGAACCCGCTGATGCAGACCCTGGCCCGCGGCGGCCCGGTGATCTGGATGGGCGTGGCGGACGCCGAGGCCGTCGGCGTGGCGGACAACGACTGGATCGAGGCGGTCAACGCCAACGGCGTGGTCGTCGCCCGGGCGGTCGTCTCGCACCGGATGCCGCCCGGCACGGTGTTCATGTACCACGTGCAGGAACGCCTGGTGAACGTGCCGCTGTCGCAGACCACCGGGCGGCGCGGCGGGGTCCACAACGCGCTGACCCGGCTGCTGATCAAACCGACCCACCTCATCGGCGGCCATGCGCAGCTCTCCTTCGCCCCCAACTACTACGGCCCCACCGGCAATCAGCGCGACGCGGTCACCACCATCCGCCGCCGCTCCCAGGAGGTCAGCTACTGATGCGCGTCATGGCGCAGATCGCGATGGTCATGAACCTCGACAAGTGCATCGGCTGCCACACCTGCTCGGTCACCTGCAAACAGACCTGGACCAACCGGTCCGGTACCGAGTACGTGTGGTTCAACAACGTCGAGACCCGGCCCGGCCAGGGCTACCCCCGCGGCTACGAGGACCAGGACGTCTGGCAGGGCGGCTGGCAGCGCAAGCACGGCCGGCTCGTGCCGCGCAGCGGCGGCCGGGCCCGCCGCCTGGCCCGGCTGTTCGCCAACCCCCGACTGCCCACGCTGGACGCGTACTACCAGCCGTGGACGTACGACTACGATGTCCTGATCAGCGCGCCGCTCGGCGACGACGTACCCACCGCGCCGCCCCGCTCCCTGGCCGACGGACGCCCCATCGACATCGCCTGGGGCCCCAACTGGGACGACGACCTCGGCGGCGGACCCGCGCAGCTCGCCGACGATCCCGTGCTGAAGAAGATGAACGAGAAGGTGCGCCTGGAGTACGAGCAGGCGTTCATGTTCTACCTGCCCCGCATCTGCGAGCACTGCCTCAACCCGTCCTGCGTGGCCGTGTGCCCGTCCGGCGCTCTCTACAAGCGCGTCGAGGACGGCATCGTCCTCGTCGACCAGGACCGCTGCCGCGGCTGGCGCATGTGCGTGACCGGCTGCCCGTACAAGAAGGTCTACTTCAACCACCGGACCGGCAAGGCCGAGAAATGCACCCTGTGCTACCCGCGCATCGAGGCGGGCGAGCCCACCGTGTGCTCCGAGACCTGCGTCGGACGGCTGCGCTACCTCGGCGTCGTCCTCTACGACGCCGACCGGGTCGGCGAGGCCGCCGCCGCACCCGACGAACGGGACCTGTACGAGGCCCAGCTCTCCTGCTTCCTCGACCCCTTCGACCCCGCGGTCGCCCGCGCCGCGGAGGCCGCCGGCATCCCGCACGACTGGGTCACCGCCGCGCGCGACTCCCCGGCGTACGCGCTGATCAGCACCTACCGGGTGGCGCTGCCGCTGCACCCGGAGTACCGCACGATGCCCATGGTCTGGTACGTGCCCCCGCTGTCGCCGGTGGTGGAGTCGCTGACCGCCACCGGGCACGACGGTGAGGATCCGGCCAAACTGTTCGCCGCCATCGACGCGCTGCGCATCCCGCAGGAGTACCTGGCGCACCTGTTCACGGCGGGCGACACGGCGCCGGTGGAGGCCGCCCTGTGCCGCCTGGCCGCGATGCGCGCGCACATGCGGCGCGCCAATCTCGGCGAGGAGCCGGACCCGGCGATCGCCGCCTCGGCGGGCATGACCATCGCGTCCCTGGAAGCCATGTACCGGCTGCTGGCCGTGGCCAAGTACGAGGAGCGCTACGTCATCCCCACGAGCTATACCGTGACCGGTCCCGGCGCCGTGGACACCGGTTGCAGCCTGGAGGGCGCGGGGGCACCGGGCATGGGCGGCCCGGAAGGCTTCCACGCCCCGCCCACCGCGGCGCCACGGGCCGAGCACGCGGGCACCTCGCTGCGGGACCGGGTGAACCTGCTGAACTGGAACGGCCGCGGGCGCCCCGCCGGCCTCTTCCCCCGCCGGCGGGATGAGTCGTGAACACCCCGCTGGTCCACCAGGCCGCGTCCCTGCTCCTGACCTACCCCGGGCTGGACTGGCCCGCCCGGCACCGGAGCGTACGCGCGGCGCTGCGGCCGGAGTCGGGCGGACCGGCCGTTCGCCTGCTGCGGTTCTGCGCCCGCGTCCAGGACGTGCCCACGCTGGCGCTCGCCGCGCGGTACGTCGCCACCTTCGACCGCAGCCCCCGCCGCACCCTGTACCTGACGTACCACACCGACGGCGACACCCGGCGGCGCGGCGCCGCTCTGGCCCGGCTCAAGGGGCGCTACCGCGCCGACGGCTGGCAGCCTGCCCCGGACGAGCTGCCCGACCACCTTCCCCTGATGCTGGAGTTCGCCGCCCGCGTCCCGGCGGCCGGCCGCGGTCTGCTGCACGAGCACCGGGCCGCGCTGGAACTGCTGCGCCTGGCGCTGGAGGACCACCGCAGCCCCTACGCCGACGTGCTCGACGCCGTCTGCCGCACCCTGCCCGGGGCGCGCCCCGCCGACCGGGCGGCCGCCCGTCGGCTGGCCCGTTCCGGGCCCCCGCCCCTGGAGACCGTGGGCCTGAACTCCTTCCCCGGCTCCGGACCCCGAGGAGCCCGCCGGTGAACCACCTGCACACCGCGCTGTGGGGCGTACTGCCCTATGTCGTCACGACCCTGCTCGTCGCGGGCACCGCCTGGCGCTACCGCTACGACCGCTTCGGCTTCACCACCCGCTCCAGCCAACTGCACGAGAGCACGCTGCTGCGCGTCGGCTCACCGCTGTTCCACTACGGACTGCTCTTCGTCGTCGCGGGCCATCTCACCGGGCTGCTCATCCCCGAGTCGTTCACCGAACGCGTCCATGTCCACGAGTGGCTCTACCACGCCAACGCCCTCGCGATCGGGGGCGTCGCCGGGCTGGTGACCACGGCGGGGCTGGCCGTGCTGGTCCACCGGCGGCTGCGCGTCCCCTCGGTACGCGCAGCCGGCCTGCGTACCGACCGCGTCCTGTACCCGCTGCTCGCCGCGACCCTGGTCGCCGGGCTGGCCGCCACCGCCACGACCACGAGTGACCATCCGTACGACTACCGTCAGGGGGTCGCGGTCTGGTTCCGGTCCCTGTTCACCTTCAGTCCGGACGTGCCGACCATGGCGCACGCGCCGCTGGTCTACCAGCTCCACGCCCTGCTGGGCATGGCACTGTTCGCGCTGTGGCCCTTCAGCCGTCTCGTGCACGCCTTCACCGTGCCGGCCGGCTACCTGTTCCGCCCCTACGTCGTCTACCGGTCGCGCGGGGCGCGGGGGCACGGCGTCCGTCGGTGAGGGGGCGGACGCCTGTCCGAGGCGTACCGGGCGCAGAACTTCGGTTCGGTGCGGGGGCGGAGTGGGTACACCGTTCACAATGAGGCTTTTCACCCCGATTGCGGCGAGACGTACACGCCGGGCGTACGCCCGGGGCACCGGGCGGGTGCCGGCGGACCGGATCTGCCGGCACCCGGCTACTGGTCCAGCATTCCCTTCCGAAGCTGTTCCAGGGTCCGGGCGAGCAGCCGCGAGACGTGCATCTGCGAGATGCCCAGTTCGGCACCGATCTGAGCCTGCGTCATCTCCTGGACGAAGCGCATCTCGATGATGCGGCGCCGCCGGTCGTCCAGTTCGTGCAGCAGAGGGGCGAGCGCGTTCAGGTTCTCGACCAGCTCCATCGCCGGGTCGTCGTCGCCCATGACGTCGGCGATGGCCCGGCTCTCGCCGGCCGCGCCGGAGCCGTCGCCCGCGCCGTCCAGCGAACCCGCCGTGTAGCCGTTGCTGGCGGCGATCGCGTCGACGACCTCGTCCTCGCCGATCTCCAGGTGAGTGGCCAGCTCGGCCACCGTGGGCTCGCGGCCCAGGTCGGCGGAGAGCTTCTCGCCCGCCCTGGACAGCTCGACCCGCAGCTCCTGGACCCGGCGGGGGACGTGCACGGCCCAGGTGGCGTCACGGAAGAAGCGCTTGATCTCACCCACGATGTACGGGACGGCGAAGGTGGAGAACTCGACCTCACGGGAAAGGTCGAACCGGTCGATCGCCTTGATCAGGCCGATGGTTCCGACCTGGATGATGTCTTCCGCGTGCCCGAGGTCCTGGCCCCGGCCGCGGAAGCGGGAGGCGGCGAACCGCACCAGTGAGAGATTCATCTCGATGAGGGTGTTGCGCGCGTACTGGTACTCCGCGGTCCCCTCCTCCAGTGTGGCCAGCCGGGTGAGAAAGAGTTTCGACAACTCTCGTGCGTCCCGGGGCGCCACCTTGGTCGCGTCCGGGACCCGGGGCAGGCCGGGCGCCTGCTGCACCGCCCCCGCCGGCCCCGTCACCTTCGCCCCGGCTGCACTGCCCTGCGCGGCAAGCATGGTCACGTCTTCACCCTTCACAGTACGTACGGTCACGTGCACCTGCCCTACTCTTAGGTGTTCAACCCTTGCCAGCGGGAAACAGTTGCTCATGAGGGTGGCGGACGATCGGAGGGGGTGGCCCCGGAAGAGCGACCGCGGTGGTCCGGCCTTCGTACCCTTGTCCGCCCTCGGTAACATTTGCCGGACGGCAATCGAAGATCGCGTGCGGTTGTATGAACACCGCACGGGCAGCGCACGAAGCGCGCTTGTGCTCCTGCCAACCACCGAGAAAGGACCATGGGTTGAGTTCCACCGAGGCCGCGGCACGCGAACGTGTCATCGGCGCGCTGCGCGCAGAAACCGACACCGTCTCCGACCGCTGGGTGCAATTGCAGCTCGCGCAGGAAGAGATGAGTGGCATCGTCACCGAGAGCGAGCTGCGCGAGGAGGCCGACGCCTTGCTCGGTGCCCTCCTGCGGGGCCTGGAGAGCGACGTTCCGGCGAACCGGGTGGTGGCCACCGACCGGCCGCTGCGCCAGGCCGTGATCGATGTCTCCATGCGCAGAGCCCGGGCCGGTGCCATGCCGACCGTCACCTCGCTGGCCATCCTCTCGCTCAAGGAGGCGCTCCTGGAGGCGGTGCAGCGGCAGACCCGGGACACCGAGGAGCTGTTCACCACCGCCGTGCTGATAAACCGGCTGCTGGACAGCGCCGGCGCGCTCTCCTTCGAGACGTATGTCGAAGGCCGCGAGGAGATCATCCGCCGGCAGAGCCGCCAGCTCCTGGAGGTGTCCACGCCGGTCGTCCGCCTGTGGCGCCAGGTCCTGGCCGTCCCGCTGATCGGTACGCTCGACACGACCCGTACCCAAGTGGTGATGGAGAACCTCCTGGAGGCCATCCAGGAGCACGAGGCGCTGGTCGCGATCATCGACATCACCGGTGTGCCGACCGTGGACACCGCGGTCGCCCAGCATCTGATGCAGACCGTCAACGCGGTGCGCCTGATGGGCGCCGACTGTGTGATCAGCGGCATCCGGCCGTCCATCGCGCAGACCATCGCCCAGCTCGGCATCGACCTGTCGACCATCCTGACCCGCACCACCCTCGCCGACGCGCTGGCCGCCGCCGTCAAACTGACCGACGAGGCGTCCACCCATACGTCCACGGGCGCGCAGGAGCAGCGGTGAACGCCCGGCCCACGGCCGGAGTGCCCATTCTCAGGCTGGGCGACGTCCTGGTCACCGGGCTGCTCAACGAGCTGGACGACGCCACGGTGGTGGCCTTCACCGAGGAGCTGACCACCCGCATCACGGCCGACCGGGCCCGCGGTGTGCTCATCGACATCTCCCGCCTGGAGATCATCGACTCCTTCGTGGCCCGCACGCTGATGGAACTCACCACCATGGCGCGGCTGCTGGGCGCCCGGGTGATCGTCGCGGGGATGCGTCCGCCGGTGGCCATGACCCTGGCCGAACTGGGACTGCGCCTGACCGGAGTGGAGACCGCCTTGAACACGGAACACGGCATGGCGGCCCTGGGCTGGCATCAGAGTCCCCGTCCCTCAGGAGAGGTACCACATGACGGGTCCCGGTGAATACGGCGGTACCGGTGCCACCGGTACCACGACGCTTGTCGGCGACAGTGCGGAGCAGGCCGGCCTCCCGGCCGAACCCACGGTACTGACCGTGCGCAGCGAACAGGACCTGCTCGCGATCCGGCACGCGGTGCGCGACGCCACCCTCACTGTGGGCTTCAGCATCGTCGACCAGACGCGAGTGGTCACGGCGGCCAGCGAGCTGGCCCGCAACGCCTACATCCACGGAGGTGGCGGAACGATACGGATCGAGTACCCGACCCGGCCCGGCGCGGTGGGCCTGCGGCTGACCGTCGACGACAGCGGTCCCGGCATCGCCGACGTCGACGCGGCGCTCACCGACGGCTACACCACCGGCACGGGTCTCGGACACGGGCTGGGCGGCGCGCAGCGCCTGATGGACGAGTTCGCGATCCGTACCCGCGACGGCGGCGGTACGACGGTGACCGCTACCCGGTGGGCCGACCGTTGACCCAGCCCCCCGCCGTCCACCCGACGGCGTACATCCCTGTCGACCACTACAGCGCCGTGCACCTGGCCGCCCAGGCCGCACGGTCGGTCGCGCAGCGCTGCGGGCTCCAGGGCGCGCTGCCCGACCAGGCCGCGGTGATCGCGTCCGAGCTGGGCAGCAACCTCGCCAAACACGCGGTGGACGGGGCGCTGTACGTGCAGGCCCTGCCGCTGGGCAACGGCGTGGAGATCCTCGCCGCGGACCGGGGGCCGGGCATGCGGGAGTTCCAGCGCTGTCTGGCCGACGGGTACACGACGACCGACACGCTCGGCGCCGGCATCGGCGGCGTCAACCGCATAGCGACCAGCTTCACCGTCCGTACCCACGAGCCCGGCGGCACCGTGGCCTGTGCCCGGCTGACGCCGCCCGAGGACACGGACGCCGGTCGCCGGACGATCGGCGCCGTCTGCCTGCCCGCCGAGCGGGAGGAGGTCAGCGGCGACGCGTGCGCGGTGACCGAGACCGAGCAGGGGCTGACCGCGATCGTGGTCGACGGCCTCGGGCACGGCCCGGAGGCGGCCGAGGCGGCGCAGCTCGCGCTGCGCACCTTCGCCAGGGTGCCGGACCAGCCGCTGCCCGCGCTCCTGACCACCGTCCACCGCGCGCTGCGGCGCAGCCGGGGCGCGGCCGTCGGGCTGCTGCGGCTGCACGCCGGGCGTGCCCAGTACTGCGGCGTCGGCAACGTGCGGTGTCTGACGCTCACGCAGCAGGACGTCCAGAACCGCCTGACCGGGCAGCCCGGTGTGGCGGGGCTGGAGATGCCGCAGCCGCTGGTCCGCGACCTCCCGTGGGAGCCGCGCTTCACCGCCCTCCTGCACACCGACGGCATCGACCACCGCTGGGCGTACAGCCCGCCCCCCTTCCTCATACGTCTGCCCGCGCCGCTGCTGGCCACGGCCCTCGTACACGGCCACCGCCGCAGCCGGGACGACGGGACCGTATTCGCCGCCAACCTCCACCAGAGACTCTCGTGAGACGCCACACCTTCCATGCGCTGCCGGCCCTGCGGCACGCCGTGCGCCGGCTGGGCGCAGCCAACGCTCTGCCCGTCGAGACCCGGGCGCGACTCGTGCTGTCCGTGAGCACGCTGGCGGACACGGTGATACAGGCCGGGTACGGCGTCACGCTGGAGTCGTGCCGAACGGGTGCGAGGGATCGTTCCTCCTCGGCCGGCTCCCCCGGCGCCGGTTCCCCGGCGGCGCCCGGGAGCGCCAACGGTGGCACGGTCGGTCTTCAGGACGCCGCGGGGCCGGGCGCCGGCTCCCGGGGCGGCGACGCGGGCCACGGTCCCGGGGCCGGGCGCCCGGACGGCTCCGGTTCCGCCGCCGCGGTCCCCGGAGCCTGCTCGGGCGCCGGGGACGCCGCGTCCGCCGCTGCCCGGGGCGCTTCGGGCGCCGCCGACGGTTCCGCCGCCCCGCCGGCCGCCGAGCCCCCGGCCGGCGCCTCCGCCGGTTTCCTCGCCGTCACGCTGCGCACTCCCGCCCCCGTGCTCGCACCGCCCGCCGGGTCCACCCTGCTGCTCCCGGCCGAGGTGTCCCCCGACACCGCCACCTGGCACGTACCGCTCCCGACCGGGACTCCGGAAGTCCGCATCCCCTCGGGACGGCTCCCGGACGACACGACGGGCGGCAGCGGCCGCACGCGCGGCAACGGCGCCGCTCCCCTGCCGACGGGCATCGCCGACGGCAACGGGGACGGCTCGGCGACCGGCCCGGCCACCGAGAACCACCTCCTGGAGGAGGAACTGCGGGTCGCCCTGGACCGGGTGGACTCCCTCGCCGCCGACCAGCGCCGTCTGACGCACGAGCTGGCGGAGACCAACAGCGGGGTACTGGCCCTGTACGTGCAGCTAGAGGAGCGCGACGAACAACTGCGCACGGCCCACGGCCACATCCTGCGCGAGCTGGAGGACGCGCTGCGCCCGCCGCCGATCGCGGTGGACGGGCTGGAACTCGGCGTCCACTACGCGCCGGCCGGTACCGACGCGCCCACCGGAGGCGACTTCTACGACTGGTTCACGCTGCCGGACGGGACGGTCCACATCACCGTCGTCGACGCGCTCGGACACGGCGTACGCAGTACCCGCAGCGCGCTGAACGTCACGCACGCCGTGCGGACACTGGCGCTGGAGGGCCACCCGCTGAAGTCCATCGTGGCCCGGACGGACGAGATTCTCGAACCGCTCGACCCGGAGCTGATGGCCACGGTGCTGCTGGCCCGGATCGACCCGGTGAGCGGGGACCTGCTGCTCGCCAACGGCAGCCATCCCCCGGCCCTGGTCGTACGGGCCGCCGGCGGCGAGGAGTACCTGGAGGTCCGGGGGCGCGGGGTGGGTTACCCGTTTCCCGGCAGCGAGCGCCTGCTGCACGCGAAGCTGGACGAGGGGGACCTGCTCGTCCTGTACACCGACGGGCTGACCGAGAGCCGTCGGGACCCCAGGGAGGGCGAACTGCGGCTGGCCGAGAGCGCCCGGCGGCACCGGAACCGGCCCGTCGGCGAGATCCCCGGTGCCATCGCCGAGGACATGCACACCGTCATCCTGCACTCCGACGACACGCTCGCCCTGGCCGTCCGGCTGTCGCCGCGCTCACACTGAGGGACCGCCCTCCCGGGCGACGACGGCGCTGACGGTCTTGCCCTGGGAGGAGGTCTCCACCGAGGTGGAGACGGCGAGGCGGCGGACCATCGGCCAGCCGAAGCCGCCGCCCGCGCCGCGGACGTCCGGATTGCGCTCGCACGGCGGCCGGGGGCTGGCATCGGCCACGCTGACCGTGACGGTGCCGGGCCCGGCCGCCAGGCTCAGGGTGCAGGCGCGGGTGCGGCTGTGCCGGACGGCGTTGGTGACGAGTTCGGAGACGATCAGCACGACGGCGTCGGAGGCGTCCCGGCCCGGCGGTGGTCCCAGGCCTTTCAGGAAGTCACCCGCCACGTCCCGCGCGGCGGCTGCCGCTTCGGGAGAGTTTTCCAGCGACACCACCAGTGAGGGCGCATCGGAAACCCTGTGCGGAGCGGTGGCGCTGCTCATCGGGCTCACCTCGTTTCCCGTTGGACCGAAAGGCGTACAGGTAGGCAGCTTTCCCGCCAGGCAACGGCGCAATCACCCCGGTACATACGGAACCACGCGTTCCCCGTGGGCCCTATCCGGCCTCGGCGGGCGGCTCGTGAGCGCTGCCCTGTGGATCGGGTACCCCGTCCGCCCCGGGGTAAGGGCAACCACGGACCGGCTCACGAAACGGCCGGCCGGAACAGCCCGACATCCGCTGATACGGCCGTGCACGGCCGTAGGGCAGGTGTCCGCCCGCGATCGCTCACGACCAAGGCTCACGAGACCGAGGAGGAATACGCCGAGCCGTCCTTCTCCGCCCGCCGCGGCGGCCCCATGGGGGTTTCCGGAATTCTCCCCGACCGTAGTCGGCGAAGGTGGGTCCGGATTCGTCAGGGCACTCGGATGCCCCGCGAAACCTTCCGGCCTGCCGTCGTTATTCCGGGCGGTGCGGTTCCGCGGTTTCCCTGCTGTGAGTTCCGCCACGAAATTCTCGCCCGCGCGGCAGTGCGCGCCGCCTCCGGCCCGTACGGGCTGTGCCGCCTTCCGGGCGCGTACGGCTACGTTCCCGCGCCGGCCGCACCGTCGGCCGCCGCTTCCGCCACCGTCTCGTACAGCGGGAGCACGCCTTCGAGACCGGTCAGCTCGAAGAGGCGGCGCAGCCCGGGCGATGGGGCGGCCAGGCGCAGCCGGGTGCCGAGCGCGGCATGCTGCCGCAACAGCACATTGACGGTCGTGGAGTCCGCGAAGTCCACCTCGGACAGGTCGATGACGACCGGCCGCGCGCCGCCTCCGCCCGCCCCGGTCCCGTGCGCGGCCTCGCCCACCTCACGCAGGGCGTCCTCCAGTGGTGCGACGGTGTCGATGTCGAGCGGGCCGGTGACGGTGACGACCAACGCGTCCTCGGCACGGTGGCCCTCCCGCACCACGACCCGCGTCGGCCGGTCCGAACTGGGCGATGACTGCACGGTAATCCTCAGCGGTTACGGGATCGGTGGCCGGATCCGGACTGCCGCCCGGCCGGATCGGATGATCAACAATAGAAGCGATTGTTGCCGTTTGACAATATTCCGGAAAGGCAACAATCTTGTCCCCGTCACTGAGCAACACGGCTCTGCCCGGAGTGACTTCGGATCGAGAAGCGGGGCCTGAATGTCTTCACGCACTGTCCGCGCTGTCCGCGCCGAGTGTGCGGCGTCCGGCGACCGGACGGCCCCCCTTGGCCGCGCGGTGCACGGCTGCCGCACCGCGGAACGCGGCCAGCCCCGACGCCAGGTCGGCGACCTCGGCCGGATCCATGCGCGCCACGATGGCCGCCACCTCGCTCGTACGGGCCGCCCGGTACTCCTCCAGGAACGCCCGTCCGCGCAGACTCAGCCGCAGCTCCACCTCCCGTCGGCTCGTCGCACTCTGACACCGCTCGGCCAGGCCCATGGCCTCCAGGCGGTCGCAGAGGCGGCTCACCGCGGGCGGTCGCGAGCCGAGTTCGTCGGCGAGGGCGCGCAGGTTAGTACCCTCGTATTCCTCGATCACCAGAAGAGCCCGCAACTGGGACGGCGAGACCTGCGCCGAGCGAGCCGTCTCCTGACCTCGACCCCACAGCACCTCCAGCAACTCGGAGGCGGCAAGGGTGGCCTCGGTCACCTGCTCGCGTGGGTACGACTGACCGGGGAAACGGGACACACGACCACTCTGTCACCCTCCGGCCGCCCGCGTCAGCCCGGCCATGTCGAAATCCACCGAAATAAGAATGTTTGAGAGACCGTGACCCTGAGCTGTGATGTGGAAAGAGCGGTTCGCGCAGCGGCGCCGCACGCCTTGGTGGACGCGCTGCGCGCGGCGCTCGCCACGGCCTACGGAGCCACGTCCGTGCACCTGTTCCTCGCGGACTACGGCGGCACGGTGCTCAGGCCGTTCTCCTCGCTCGGCGAGGACTCCGTGGGCGGGCTGTCCATCTCCAACACCCCGGAGGGACGCGCCTTCGGCAGCCAGGAACGGCACGAACGGCAGGCCGGAGCGGACGGCGCCGTCGACCACCACCTGCCGGTGACGGTCCGCGGCGAACGTCTCGGCATCCTGACCGTCCGGCTGCCCGGCGGGCGCAACCTGCCCGGCGTCGCCGACGCCCTGGCCCACGCGGCGGACCTGCTCGGCCACGAGATCTTCGTCGCCGAGCGCGACACCGACGTCTACCAGCGGGCCCGCCGGACGACCCGGCTCACCCTGGCCGCCGAGATGCAGTGGCAGCTCCTGCCCGCGCGCGCCTGCGTGGCCGAGGAGTACGCCATCGGCGCCCAGTTGGAGCCGGCCTACGCGATCCACGGCGACAACTACGACTGGGCCGCCGACGCCGACGAGCTGACCCTCGCCGTCACCAACGGCATGGGCACCGGCATCGAGGCCTCCCTGCTCTCCCACCTCGCGGTCAACGCGCTCCGCAACGCCCGCCGCGCCGGCATCGGCATCGCGGACCAGGCGGCCCTCGCCGACCAGGCCCTCTACGGGCAGTACCGCGGCTCCGCCTACGTCTCGACGCTGCTGCTCCGCTTCCAGCTCGCGACCGGCCGGGTGGAGGTCGTGGACGCCGGCTCCCCGCAGCTCTGGCGGCGCCGGGGCCGGACCATCGACCGCGTCCCGCTGGAGCCGCAGCTCCCGCTCGGCATGTTCGAGGAGACGCAGTACGTGGCCCAGGGGTTCGAGGTGCTCCCCGGCGACCGGCTGATCTTCGTCAGCGACGGTGTGTACGCGGCGGTCTCACCGCCCGGCGAGGAGTACGGCGAGCAGGCCCTCGCCCGCGCGATCCACGCCACCAGCCTGCTCCCCGCCGCGAGCGTCCCCCGGGCCGTCCTGCGCGACCTGGCCGAATACCGCGACGCGGAGTCGATGGACGACGCTCTGGTGCTCTGCCTCGACTGGTTCGGCAAGTCGGGGAACCGGGGCCGGTGAGGCAGGTCTGACCGTACGGCCCGGGGTGTGGCCGGGGCCCCGGCGGCGCACCGGGCCGCGCCTCTCGGAGCGCGCAGCCCGGTGCCGCGAAGAGCCGGGCGGGCCGACGCCCGTTACTTCTTGATCCAGCCCTTCCGCACCAGGGCGTCGCACGTGGCGACCGGGTCCTTCTTCCCCTTGTACTGCCTCTTCACTTCCTTGAGGCAGTCGGCGTACGGGAACGGCGGGCCGCTCTTCTCCGCCTGAGGCTGAACCGGCGCCGCCGCCTCGGCGGCCGCCCCGCTGAACAGCACCCCGCTCATCGCAACAGCCGCGGCCAGGGCGAAGCTCATCCGTCGCATCGTGGTCCCTTCTCCTTGGTCTCCTCGCGCCGGAGCCCAGCGCTCCGGACGCGCGCGAGCCTTCCGGCAGCTCGTCGAGGACCAGCGGCGCGAAAGGACTCGTCCCCGCCCAACGAGCGGGCCCGCCACGGGAAACGCCGTCCGATCCGTGTCGCACCGTTTGCCACGGAGACGGAATCCTTATGAGTGCACCGCGGAATTCGGTGCGCCTCCCGGCCCGCCATTCCGTACCACCTCCGTGGAATTGGCCCTGTCACCCGGTCCGGCCGCCGTACAGAATCCCTGTCGGCCATGACCGGCGTCCGACCGGCCGTCGGAGGAGAACGCAGGGGAGCAACAGGGCATGCCCGCATACGGAGAAGAGCGCAGCCACGCATTCCGCCACCGGCACGAGAATGCCGGCGCGCCCGCCCCGCCAGAGCCCGCCGCTCCCCGGATGAAGATCGCCGTCATGGACGCGGGCATCGGACTGCTCGCGGCGGCCGCCGCGATACGCCGACTGCGTCCCGACGCCGACCTCGTCCTGTCCTCGGACCCGGACGGCATGTCCTGGGGCCCCCGCACCCCGCAGGACATCACGGCCCGCGCTCTCGCCGTCGCCGAGTCGGCCGCCGCGCACCGGCCGCAGGCGCTCGTCGTCGCCTGCAACACCGCCACCGTGCACGCCCTGCCGGTGCTGCGCGCCCGCTTCGAACCCGAACTGCCCGTCATCGGCACGGTCCCGGCGGTCGGGCCGGCGGCCGCGGGCGGCGGGCCGGTCGCCGTCTGGGCCACCCCCGCCACCACCAAGAGCCCGTACCTACGCGCTCTCATCCGGCAGTTCGCCGTCGGCGTGACCGTCACCGGGGTGCCGTGCCCCGGGCTGTCCGACGCCGTGGAGCGCGCGGACGAAGCGGCCCTCGGCCGCGCGATCGCCGCCGCGGCACGGCGTACCCCGGACGACGTCGCGGCCCTCGTCCTCGGCTGCACCCACTACGAACTCGTCGCCGACCGCATCCGCGCGGCCGTCCGGCGCCCCGGCCTGCCGCCCCTCGTGCTGCACGGCTCGGCCGACGCGGTGGCCGCCCAAGCACTCCGCCGCACCGGCCGGCTCCCCGCCCCCGAGGCGCCCGCCACGGGCACACTGACGGTGCTCCTCAGCGGCCGCGCGGCTGCCCTCCCGGCCTCGGTGGCAACGTACTCAGCGGGTCGTCTCCTGCTCCGGGGACACTCCGACGGCGCCCTTCCGGATCGTCCGCCGGGGCGCGTCGGGGCAGGAGCAGGGGGGTCGCCAGGATGAGCAGGCCCGCGGTCGCGACGGCGGTGCGGGGCGTGGTGACGGTGGCCAGGAGGCCCCACAGCGCGGTCAGCGCCGCGGTGGTGAGTTTGCCGGTCACCGACCATGCGGACAGGGTGCGGGTGACGCGGTCCGCCGGCGTCAGTTCGAGCCAGCAGGTCGCCAGCACCGGGTTGAAGACGCTCATACAGGTGATCATTCCGAGTTCGACGGCCATGACCAGCACCAGCCCGGCGGCACCGGGGCGGACGAGGACCAGACCGATCAGCCAGCAGACCCGCAGCGTCCCGGCGACGCGCAGGACCGTGTGCTGCCCGTGGCGCGCGACCAGCCGACGGCACAGCCGCGCACCCACCAGGCCGCCGACGCACGGCACCGCGAAGGCGAGACCGTACTGCCAGGGCGGGAAGCCGAGAGGGCCGAGCATGAGGACGGCGAGCAGTGGCTGGGTCGCCATGGTCAGCCCGTTGACCAGGACCGTGTTGAGGAACAGCGGGCGCAGCGCCGGGTGGGCCAGGATGTACCGCCAGCCTTCGAGCAGACCGGCGCCGCGCGACCGCGGTGCCGCCGCGGTCCGGGCCGGGCGCGGCTCCTGGCCGCCGATCGCCCGGATGCCCGCGGCCGAGAGCAGGTGGCTGACCGCGTCGGTCAGCACCGTCACCACCGGTCCGCACAGGGCGACCGCGGCTCCGCCGAGCGGCGGCCCGAGCACGGTCGCGGTCCAGGTCGTCGCCTCGAAACGCCCGTTCGCGACGATCAGGTCCGCCGGCCGTACGAGGGCTTTGAGGCAGGCGCCCGCGGCGGCCCGGAACGTGATGTCCGCCACCGCGACGACGGCCGCCACGACCAGGAGCTGGACCAGCCCGAGCCGGCCGAGCACGAACGCGGCCGGGACGCTCGCCAGCGCGACGCACCGGATGAGATCCGTCGCGACCATCACGGACCGTTTACGGCGGAACTCCACCCACGGCCCGAGCGGCACCGCCAGCACCGCCCCCACGGCCGCACCGACCGCCGCGAGCGACGACACCTCGGCGGGCCCGGCGTGCAGCGCCAGAATCGCGATCAGCGGAAACGCGTCGAAGGCGATCCCCGTCCCGAACGCACTGACCCCGTACGCCACCCACAGCCACCGAAACCGCCGCCCCAGCGACACCCCGGCTCTCCCCCACACCTTTGGCACCTCTCCGCTTCCCCGCTTCCCCGCATCCCGCATCCCGCATCCCACGCCGCGACGACTGACAGCCGGCCGCCGAGCCGGAACATCGAAGCGGAGCGGAGGGGGCGGAGCAAACGACCGACCGCCGTCCGGACCGCCACGGTCGGCGCGTCGTTCCGCGATGCGCCCTCCCCAGCCGTCACTCCCCGGGCCATTCCCCCCGTCCTCCAGGCCCCCAAGAGCCCCCCCCCCCCCCCGCCGCCTAGCCGTCGTCCGTGTCCTCGTCGGGCACCCACCGCAGTACGTCGCCCGGCTGGCAGCCCAGGGTGCGGCAGATCGCGTCGAGGGTTGTGAAGCGTACGGCCTTCGCTCGGCCGTTCTTCAGTACGGCGATGTTGGCGGGCGTGATGCCGACGGCGTCGGCGAACTCGCCGACGGACAGGTTGTGGCGGGCGAGCTGGACGTCGAGTTCGACGACGATCGCCATCAGACCACCTCGGCCATTTCGGTCTGCAGGTCCGTCGCCTTGCGCAGCAGCGTCCGCATGATGACGACGAGCATCGCGAAGGCCGCCCCCACGCCGACGCCCACCAGCGCGGCGGCCAGCGCGCTGACGACGTCCATGCCGTCATCGGGCGAGGGGATCTCGGCCACCGCCAGGTGCCCGGCGACGCCGGCTGCCAGCAGGGTCGCCACGACCGAGGCTCCGATGATCGTGTCGACCCAGCGGAAGGCCCGCGGCGTGAAGATGGCGTCGCGCTCGACCATGGTGAGCAGCTTCCAGACGGCGACGAGCGCGACCTGCACGCAGGCGACACCGGCGATCGCCACCACCACGTAGGGCACGGCGAACGGGGCGTACGGGGGGAAGCTGTCGACCTCGTCGGCGGCCGTCGTCGGGATGACCACGACCTGCCCGAATAAGCCCATCAGGATGGCTGCGGCGATACCGGCCCGAAGTATGGCGATGAAGTGTCGATGCATCTATCGATTGTCGATGGGTTTCGATCGAAAATCAATCGGTTGTCGCATCAGAACCCGTACAGGTCCCGGTTGCCGCGTCCCGCACGCCGTCGTCGAAGACGACGGTCAGCGGCCGCCGCCCGTCCCGTGCGGTGGCGCGCAGGCCCTCGGCGATCCGGGAGTAGAAGGCGCTCGCCAGGGCCCATGTACCGTCCAGGTGACTGCCGTCGCGGGTACGGCGCAGGGCGATCAGCGCACCGATGACGGAACGGCCGGACAGCACGGCCCGCACCCGGCCGTTGCCCTCGTCCTCCAGCTCGTACGCGGACCGGAAGTGCTCGTCGCCGGCGGCGCAGGCGGCGAGGAACTCCCAGGCGTCCCGGTGGCAGACCAGCGCGACCGGCCCGGCCTGAGCCGCCTTCAGGAGCAGCACGCCGTGGTCGACGTCCTCCTGGGACTCATGGCGGATGCGATCGGGGCCGGCGTCGGGGGCGGGAGGGCCGGGGATGAGGGCGGGGGTGGTGGCAGGGGCCGTGGCGGTGTCCCGGGCGTCGGGTTCGTCGTCGTCATCGGCATGTTCGCCGTGATCGATGTCGTGATCGGCGTCGTCGATGTCGTCGTCGATGTCGTCGTCCCCGGTCGTGAGCGGAGGGAAGGGCGGTTCCTGTCCGGCGTCGATCAGGTCCGGTCCCGGCCACCCGGGCTCCGTACGCTCGTCGGGGCCCTCGTCGGGAGCTTCCTGCCGGTCGGCGGACTCCGTTCGGAACACCGGGTGCTGCGCCAGGGTGTCCAGCGTCTGCTGGAGTCCGGTGATCGACTCCCGTACGTCGGCGATCTCCTGCCGCAGCAGCGACACCGTCCGCTCCGTCTCCGTGGTGGCGGCGGTGTTGCGGTCGGCGTGGTCACGGGCTTCACGGCTGTCACGCCGCAGGTCCGCCGCTTCCGTGGTGAGGCGTTCCAGCGCCTCGTGCCGCGAGTCGTCCAGACGCCGGTCCAGTCCCGCGATCTCTTCGATGAGCGTCTTGCGGACGTTGAGCAGGGCCGTCATGAGATCTTTGTTGCGCGCCACCAGCACCCCCGTACAGCACGTGTTCAGACGGTGTAGGCGGGGAGCCTGCCCGGCTGGGCCGTGCGTCGACGCACCCGGGGCGCAGCCGGTCCGTACCCGGCCGAAATGCCACCTCCGGAGCGGCTACTACGCGCCACGAGCGCGCACTCGCGTCCGGCCGGCGCACACCCGGTCGAGATCACGCGGTGACGAACACAGGCACGGCGCGCGCCCCGGTGCGGCATTCCGAGCGGGCAGCGGGACCGGCGAGGCGGGACGCCGGCCCGCGGAGCCCGCTCAGCGCCCCAGCACCATCCACTGGGCCGGCAGGTCGATCCGTACGCCGTCCGCGCGGTTCTCGGTCATCACCAGGTCGATCTCGCCACTGGCCAGCACCGGCAGGCCGAGGTCGTGGAAGAAGCCGGGGACGGTGGCGTCGTCCGCGTCGGCGGGGGTCAGGCCGTGGGCGAAGATGCTGGCCAGCTTGGCGGGCGGGCCGTCCGCGCCCTGGGCGGCACGGGCCAGGACCTCCTTGGCGCGGGAGAGCAGTTCCACGACGAAGGCGCGACCGCGGTCGCCGATCAGGGTCGCGACCGCGGCGGCGACCGCCGGGCGGGCGTCCGGTTCGCTCTGGTGGATCACCGCGCGCAGGTAGACGTTGGCGTCCCCGATGCGCTCGTGCAGGCGCCGGACGGCGTCCTGGTCGGTGGCGTCGAGCTGCTCGAACCGGGCGACGCCGCCGGTGTCGGCCCGCCGGGCGTGGGCGACGGCGGCTTCGGCGAGGTCCACACCGATGGCCTGGGGGAAGTGCCGGGCCAGGTAGCGGGTCTGGGTGCCGGTGCCGCACCCCAGGTCGACGATGGGCAGTGCGGCGTCGGCGAAGGGGGCCAGCAGCGGCAGGTGGCGGCCGGCGCTCAGTTCGGCGTCGCAGTCGAAGATGGCCGCGCCGGGAGCGTCCGACGTGTCGCGCCAGTAGCTCTCCCACGATTCGCGGTACCGCTCCGACACGTCCATGTGCCCTCCCAGCTCCAGTGATACGTTCCTGCTCCGGATTATCTCCGGTACGCCGGTACGACAAGCGATGTGGGCGGCCGGTCACTCGGCATCCGGGTGCCGGCCGTCGCTTCCGCGGTCACGGCCCGGTGGGGTCCGGGCCGATGCCGTTGAGGCGTGCCATCAGCAGGGCGACGTCGTCCTTGCGGCCGCCCGGCGGGTTGAGCGCCCGGATGATCGTGTCGCAGGCGTCGTCCATGGAGGCGGCCGGGTGGGCGGCGCTCTCGCACAGCGCCGCGAGCCCGTGCCCGATGTCCTGGCCACGGACCTCCACGAGGCCGTCGGTGCACATCACCAGGCGGTCCCCGGGGGCCACGTCGCGGGTGACGGTCTCGAACGGCACGCCGCCGACACCGATCGGCACCCCGGTCGGCAGGTCGAACAGCTCGCTGCCGCCGTCCGCGGCCCGTACCAGGACGGGCGGGATGTGGCCGGCGTTGGCGAGGTGCAGCCGGGAGGTGTACGGGTCGTAGACCGCGTACAGGCAGGTGGCCAGGTACCGTTCGCCGAGCCGCTGGGCGAGGTCGTCGAGGTGGCGCAGGAGCTGGGCGGGTGGCAGGTCCAGGGCGGCGAGGGTCTGCACCGCCGTACGGAGCTGTCCCATCTTGACCGCCGAGTGCAGGCCGTGCCCCATCACGTCGCCCACCACCAGCGCCAGCCGGGAACCGGGCAGGCCGATGGTGTCGAACCAGTCGCCGCCCACCCGGCCGAGGCGGGTGCCCGGCAGGTAGCGGGTGGCGACGTCGCAGCCGGGCGGGTGGGGATCGACGCGCGGGAGCATACGGTCCTGGAGGGTCTCGGCGACGTTCTCCTGGTAGGTGTACATGCGGGCGTTGTCCAGGACGAGCCCGGCGCGCGCCGCGAGTTCCGCGCCGGTGGTGCGGTCCATGTCGGTGAACCGGCGGCGGCCGTTGCGGCGCAGCAGCACCATGAAACCGAGGACGACGTGGCGTGCCTTGAGCGGCACGATCAGGATGGACCGGCCGTTGATCAGTGGGCGCAGGTCCCGCTTCTCGAACTGGGCGGAGATCCGGTCGCCCAGTTCGTCGCTGATGCAGGGGATCAGCACCGGCTCGCCGGTGACCATGCACTGGAAGAACGGGGTGTGTTCGGGAAAGGCGAGGGCCTCGCCGACCGGGACGGTGTCGTCCCAGCGGCCGGGCTCGTCGTCGTGTTCGACCCACACCCGGTGCCAGACGGTGGTGACGTCGGGCGGGCCGTCCGGGAAGTCGTCGCCGGCCAGGACCTGGGCGCGCAGATGGGTGCCGGCGAAGTCGGCGAACCGGGGGACGGCCGCGCTGGTCACCTCGCGGATGGTGACCTCCAGGTCGAGCGAGGAACCGATGCGGCCGGAGACCTCGTTCAGGAATTCCAGGCGCTCGCGTACGGCCGCGTGTTCCAGGTCGACCTCGTCGTCGGCCGAGGCCCCCGCCGCCGTACCGCCCGACCCGCTCCTGCGCTTCCGGCGCTGCACATGCTTCGGTACGCCCCAGTCGGCGGTGATCGGAACGGTGTCGTGGCGGCTGACCTCCAGGACGGGATAGCCCCACTCCAGGACCTGCGCGACGATGCGGGCGCTGCGGGCCGGGCCCATACGGGGCAGGATGTCCGGCAGCCGCCGCGCCAGCGCGTCCCCGCCGGGGAGCGTGGCGTGCCGCGCGAATCCGCATCCGAGCCGGTCACCGGCGGCGCCCGGGTCCACGGCGGTGGCGTCGGCGATCAGCACCAGCAGCCGGTCCGGCCCCGGGCCGCTCAGTGGGTACGCCCACCACAGCAGGTCGACCGGCGACGTGCACGGGCGGGCGAGGCGGGCCCGCCCGGCTCTCGGGCAGGCCGCGTCCTCCACCTCCCGCCAGGAGTTTGGTGCGGGCGGTAACGCGCGGGCGGGCGCGGCGGCTTCTTCGTCGTGTCTCGCGCCGAGAACGGGAAGCAGTGCCGACAGGGGGCTGCCGACGGCTTCGTGGCGTTCCACGCCGAGCAGCCGTCCGGCCCCGCTGCTCCAGTGCGACACCCGCCCGTCGCCGTCGGCGACGACCACGCCCAACGGCAGCCGCCCGTACCCGGCGGGGTCGTCTCCGGCCGTCACACCTGCGCCCATGTGCCCCGAACTCCTCACTCCCGCACGGAGGGCACCCGACGGCACCGTCCGCACACACCCGTATTCGCTCCGTATCACCGTACGGCCCGGGCACGTTCGGTGAAGTGCCAACGCCACATCGGGTCACATCCGTCCGCCGGGCCCCACGGGCAGCAGGCACGGCCGGAGGGCGGACGCGGCGAGGCGGACACGCCGTACGCCGGTCAGGTTCGCGCCCCTTCCTCCTGCCGCGCGGCCGGGTGGCAGGGTGGCCGGGTGGCAGGTCATCACGTCGGCGCGGTGTTGCGGGGGCGCGGGGGCGCGGCTCGGTCAGTTCAGCGAGCGGAGCCATCCGGTGAGGATCCGGTTGACCTCGTCGGGCCGTTCCTGCTGGATCCAGTGTCCGCAGTCCTGGAGCAGGTGGTTCGCCGACAGACCGGGCAGCGTGGTGGGGAAAGCCTCGATGGCGTCGGCCATCCAGGTGGCGGAGGCGTCGCGGTCGCCGCCGACGAAGAGCGCGGGCTGGGTGATCGGCGCGCCGTCCCAGGCGGCGAGATCTTCCCAGTCCCGGTCGGCGTTGCGGTAGCGGTTGAGTCCGCCGGTGAGGCCCGTACGCTCGAACTCTTCAGCCATTTCGGCAAGTTCGGCCTCGCTGAGCCAGGCCGGGCGGACGCCGCGCACGAACCGGTCGGACATCTTCTTGCCCGGCGGTACGAAGAAGCAGCTCGGGCTGCCTTCGGGGGCCATGGTGCCGGCGGACAGGCTGGCGTAGAAGCCCGCCAGCCAACCGCGGACGTCCGGCTCGATCTCCGCCTCCGCGCGCCCGGGCTCCTGGAAGTAGCCGACGTAGAACTCCTCGTCGCCGCCGATCATCGCGAAGGCGTCCGACGGGCGGACACCACCACGGGGCGCGTAGGGCACGCCGAGGAGTCCCACGGCGGTGAAGACATCGGGCCTGAGCAGCGCGGTGTTGGCGGCGATGGTGGCGCCCCAGTCGTGGCCGACGACGGTCGCGGTCCGCTCCCCCAGGGCGTGTACGACCGCGGCGTTGTCGGCGACGTGGGCCGTCATCCGGTACGCCGCGATGTCGGCGGGCTTCGAGGACCGGCCGTAGCCGCGGACATCGACGGCGACGGCACGGAAGCCCGCGGCGGCCAGGGCCGGGAGCTGGTGGCGCCAGGAACGCCAGGTCTCGGGGAAGCCGTGGAGCAGCAGCACCAGAGGGCCGGTGCCCTGCTCCACCAGGTGGATTCGGCCACCGGGGACCTCCACCAGACGGTGTTCGGCACGGTGCGTGGCCCGGTTCCCGGTCGGGTCTCCGGTCGGGTCTTCGGTCGGGCTGGGCGCGTCGGTGTGCTGGGGCATGGCGGGCTCCTCGTTCCGTCGTCCGGCGGCGTACTGGGGGCGGCGTGTTGCGTCCCTGGGCCGTCGGCGTGAGCATCCGGTACGGGTGGCCCGTCCCCCAAGGGTTGTTGCCGGTTCGGCAAACGGCTCACGAGCCGGGCGGTACGGGCGCCGCACCGGGTGTGCGGCGCCCGTACCGTACGGTCGGCGAGGTGGATGCGTCGTACGGGGTGCGATGTACGCCGTACGGTCAGCGTCCCGGGCCGCCGACGGCTTCGGCGACCGCGTCCGTATCCGCGGCCCCTTGCGTGCCCCCTTCCGCGAGCGACCGCAGCGACGCCGGCAGCGCCCCGGCGTGCACCACGCCCAGCCGCTGCGTCGCCCTGGTGAGGGCGACGTACAGGTCGCTGGTGCCGAACTCGGCCGGTTCGACCACGATCACGGTGTCGAACTCCAGGCCCTTGGCCTGCCGGGGGTCGAGCAGGACCACCGGGCGGGTCAGGTCGAGGTCCGCGCCGGTGGACACGTCCGGCAGGGCGGCGGACAGCGTGGCGGACAGGGCCGGGTGGTGGGACCGCGGAGCGATGACCGCGAGCCGGCCCTCCCCCGGGCCGCCTTCCGCCGTACCGCCGTTGCCGCCCTCCGCCGCGTCCGCCGGCCGCGTCCTGGCGCCGTCGGCCGTCTCCCGTACCACCGCGTCGGCGACCGCTCGCGGCAGGTCGCCGGCGGCGGTGCCGAGGGCCCAGGGCCGTACGCCGGTGGAGCGGATCGAGCGCGGCGGTGCGAAGGAGGCGTCCGTGGCGCGGGGCACCTCGGCCGCGATGTCCATGATCTCGCTGGGGGTGCGGTAGTTGACACCCAGCCGGACCAGTTCCCAGCGGTCGTCCACGTACGGCGCGAGGATCGACTCCCAGGTGCCGCAGCCGCCCGGCTCCGCGGTCTGCGCCGGGTCGCCGACCAGCGTCATGGAGCGGGTCGGGCAGCGGCGCATCAGCAGCCGCCACATCATCGCCGACAGTTCCTGCGCCTCGTCCACGATGATGTGGCCGAAGGCCCAGGTGCGGTCGGCCGCGGCCCGTTCGGCGGCGCTGCGGTGGTCGGCCTCCTCCTGCCGGTCGGCGAGCCGGTCCGCGTCGATGAGGTCGTGCGCGGCCAGCACCTCGGAGTCCTCGTCGTCCTTGTCCTCGAACTCCTGGGTGCGGGAGCCGTAGGAGAGGTCGAGCACGCCCTGCGCGTACTTGATCCGCTCCTGACGTTCCGCCTCCTGGGCGGCGCGGGCCGCCGAGTCGTCCTCGCCGAGGAGTTCGGCGGCCTCGTCGAGCAGCGCAATGTCCGCCGGCGTCCAGTCGTCCTCCGCCGGCCAGGGGCCGTGGTGGCCGTTGGACCGGCGGATCGCGTCCGCGTCGGCGTCCGGGAGGTGGACGGGGTCGGCGAGGAAGTCGGCGACCAGTTGCTGCGGGGTCAGTTCGGGCCACAGCTCCTGAATCGCGGCGTGCACCTCGGGGGCGGCCGCGACCGCCTTGCCGAGCTGGGCGATGTCGTCCGGGCCGAGCAGGTTGGGCCCGCCGTACGGGTCGGCGCCGATACGGTCGGCCAACTGCGCGGTGAGCGCGTCGATGACGTGGAAGGCGAAGTACGGGCGGGCGAGGTTGTGCGGCAGCCGGGTGGTGCGCGCGTGCTCCCGGGCGGCGGACGCGATGTCCGCGTCCAGCAGCAGTTCGCCGTCCTCGTGGTCGATGACGAGGGCGGGGTCGGGCAGGGCCTGCCGGTCGCGTACGTACGCCGCCAGCGCGTCCGCCATCGCCGCACCGCCCTTGACCTCGGCGGCGCGCGCGGTGTCCGTACCGGTCGCGGTCACGCCGGGGAACAGCTCGGCCGGCGTGGCGAGCAGCACGCCCGTCTCACCGAGCGAGGGCAGCACCTCCTCGATGTAGCCGAGGAAGGCCGGATTGGGGCCGACGATCAGCACGGCGCGGCGGGCGAGCTGCTCGCGGTGCGCGTACAGCAGGTACGCGGCGCGGTGCAGGGCGACGGCGGTCTTGCCGGTGCCCGGGCCTCCCTCCACGACCATGACGCCGTGGTGCGGGGCGCGGATGATCCGGTCCTGCTCGGCCTGGATGGTCTGCACGATGTCGTGCATCCGGCCGGTACGGGCGGCATCGAGCGCCGCCAGGAGCACGGCGTCCGCGTCGGAGCCCTCGTGGCCGGTGCGTTCGGTGTCGGCGAGGTCCAGGATCTCGTCGTGCAGGGCGGTGACCCGCCGCCCCTGGGTGGTGATGTGGCGCCGGCGGCGCAGACCCATGGGGGTGTGGCCGGTGGCGAGGTAGAAGGGGCGGGCGACATCGGCCCGCCAGTCGATGACCATCGGCGTACGGTCGGCGTCGTCGCGGCGGATGCCGATGCGGCCGATGTGGTGGTCGGCGCCGTCACGGAAGGCGAGGCGGCCGAAACACAGACCGTTCTCCCCGGCGTCGAGGGCGGCCAGCAGCCCGGACTGCTCGGCCACCGTCACATCGCGCTCCAGCCGCGCCTGAAAGTTGTTCCCCTCCAGCGGCAGCGCGCGCTGTACGGCGGACTCGGCTCCGGTCCGCAGTTCGGCGAGGCGCTCGTAGAGCAGATCGGTGAATTCCTGCTCCTGCCGCAATTCCTCGTTTGACAATTCAACTCCGCTCCGATAGAGTGTCTTTTAGTGGCGATCAATGCATGGAATGATTATTGAGACATGCAAACGCCTAATATACGCAGAGATTCACCCCGGCCGTCAATACGGACCGGGGTTTTTGTATTCCGCGGGACGCGGGAACGACCGGGGTCGAGGCGGGCCGGGGTCGGGGCGGGGGCCGGCCAGAGCTTGACCTTGCCGGGATCGACCGCCGATCGATCCATCTTGCAGAGAGTTCTCTGCACCCCTGTGCAGAGAACTCTCTGCACCCTAGGCTGCCCCTCATGCCCGACCACTTTGTACACACCGCCACCGCCCGCCCCTCGACCCCCCGCTCCGCCCGCCGTCTGGACGCGCGCAGCCTGCGGGGGCTGGCCCACCCGCTGCGGATGCGTATCTTCGAGTTGCTCACGCTCGACGGGCCGGCCACGTCCGCGCGGCTCTCCGAACGTCTCGGGGAGAACACCGGCACCGTGAGCTGGCACCTGCGCCATCTCGCCGAGCACGGATTCATCGAGGAGGAGACCGGGCGCGGCACCAAACGCGAACGCTGGTGGAAGCGGGTGGAGGTCACCAACGACCTGAACACCGCCGACTTCCGCGACGACCCCGACTCCCGGGGCGCCCTCTCCGTCTACCTGCACGAACTGGTGCAGCAGTACTTCAACCGGGTCACGGACTACGTCAACGAGGACTGGGACGAGACCTGGCGGCAGGCCGGTACCGTCGCGGACTGGCACGATCTGCGGCTGACACCCGAGCAACTCAAGGCGTTGAACGCGGAATTGACCGAGGTCATCGCCCGGTACGCCGCTGCCCCGGGCGCCGCCGCGCCGGACGCGCTTCCGGTCGTCGTGCAGTTGCAGTCCTTCCCGCGCAGAGCGCGGGGCGACGCGTGAGCCGGGACGCGGAGCGGCGTGGCGGTCTGCTGCGGCGCCACCGCGACTTCCGGCTGTTGTGGTGCGGCGAGACCGCCGGCAAGTTCGGCGCGTCGGTGACCGGGGTGGCGATGCCGCTGGTCGCCGTCTCCACCCTGCACGCCGGGACGTTCGAGGTGGGGTTGCTGAGCGCCGCGGCCTGGCTGCCGTGGCTGGTCATCGGCCTGCCGGTGGGCGCCTGGGTGGACCGGCTACGGCGCCGGCCGGTCATGCTGGCCTCCGCCGCGGTCTCCTGCGCGCTGTTCGCCGGTGTGCCGGTGGCCGCGTGGTGCGGTGGGCTGAGTACGGGGCTGCTGCTGGCCGTCGCCCTGCTGACGGGCGTGGCGACGGTGTTCTTCCAGACCGCCTACACCGCCTATCTGCCGAGCATCCTGGCCCCCGACGACCAGGCCGAGGGCAATGCCAAGCTGCACGGCAGCGCGTCCGCCGCGCAGGTCGCCGGGCTCGGTTCCGGCGGGCTGATCACACAGGCGGCGGGGGCGGTGAACGGAATGTTCGCCCAGGCCGCGACCTTCCTCGTCGCGCTGCTGTGCCTGGCGGGCATTCGGCACCGCGAACCCCGCGTCCGCCGCGCGGAGCGGCGCCCCGGGGCGCTCGCCGGTGAGGTCGGCGAGGGGCTGCGGCTGGTCGCCGGTGATCCCTGGCTCCGTACGCTGACGCTGTTCGGCGCCGCCTCCAACCTCGCCCTGATGGGGTACCAGACGATCCGGGTGGTGTTCCTCGGCCGGAGCGTCGGTCTGTCCCCCGCGCTGGTCGGCGGCCTGGCCGCCGCGACCGGCGCCGGGGGCGTGGCGGGCGCCTTCCTCGCCCGCCGGGCCGCCGCGCGGATGGGTACGGCCCGCGCGACGCTGCTGTTCGAGTTCGGCCTCGCGCTGTTCGCGCTGCTGATCCCGCTGACCTCCGACGGCGCCGGGGTCGTGTTCTTCATCGCCGGGGGCTGCTGCGTCGCCGCGGGCGTGGTGGCCGGAAACGTGATCAAGGCGGGCTTCCAGCAGCGCTACTGTCCGCCGCACCTCCTCGGCCGCGTCACCGCCGGTACGACCTTCCTCGGCTACGGCACGATCCCGCTCGGCGCGCTGCTCGGCGGTGCGCTCGGTTCCGCGTTCGGCCTGCGTACGGCCATGTGGATCACCACGGCGGGCATTCCGCTGGCCGCCGTGTTCCTGCTCTGCTCGCCACTGCGGCGGGTCCGTGACCTGCCGGTGTCTCCTCAGGAGCCGGAGCCGGGCGGTGACGGGCTGTCGGCCGGAGGCGCCGGGGAGCCGGCGGCATCCCGGTCGTGACGTGTGGGCATGCCGTGCTGGTGTGACATGCGGGCGTACGCGCTGGTGTGACGTGCTGGTGTGACGTGCAGGCGTACATGCCGGTGTGACGTGCAGGTGATGTACGGGAGGCGTACCGGCGGACGCGGGGGGGGCGCGCCCCCCGTACCGAGTTGGTCCAGACCTATTGACGGTCTCGGTGGGTCACCCTACGGTTCGGGCAGCGTGAAGTGCGGTTCTCAGCCCCCGTGCACCAAGAGTCCCCTCCCCCACCCGTGCCGCGCATGGCCGCTCAGCACCACCAGCACCGCGCATCACCCTCGCACGCGCCACCCTCCGCACCCCGCTCCACCCGCGCGTCACTTCTCCACGCTCCATCGGGTCCCCCCTCAGTCACCGCCGGCCACGGCCGGAAAGGAGCACATCATGTTCGGTCGGGCGTCCCGCCTGCTCGGAACCGGTCTGGCGACGGCCTGCGCCGTATCACTGCTGACCGCCGCGGCCCCGGGTGCCGCGCCACGGGAAACCACCTGCCCGGTCAAGTCCAAGCCCGCGGGCAAGGTCCTCCAGGGCTACTGGGAGAACTGGGACGGCGCGGCCAACGGCGTCCACCCGCCGTTCGGCTGGACCCCGATCACCGACCCCCGGATCCGCGAGCACGGCTACAACGTGCTCAACGCCGCCTTCCCCGTCATCCGCTCGGACGGCACGGTGCTCTGGGAGGACGGCATGGACGCGACCGTCAAGGTCGCGACGCCCGCCGAGATGTGCGCGGCCAAGGCCGCGGGCCAGACGATCCTGATGTCCATCGGCGGCGCCGCGGCCGGTATCGACCTCAGCTCCAGCAAGGTCGCCGACCGGTTCGTGGAGACGGTGGTGCCGATCCTGAAGAAGTACAACTTCGACGGCATCGACATCGACATCGAGACCGGGCTCACCGGCAGCGGCAACATCAACACGCTGTCGGCCTCGCAGGCCAACCTGATCCGCATCATCGACGGCGTGCTCGCCAGGATGCCGGCGGACTTCGGCCTGACGATGGCGCCGGAGACCGCGTACGTCACCGGGGGCAGTGTGACGTACGGCTCGATCTGGGGCGCGTACCTGCCCATCGTGAAGAAGTACGCGGACAACGGCCGGCTCTGGTGGCTGAACATGCAGTACTACAACGGCAGTATGTACGGCTGCTCCGGCGACGCGTACTCCGCCGGCACCGTCAAGGGCTTCACGGCGCAGACCGACTGCCTGAACAAGGGCCTGGTCGTCCAGGGTACGACCATCAAGGTCCCGTACGACAAGCAGGTGCCCGGCCTGCCCGCGCAGCCGGGGGCGGGCGGCGGCTACCTGTCGCCGGGCCTGGTGGGCCAGGCGTGGAACACCTACCGGGGCGGGCTGAAGGGCCTGATGACCTGGTCGCTCAACTGGGACGGCGCCAAGGCGTGGTCGTTCGGCAACAACGTCAAAGCGCTCCAGGGGCGCTGATCCCGGAGACCGGCGAGCGGAGCCCGTCGAGCGAAGCTCGTACGCGGGTGGGGCCGGTCACGCACCGGTCCCACCCGCGTACGGGCTCAGCTCTCGCCCTCCTGGGAGGGGTGCAGGCCCAGCATCTCCAGGAGCATCTTCAGCTCGTCGGCGTCGCGGGCCTGGCCGGCCAGGGTCAGCCGGGCCTGCCGCCGTACGGTGTCCGCCTCGGCGTTCTCGGAGGCGGCCGGGTCGGTCTGGTTCTCGCTGCGGTGGTCTTCCTTAATCATCACCGCCATTGTCCCATCACCCCGGTGACCGTCGGTGCCCCGGGGCCCGGATCACGGACGGGTCCGGGAGAACGGGGCCTGCGCGGGTGATTGATGAACGTGACTTCGGGAAATTCGGATCAGCGTTCAGCGCCCTCGTTGCAGGGCCGGTTCGCTGGCGGGAATCGCGGGGAATTCCAGGGAATTCCGGGGAATTCCAGGCTCCGGGATTCACTCGCGCCCTGGCCGTCGAGCCGAATCCGCCGGTGTCGGCCGACGCGCTGTCGTACGAGGTCGCTGTCGCCCGTGGGCCGCCCCCGGCGTACCGCGCCGCCCGTAGGACGCCCCCGCGTACCGGAACGGCCGATCGCCGGGTTTGTCCGGGCGGGCCGCTGGACACCCAGTGTGCGTACGTTCGAAACGATCTCCAGGAGGCGTCCATGACAGCGCAGGTCGGCGACGAGCTGTGGGACGAGTTCCACAAGGCCGTGAACATGACCTCACGTGAGCTGCGGGAGTGGCTGAACGTCGAGGCCGCGGGCGAGAACAGCGAGGAGGTCCCCGACCGGGCCGGGCGGCCCCTCGGGCGGCAGGTGCTGGAGATCCTGGGCAAGCGCCGCACCGACCTCACCGGGAGCGACGCCGAGGCCATGCGCCGCGTCGTCGAGATCGTCGGCAGCCAGCACCCGGAGGGCACCGACCCGAAGGCCGGCGGCGCGGACTGGCGCCACGGCCTGATGGACATCGGTCACGACCCGCTGAAGGAGTGAGCGGCGGGCCGCGCGGCCGCCACTCAGCACTTACGGGGGCGGCGCGGCCGTCTCTCAGCACGCACGAGGGCCGCCCGGCCCTCACTCAGCAGATTCGGCCACGCGGTCACCGCCCAGCACGTACGCGTCTGCGCCGCCCTATACGGACGGCCGGCCGGCTCACCTCCGCAGCGCGCGCGTACGCAGAGCCACCAGTGCCCCGAAGCGGAAGCCGGGGTCGGCGAGCCGGCCGTCGAAGAGGGTGTCCAGTTGCCGCAGGCGTTTGCGGGCCGTCTGCGGGTGGATGCCGAGGGCCTGGGCGACCTCGGGTGCGGTGCGGCCCCATGACATCAGGAGCGCGTCGAGCGTCTCGGCCAGCCGTGCCGCCCGGCCTGCGGGCAGCCCGTCGAGGACACCGAGCAGCCGGTCCCCCAGCAGGCGCCCGATGTGGGCGCCGCCGAGCAGGTGGACATCGGCCAGCCGGTCGCCGACGACGAGGAGTTCCCCTTCCGGCGCGCCGGTGTCCCGGTGGTGGTTGAGCGCGAGCCGTACGCAGACCAGGGACAGCCAGGCGTCGTGCGGCGCGACGGCCGGCCCGAGCGCCGCGGTACGGCCGCGGACCGTGGCGCGTACGCCCTCGGCCCCGGCCGGGCCGCCGCCGGCCGGTTCCGGGAGGATCACGACGAGATCCGTGCCGCGCGGCAGTACCAGCGCGTCCGACCACGGCACGGTGCGGCGGCTGCCCGCCGCACCGCGTACGACGAGGCAGGCGACCGTGCCGGGCAGCGGCCAGCGGGCCCGTGCCGCGAGGGTTTCGAGCGGTTCGCCGGGGGTGCCGCGCGGCTGTTCCAGCAACGCCTGCGCCAGGGCCCGCCGGTTGCGCTGCACCTCGCCCTCCGCGCGGGTCTGGGCGGCGACGAAGCCCTTGACCGCCTCGTTGGACAGCGCGTTGATGTGCGTCAGTACGGCTTCGTGCAGCGGCAGGACGATCTCGGTGGGCAGCGAGGCCGTCCGGGCGATCTCCGCGTAGCGGCGGCTGCCCACCCGCGCGCCGACCCGGAAGGCGGCCTGGAGCCCGTCGGTGGTGCGCCCGTTGAGGAACTCCACGCGTCCCAAGTGACGGAAGTGCCGTACGTGGTGATCCTGCGGGCTCTCGGGGGCCTCCGTCAGCTCCGCGAACTGGCGCATCGCACGGCACACCGAGGCGACCAGGTCCCGGCCCACGGAGGAGTCGAGCGGGCGCCGGTAGGCGGGCACCTCCTGCCGGATGGCCTCGACCATGGCCGACGCGATGGCGTCGATCCGCGGCCGGAGCAACGCGCCGAAGGAGGCGGGCAGTTCGTGCCACGGGCCGCGTGCGAACGTGTCAACCGGCGGGACGTGCATCGCAGGCCTCCTCCGGACCGTCGGCGACGCGACTCGCGTGTCCCCGGGCCGGGATCGTGCCCCCGCCCGGCCCCGCCGGTCCAGCCTCGTGCGGACGGCGAGCGTCCCGCACCCGCCCCGGTCCCGGGCTCCGGAGGCTGCGGCGGCTGACCCGGCGGTCCGCCGAAGTGTCACGCGGATGACATCTTTCCTCATCTCGCACCGGGCCCTCTGGTGCGATCAGCCGTACCGCGCGAGCGTGGTCCCGACGTTACGCGCCGGTAGCTCCCCGGCGGCCGCTCCGCACCACGCGGCCTCGGTACGCCGGTCCGGCGCCGTGGCGTCCGCCCTTGTGGCGCCCGTACCGAACCACGGCATGAGGAGAACAACTGATGCGCAGCAACGGGACCATGCGCGCAAGACACCGGAGACGGCCGATCGCCGCACTGACCGGACTCGCGGTCGCGGCCGGCCTGGGACTGGCCGGAGCGACCGCGGCACCCGCGACAGCGCGGACGGCGGCCGAGACGGCGCGGACGGCGGCCACCGCGCCGGCGGCCGCACGGACGGCGACCGGGACGGCACGCGCGGCCACCGCGACCGGGACGGCACGCGCGGTCAGGGCCGCCGAAGCGGCGGGCGCTTCCGCAGGCGCCGACCCCGTCGGGCCGCCGCAGGGCAACTTCCTGTCCGCCTTCCTCTACTCGGCGACCAGGCCGACCGTCCTGCCCACCGGCGCCAACGACTGGTCGTGCAAGCCGGGCCCGGCACACCCCCGCCCGGTCGTCCTCGTCCACGGCACCTTCGAGAACCGGTACGCCAACTGGGCCGCGCTCTCCCCCAAGCTCAAGGACGCCGGGTACTGCGTCTTCGCCCTCAACTACGGCGGGTCCGCCGGCCCCGTCCTGGGCACCGGCGACATCGCCGAGTCGGCGGGGCAGCTCGCCGCGTTCGTCGAGCGGGTGCGGTCGGCGACCGGCGTGGACAAGGTCGACATCGTCGGGCACTCGCAGGGCGGCATGCTGCCGCGGCACTACATCAAGAACCTGGGCGGAGCGGCGAAGGTCGGCAGGCTCGTGGCCCTCGTCCCGTCCAACCACGGCACCTCGCTCCTCGGCCTCGGCCTGCTGGCCCGCCTGGTCCCCGGCGCCGATGCCGTGCTCGGCGCGGCCTGTCCCGCCTGCGAGCAGCAGATCGTCGGCTCGCGCTTCCTGAAGGAGCTCAACGCGGGCGGCGAGACCGTCCCGGCCGTCGACTACACCGTGATCGCCACCTGGTACGACGAGGTCGTGACCCCGTACACCTCGGCCTTCCTGGCACCGGCCCGCAACGTCAGCAACGAGACGATCCAGGGCCACTGCCTCATCAACACCACCGCCCACATCAACATCACCTACGACCGGACGGCGACCCGCCTCGTCCTGAACGCCCTCGACCCGGCACACGCCCAGCGCCCCACCTGCTGAGCCGGCCGGGCCCCGGTGGGCAGGCGGCCGGCCGTCTGCCCACCGGGGCCACCGGGGCCCGGCGGGCCCGTGGTCGGCGCGGGCCGCGAAGGCTGGCAGTATCGAGGGATGGCAGAACAGATCACAGCCGCGTGCGACGGGGCGTCGAAGGGGAACCCCGGGCCCGCGGCCTGGGCATGGGTCGTCGGGGACGGCGCGGGCACGGTGGAGCGCTGGGCGGCCGGCCCGCTGGGGACCGCGACCAACAACGTGGCGGAACTGACCGCGCTGCGGGAGCTGTTGGCGGCCACCGACCCCGCCGTGCCGCTCCAGGTGCGGATGGACTCGCAGTACGCGATGAAGGCGGTCACCACCTGGCTGCCGGGCTGGCGGAAGAAGGGCTGGAAGACCGCGGCGGGCAAGCCGGTGGCCAACCGCGACCTGATCGTCGGCATCGACGAGCTGCTCACCGGGCGGTCGGTGGAGTTCGTGTACGTACCGGCCCACCAGGTCGACGGCGATCCGCTGAACGCGGCGGCGGACGGCGCCGCCAGCGAGACCGCGCGCACCCAGCAGGCCATCAGCAGCGCCCTGGGCTCCGCGCTCCCCGCGCCGGAGCCGGCCGGTGCCGCGTCCGGCGGGCGGCCTCGGCCTTCGGGAGCCTCCCGGGTCCCGGCCGCGCGGCCGGGCAAGAGCTCCCGGCCGCGGGGGTCCGTCAAGGCGCGTTTCCCTGGCCAGTGCCGGTGCGGACAGGCGTACGGCAAGGGCGAGACGATCGCGAAGAACCCGGACGGGTGGGGCCACCCCGCGTGCGCCGGAGCGGCCGGATAGCACCGTGCGCGCCGTCCCGCGGAACATCCGCGGGGCGGCGCCGGCGCCTCCGGCGACATGCGTGGGCATCCGGCAGGCATCGGCAGCCATTCAGCGATATTCCAGGGATCTCATCGGATCGTCGCCGCGCCGCCGCGGCGAATCCGGCCGGCAATTCCGCGGGCATCGGGACATCATCTCCCGCGTCTCGCACCGCCTTTCCGCACGACATACCCATCACACGCTCATCCTATTTTCTGACGAAAACGTTTCAGCACCAGCCTCGCCCTCGTCACGCATACCTCGTACGGGTGAAGTACGCGCCTGTTGACGCCGACGTACTCCACCAAGGCGGCCCATCAGTGGAATCCTTTCTGCCGTGATCAGGGAGCTGCCATTCGGGGAGCCCCGTGACGCTGCAACCACCTTCCCCCGCTCCGCACCCGCACCGCGCCGCGCCCCGGCGCTGCCGTGCGCGCGGCACGGGGGCGGAATTGCGGAAAGAGTGGCTGGTAGAATTGAAGTTTTCTCGGTGTACAGCCCTGGTGGCCGCTGTCGGGTCGTTGGCGGCCGCCCTCACGGTCGGCGCCCCGACGGCAACGTCCCAGGAACCGCCGCCGGCCGCCGCGGACTCGTCGCGCTACTCCCACGAGGGTGAGCAGCGGGCCTTCCGACACGAGCAGCTCGCGCAGCGCGCGATGCCCGGCGGCAGGTCCCAAGGGGTCATCACACCCATCGGCCACCAGGGATTCCAGCTCCGGTACGACGGTTCGGACCGCGGGCGGGTGCTCGCGCTCGAACGGCGCCACCGCGGGCTGCGCCCCGTGTCCCTCACCTCCTGGCTGGACGCCCGCGCCCACCCGGCGGTTCACCTGTCGCGCTGTCCGACGAGGGTGCCGCTGCCCGGCGCGGACGGTTTCTGCTGGCAGCGCGGCTCGTCGGACGACCTGGGCTGGGCGTACGTACCGCAGGGGCTGACCGGGTCCGGCGAGGCCGAGCCGCGCTCGGGCCGCTGGCAGGGGCGCAGCATCGTCGCCGCGAGCTGGGCGTCCAGCTACGACCACCCCAGCGCACCGCGCGACCCCAGGAACCGCCCCTGGCGCGGAGCCAAGCAGATCGACCACTTCATGAAGGTGTCCTTCACGGATGTCACCGGCCGCGGACGCCCCCGGTACCGCAGTGCCCTGCTCGTCACCCCGCAGGGCAAGGGCGGGTTCGCCGCGCTGAAGGGGCACGGCGACACCCTCTCCTGGTACGGCCCCTACCTGTTCCTGTACAGCAGCGAGCGGCTGCGCGTCTTCGACGTACGCCATCTGTGGGCCACCACCACGTCCTCCGGGCGGGTGGGGGTGAGCCGGGGCTCGGTGAGCGCCAACTGGCAGTCGGCCGCGCTGCCTCAGGTCGCGCAGTACACCTTCGTCGGCCGTAACGGATGCGGGAGCGGAGCGAGCGAGACGCCGTGCTTCAGCGGCGCCTCCATCGACCACGGTTCCTCGTTCGCGCCGTCGCTGGTGACCGTCGAGACCAGCTCCCCCACCTCCCGTGTGGTGCGGTGGCCGCTGAGCCCGGCGTCGCACCTGCTGCGCGCCGACGAGCGCGGCCTGGTGCGGGCCGGTGCCGGGTACCGCGTCCCGCTGGCCGGTCCGCAGGGCGTCGTCCAGCGGGACGAACGGTTCTACTTCACCGCGATGTGCCCGGACGCCCGCCGGGTGTTCGGTGAGCCGTACTGCCTCTACCGGGGCGACTCCGGCGGCCCCGTACGGGTGTGGAGCCGTACCCCGGCGGCCGCCGAGAACCTGTCGTACTGGCCCGCCACCGAGCAGCTCTGGGTCTCCAACGAATCCCCGTACCGCACGTACGTACGCCCCCGCCCCGAGCTGAACGGCCGGGTCGTTTACAACGTGTCCCTCTCCGACGACTGACCCCGGGGAACGCGCACCGGCCGGCGACCACTGCGGCCGGTGCGGTCCCGGTGCCCTCCGCGCGATCGGTTCTTCGCGCGGAGGGCTTTCTCCTGCCTTTCGGCCCGGGTACAGCCGGACGGACGGTGGTCGCCCGGCCGCCGGTCACCGGTGAGGCTGAAGGGCGGACCCGGTCACCGCGAACGGGTGGTTGCGGGCCTCGGGGCGCCGTCCGCGGGCAGACGGTTACGGAGGGGGCACGGCAAGGCCTTCGACGAGGATGGGTTTGGCATGAGCGAATACGAGCGTTCCCGTACGATGCCCGCACTGCCTGAGCATGTGTTCGACCAGGCGAGCGTCGTGGGGCAACTGGAGAGCTGGATGCCGCAGGGGCTGCACGTGGAGGCGGAGGACCTGCCGGCCGTGACGGTGCACGAGGACCGTACGGGCGAGGACGAGGCGGGCCTCTTCCGGGCCGAGCGGGACCAGATGCGGCTGGAGTGGGGCACCCGGGACAACGGCAGTTACGCCGGCTGGCTCCAGGTCTCCGGCATCGGCAGCGGTGCCAGCGAGGTGACGGTCCACCTGTCCTTCTTCGACGAGCGGCACGACCCCGGCGCCGGCGCGGTCAACGACGAGCTGGACCGCAGCCTGGAGCGCCTGGACGAGCTGGTACGGCTGCGCATGGACGACGGCAGCAGCGGCTGACACCCACCCGTCCGTGCGGGGGCACCGCGTCCACGGCCGGACGCGGTGCCGCGCGGACCGCCGCTCCCGGCGGCCACGGCCACGCACCCCGTACGCGGCCGGCCCTCAGCGCTTGAGCTGGAAGGCCTCTCCCCGGTGCGCGCCGGTGGAGCAGGACGCCTTCTCGGAGGCCGTCATCTTGCGGGTCTTGACCACGACCGCGTTGCTGACACCGTCCGTACCGTTGGCGGCCGGGCCGGTGACGGTGTCGGGGACGAACCAGTAGTAGTGGCCCCACTTGGGGCTGTCGTAGTGGGTCTGCCAGGTGCCGGAGACGGTCTGCATCACCTGGGCGCGCGAGATCCAGCCCACCTCGCCGGGCTGGACCGTCATGTTCAGCGAGCTGTTCTCGGTGTGCGAGCTGGTCCAGGTGTGGCTGTACTGCGCTGTGACGCTGAGGTCGATGAGGCCCGCGAGCTTTCCGCCGGCGGTGACGGAGACACCGGCCGTGTCGGTGGAGCCCACCGTGTCCGACCAGCCCATCGACTGGGTGGCGGGCGAGGTGGTGCAGTTGTACAGCGAGTTGGAGACCTGGCGGAAGCCGCCCAGGTACGCCTTGCCGAGTACCGGTTCGTTGAAGGTGCACTTGCCTTCGCCGGAAGCGCAGTCGGCTATGAGCTGCTTGCGGTCCGGTCCGTCGGCCGCCGCGGCGGGCACGGTCATCGCCGCGGCCAGGCCCGCGGCCGTCGCCGCGAGTACCAGCGCACGCCCTCCGTACCGCACGGTGCGGTTCTTCGTCATGTTCCCGTTCCTGCCTCTCGCCCTGCCTCGTGAACGCGGCGGATGGTTGGCCCGTCAACCGGGCCACGGCCGCCGCCTGTTGCCTGAGAGGCTGGTGTAAACAGAGTCCCCATAACACCAAGTGCCGGTAAAGTTGTAGTTGATTGCACAACGTCCCGATTGGTCTAGATCAACACGCAATCGGCCTCCTCGGCACCGACCGGGACCTCAGACCCAGGTCCGTCGCCTGATCACACGGCCGGCCGCGGCCACTATCGTCCATCCCGGCCCGCCGACCAGCGGCGGACCGCACCGCACGAGCCCCTTCACCCACAGGAGACGGACGAACCCATGCGCGTCATCGCCTTCGACCACCTGGTCCTCAACGTCGCGGACGCCGAACGCGCCCTCGACTTCTACTGCGGCCCGCTCGGCCTCGAACCGGTACGCGTCGAGGAGTGGCGCGCGGGCCGAGCCCCGTTCCCCTCCGTCCGCGTGAGCCCGACGACCATCATCGACCTCGTCGAAGGGGACCGCGGCGAGTCCAACGTCGACCACATCTGCCTGGTCGTCGAGCCGCTGGACTGGCAGCAGGTCATCGACTCCGGCGTCTTCACGGTCGTCGACGGCCCCGGCCGGCGCTACGGCGCCCGGGGCGACGCGCAGTCCCTGTACGTCCTGGACCCGGACGGCAACACGGTCGAACTGCGCTGGTATCCGCAGGACGCCGAGGACTGAGAGCCGAGTTGCCACGGCCTGCCGCCCGAGGCCGATGAATTCCGCGCATACGTTCCGGCACAAAGGGACCGGGCGGTGGCCCGACGGAATTCCGTCGGGCCA
>NZ_JBIRFL010000012.1:0-196228 GCF_044327445.1 Streptomyces sp. NPDC018045
CGTCCGGCTTGAGGTCCACACCGGCGAAGCCGCCGATCTTGCAGGTGCGGCTGCTCTTGTTGGTCAGCACGATGCTGGTGGTCGTCCCGCCGCTCGCGTCCGGGTCCGGGGCCGCGTCCTCGCCGGTCGCGAAGGCCGCCTTCAGGTCGGCGGTGTGGCACCGCTGGCTGCCCGTGTTCGCCTTGCTCCCACCACCGCCGTGCGCCTTGCCCGACTGCTTGCCCGCGGCCCCCGCCTTGGTGTCGGCCTTCGTGCCGGCCTCGGCGTCGGAGCCCGCCTGCGGCTCGGAGCCCTGTCGGCCGGCGGCGGAGCCCGCGCCGCCGGGCGAGTCCGCGGCGGCCGCCTCGGTGTCCAGGTGGGCCGCGGCCTTGGTGCCGGTGGCGTCCGAGCCGGAGCAGGCGGTCAGGGTGAGGCCGGCGGCCGCGGTCAGGGCCGCGGCGGCGATGCGCAGGGTGCGGCGGCGGGTGGTGCGGACGGTGGTGTTGGAGCTCATTTCGGGTCCCCCCAGGGCGGCCGGTGTCGTTGTCTTCTCGGTACGTCACTCACTCTGTCCGGGGCCCTTAGCGTGCGGCTGCCACTCCGCTAACGCCCGGCTAACGCCCGCGCGGCCGGGCCGGGATGCGGCGGAAGAGACGCCGCCCCCTGTTCACCTCGACTACCGACAGGTAGCTTCCGCTTGGAGCCGTACCGCGTCCCACGTGTCCCGCGCGCAAGGAGGAAGCCGTCATGCCCGAGTCCACGCCGCCCGCACCGGTGCCCGCCGACCAGCTCCACTTCGCCATGCCGCCGCGGCACGCGACCGTCGAGGAGGAGCGCCGCCACCGCAAGGAACGCCTCGCGGCGGCGCTCCGGCTCTTCGGGCGGTTCGGGTTCGAGGAGGGGGTGGCGGGCCACATCACCGCCCGCGACCCGGAGTTCACCGACCACTTCTGGGTGAATCCGTTCGGTATGTCGTTCAAGCACATCACGGTCGGCGACCTGATCCTGGTCAACCACGAGGGGAAGGTCGTCCAGGGGCGCCACCACGTCAACCAGGCGGCGTTCGCGATCCACGCGCAGATCCACCGGGCCCGCCCGGACGTCGTCGCCGCCGCGCACAGCCACTCGGTGTACGGCCGCGCCCTCTCCACCCTCGGTGAGCTGCTGGACCCGATCACCCAGGACGTGTGTGCCTTCTACGAGGACCACGCCTTGTTCGACGACTACACGGGTGTCGTGGTGGACGAGGAGGAGGGACGGCGGATCGCGGTCGCGCTCGGGCCGCACAAGGCCGTGATCCTGCGCAACCACGGCCTGTTGACGGTGGGTGACTCGGTGGACGCGGCGGCCTGGTGGTTCATCACGATGGAACGTTCCTGCCAGGTGCAGCTCACCGCGCGGGCAGCCGGCAAGCCCGTACCGATCGACCATGAGAGCGCCGTGCACACACGGGAGCAACTGGGCAACGACCTGGTGGCGTGGATCAACTACCAGCCGCTGTACCAGCAGATCACCCGCAGTGAGCCGGACCTGCTCGACTGAACCCGCACCGGCCGAGGAGCGGCCGCCGGGGCCCGGCGTCAACACGCCGGTCTCCCCGTCACCGCCCGTAAACCTGGCCGCCCGGCTTTTCGGCCTCCCCACGTACGGCACAATTCCCTCTCAGTACGGTGAAGTTGGCGACGACTGGTGGCTGGGGCGGAGCGGACGTGTCGGTGGAGACGGCGGGCGGGACGACGGGGGCGTCCGGAACGCCCGGAGGGGCTGAGGGGTACGAGGGGTTCCCGGCGCCCGCGGCGACCGGGGCGTCCGGGGCCGGAGCGGGTGCTTACGGCGGTGACTGCACCTGCGGGAAGTGCCCGCGCGGGGCGCGCGAGGGGCACCGCAGAGCGGTCGCCGCGTTCGTGGCCCTGCGCGAGGAGTACGCCGCCGGCCGCGGTGTGCCGGCCGCGCTCGCGCACTCGGCGGGTGCGGCGCGGCAGTGGGTTTCGGACGAGCTGGCGCTGTCGGCCCGAGCGGTCGCCGAGCGCGCCGCCGCCGAGGGCACGGCCTGGCTGGACGCGGTGTGGCGGCGCACGCTGCTGGTGCTGTGGTCCGGGATCACCGTGCTGGTGCTCGTACAGGCCCTCACCGCGATCGGTACGGGCTGGACGGCCCCGCGGACGGCGGGGCTGGTCGCGGCGGTGGTCCTGGCGCTCGCCCTGACGGGTGCGGGGTGGCGGCACCGGGCGCGCGGCGGCCTGCTGGCGCCGCTGATCGGCGAGGACAACCGGCTCTCGACCTCGCGCGCGGTGGCGGCGGGCTGGCTGCTGCTGGTGGCGTACGCCGTCCTCGTACAGGCCGTTCATCTGGCCGTGGTGACGGACGCGGACGCCCGCCGGGTGCTGGTGGACGGCCTCGAACTCCCGCGCGGTGCCGGGCTGCTGACCGTCCTGGCGGTGACCTGCGCGGTGGCGGTGCTGGTCCGCCGGATCGTCGCCGTACGCATCCAGGGGCGGCGCCTCCAGAAGGTGCGCGCGGAACGGCCGCGCGCCGCCGACCTGCTCACGGACGACGCCGGGCGCGGCAGTCTCACCGACACCCAGTTCCTGCTGCTGAATGTGGCCGCCGTGTCCTTCGCCGTGGTCCGGCTGGCCCGCGACCCGTCCCGACTTCCGGACATCCCATGGGCGTTCACGGTCATCGTGGTCGTCGGCACGGTCATGTACCTGGCGGGCAAGTACGCGGAAGGCGGCCGTCCGGTCGTCCTGTCGGTCGTCCGGGCCCGGGAGCCGGGCGACCTGGCCGCGCCCATCCGTACCGGCGACGACATCGAGATCCGCGGCACCGGCTTCGTGCCGCCCGGCGCCCAGGGCGCGGACCTCCTGGCGCGTACCGTCGTACGGATCGGAACGGTGCACGTCCATGTACCACTGGTGCCGGTCGCCGGCGGCTTCGGCAACCCGTCGGACGGCGTGCTGACCGTCCCCGTCCCGGCGGACGTCGAGCCGGGCCGGGTGGAGGTCAGGGTCGTCACGGCGGCGGGCGCGGAGACGAACGCCTACACGATCGACGTCCAGGACTGACGTACGGTCCTGGCGTGCGGGCTCGATGTACGGGCTCGGCGTACGGGCTCGACGTACGGGTTTCACGGGCCGGGCCGGGGCGCGCGGGGACCGGGCCGCGCGGCCGGCGGTGACCCGGTGGCGCCGGGCTGAACGCCGGGTGCACAGGCGGCCGTACCCCTTGTGGAACACCAGGCCGCGGGCACACCATCGTCCGCGTCCGGCGGCGACGGAGAGGCGGGACGCCATGTCTCACGCGGATCGTGCGGTCGGCAGCGGGCTGGGCGGGGCCGGAGCGGGCGGGGGAGGCGGGCCGCGCCGGACGATGGCGCGGTACGCGCTGCTGCCGCTGCGGATCTTCCTCGGCGTGACCTTCGTGTACGCGGGCCTGGACAAGCTGACCGACCCGGCCTTCTTCGCCTCCGGCGGCTCGGGTTCGGTCGGCGAACTGATGCGGCAGGTACGGGACACCTCGGCCGTGCCCGCACTCGTGGACCTGGCTCTCAAGAACCCGGCGGGCTTCGGTTACGCCCTCGCCGCGGGGGAGCTGGCCGTCGGCATCGGCACACTCGCCGGCCTGTTCACGCGGGTCGCGGCGCTCGGCGGCGCGCTGATCTCGCTGAGCCTGTGGCTCACCGTGAGCTGGTCGGCCGAGCCGTACTACTACGGCAACGACCTGGCGTACCTCATGGCGTGGCTGCCGTTGGTGCTGGCGGGCGCGCCGACGCTGTCCCTGGACGCGGCCTTGGCGGCGCGGCGCAGCAGGCAGGGGCGGCAGTTGTTCGGGTAGCGGTGGTGCGTCCCCGGCGAGGCAGCGCTTTTCGGCTGGCCCCCGGCGAGGCAGCGCCTCTTCGGTGGCCCGCGCCCGCAGGTGTTGGGGCCCCGGCTGCCTTGCAGATGCAGGCCCTGCCAGGCCCTGCCAGGCCCAGGCCCAGTTCAGGCCCGGGCCCAGGTTCAGGCCCAGCCCCTAGTCCTGGGTCGATGCCGCTGCCGACCGATGGCGTCGTGCCGCGCTCCAGATGGCCGCCGTGATGCCGGACAGGCACAGGCCCGCCGGTACGGCCAGCATCGGCAGCGCGCCCGGCAGGTCCCAGGCCCCGGCCGCCTCGCCCGCGTAGGCGCCGCCCACGCCCAGCGCGGTCAGGCCGGTGAGGAGCCGGGCGGGCTCGAAGGTGTGGCGCTTCATTGCTGCACTCCTCGGGACGGGGCGATGGCCGGGGGCGCGTCGGAGCCGGCCGGGGGCGCTTCAGCGGCCGCCGGGGGCGGCTCGGCGCCGGGCGGGGCCGGGCTCGCTCCCGTCCGCGGCGCCGCACGCTCCACCGCCACCTGCCCCGCGCCCACCTTCAGGTCGAGATCCAGCGTCCCGTGCGGCTTCTCGCCCTTCTTCAGGCCCCTGGCGGGCAGGGTGACGGTCTGGTCCTGGTCGGCCGCGAGGCGGAAGTCCTCCGGCGTCTCGCCCGGCAGCCGGACATCGCCGAGGCCGACGTCGATGCGCAGTCGCGCGGTGACGCCGTCGGGCACGGTCACGCTGAGCTGTCCGGCGCCGACCGTGGCCCGGGTCCGTACGGTCTGCCCGTTCTTGAACGGTACGTGGCTCAGGTCCAGCTCCCCGCGCCCCGCCCCGAGTTCGTAACTCGGCTGTACGGAGGCGGCGTCCATCGGGAGCCAGACGCGGTCGCGCCAGTCGGCGGTGATGTCGTCCGGCAGCACCGCGGCGCCCGCGAGCAGCAGGGATGTCAGGATCACCATGAAGACCGTGCCGCCGCCGGTCCGCCCGAACCACGCGCTGATGACGAGTCCGAGGCCGAGGACGACGAGCGCGGTGGACAGCCCGGCGACGAGGACGGTGTTCAGCGGGTGCGCGGGCGCGGTGGCGGCCCCCGCCCCCAGGGCCGCGAGGAGCGCCAGCAGGAACGTCCAGCCGCCGATCGGGCGCCCCGTCCGGCGGCGCCGGGCCGGTGCGGCGGTCCGTGGCGCCCCGGGCCCGGCCCACGCGGTCGCGCCGGAGGGCCGGCCCGCCGCCCCGGCCGTCCCGGGAGCGGCGTACGTCTGCCCGTGCCCGTACGGAGTGTCGCTCGGTCCCCAGAGATAGCCCACGCCGGCCGTCCCTTCCTTGGAGAGCGGGTCCCGCCACCAGGACGGGGTGTTCCGTGTGGGCGGCGCCGTCGTCTCGGGCGGCGCGTCCACGGCGGCCTGCGCGGTCGCCGGGCCGGTGGCCCCCGCGCCGTCCGCCCCCTCCGCGCGGCGCTGCCGCGACCAGTACGCCGAACCGCCCACCGCCAGCGCGAGCATGACGGTGAAGGTCAGCACGCCGCGGTTGGCGAGGGAGGTCAGGAAGTAGCCGCAGCCGACCAGTGCGAACAGCAGCGCGGTCAGGGCCGTGCCCTCGACCCGGCCGGAGAGCAGCTTGCGCCCCTCGTTCTCGTCGTCGCCGTCCTGCGGGATCAGCAGCCAGGCGAAGCCGTACGCGATGAGGCCGATGCCGCCGGAGACCGCCAGCACGGCCAGCACGACCCGGAAGATCACCGGGTCCAGGCCCCAGTGCCGGCCCAGGCCCCCGCACACACCGGCGATCACCTTGTGCCGCCGGCTGCGGCGCAGGGCGGCCTGCGGCGCCGGGCGGCCCGGCGCGTCGGCGGGCGGCGGGGTGCCGGGCCGCCCGGCTCCGGTGGGGCCCGTCGTCTCCTCGGCGGGCGCGGCATCGTTCATGCGCCCATGGTGGCAAGCGCGGCGGGCGGGTGGCATCCGTGGGAACCCTGGTTGGTCCCTGAGATCGTCGGGGCCCGGCGGCAGCCGAGGCCGGTCCTGGCCTCGGGCGGGGTGGAACGGGGCGGGGCGGGGGGATCAGGCGGTACGGGCTGAAGGGGTGGTTCAGGCCGGTTCGGGCGGAGGGGTCGTCGCGCCGGTCGTGCCGACCGTACTGGCGGTATCGGATGTAACGGACGTATTGGATGTGTCGCCCGCACCGGGCGTATCGTGCGCGTCGGTCGTGCCGGTCGCGGCCTCGGCGTAACGGCGGGCCGGCCGTCCACAGGCCTCCTTCAGCCGGTCCGGCCCGACGATCTCCATGTCGGCGTCGAATCTGCCGAGGGCGGCGGCCGGGGCAGGCCATGACCAGGACCCCAGGACGAGCCGGCAGCGGTCGGGGCCCAGCTCCTCGACGATGCCGTCACGGGTGTACCGGGCCACGGCGGCAGCGGGCAGGGCGAGGATCGCCTCGCCCCGGCAGGGCCGGCCGCCCGAGCCGTCGGAACCCTGGAATCTGTCGGCGACGAAGCCGGCGACGTCCCCTCCGGGTACGTCGCGCGGGGTGAAGCGGGGGCCCGGCCGTTCGACGGCGGTGACCTGGAAGGTGTCGATCCGGCGGCGCAACCGTGCGGGCGTGACCTGCCGGACGGTGTGCAGGGCGCGCGCGGCGGCTTCCTCGACGCCCGCGCCGGTGGCGGTGGCGATCCGGAGTGCGACCGCGAGGGCGACGGCCTGTTCGTCGTCGAACAGCAGCGGGGGCAGTTCCGACCCGGCGTCGAGCCGGTACCCGCCGTCGGGTCCCTTGGTCGACGCGATCGGGTAGCCGAGTTCGCGCAGGCGGTCGACATCACGGCGTACGGTGCGCGGGCTGACCTCCAGCCGTTCGGCGAGCAGCGCCCCCGGCCAGTCCCGGCGCGCCTGGAGCAGCGAGAGCAAGGACAGCAGTCGCGCCGATGTCTCCTGCGTGGCTCCCATCCTGCCTCGGGTGGAGGACACAACCTGTCCTCCACGTCCGCCACCGTGGTCCCCAGGGGCGCGACATCGCGCTGACGCGAGGCGAAGGCGCGACGTCGCGAAGCCGCGGACTCCCGGAGCCGCGACCCCCCGGCCGAACCCCCGACCCCTCGAAGCCGCGAGATCCATGAAGGCAAGGACGCAGACGCAGATGACCGTTCTCGACCGCCGGACGCTCAACCGGGCCACTCTCGCCCGGCAGTTGCTCCTCGAACGTGCGGACATGCCGGCCCTCGACGCGGTGGCGCACCTGTGCGGCCTCCAGGCGCAGGAGCCGCAGGAACCGTTCGTCGGACTCTGGTCCCGGCTGCGCGCGTTCGCCCCGGCGGAGCTGTCGGACCTGTTGACCGGGCGGCACGTCGTACGCACCCACCTCATGCGCCGCACCGTTCACCTCGTCACCGCCGACGACGCCCTGGCCTGGCGCGGCCGCCATGACGCGATGCTGCGGCAGCGGGTCCTCGGGACCTACCGCCGCGAACTCGAAGGGGTGGATCTCGGTGAACTCGCGGCGGCGGGCCGCGCGGTGCTGGCCGACGGCGCGCCCCGCTCGATGTCCGAACTCGCCCGGGCGGTCGCCGGCCGCTGGCCCGACGCGGGGCCGCGGCCGCTGGGGGAGATGCTGGTCGCCGCGCTCATCCCGATGGTGCAGCTTCCCCCGCGCGGGCTGTGGCGTACGAAGGCAGGCGTACGGAACGTACCGCTCGCCTCCTGGCTGGGCCGCGACATCGCCCCGACGGAGCCGAACGGCCCCACCCCCGACACCCCCGATACCGCCGGCCCCTCTGGTAACCCCACCGCCCCAGACCCCGTGGGCGAAACCCTCGTACGCCGCTACCTGGCCGCCTTCGGCCCCGCCGCCTCCGCGGACCTGCGCGCCTGGTGCGGCCTCGCCGGGCTGCCGCGCGCGGTCGCCGCCGTACGCGAGGAACTGGTCACCTTCCGCGACGAGCGCGGCCGGGAACTCCTGGACCTCCCCGGCGCGCCGCGCCCCGACCCCGGCACGCCCGCCCCGGTGCGGTTCCTGTCCGCGTTCGACAACGCGATCCTCGGCTACCACGATCGCGGCCGGGTCATCGACGACGCCCACCGTGGCCTGTCCGTCGCCGGTGAGCGCGCCGTCCTGGTGGACGGCCGGGTCGCCGCGACCTGGACCAGCGAGGACGGCACCGTGCGGGTCACCCCGCTGCGCCGCTTCTCCCGGGCCGAGCGCACCGCCGTGACCGCGGAAGGGGAGGACCTCGCCGCGTTCCTCTCCGACGGCGGAACCCGTCGCGCGGTGATCGACGCGTCATCTGTGTGAGCACCGTCGCCGTCTGCATACGGTCGTCCGTCTGAGCACGAAGGTTGCCCTGATGGGTGCCCGATCATCGCGCCCCGCCCCTCTGCCGGCGGCCGGCGGACGACTATCGTTGCGTCGGACACGTGTACGGGGGGAACCGAAGGGGCGCGGCGCGGTGACGGAGGCGGCGGTGGACGACGGGCGGCTGGTCGCCGGGCGGTACCGCCTGGTGGAGGAGATAGGCCGGGGCGGTATGGGAACCGTCTGGCGGGCCCACGACGAACTGCTCGGCCGACAGGTCGCGGTCAAGCGGCTGCACGTCTCCCCGGAACTGGACGCCGACGAGCTGGCCCGCCGCAACGAGCGGACCCGCCGCGAGGCCCAGGCCGCCGCCCGTATCAACCACCCCAACGTGGTCAGCGTCCACGATGTTGTCGAGGACGACGGCCTGCCCTGCATCGTCATGGAGTACGTGCCGTCGGTGACGCTCGGCGACGTCATCAAGGAAGCCACGCTTTCGAACAGCTCGGTGCCGCCGGGCGAGGCGGCCCGGATCGGCCGCGGCATGATCAGCGCGCTGCGGGCAGCGCACTCCGCCGGTGTCCTGCACCGTGACGTGAAGCCCGGCAACGTACTCCTCGGCGAGGACGGCCGGATCGTCCTCACGGACTTCGGCATCGCGGTCGCCACCGGGACGTCCACCCTCACCAAGACCGGCGAGCTGGTCGGCTCCATCGACTACCTCGCCCCCGAACGGGTCCGCGGCGGCAAGCCCGGCCCGGCCGCCGACCTGTGGGCGCTGGGCGCCACGCTCTACCAGGCGATGGAGGGCCGTCCTCCGTTCCGCAAGCTGACGGCGGTCGAGACGGCGTACTCGATCGCCGTGGACCCGCTGGACCCGCCGCGCAACGCCGGTCCGCTGACCGCGCTGATCGAGGCCCTGCTGGCGAAGGAGCCCGCGGACCGCCCCTCGGCCGAGGCCGTGGAACAGGCCCTGCGCACACCGGCCGCGTACACGGACACCGCATGGCTGGGCGCATCAGGCCACCCGGGTGCCCCTGGTACCCCTGGCGCCCCTGATACCCCGAGCTACCCAGGCGCACCGGGCGCACCGAGCACCCCGGTCGAGCGGGGGACCGCCGGAGACGGCAGTGCCGCGCCCACGGGCGGCATGACCGCACCGGCCCACGAGCCCCGTACGGTTACGGGCCCCTCGGCCGCGACCCCGCACCCGACCGCACCCCCGCCCCAATTCCCGGCCCCGGCCTCACCCTCCGGCGCGTACCACCTGGCCCCACCGGCCACCGACAGCGCAGCCACCCCCGGCAGCAGACCCGCCTCCGGCAACCTGCCCACTGCCAACAGCACGGCCACCACCGGCAGCATGTCCACCACCGGTGGCGCCGCCGCCGCGGTTCCCGACGACGGCCCCACCTCCCCGGTCCACCGCACGACGGCCGACCCGGCCGCCGCCTCCGGCAAGAAGCGCGGCCGCACGCTCGTGCTGAGCGCCGTCGCCGTGGTCGCCGTACTGGCCCTGGCGGGCGGCACCCTGTACGCCCTCGGCTTCGGGCAGAACGGGGACGCGCAGGCGTCCGACGGCGGCACACCGCAGATCGAGGCGCCGTCGCCCTCCGCCTCGAAGCCCAGCGCGAAGCCCACCCCGCGGCCGGTCCCCGACGGGTACCGCCGGGTCAAGGACCCGGCGGCCGAGGTCACCTTCCCGCTGCCGGACGGCTGGACCCGCCAGAAGCAGGCGAACGGCAACGGCTCCACCTACCTCAACCCGAACCAGTTGGTCGGCCTGCGCATCGAGGTCCTCGACTTCGCGAGCGTGGACCCGCTCCGGCACTGGAAGGACAACGAGCGCAACGCCATCAACGAGGGCAAGTTCCCCGGCTACCAGCAACTGCGGATGCAGGGCACGGTCTTCCGCGACCGGCCGGCCGCGCTGTGGGAGTGGAAGTGGTCGGGGAGCAGACGGGACTTCCACGCCATCGACCTGGGCTTCGGCCGCCCCGGCGAGAAGGAGTACGCCGTGTACCTCTCCGCGCCGTCCGCCGAGTGGGACCGCTACAAGCAGGTCTTCGACGATGTCCTGGCCGGCCTGGAACTGCCCGAGGACCAGAAGCAGTAGGGGAGCAGCGGAAAAAGGAACCCACCGAGGACGAGGTGGGTGAACTGCTCCACGAAAAGATGGTGGGCGGCCGCCGAGCGGGAACATCCATTCTGACCTGGATATTCGGTTGCCGAGAATATTCGGTTGCCGAGCTGCCCCGGGCTTTCCTAACCTGTTGCAACTCTGTCGTGCCCGTTGGGGGCCGACGACGTGTTGTGAGGTGATGGCATATCTCCCAGGCCCTGTAGCCGCTCGTTCTGAGGCTTTTCCGGTGGTCCGCCGTGGCGGGCTGCTGACGTATGCCTCGGCGGCGGTGTACCCGATGGCCTGGGTGTTTCGTCACTTTTCGCTCCTGTCGCGCAGTAGGCGCACGGGCATGCCCAGGCCTGCCCTTTTCCCTCCTCTACGCGGACAGGACTCTTCGTTCCCGTGTCTACCGACACTTCTCCCTCCGTCCGGCCACGCCCCGCCGCCGGGCCCGGCCGGGCCCGCACCCTCACCTTGGCCGTGGTGCTGGCCGCCGAGCTGATGAACGCGCTCGACGGCTCGATCGTCTACACCGCGCTCCCGTCGATCCAGGCCGACACCGGCGCCTCCAGCGCCGCGGTCCAGTGGATCCACGCCGCCTACGCGCTGACCTTCGCCCTCGGACTGATCACCGGCGGGCGCCTGGGCGACCTCTACGGCCGCAAGCGGCTCTTCCTGCTGGGCACCGGCGCCTTCACCGCGGCCTCTGTGGTCTGCGGCCTCGCCGGCAGCCCGGCCCTGCTGATCGCGGCCCGCATCGTCCAGGGTGGCGCCGCGGCGGCGATGGTTCCGCAGGTCCTGGCGACCTTGCACGTCACCTTCGACGAAGGCTCCAGGGCCAGGGCTTTCGGCCTGTACGGCACGGTCATGTCGCTCGGCAGCGTCCTCGGGCCGGTCCTGGGAGGCGTCATCACCGGCGCCGATCTCTTCGGCCTCGGCTGGCGTCCGATCTTTCTGATCAACCTGCCCATCGGCCTGGCGGCCGTGCTCCTCGGCCTGCGTTGCATCCCCGAGTCCCGGGAGCGCGACGCCCGGCGCCTCGACCCCCTGGGCATGGCCCTGTCCAGCCTGGGCCTGCTGCTGATCGCCTATCCGCTGACGGTCGGCGCGGAACACCACTGGCCCGCCTGGAGCCTGTTCATGCCGGCAGCGGGCCTGGTGGTCCTGGCCGTCTTCGTGCTCCAGCAGAGGTCCAGGAGCGCGCGGGGCGCCGCCCCGCTGGTCGTGCCGGCCCTGTTCAGGGTCAGGGCCTTCTGCGGTGGTCTGGCCGCACAGCTCGTCTTCGGATTGCTGTCGGGGGTGTTCTTCCTGGGGTGGACCTTGTTCCTGCAGGACGGCCTCGCCCAGTCTCCCGGTCAGGCGGCGCTGGGCTTCGTGCTGGCCTCCCTGGGGGAAATGGCCGGTGCCTGGCTGGCGATGAGCCTCGCCGCCCGTCAGGGACGGCGCGCTCCGCAGGCCGGGGCGTTGCTGGCCGCTGCCACGCTCGGCGGCTACGCGTGGCTGATCGCGGACCAGAGCACCGGTCTGCCCTTGGCGTTGACCGTGGCTCCGATGCCGGCGGTCGGGCTCGGTCTCGGCCTGATCGGGGCGGCCCTGGCCGACATGACACTGGGGCAGGTCGACCACGGCTCGGCCGGCTCCGCGTCCGGGGTGTTCAACACCGCGACTCAGCTCGGGATCGCTCTGGGTACGGCACTGACGTCCGTGGTGTTCTTCGCCCGCTCTCCGGCCGGCAGCCGGGGAACCACCGTCACCACGGCGTTCACCGGAACCATCTGGTACGTCATCGGCGCCCTGCTGGTGATGTGGGCGCTCATGCTCCTGCTGCCCAGGCGCCGGCGAACAGGCTGAATCCGCTCCTGGGCCCGGCCCGGCCGTCCGGGCCCAGGACCTGCCGCGCGGCCGCACGGCCATCGGCGCGAGAGCCGCCCGCGCTCCAGCGCGCTATGAGCCGGTACCCCGCCCAAGCTCCCTTACGGACCTGGGAACCACGCCGAAGGCAGCGGGCAGGGCCCGGAGTTGACCGGTCCGGCCACCGCGCTTTCCGCTGTCAAGGTCCTTACCGAGGAACCACACCCCATGATTCGAGTGCTGATCGCCGATGGTCTGCGACTGACCCGCGAGGCGCTGTCCGCCGTCCTTGCGTCCGAACCCGGTGTGCTGGTGGTCGCGCAGGTGGCGCGGGGCGACGACGTCGTACCGAGCGCTCTGCGGACCGGCCCGAACGTGGCGCTGCTGGACGCCAAGCTGCCCGGACTGGACGGGATTTCGGCCGCGGCACAGCTCAAAGCCGCTCTGCCCGCCTGCCGCGTCATCATCGTGACTGCCCCTGACCGCACCGGTGTCCTGCGGACCGCCCTCATGACAGGGGTGGAGGGGTTCGTGAGCAAAGGCGCGTCCGTCAGAGAACTGGCCGACACCGTTCGGACCGCAGCCCGCGGCGAGCGGGTCCTGGACCCGCAAATCGTCGCCGACGCCCTGCGCGCCCCCGACAATCCGCTCAGCGAACGGGACATCACCATCCTCCGTCTGGCCGCGCAAGGACATACGCCGCAGGAAATCGCCGGGACGTTGCATCTCTCACCGGGAACGGTCCGCAACAATCTCGCCGCCATCAAACGCAAGACCGGGGCGCGTAACCGTATCGAGGCGATACGTACCGCCGTCGCGCATGGCTGGATCTGACGGAGGGCTCCGGCGGCCGGACGGAATGCCACGCGACCGAGGCGTGCAATCTGCACGAAGAACAGTGCACTTTGCCTTTCCTTAGGGCCCTAAGTGATGCTCTCGATACGCCCCATGTCCTCATAGTCGCAGGTCAGCGCGCTCCTGGCCGCAAAAACGGAACGCGAATCCGCGGAACTCGTTCCGGATGGCTCTGGAAGAATGTGAACTAGGCACGGGCCGCTGGACGGCCCGGCGCCCCAGCATGACCTTCTCTTGGTCAGTGCTGGAATGCCAGGAAGGCCAGCCCTTGACTCTGCGGCCGGCAATGCTTTGATGAGCGACCGTCAGGCCGGTTCCGAAGCGCGTGGTCAGTCAAGGGAGCAAAGGGCGACGGTATCCGTCGCAGACCGGGAGACACGATGTCCAGTCGATGTGATGTGTGCGGCAAGCAGCCCAGCTTCGGGAAGCGCGTCGCGCGTGCGGGGCTCCGCGCCCAAGTCCGCCACGTCAAGGGGCGGACGAGCCGCCGCTTCAACCCGAACATCCAACCGGTCAGGGCGGTCAAGGGCGGCACGCCCGTACGTATGAAGGTGTGCACGTCGTGCATCAAAAAGGGCAAGGTGGAGCGCCGGGTCTCGGCGTAAGCCTTTCGGGCCGTCACATCGACCACCGCAAGGACAGGATTCGCCTTCTTGACGCCGTTGCCGGCATGTGGCGTCGGCGCCTCGAACGGGATGAGTTTCCCTGTCATGATTGCGGGCTGCTGACCGCGCCCCTGGACGGGCCGGACGAGTGGTACACCGTGCTCGACAGCGTATGGGAGCGCGCCGGCGCCGACGAGGAAAGCGTCCTTTGCGTCGGCTGCCTCGAAGTGCGCCTCGATCGCCGGCTGCGGCCTACGGATTTCGTTACCGCGGCTCTCAATGACCCGGACTATGGGCGGCACAGTAAACGACTGCTCAGTCGTTTGCGGCCGCCAGGTCAGGGCTGATGCGATCCGGCGCCCTGCCTTCCCTTGCGCACTGCGTAAGCGGGCGGTAACGGCACTTCCATGATCGCGTCGACAGAGCGCCGGGCAGTGAAAAGCCGGGACGGAATGGTCACAAAAAATGGGTTTGCCCAGGATGAGGCGTCCCCTACTCTGGAAGGGATGGCGAAGCGCGCTCGCGCTTCATCTGTTCCGCGTTTCGAGGTGATGACGTATCTCCCAGGCCATGTAACCGCTCGCTGTGAGGCGCTGTTGCCGGATGTCCGCCGTTGGCGGCCGGCCCGGCGACGCCTCCACGGCGGTGTACCCGATGGCCTGGGTTTCGTCATGCCCTTTTCCGCACCTGTCGCGCTTGCAGGCGACACGGGCATGCCCAGGCCTGCCCGTGTCCCACCTTCAACACGAACAGGAATCTTCGTTTCCGTGTCCACCGACACCTCCACCCCCGTCCGGCCGCGCCCTGGCGCCGGGCCGGGCCGTACTGCCATGATCACGCTGATCGTGGTGCTGGTCGCCGAGCTGATGAACGCGCTCGACGGCTCGATCGTCTACACCGCGCTCCCGTCGATCCAGGCCGACACCGGCGCCTCCAGCGCCGCCGTGCAGTGGATCCCCGCCGCCTACACCCTCGCCTTCGCGCTGGCCCTGATCACCGGCGGGCGCCTGGGCGACCTCTACGGCCGCAAGCGGATCTTCCTCGCCGGGACCGCGGTGTTCACCCTGGCCTCGCTGTTGTGCGGCATCGCCACCGGCCCGGCCGTACTGATCGCCGCGCGGGCCCTCCAGGGTGCCGCGGCGGCGGCCATGGTGCCGCAGGTGCTGGCGACCATCCACGTCACCTTCGACGGGGAATCCCGCGCGAAGGCGTTCGGCCTGTACGGCATGATCATGTCGCTCGGCGGTGTACTCGGCCCCGTCCTGGGAGCCGTCCTGACCGCCGCCGACATCGCCGGGCTGGGCTGGCGGCCGATCTTCCTGATCAACCTGCCCATCGGCCTGGCCACGGCGCTGCTCGGCCTCCGGTTCATCGGTGAGTCCCGTGAGCGGCAGGCCAGGCGCCTGGACCCGCTGGGCATGGTGCTCTCCAGCGCCGGTGTGCTGCTGATCGCCTACCCGCTCACCGTGGGCGGCGAGCGGCACTGGCCGGCCTGGAGCTTCGCCATGCTGGTCGCGGGCGCCGTCGTGCTGGCCGTTTTCGTCGCACAGCAGCGGGCCAGGACCGCCAAGGGCGGCTCCGCGCTGGTGGCGCTCTCCCTGTTCCAGGGCAAGGCGTTCACCGGCGGGCTCGCCGCCCAGTTGGTCTTCGGCCTGGTCTCCGGCGTGTTCCTGCTGACGTGGACCCTGTTCATGCAGGACGGGCTCGGCCTGTCGCCGGGCCGGTTCGCCCCGGCCTCCGTCGCCATCTCGGTCGGCGGTATGGCCGGTGCCATGCTCGCTTCGAAGTGGGCCGCGCGCCATATGCGGCGGGTGCCCCAGGCGGGTGTCCTCCTGGTCGCCGTCACCCTGGCCTGCTACCAGTTGCTGGTGAGCGGACAGGGAACCGGTATGCCGTTCGCGGCCGCCGTCGCTCCGATGGTCCTGCTCGGATTCGGGTTCGGCATGATCGGCGCCGGCCTGGCGGGGCTCACCCTCAGCCAGGTCGACCACGAGGACGCGGGTTCCGCGGCGGGACTGTTCAACACCGCGATGCAGCTCGGCACCGCCTTGGGCATCGCGCTGGCCTCCGTGGTGTTCTTCGACCACGCCCCCGCAGGCAGCCACGGCACCACCGTGACCAGCGCCTTCGCGGGCAGCGTCTGGTACGTCATCGCGGCCCTCGCGGTGATGTGGGCTCTGATGTTCCGACTGCCCAAGCCGGCCCGGCACACCTGACCCACCACCGGCGGCCCTGCCCCCACACCGGCGGCCCCGCCCCCACCACCGGGGGCGGGGCCGCCGCCATCTTCAGCCCGGGCAGCCCGGACAGCCCCGGCACCCTCTCACCACCCCGACCTCCATTCCCCCCACCGGGCCGCATCGGGACTCGGCCTGTAGTCACCGAGCGCACCCGCGGAGTCGCATCGCACCGGACCCTCCACCCCCATCGGAAGTTACGCACCAGCTAGGGGGATCCTCAGGGTCCACCCTGATGCCTCACCCCTGCTCACGTGTGACGATCGGTGTCATGACCACCGCGCCGACCCGGCCCGAGGCGAGCTACGCCCCGGCGCCCGACCCCGACGACCCGCCCCCGCGCAGGCTCTACCGCAGCGCCGACGGCCGGATGCTCGGCGGCGTCGCGCGGGGGCTGGCCGGGCACCTGGGCCTGCCGGTCTCCTGGGTACGGGTCGTATTCGTCGCGCTGTTCATGGCCGAGGGCATGGGCGCGCTGCTGTACGCGGCCTTCTGGTTCGTCGTGCCACTGGGCGTCGGCGGCGTGGACGCGGCCCGGGCGAGTGCGTCCGGCACCGCCCCCGGCCGCCTGGCGTGGGGCCGCAAGGGCCGCGCGGCGGGTGGCCGCAAGGCCGACAAGGGTCAGTTCTTCGCGCTGCTCACGCTGCTCGGCGGCGCGGCCGTCGTCGCGTCCCGGTTCGAGCTGGGCCGGGCCAACGCCTACGTGTGGCCGGTCCTGCTGATAGGCGCGGGCGTCGCGCTGGTCTGGCGCCAGGCGGACAACGCGCGGCGCGCGCAGTGGCTGGAGATGGGCCGCCGCAAGGCCCTGCTGCCGGTCGTGCGGGGCGCGGCCGGTGTGGTCCTGGTCGGCGTCGGCGTGACCGGCATCGTGGTGCTCCAGGGTTCGGTGCGCCACCTCGGCTCGGTGCTCCAGGCCGCCCTCGCGGTCCTGGTCGGCATCGCGCTGCTCGCGGGCCCGTATCTCGTACGCATGACGCAGGACCTGTCCGAGGAGCGCCTGATGCGCATCCGCGCGCAGGAACGCGCCGAAGTCGCCGCCCACGTCCATGACTCCGTCCTGCACACCCTCACCCTGATCCAGCGCAACGCGGAGGACCCCCGCGAGGTGGCCCGCCTCGCCCGCGCCCAGGAGCGCGAACTGCGCGCCTGGCTCTACAAGCCGGAGGGCCGCGGCAAGGACGAGGAGCAGGAGCCGGACACCCTCGCCGAGGCCATACGCAAGTCAGCGGCCGAGGTCGAGGACCACCACGGCGTGCCGATCGAGGTCGTGGTCGTCGGTGACTGCCCGCTGGACGAGCGGCTGGGCGCGCAGATGCAGGCCGCGCGCGAGGCGATGGTCAACGCGGCCAAGTACGGTGGCGAGGGCGGCGCCGTGCAGGTGTATGCCGAGGTGGAGGGCCGTACGGTCTTCGTCTCCGTACGGGACCGGGGCCCCGGCTTCGACCTGGACGCGGTCCCCGACGACCGCATGGGCGTACGGGAATCCATCATCGGCCGGATGCAGCGCAACGGCGGCACGGCCCGGCTGCGCTCCGCGCCGGACGGCGGGACCGTGGTCGAGCTGGAGGCGGAGCGCCTGCCGGATGACGGATGATGAGATGGCGGCGCGCGCCGCCGACGGGCTGACACCAACGCCCGCCCCGGCGCCGAGGCCCGCACCGACACCAAGGCGAACGCCCCATGCGAACGCCAACGACAACGCCAATGACAACGCCAATGACAACGCCAATGACAACGCCAATGAGGGACGGACGGACGAGATGAGCAGCGACGCCGCACAGGGTGGCCGGACCAGCGGCCCGTCCGCCGGCCCGACCGGTGGCCAGGCCGGCGCCCCGACCGGTGGCCGGACCACTGGTGCGACCAATGACCAGGCCGCCGGCCAGGGCAGCGACGGGCCCGCCGGCCCGGCCCGCACGGTACGGGTCGTCCTCGTCGACGACCACCGCATGTTCCGTACGGGCGTTCAGGCCGAGATCGGCCGCACCGACGAGACCGGTGTGGAGGTCGTCGGCGAGGCCGCCGACGTCGACCAGGCCGTCACGGTCATCACCGCCACCCGCCCCGAGGTCGTCCTGCTGGACGTGCACCTGCCGGGCGGCGGCGGTGTCGAGGTGCTGCGCCGCTCCGCCACGATGATGGCCGACCCCGAACGCCCCGTGCGTTTCCTGGCGCTGTCCGTGTCGGATGCCGCCGAGGACGTCATCGGGGTCATCCGCGGCGGCGCCCGTGGCTACGTCACCAAGACGATCACCGGTACGGACCTGGTCGACGCGGTCTTCCGCGTCTCCGACGGCGACGCGGTCTTCTCCCCGCGCCTGGCCGGCTTCGTACTGGACGCCTTCGCCTCCACGGATGCCCCGCCGGTCGACGAGGACCTGGACCGCCTCACCCAGCGCGAGCGCGAGGTGCTGCGCCTGATCGCCCGTGGCTACGCCTACAAGGAGATCGCCAAGCAGCTCTTCATCTCCGTCAAGACGGTCGAGTCGCACGTCTCGGCGGTGCTGCGCAAGCTCCAGCTCTCCAACCGGCACGAGCTGACCCGGTGGGCCACGGCCCGGCGGTTGGTCTGACACCCACGGCGAGGAAGGCCGGGGCGCACTAGCCGGTCAGACCTGTCCGCCCGTTCAAAAAGCCCCGGCCGGCCCCCAACTCGCCCTCTCCCATTGCGCCTGGGCGGCCTTCGTCCCCATAGTCTCCGGGGCTTGAGCTTCGGGCCCCGGGGGGCGGGCGTCGAGCCCCTTATTCGAGGAACGGGTGGGTCGGCACAACCCACCCGCCCTCCCAACCCCCGCACACACCTGCGCGGATGACGTTCCGCGACCGGCTTGCAACCGGTCGTCGCCACCCTCTGGGTTCGCCGCAGCAAGCAGTGCTTGCCCAACAAACAACCCCGGCCGGTGCTACCAACACCGAACCGGGGCCTGACCTCCAAGATCGAAAAGAGCGATCTCGTGGCTGACACCAAACTTACTACGGCGCCCTGCGCGCCCGCCGCCTCCCCCCGGCCTCGCCCCCATCCCCGCGCCGCCGCCGGCTACGGCACACGCTCCGCCCCGGACCAGGCGCGCCCACGGCCAGGGGACTTCTCCGCCCTCCCCGAACGCGAAGCGTTCCTCGCCGCGTTCATCGACCGGCTTCCGGACGGCGCCGCCATGGACGTCAAGACTCTCGCCGCCGCCCAGCCCCGCTACGGCCAGCAAGCCGTCCGCTCCGCCCCCACCCAGCTCTCCACGGCAGGCCACCTGCGCCGAGTCCAGGAGACCGTCGGCAACGGCCGCTCCCAGTGGGTCTACCGCACGTACTTCACCCGCACCGCCCGCAGCGACACCTGGTGGCATCACTTCCTGGCAGGCGACACACCCCCACAACTTCAACCAGACGAGCGACCCCACTCCCTCCCGCCGGGCCCGCCCCTCTCGCCCGCCTCCCCCTCCCGGCCGCCAAGACCCCGCCCGCTCCCGGGCCGCCCCCACCTCCGGCCGCCCCCGGGACGCCGCCCCCACTGCCCGCCGCCCCGCCACGAGTCGCCGTACCCCCGGCCCGCCCGGAAGCCCGTACCGGCCCCCACCCGGCGCCCCCGGCAACCTCCCCCGCGTACGCGGCCCTCGCCGCCCTCGGCGCCGCCGACCCCCGCATGATCCTCTCCGCCGCCGAATGTGCCGCCCTCGAAGATTCCGCCGCCGAATGGCTGGCCCGACGCGTGCCGAGCGACCACCTCATCACCGCCCTCACCGCCGGCCTGCCACCCGAAGTCCACTCCCCGGGCGCCCTCGCCCGCACCCGCCTCACCGACAAACTCCCCCCGGCCCCGCCCCGACAGCCCCAAGCCGCCCCCGTCACCCGCATCCTGGAGTGCACCGAGTGCGGCGTACCGGGCCGCCCCGAAGCCCTCCCCGGCGACCTCTGCCGCCTCTGCCGAGGCGACACTCCGCCTCCGGGCCCCACCACCCCCCGTTCCCGAACCAAAGCCGACCGCACCCACCACTACGCCAGCCTCTGCCGAAAGCAGAGCAAGAAAGCAAGGCCGGCGACCAGTTGACCCTGTCGACCCTGCCGACCCTGACGACTCGGGATCAGCCTGTCTCGACAGTGGTCACACTTCCGCCGACGGCTGCTGAATCTCCCGCACCTGAGTGGCCCGCTCGTCCACGTCACCGCTGACAGCATCCACGTGAACCGGCTCGAACCGCATACGCGGATCATCGGCGACAAAGCCGACCACCCACTGCGTACGCCAGTGCCCGTCCCGCCGGGCGGCCGGCAGCTCGGTCTCGGCCGGGCGTACATGCGCCGCACCCTTGGACCGCTCGATGTGAGCGAGAGCCGTCCTCCCGGCGGTCTCCTTGTCGATCTCGCTCGGCGGCAGGGAGGCCGGGTCCGGGGTCGTGTTGATCAGCATCCGCGAGACGCGGCCCGCCACGTTGATCTGCACGTCCATCCGCATCGGCATCAGCACACCCGCCGGGCTGCGACGATGCCAGCCGACGACCCGGCCCCGCTCCGTCTTCTCACCCGTCGGCGTCACCCGGACATCGGCACCCCGCAGTTGGGCGGGACAGTGCTGCTGCACGTAGCCATCGGCGATGGTCTTGGCATCCCGACCGTTGCGCGGCCTTTCCGTGACCCCGGGGGCCGGGAAACTGTTCTCGGTGGTGACAGCCGAACTCTCGAAGGTGACATCGGGCTGGGACGTGTCCGGCCAGGACACCTGAGCGGAGCCCCGGTCCATGCTGATGAGCAGTTGGTCCGGCACGTCTTGCGTACCGGTCTGCCGCTGGACGTTCGCAATCGCATAGCGATCTCCGAAGACCTGCCGGATGACCTTGGTCGCGGCGGACTGTTCCTCGCTGCCGGTCATCTGCAAGCTGGTGGCGTCGACGGCAGTGGGAGTGGCCCAGGCGGACCACACCACCGCGGCGCACCTCAGACCGACGGCCTCACCGGTGGCGGTGTGGCGCGCGTAGGCCCCCGGCATGATCTTCCGGTGGCCGGTGAGGTGCAGGACGGCCCAGGCGGCCAGGGCAGCCCCGACGACTCCCGGGCCCGGCGCTCGGCAGGTACAGCGTCAGGGCGAGTTCGGCTGTGACCGAAGCGGCGAACGCCGCGCAGGACCAAGGTGACCGAGCGGCGCGCCGCCCGAGCACATACCCTGCGGCCGCTGCGATGAGGACGGCGATCAGCCCGCTGATGATGAAGCCAGCCTGATCCTGAAAGATTGCCGCGAGCACGGGCGGAGCACCAGTCCTGGGAAGGATTACCGGCGACCCGCCCGGAGCGGGCCGCCGGAAAACGGTCAGTTGGCACAGCGGGCGAGGGAAGCCTGGTGTGTCCGCTGGCCGGCCACGCCGCCCCGCCGACGTCAGGACGCCCCGGTTACCTGCCGGAGTTCTCGGGGACCAATGAACCGTCAGAGGCGGCAGGCAGACGTGCTTGGCTGTACAGGGCCCGGCCGTCGCCAGGGTCGGTGTTGCTGCCGGTGCTGGTCCCGGCTCCGGCTTCGCCTTCGGCCCCGGCCCCGGCCCCGGCCCCGGCCCCGGCCTCGCCTCCGGCCCCGGCCCCGGCCCCGGTGAGATTCGTGTGCACCTCGCGGGCGATGCCCTCGATCACGGCCACGCTGGCATCCATGCTGGGGTGGTCGGCGCTCAGGACCACGAGCCCGTAGTCGTATCCCCGACCGGTGAACGCGCCGACGCTGTGGACTCGCCACCCGCCCCCGGTGCGTTGCAGCCACCCGTTCTTGACGTGGACCGTCGCCCCGCGCGGCGCTCCGGCGGGCACGCCCCAGCGCTGGTCGGGAACGACTCGGTTCATCAAGTCGAGTGCGTACGCGCGGGAGTTGTCGTCGAGGACGGAGTTCGCGGCGGTGAGCAGGGCCATCAGCGTGAGCTGGTCGGAGGCGTTGATCTGGGTCAGCCCCCAGTAGCCGTCCGGGTCGGGAACGGTGTGCTTCATGCCTGCGAGGCTCAGGAACGCCTGGATACGGGGGAGCCCCAACCGCCTCCACAGGGCGGTCGTCGCGTCATTGTCCGAGACGGTGATCATCTTTGTCGCGAACGCGCTTTCGGTCGGGGTGAGTTCGCGGTGCTCGTCCTGGGCCTGGCGGAGGAGCGCGCCCAGAACGATGGTCTTGACCACACTCGCCGAGTCGTACTGCCGGTCCGCGTCGTAGGCGCACTTCGTGTCGGTCGTGCGGTCATAGAGGGCGACCGATGTGTGGCCCTTGGCGCCGGAGGGTTTCACCGCCGCCGTGATGTCCTTGGTCAGTCGGTCGGCGAGGCCGGCCTTTGCGGACGTGCACACCACGTGCGGGCCCGTCCGGCCATCCTCCGTTCCGGGGGCCGCACTTGCCGGGACGGCAGCGGCGAGGACGGAAGAGAGAGCTGCGGCGCCCACGGTGAACGCCGAAGCTCTGGAATGACGTCCGGGTATCGCGAAGATTTTCGGAAGCATGGTGCGCATCCTGTCCGACGCCCCACCCCCTCGCTTCGGGCAGGGTGCCGCATGGGCAAGATCGAACACCGCTCGCGAACGCCCTTACATCAGGCATTCGGCAAGCGCGGCCTGTCCGGGGCCGACCGCGTGTCTGCCTGGGCCGACGGCATCGACCTGCGTATCCGCCGGCCCTTCGAACGCGGCCACCGCGGCGAAAGGCCCGGGCTCGGCGTTGCGTAGCCACGTCAACTGATCTCCAGGTCTTGGCAGTGATCCGACCCGTTAGCCGAAGGGCCACTGAGCAAGATCAGGCGCAGGGAGGCAGCACAAGGGTGCTGAGGTCGGTGCGGCGAGCCCGGTTCAACGGGCGTCGACAGTTCGCCCAGGTGCGTGAGCAGTACATCGTTACAGGCCCGCGGGCTCAGGATCTCGGGGTGCAGGACGGCGCTGAGGCCGAGTCCGTCGAGGAGCGCGGCCAACCGTTCGGTCTCGATGTGGAGGTCGATGCCGGGGCCCAGGGCGACTGATGCGTCGAGCCGGTCGAGCACGCGCCGCACCAGGCGTCTCGTGCCTTCGGCGACCCGGCGCGACAGGTCGCCGAAGGCCGGGCTGGTGCGGGCGGCCACGTCGAAGTCCAAGAAGACGGTGACCTCGGCACGGCGGCGTTCGTCGAGGGGGCGGAGCTCGGCCAGGAGTCCGGCTGCGAGGCGGAGCTGTTCCGGGCGGGGGTGACTGCCCAGGTCTCCGATCCGCTCAAGGTGTTCGAGCAGTCGGCTCTCGACCCGGTCGAGCATCGACTGCATGGCAAAGCGCATCAGGGCATCCTGGCGCTCGGGATGACAGTGATCTGGCGGAAGGCCGGTCGCAGTAAGGGGCGACTCGACTGAGCCGATGACGCTCAAGCGATCCACGGATCCACGGATCCACGGATCCACGGATCCACGGATCCACGGATCCACGGATCCACGGATCCACGGATCCACGGATCCACGGACCCACGACTATGGGCAATGACGCGTCGTGTGACGGCCTCGTAGAAGTTGGTCAGTGGTCGTGAGGCCGGAGTACGGCCTGCCTCCCGGCTCGGGAATCGTCCACCTGACGCCTCAGGAGGTGGCTGTCCTCCAGGACGTGGAGCGGGTGGGCGGGGTGCCGCACAGGGCTTGGCTCAGGTGTGCGTACTGGGCGTAGTCGATCGGGCCCTGCTTCGGGGTGGTGCCGTCCGCCTCGATTCCGTAGTAGCGCACCAGGTTCGTACCGAGGGAGAGCTGGCGTCGGCCGTCCGGGCTGGAGAGGGACGTGGTCCCGGAGCCCGCGACCAGGCCGTCGTGGCCCCAGAACCGGCCACACGTCGAATCCAGCGAGAGCAGGCCCAGGCCGTAACGCACCTGTGGGGTTCCGGTCGGTACCGTGGTCTGCATCTCGCGCAGCTCGGCCTGGCCGATCAGCTTGCCGGTCAGCAGGGCCCGGAAGAACCGGTTGAGGTCGTCCATCGTCGAGACCAGCGAACCGGCCGTACCGGCCCAGGACATGTCGTAGACACTGAAGTCACGCGGCGGGTCGAACTCCCCGTACAAGCCCTCGTACATCTTGGAGTGCGGTCCGTGCAGTCGGGCCGAGCGCGGGAAGTAGGTGTGCCGCAGCCCGGCCTTGCGTATGACGTGGTCGGTGATGTACTTCTCCGGCGCTCGGCCGGTGACCTCGCGGAGCAGCAACCCGGCGATCACGTAATTGGTGTTGGCGTAGTGGTGGCCCTCGCCGGGCTTGCCCGTGGGGGGCATGTTCAGGCCCAGCCTCGCCAACTCGCGTGGCTCCCACCGGTGGAAGCGCAGCGTCTCGATGTCCTCCGGTTTCCGCCAGATCGCCGAGGCGTAGTCGGCGATGCCGCTGGTGTGGTTGAGCAGCATCCGTACGGTGATCGTGCGGCCGCGCTCACCGGCGACCAGGTCGGGCAGATAGCGGCCGATCGGCGCGTCGAGATCGATGCGGCCCTTGCCGGCCTGCTGGAGCACGGCGGTGGCGGTGAAAGTCTTGGTGATGCTGCCTGTGCGGTGCTGGAGCCACGGGGTCGTGGCGCGGCCGGTCCGCACGTCGGCGACGCCGGAGGCGCCCTGCCAGGACGCGGCACCGTTCCGTACGGCGGAGTAGGCGCCGTACATGCCTGCGTCGTGCAGTTCTTCCAGCGTCCGGTCCAGCGCGGCGCGGTCCAGGCCGGTGTGCGGGGCCGGGGCCGGGGCCGTCGCTGCGGGTGGGGCGGACGGGGTGACCGCCTCGGCCGCCGAGGCCGGCAGGGCCGGTGCCGCCAGGGCCAGGGCGATGGCCGTGGCGGCACCCAGTCTCACCAGTCTTAATCGGCGGCGGCGTCGGCTTGGCGGGGTCGTGAGGTGCTTCGGAGGAGTCAGTGGCACGGTGCGTCTCCGTCGGGTCGTGACCGGCGGGCTCCTGCGGGCCGGTGCCGGTCGTCGGTGCGGGCGATCTCTTCGCTCGACTGCGATTCTGCTGATCGCTGCGCTCCCGGGCATCAGCCTGAGGTACGACTTCGATCACACGTTCGAGTGACGTTTGTCAGGGTTGCCCGGCGCACCCGCCGGCCATCGGCCACACCGCCGGTCGACGGCTGTGACCCGGACCACGATGTCCGTACGCGACGAAGGGTCCGGCCGAAGAAGACGAAGGTCACGGTCGAAGAAGGTGCCCAGGGCCGCAACCGAGACATGTCGGATGACCATCTAATCTTGCGGAGAGGCTCGCTGCCGACGGCAGGGCCAGAACCATGCCCACGCCGCACGAAGCCCTGGAAGCGAGATCCCCGATGAGCCTGACGGGCACGCCCTTCTTCCTCACTGCGATCGCGCTGCTGGTCATCGCGGTCGTGCTGCCGTTCGCGCTGTGGAGCCGTATCCGCGGCCCTCGGATCGTGCGCGCGCTGGCACGCCTGGGCATGCTGCTGTTCGCGCAGGCCACCGCGATCACCCTCGTGTTCGTGGCCGTCAACAACGCCAACAGCCTCTACGACAACTGGGACGACCTGCTCGGCACCTCCGACCACGTCGAAGCCGCCAAGGACCTCGGGCCGGACGGCCTGGGCGGGCTGAAGCTGAAGGACGAGCCCAAGCAACGGGTGAATTTCGGGCCGCCGAAGGACTCCGTGGTCGGGCCCGGCGTCCAGGAGGGCGAGTTCAAGGGGCGGATCTCGGGTGTGAGCGGCGAGGTGTACGTGTGGCTGCCGCCGCAGTACGACGACCCGGCGTACCGGAACAAGAAGTTCCCCGTCGTGCAGATGCTGCCCGGGTTCCCCGGCTCCGCCAAGTCCTGGATGGGTACGCTGAAGGCGCCCGAGCAGCTCAAGCCGCTGATGGAGCGGGGCAAGATCAAGCCCTTCATCCTCGTCGCGCCGCGCACCACCCTCCTGGGCAGCGCGGACACCGGCTGCGTCAACATCCCGGGGAAGGCGAACGCCGACAGTTGGCTGAGCGTCGACGTACGTCAGATGGTGATCGACAACTTCCGGGCCGAGGACAAGGCGGAATCCTGGGCGCTGGCGGGCTACTCGGCGGGCGCGCACTGCGCCGCCAAGCTGGCCCTGGCCCACCCGGACCGCTACCGCGCCGCCGTCAGCCTCTCCGGCTTCAACGACCCGAAGCTGGAGCCCGCCTCGCTCGCCGGCAAGGACCCCAAGCTCCGTGTCGAGAGCAACCCGGTCAACATCCTCAAGTCCGCCAACAAGGCGGGCAAGCCGCCGCGTACCGCGCTCTTCGTCTCCGGCGCGTCCGGTGACGGCTACGAGGCCGGGCTCGCCCTCAAGCAGCTCGCCATGAAGCCGACCACGGTCAAGGTGAAGCTGATACCGCCGGGCGCGGGCGGCCACGGCACGGCCGTGTGGAAGAACCAGATCCCGGAGGTCTTCCGGTGGCTGAGCGGCGTGGTCACGTCCTGAGGGGCGGGGAGGCCGGGGCGGGTCCGGGGTGCGTGGCCACGTCCTGAGGGGTGGGGCGTCGGGCTGCGTCCGGGCTGCGGAATCAAACTGCGGGATCACGTCCCGACGGTCGGGGGCGCCTGGCCGCGTCCGGGCGGCGTGGAGCCGGGCGCGGGAACCGGCGGCGTGGAGTCGGGACCGGGCGGCGTGGAGCCGGGGCCGGGGACCGGTGGTGTGGGGTGGGGCCCGGGGGCCGGTGGCGCGGGGATGCGGGCGGCCGTGACGGGGGCGTGTGACTGCCAGCCCAGGGAGCGGTAGAGATTCTGCCCCGCTGGGCTGGCCACCAGGATGCCCTGGGTGGCGCCCAGTTCGACTGCGTGCGCGGAGAGCGCGTTCATGACGAGGGTGCCCAGACCGCGTCTGCGGTGCTCGACGCTGGTGTTGATCATGTCGTAGATCACTGCGGGTGGCGTGGCGGTGTCGGTGACCGCGGCCCGGCCCCGGGCGGCGAGGCCGCCGGTCGCGGCGTCCTGGACGCGGCAGTCGATGATGCCGGTGCCGTCCCTGTCCACCGTCTCCACCGTGTAGCCGGCCGGGGCCCGGAGGCAGCGGGCCGGGCGCTCGGCCAGTGCGGTCGACATCAGGAACTGCGGCTCGGCGAACTCCCAGCCGGACGGCAGTACGGGGGCGATCACCGCACGCGGGGCGCAGACCTTGATCCACAGGTTGGGGACGGTGATCGAGGCGACGAGACCGCGCAGGACGTTCAGGTCGGCGGTGGGGAAGACATAGCGGCCCGGCTGGTCCGGGAGGCCGATCTCGATGTGGAAGCCGCCGTGTGCGGGGACGGGGGCGGTGGTGCCGCGGCAGCGCGCCCAGCCGTGCACCCAGGTGCGGACGAGGCCCGGGGGAAGGGACTGGAGGGGCGTGAGGGACGGGGGAGGGGAAAGGGGGGATGGGGAAGAACGGGGAGGAGGAGAGGGGAGGGAAGGAGTCGAACCGGCCGTCTCTATAGGGGGGTTGTCTATAGGGAGGTTCATGCGGCCGATCTTAGGCCGGGACTCTGCGCGGGGGCTCGTACCGGACGGACCGGGTGAGCTGAGCGGGCCGGGCGGACCACCTGTACAGGGCCTCGTACCGGACGGCCCGGATGTGACCGTGTGCGGGGCCTCCTACCGGACGGGCGGCCGACCGAGCCGCCCCTCGCCCACAGGCGCCTCCTGGTTGGGTCAGGCGGCGGCCCGTAACAGGGGGAGCGGGCCGCCGCCCTTCCTCTCGGCGGGGACGGCCGACGACCGCCGGGGCGGAATCCGGCGGCGGTGGGGAGTCGGCCGCCTGAGAAAGGACGCTAAACCTCGGCGGTGCGGAAAGGCGGCCGGTTGCCCGGTATTGCTCGGTTCCGGCCCGGTGGCGGCCGCGGGCGCCCGTGTCCGTACGCCTCGGAGACGCGCTGAGCACGGGTTTTGACCGGAGCGCCGGGATAGGCAGACCTGAGTGAGAAGCGATGATATGCGAGGGCTACGATCCCCCACTATGGACGTAGTAACCAAGGTCTTCGTGGGCCTGCACATCATCGGCATCGCCTCGCTGCTCGGTGGCTTCCTGACCCAGATGAAGCCGATGAGCGCGGGCACCGCCCGCTTCACGCCGGCCATGCTGCACGGTGCGCTGACGATGCTGGTGACCGGCGTCGCCCTGGTCGGCCTCAACCAGGCCCAGGACCATTCGCTCGACAACGTCAAGCTCGGCGTCAAGCTCGCCGTACTGGTGGTGATCCTGGGCCTGGTCTACGTGAAGCGCGACGAGGAGAAGGTGGACAAGCCCCTCTTCCTGGCCGTCGGACTGCTGACGGTGGTCAACATCTTCATCGCCCTGCTGTGGACGTGAGCGGCGGAGCCTGTTGAGCGGCGGAACCTGACGCGTGGCGGACCTGACGCGCGGCAGAACCCGACGAAGGCCGCGGGGCCCGTGCCCCGCGGCCCTCGTCTCATGTCGGCGACGGCCTGCGCCTACGCGGGCCGCACGCTCCCGTAGATCGGCATGTAGTAGATCGACTCGACCCGCACGCTCGCGCCGGGCTTCGGCGCGTGGATCATCTTGCCGCCGCCGATGTACATGCCGACATGGCTGATGTCGTTGTAGAAGAACACCAGGTCACCCGGCTTCAGATCATCGGTCGCCACCCGGTCGCCGGTCTTCACCTGATCCCATGTGGTGCGCGGCAGCGAGACACCCGCCGCCTTCCAGGCCGCCTGCGTCAGGCCGGAGCAGTCGTACGAGTTCGGGCCGGTCGCGCCCCAGACGTACGGTTTGCCCATCTGCGCGCGGGCGAACGCGAGCGCCTTGGCGGCCTTGGTCGCGTACGAACCGTCGTCGGCCGTCCCGCCACCGGAGCTGCCGCCGGAGCCACCGTCCGGTGACCCCGAACCGGTGCCCTGTCCCGGAGTGTCGTGCTGCTTGCGGTCCTCCCGCTCCTTGCGCTCCTTCTCGGCCTGCTTGCGCGCCAGCTCCTCGGCCTTGCGCTGGGCTTCGGCCTCCTTCTTGCGCTCCAGTTCCGCCAGCCGCGCCTTCTCCTGGGCGGTCAGCCGCGACAGCAGTTGCCGGGCCTCGGTCAGCTTGTCCTGGACGTCCTTCTTGGACTCCTTCAGGGACGCCTGCGTCTCGGTGAGCCGCTCCAGGCTCCGCGTCGCCTCGGCGCGCTGCCGTACGGCCTTGGCCTGCTGCTCCTGGTAGTCCGTGACGACCTGCTGCTGCCGGCCGGAGAGTCGGTCCATGAGGTGGCTGCGGTCGACGAACTGCTGCGGGTCCTGGGCCAGGAGGAGCTGCGCGGTCGGGCTGATGCCACCGCCCCGGTACTGCGCCGAGGCATAGGTGCCCAGCTCACGCCGGGCGTCGTTCATCTTCTGGGTGCGCCGGGCGGTGTCGTCCAGGAGGCGGTCGACGGTGCTGCGTCGCTCGTCGGCCTGCTCCTTGGCGGCGTTGTACTGCTGTGTCGCCGCCTCGGCCTGGCGGTAGAGGTCGTCGACCTTCTGCTTGACCTCTTCGATGCTCTGCCGGGGCTGGCGCGGCGCGGCCTCGGCGGTCTGGGAGAGCAGGGTGACGGAGGCGAGGGCGGCGGTGGTGAGCCCGGCGGCCGTACGGCGGCTTCCGGGGGAGGCGAGTATGCGGGTGCGCGGCTTGCGATGCGACGTCAAGGCCGGCGACTCCTTCCGTGGACCGCCTACGGGGTGAGCGGTGGGGCCCTCCCGGGCCGCTCGGGCACTGGGGTGGGCCTCGCCCAGGCTGTTCAGGCACTGGGCGAGGGTTCGGGTGCGTAACGGAAGGCTTGCCCTACGGCCCGTACGGTCGCGGGAGAGGCCCTGGAGGCGGTGCCCCGAGGTGCCTCTCGCCGTGTGCCGTACCGGCCGATTCACCCCGGTGGTACGTGTGGGTCCCCGGCTCCGGCTGCCTGGTGGCAGGGCCGGACTCGGCGGGGGCGGCCCGTGCGGACGCTGTCGACCGCGGGGACGCGGGCTGCCCGAGCGAGCACGGTAGCCAACCCGTGTGGCCCCTGTGAAGGCTGATGTTCGATTTGCCCGAAACCTTTTCGTTATCTGACCGCGTCCTCGGCGTGTCCGGGGTGTGGTGTGGCCCACTTCTGTCCGTACGGGGTCGATTCGGGAGACGTACGGGATGTACGGGATGTACGGGGGCGTACGGGTGCGGAAGCCCACCGTGCTTGCTGGGCGTGCGGGCACGGAACCCGTCCCCGCATGCCGGGCGCACGGGCCCGGAAGCCCGCCGCGCGTGCTAGGTCACACGATCGGTTTTCCCGGTACGGGGCGGGCTGTCAGTGCGGCGGCCTAGACTCGGTGGGCGATGAGCAGCCTCTTTGACGACAGCTTCCTGGCGGACCTCGAACCCACCGGCGAGGGGCCCCCGCCCCCTCCCGAGGACGCGGACGGCCCGCCTCAGGAGGAGATCCCGGCCGACCTGTTCGGCGGGCGCTTCGACGTGCCCGGCGGCATCCCGCACGCCGTGGGCCCGGGCCGCGATCCGTACTACCGCGACGGCGCCCCCCGCCCCGCGGTGGATCCGGCCGCCCTCCTGGAGGGGCTCAACGACCAGCAGAAGGCCGCCGTGGCGCACACCGGCGGCCCGCTGCTCATCGTCGCCGGCGCCGGCTCCGGCAAGACCCGCGTCCTGACGCACCGCATCGCGCATCTGCTCGGCGCGCGCCGTGTGCACCCGGGCGAGATCCTCGCGATCACCTTCACCAACAAGGCCGCGGGCGAGATGAAGGAGCGCGTCGAGGAGCTGGTCGGCCCGCGGGCCAACGCGATGTGGGTCTCCACCTTCCACAGCGCGTGCGTGCGCATCCTGCGCCGCGAGTCCAAGAAGCTGGGCTTCACGTCGTCCTTCTCGATCTACGACGCGGCCGACTCCAAGCGTCTGATGGCCCTGGTCTGCCGGGACCTGGACCTCGACCCCAAGCGGTTCCCGCCCAAGTCCTTCAGCGCCAAGGTCTCCAACCTCAAGAACGAGCTCATCGACGAGGAGACCTTCGCCCAGCAGGCCGCCGACGGTTTCGAGAAGTCGGTCGCCGAGGCGTACACGATGTACCAGGCCCGGCTGCGCGAGGCCAACGCCCTGGACTTCGACGACATCATCATGACCACGGTCAAACTCCTCCAGGCGTTCCCGGATGTCGCCGACCACTACCGCCGCCGCTTCCGGCACGTCCTCGTGGACGAGTACCAGGACACCAACCACGCCCAGTACACCCTGGTGCGGGAGCTGGTGGGACCGGCCGAGACGGCCGGTGAGCTGTGCGTGGTCGGTGACGCCGACCAGTCGATCTACGCGTTCCGCGGCGCCACGATCCGTAACATCCTCCAGTTCGAGGAGGACTATCCGGACGCCACGACGATCATGCTGGAGCAGAACTACCGCTCCTCCCAGACCATCCTCAGCGCCGCCAACGCCGTCATCGAGCGCAACGAGAACCGCCGCCCCAAGAACCTGTGGACGGACGCCGGCGAAGGCCCCCGCATCACCGGCTACGTCGCCGACACCGAGCACGACGAGGCGCAGTTCGTCGCCGACGAGATCGACCGGCTGACGGACGCGGGCGACGCCAAGGCGGGCGATGTCGCGGTCTTCTACCGCACCAACGCCCAGTCCCGTGTCTTCGAAGAGATCTTCATCCGGGTCGGCCTGCCCTACAAGGTCGTCGGCGGCGTGCGGTTCTACGAGCGCAAGGAGGTCCGCGACGTCCTCGCGTACCTGCGCGTCCTGGCCAACCCCGAGGACACCGTCCCGCTGCGCCGCATCCTGAACGTGCCCAAGCGCGGCATCGGCGACCGCGCCGAGGCCATGATCGACGCACTCTCCGCCCGCGAGAAGATCACCTTCCCGCAGGCGCTGCGCCGGGTCGACGAGGCGTACGGCATGGCCGCCCGCTCCGCCAACGCCGTCAAGCGCTTCAACACGCTCATGGAGGAGCTGCGGACCATCGTCGAGTCCGGCGCGGGCCCCGCCACCGTCCTGGAAGCGGTGCTGGAGCGCACGGGCTACCTCGCCGAGCTACAGGCCTCCACCGACCCGCAGGACGAGACCCGCATCGAGAACCTCCAGGAACTGGCCGCCGTCGCCCTCGAATTCGAGCAGGACCGCGGCGAGGAGAATCCGGGCACCCTCAGCGACTTCCTGGAGCAGGTCGCGCTGGTCGCCGACTCCGACCAGATCCCCGACGAGGAAGAGGACGGTTCCGGCGTCATCACGCTCATGACGCTGCACACCGCCAAGGGCCTGGAGTTCCCCACCGTCTTCCTGACCGGCATGGAGGACGGCGTCTTCCCGCACCTGCGCGCGCTCGGCCAGACCAAGGAGCTGGAGGAGGAGCGGCGCCTGGCGTACGTCGGCATCACCCGCGCCCGCGAACGGCTCTACGTCACCCGCTCGACCATGCGCAGCGCCTGGGGCCAGCCGTCGTACAACCCGCCGTCCCGCTTCCTGGAGGAAATTCCGGAGCAGTACGTCGACTGGCGGCGCACCGGCCCCGCGACGCCCTCCGCGTCGATGGGCGCGATGTCGGGCACGGGCGGCGGGGGCTTCGGCTCCGGCCTGTCCTCGTCGCGTGCGAAGGCGGGGCCGAGCGGCTTCGCGACCCGGCGTGCCAAGGACCGCGAGGTGGTCTCGCTGGCGGTCGGCGACCGCGTCACGCACGACAGCTTCGGGCTGGGCTCGGTCGTCGCGGTCAAGGGCAGTGGCGACAACGCGGAGGCGACGATCGACTTCGGCGGCGAGAAGCCGAAGCGGCTGCTGCTGAGGTACGCGCCGGTCGAGAAGCTCTGACGGGGCTGGTTCGACGCCTCGTGGGGGCCGTTCGGCGCCTGCGGGGCCGTGCGGTGGCCGCGGGGCCGTGCGGTGCCTGCCGACCTGTGCGGTGCCTGTGGGGCCGCCCGGTGTTGTGGGACGTCCGGTGCCTGTGGGGCCGTGTCGTGGGGCCGCTTGGTGCCCGTGGGGCCGTCCGGTGTCCGTGGGGCGCCGGACGGTCTGCTGGTTGTGGGTCGTCGGCTGGTCGTCGGCCGCTTGCTGCCGGCCGGTCAGGTCGGGTTGAGGCCGTGGCTGCGCAGCCACGGCAGCGGGTCGATGGCCGAGCCGCCGGCGGGCCGTACCTCGAAGTGCAGGTGTGGCCCGGTGGAGTTGCCGGAGCTGCCCGAGTAGGCGATCTGGTCGCCGGCCTTGACCTTCCCCGACCGGATCTTGGTGCTGCTGAGGTGGCAGTACCAGGTCTCGGTGCCGTCGGGAGCGGTCACGATCGCCATGTTTCCGTAGGCCGGGTTCCGCTGGGTACGGACGGTGCCGTCCGTGGCGGCCATGACGGGCGTGCCGTAGCCGACCGGGAAGTCGATGCCGGTGTGCACGGACATCCAGTTGACGCCCGCCTGCCCGTACAGGGCGCTCAGCCCGTGCTGCGCGACCGGCAGCGCGAACTTCGGTCGCAGGGCCTCCTTGCGCGCCGCCTCCTCGATCTTGCGCTTCTTCTCCGCGATCTGCCGGGCCTTGAGGTCGATGCGTTCCTGCGTACGGCTCGCCCGGTCGGCGAAGTCGTCGGCGCCCGCGCTCAGGCTGGCGAGCTGGGTGTCGAGCTTGTTGTTGGCCATGGCCGGCTGCACGATCCCGGGGTCCCCGGCGGCCTGCGTCGTCGTACCGTCCTTGGCGCCGTTCTCGGCACCGCTGGTGACGGAGGCGGCGGCCACCGCGCACACGCCCATCGCTGCGACCGACGGCACCGCGACGGTCAGCAGCGCGGAGCGCTTCGCGGTACGGCGGCGGCCGCGGCCGGACGAACCGCCGCCCTGGGCGGCCCGGCGTGAGCGGGAGGCGCGTGCGCCGGGCGCGGAACCGGTGGCGGCGCTGCCGCCGGGAGTGATGTCGGCGGTGTCCGCGGGAGCGCCGTCGTGACCGTCGAAGTCGGCGGCGCCGTCATGGCCGTCAGAGCCGTCGTGTCCTCCGTGTGCCCCATGCTCCCCGTGCCCGTCGTGGCCGGGGAAGCCGACGCCGTCGAAGTCGGGGCCGATGGCCGGGGTGGTCTGGGTGAGGGCCTCGGCGATGGCGGTGGCGCCGAACGGGTCGGCGTGCCGATCCTCGGGGTCGTGCGCGAGCTGGGCGTCGTGCGCGGCGAATCGGTTGTCCGCCGTATCCGGACCCGAAAACGCCTCGTACCCGCCGTAAGCGGACTCGTATTGATCGTTTGTGGTCGGGTACGGGGCGGAATCGTAAGGCTGCCCGGTTCCCGGTGACGGCGCGTACGAGTCGCTCCCGTACTGCCCCAGGCCCGGGATGCCCGGACCGGCCCAAGTCATGGTTTCCCACTGGGAGCTGGCGTCGGCGCCGTAGGGGTGACCCGCCTCCGGAGGACCGGCCTGCGCGGGGATGCCGGTGATCAGGCCCTGCCCGACGGCTCCCCAGACCGCGGTGGTCTCGTAGGCGTCCGGAGCGGCCGGGGCGTCGGCTTCGTAGCCGCCGGTGTCGTACGCGGTGTGGGGGTACGGGTCATAGGCCGCGTCCGGCTGGGCGCCGGTGCCGTGGGCGCCGGAGTCGAACGGCCCGGTGTCATAGGCGCCCCCGGGGTGGGTACCCGGGTCGTAGCCGCCGTCCTGAGCACCGGCGTACGCGGCGTACGCGTCGGTGCCGTACGCGGTGGTGTCGTACGGCGTGGTGTCGTGCGCGCCGGTGGCCTGGTGGCCGGGGAGCGCGCCGAAGTACGGGTCGCCACCGCCGTATGCGGCATGGCCGACCTGGGTGTCCTGATGTCCGTAGGACCCGTAGGCCGGGTAGTGCGCATACGAGGCGTCGGGAGAGGGGACAGCCGGAGCGGGGGACTCCGGTGAGTGACGGTCGTTCACCACCACTTCTCTTTCGCCTCGGCAGCAGGAGAATTAGCGGCGACTGTACCCGGCAGTACGTGACGGCGACAATCTTCGGCAGGTTTCGGGCTTCTCGACAACGGGCATTTGGCCGCCTTTCGGCGGACAGTATGCGCGTTCTTGGCGCCGCGTTCGAAGCGCGTTCGAGGCGGTACGGGGGTACGGAAGTGCGCGCCCGAAGATCGAATGGGCAGGCACGACCTTGGAAAGTGCCCGCGGTGGAGATCGGCCGAGGGGAGGCGGGCGGGGGCAGGGCCCCGAGGTGGAAGCGGGGTGGGGGCGGCCCGGTGGAGGTCAGGCCACCGACGTGGCGGCCGCGCTGCCCTCCGTCTCCTCCTCGGCGCCGAGCGCCTCCCGTATTCCGGCCGCGACCGCGCCGTTGACCGGCAGCGCGAGATGCCCGACACCGGATACCCGAACGCTGCGGGTGATCAAATCCCGGTGATCGATACGCGCGGTCTCGACCGGGACCATCAGTTGGTCCAAGTCGCTCCAGAAGCAGACGAAATGCGTCCGGCAATTCGGTGCGGGCCGCGCCAACTCCGCGATCACGTCGGAATGCGGGCGCATCTGCCGTACGAGCGGGTGGGCCGACATCAACGGCGCGACCCGGGTACCGCCGTGCGGGGTGCCGAGGGTGACCAGGGTGCGCACGCGGAGATCGCCGCCCAGGCGCTGGGCGTAGTAACGGGCGATCAGACCGCCGAGGCTGTGCCCCACCAGGTCGACCCTGGTGTGGCCGGTGCGCTCGCAGATCTGCTCGATGTGGCGGCCCAGCAGCTCGGCCGCCTTGCGCAGGTCGCAGGTGAGCGGGGAGTAGTTGAGCGCCTCCACGTGGCGCCAGCCGTGCCGCAGCAGCGAGCGGCGCAGCAGCACGAAGACGGAGCGGTTGTCGATGAAGCCGTGCAGCAGGAGCACCGGCGGGCGGGCGCGGCCCTGTGTGGGCAGCAGCGTGGGCCGGGCGGAGTGGGTGGGGGTGGTGACGGTGGGCGTGCTGCCTGCGCCGGGGGCGGTTCCGGTGCCCGTACGGCCGCCACCTGGGCCGGCGCCCGTGGTGGGGCCGCCCTCGGTGTCCGTACCGGTGGCGGTTCCGGTGGGGAGGCGGTCATCGGTGAGGCCTCTGTCGGAGAGGCGGTCGTCGGTGAGGCCGCCGATGGTGTCCGGGCCGGTGCCTGCTCCGGGTTCCGGGCCGGCGGGCGTGCCGTGAAGGGCTCTGTGCTGTTCCTGCTGGATGCCCGTCGGATACAGCAGTAGGTGCCCGACGAGGATGGCCAGCTCGACCACCGTCGCACGCAGCAGCGCGGTGGGGCGGGCCAGACAACAGAGAAAGGGCAGGGCCTTCATGGCCGACCTCCCGAATGGCACGCGGGAGACGACTCTGTCCCCCGTGTGCCCTCATGGGCAGCCGTTTCCGGCAACGTACAAGTACGTGAACGAGCTGCTGCACGGACGTACGGATACGAAAGCGGATGCGTTCAACGGCCGGACCTCCGTGCCGCGCGGCTGACGGCGCGGAGGCTCGGCGACCTCACTGCGGCTCCCCGTGCGTCCGTCCCGCCGCATGGAGCGACGCGGAACGCAACGCGTAGCGAACGTGTCCCAACGTGTGATTTCCCCCTCCCTCAGTGTTACGAAACGGCCGGGTACGGGATGCTGGCGATAACGTTCGTTCACGCATGGGGCGGCCGGCGCGGCCGCCATTCGGATGTCGGCCCGGCGGCCCTGCCCCGTGCAGGTGCCGTGTCGTGCCGTGCAGGGCTGGGAGGCAGTGATGGGTGTGCAGGGTCCGATCCGCGTGGTGGTGGCCAAGCCGGGGCTGGACGGCCACGACCGAGGGGCCAAGGTCATCGCGCGGGCGCTGCGCGACGCCGGCATGGAGGTCATCTACACAGGGCTGCACCAGACCCCGGAGCAGGTCGTGGGCACCGCGATCCAGGAAGACGCCGACGCGATCGGCCTGTCCATCCTGTCCGGTGCACACAACACCTTGTTCGCCAAGGTCATAGAACTGCTCAAGGAGCGGGACGCGGCGGACATCAAGGTGTTCGGCGGCGGCATCATCCCGGAGGCGGACATCGCGCCTCTCAAGGAGCTGGGTGTCGCGGAGATCTTCACTCCCGGGGCGACGACCACGTCGATCGTGGAGTGGGTCCGCGCCAACGTCCGGCAGTTGGCGGCCTGAGGCCATACGGGCCATACGGGCCATACGGGCCATACGGGGCAGAGGCGGCGGAAGGGGCCTGGGACCGGCGGCGGGGCCGGATGCGGCCTCGGTCCGGCTGGTGGGGCCGGTCCGGTTTGCGGGGCCGGCTCCGCCCGGGGTCCTGGTCATGGCGCCAGCTCCGCTCGCATCGTGGCGCGCAGCCGTAGCGTGCTCACCAGGCGCTGGAACGCCTCGGACCAGTACCCGACCGCGCCGGGCGAGCCGTCCACCGGCTCGTCCGTCGTCGCCGTGAGCATGGCGAGCCGGTCGGCCGCGTCCGGATCCAGGCACCGCTCGGCCAGGCCCATCACGCCGCTGAAGCTCCACGGGTAACTGCCCGCCTCCCGGGCGATGTCCAGTGCGTCGACCACCGCACGCCCCAGCGGCTCGGACCACGGCACCGCACACACCCCGAGCATCCGGAACGCGTCGGACAGACCGTGGACCGCTATGAATTCCGCGACCCACTGTGCACGTTCGTCCCCGGGCAACACCGTCAGAAGCCGCGCCGGGTCGCGCGACGAACCGGCGGGGGCGCCTGCGGGGGCGGGCGGGGAGGCGGATGTGGGTGTGGATGTGGCGGTGGATGTGGGCGCGGGGGTGATTGGGGTGGCCGGGCCGGTGGCGTCATGCGCGCCGGCGCCTTGCGCGGCGGCTCCCGGGGAGCCGAGCAGGGCCCGTGTCCAGGCCACGTCGCGCTGGCGTACGGCGGCGCGGCACCAGGCGTCGTGCAGCTCGGTACGCCAGCCGTCGGCCACCGGCAGGGCGACGATCTCGGCCGGCTCCCGGCCGCCCAGCCACCCGCTCCAGCACGTCAACGGGGCGGCCTCCAGAAGCTGGCTCAGCCACCACGCGCACTCGCCACGGCCGGTCGGCGGCCTGGGCACCACGCCGTCGCGCTGCATCGCCGCGTCACACTCGCGCGGGGCCTCGACGGCGAGCCCCCAGGCGCCCGTACCGGAGGCGTCCGTACCGGAGGCGTCTGTACCGGAGGCGTCTGTACCGCTCTCCGTGCGGACGAGGGTGACGCAGGCGCGCGCCCGGGCCGCCATCCGCGCGGCCAGCGCGGTGCCGGGCAGGGACGACAGCAACTCGGCGGCCGTACTGCGGACATTGCGGCTGCGGTCGGACAGCGCCTGCTCCAGGAACACCTCGTCGGCCATCGACAGCCCCTCCCGCAGCGAGTCGAGGAACATCAGCCGGTCCTCGGCGCGCTCGCTCGGCCAAGTGGCGGCCAGCAGCGCCAGCCCGGCCGCCGGGTCGCGGCGGCGCAGCGCCGCCAGCAAGGAGACCCGCTCCGCGAACAAACCCTCCTCCCACAAGGCGCGTACGGCCTCCGGCTCGTCGGGTCCGGGCAGCGCGGCCGTGCTCCCGACGCCGCGCAGCGCGAACTTCCACTCGTCGTTGAGCCGCGCCAGCCACAGTGCCCGCGGGCCGGCGAAACCGAGTGCGGCCGCGCGCAGGTCCGTCCGCGCGCGGGCCGCGTCGAGCAGCGCGGGCAGCAGCGCCTCGGGAGCGCGGTAGCCGTGCTGGGCGGCGGCAGCCAGCCATTGCGGCAGCAGCTCGGTCAGGTCGGGGACAGTGCCACGTCGGTGGCCGCCGCCGGTCCCGGCCCGGTCGGCGAGCAGCAGCGCGAGCCGGCGCCGCGCGGCCGGCGGCAGCGGCGGGCGCGGGTCGGCCGGGGCCGGTCCGGGCCGTTCGCGGGCGGGTGCCGGGCGCAGTGCGGCCCGGCGCCGGACCGTGCGCACGGCGGCCGCGTCCAGAAGTGCGGCCGCGGCGCTTCGGCCCTCGCGGGCGGCTACCGGCGGTGTACGGCGTTCCGTACCCAGGAGTGCCGAACTCACCAGCTCCTCCCAGGAGGGCTCGGGCGCGGCAGCGGGGCCGCGGTGGCTTCCGGTGCTGCGTGCTTCGGTCATGGTCTTCCCCCGGATGGTGAATCGGTCATCGGCCTTGGTGCTTGGGCTTGAGGCATGGGCGATTGGGCGATTGGCCGGGCGGCCGGGTTGGCGGACGGTGGTGAGCCTGGCCGGGGCCGGAACTCCGGGCCGGGTGCAGAGGTGGGGCCGGGCCGGAACAACGGCCGGGTCCGGGTCCGGGACCAGGGCGCGACAGTGGCCAGGGCCGGGCGCCGGGTTCACAGAGCGACCGGGTCCGGATCCCACACGGTCAGGGGCATGAAACCGCGGTGCCCGCATTCGCCGAAGACCGTGACCGGTTCGCCGCCGGATATCGCGGTCAGGCGCCACAGCCCCGACCGCTCCGCGCAGCGCGGATCCACGGGAAGCGCCGATTCCCCGTCCGCGTCGGCAAGTTGCCACGGCGCGCCGCCCTGACCCGGTATGGGTACGACATCGGTCAGGACCACGGGCCAGGTGTCCAGCCAGGGGTCGTCGCGCAGCGCGTCACCGTACGCGGCCAGCGCGGCGTCGGTGCCGCCGCCCGGCGGTGGGCTCGTGGCCGGGACCGGATCGGCGTGCCGCGCGCCCAGGACAACGCGCAGCGGACGCGCGCCCGGGTAGTAGGCGAGGTCGGCATCCAGGAGCAGCCCTCTCGGCAGGGAGACGTCCAGGGCCCGGTCAGGCCCGCTGAAGGAGAGGTGGAGCGCCATCCGCCCGGTCCGCTCCCCGCGCAGCCATACCCGGTGGCTGGTCAGCACCCCCTCTTCGGCGTCCCGTTGGGCGAGAACCAGCCAGCGGTCGCGCACGGTGGTGGTGTCCGGGCCGGTGAGTACGTCCGCAGCGTCGGTGGTCAGCCCGACCCGGGTGCGCACCGTCGAGGCCAGTGCGGGCGGCAGGCGGTCGATGCGCAGGAACGCCTGGCCGAGAAGGTGGATCAGGGCGCATTCCGCGAGCAGCCGGGACGGCCAGTCCGGCCCGGAGGCCACGGTCGAGCCCAACTCCCGTACGCGCGCGGCCAGCCCGGGAGCCTGGGCATCGACCATGCGGGCCGCGGTCTCCTCCCAGGTGCCGGATCCCGCGCGGTCGGCGGAGGCCAGGCCGGAGCGCAGCAGATCCTCCAGGCGCTGTTCCAGCTCGGCGGCGCCGTCGGCGATCCGCCGGGCGCGCAGCGCCGCCCGGCGCCGTGCGGCCTCCGGTCCGCATGACGGGGACGAACCTGGTGGCCCCGAGGGGGCCTTGGCGCCCCCCGATGTCTTCTTCTCGCGCTGCCGACGAGCGGTGAGCCACTCCTCCACCCAGGCGGGAGGCGCGCCGTCGGTAACGGCAGCTTCCTCGCTCGCCCACATGAGCAGCAGACCCAGTGCGTGCTTGCACGGGAACTTGCGGCTCGGGCAACTGCACTTGAAGTCCGGCCCGGCCGTGTCGACGACGGTGCGGTACGGCGTGCTGCCGCCGGCGCCGCCCTTGCACAGGCCCCACACCGCGCCGTCGCGTGTGCCGGTCTCCGGCCACGAGCCCGGCGTCGCGAGTCTGCTGCCCGCCTCGCGTGACGGTGCGTCGGACGCGAGCGCGAGCACGTGATCCGACGTCCAGCGTTCCCCCTGCGGATTCATGTTCCACACGCTACGAGCCCCCACTGACAATCGCCCTGACCGGCACGAATCCCCATGTCATGACCTCGCATTCACTCGCGTGGCCGCGGCCTGCGCGGCCGTCTCGAAACCTTCGAGGCGCGAGGCCGCCCCGCCCAATCGCTGAAGTAGCAGGTCAGAGCCGGTTTTCCGGTGATTGTCAGTGGTGTGGTGCAGGGTTGTTCACGCAAGCGGTCGGTGGAGGCGGGGTGCCGGCCGCAGACCTTGCGACGAGGGGGAACCATGCCCGAGAAGAACACCGAAGGGGGCGCCGGAGGCACCGGCGCCGACGGCTCCGCGCAGGCTCTGCGGCCGCATGCGGAGGACACGTTCGCGGATGAGCTGAAGGCGCTGGCGGCGGCCGACGACCGGCCGCGCCCCGAGCGCTGGCAGCTCTCGCCGTGGGCGGTGGCGACGTATCTGCTCGGCGGCAGCCTGCCGGACGGCACGGTCATCACACCGAAGTACGTGGGCCCGCGGCGGCTCATCGAGGTCGCGGTGACGACCCTCGCGACCGACCGGGCGCTGCTGCTGCTCGGCGTGCCCGGCACCGCCAAGACATGGGTGTCCGAGCATCTCGCGGCGGCCGTCAGCGGCGACTCGACCCTGCTCGTGCAGGGCACGGCCGGCACCCCGGAAGAAGCCATCCGCTACGGCTGGAACTACGCACAGCTCATCGCCCACGGCCCGAGCCGGGACGCGCTGGTCCCGAGCCCGGTCATGCGGGCCATGGCCCAGGGCATGACCGCGCGCGTGGAGGAGCTGACCCGCATTCCGGCCGACGTGCAGGACACGCTCATCACGGTCCTGTCGGAGAAGACGCTGCCGATCCCGGAGCTGGGCCAGGAGGTCCAGGCCGTGCGCGGCTTCAACCTGATCGCCACGGCCAACGACCGTGACCGCGGGGTGAACGAACTCTCCAGCGCCCTGCGCCGCCGCTTCAACACGGTCGTCCTGCCGTTGCCCGCGACGCCCGAGGAGGAGGTCGACATCGTCTCCCGGCGCGTCGGCCAGATCGGCCGCTCGCTGGACCTGCCGCCCGCCCCCGAGGGGACGGACGAGATCCGTCGCGTCGTCACGGTCTTCCGGGAGCTGCGCGACGGCGTCACCGCCGACGGACGCACCAAGATCAAGTCCCCGTCGGGCACGCTCTCCACGGCCGAGGCCATCTCCGTGGTGACCAGCGGCCTGGCCCTGGCCGCGCACTTCGGTGACGGCGTGCTGCGCTCGGGCGACATGGCCTCGGGCATCCTCGGCGCCGTGATACGCGATCCGGCGGCCGACCGGGTCGTGTGGCAGGAGTATCTGGAAACCGTGGTGCGCGAGCGCGACGGCTGGAAGGACTTCTACCGCGCCTGCCGCGAGGCCGGCGCGTGAACACCCGGGCGGACCGGCCGCTGCTGCTGGGGGTGCGGCACCACGGACCGGGCTCGGCGCGGGCGGTCCGGGCGGTCCTGGAGCGCCACGAGCCCCGCGCCCTGCTGATCGAAGGGCCGCCGGAGGCTGATGCGTTGGTGGCCCTGGCCGCCGACGAGGCGATGCGGCCGCCGGTCGCGCTGCTGGCCCACGTACCGGCCGAACCTGGGCGGGCGGCGTTCTGGCCGCTGGCGGAGTTCTCTCCCGAGTGGGTGGCGATCCGGTGGGCGCTGGCCCATGACGTACCGGTGCGCTTCATCGACCTGCCCGCGGCGCACTCCCTGGCCTTCGGCGCGGACGGCGAGGACCCGGCGGCTCCTTGCCGACCGGCGCTCCCCGACGGCGCGACGGAAACCGATGGCGACGGCGCGACGGATGCCGAGGACGGTGGCGCTGACTCCGACGATGGTGCTGACGGTGGCCACGCCGGCGGCTCCCGGGACGCGGACCGGGCGGCGGAGGCACGGATCGATCCGGTGGCGGTGCTCGCCGAAACCGCCGGATACGACGACCCGGAGCGCTGGTGGGAGGACGTGATCGAGCACCGCGCCCACAGAAGGGGGAACGGGGTGGGGAGCGGCCGCGGGCATGGGGCCGGGGCGGATACGAGGAGCGGGGTCGGTGCCGGGGCCGGGACTAGGAGCGGGCACGGAAACGGGGGAGGGGGCGGATACGAGGACGGGGACGGGCCCCAGGACGGGCCTGGGAATGGGGGCGGGCACGGAAACGGGAGTGGGCACGGGGGCGGGGACGGAGGCGAGGGGGCGGCGGGCAGCGATCCGCTCGCGCCGTTCGAGGCGCTGGCCGAGGCGATGGAGGCGCTGCGGGAGGCGTACGGCACCGGCGGGCACGACCGCGACCTCGTGCGCGAGGCCCATATGCGGCTCCGGCTGCGGGAGGCACGCCGGGAGTTCGGGGACGGCATCGCCGTGGTGTGCGGCGCGTGGCACGTACCGGCGCTGACCCGGCGCACGACCGTGACCGCCGACCGTCAACTGCTCAAGGGGCTGGCGAGGGTGAAGCCCGAGGTGACGTGGGTCCCATGGACCCACCGCAGACTTTCCCGGCGCAGCGGCTACGGCGCGGGCATCTCCTCACCCGGCTGGTACGGCCACCTCTTCAGCGCGCCCGACCGCCCCGTCGAACGGTGGATGACCAAGGCCGCCGGACTGCTGCGTGAGGAGGACTACGCCGTCTCCTCCGCCCACGTCATCGAAGCCGTACGGCTCGCCGAAGCGCTGGCCGCTCTGCGCGGCCGCCCGCTGGCAGGGCTCGCCGAGGCCGGTGACGCGGTGCGCGCGGTCTTCGGCGACGGGTCCGATGTGCCGTCCGCGCTGATCCACGACCGCCTGGTGGTGGGGGACGTACTGGGCGAGGTGCCGGACAGCGCACCGGCGGTACCGCTTCAGCGGGACATCACCCGTAGCCAGCGGTCGCTGCGCCTCAAACCGGAGGCGTCGGACCGGGAGCTGGACCTCGACCTGCGCAAGGAGACGGACACCGGACGGAGCCGGCTGCTGCACCGGCTACGGCTGCTCGGCGTGCCGTGGGGCGAGCCCGTACGGACCCGTGCGAGCACCGGTACGTTCCGGGAGAGCTGGCGGCTCCGGTGGGAACCCGAACTGTCCGTGCGGGCCGCCGAAGCCGGCATCTGGGGCACGACGGTGGAAGCGGCCGCGACCGCCAAGGCGGAGTCCGCCGCCCTGGGCACCACCGCCCTCGCGGACGTCACGGCATTGGCCGAACGCTGCCTGCTCGCCGCCCTCCCGGACGCACTGCCCGTGGTCATGCGGGTGCTCACGGACCGGGCCGCACTGGACGCGGACGTGGGACACCTCGCCCAGGCGCTGCCCGCGCTGGTCCGCTCGGTCCGGTACGGCGACGTACGCGGCACGGACGCCGTCGCACTCGGCGAGGTCGCCACCGGGCTGGCCGAGCGGATCTTCGTCGGCCTGCCCCCGGCTTGTACGGGCCTGGACGCGGACGGCGCCGCCGACATGCGCCGCCACCTGGACGCGACCCACCACGCGGTGGGCCTCCTGGACGAGGGCTCGACGAGCGGTCCGAAGGCCCCGGCAGGGACTGCGTCCGGAAACGTGGTCGAGGCGGAGGCCGTCGGCGGACGTGCAGTCGGCCTTGGGGCCGGGGCTGAGGCCGTACTCGCGACCGGGGCCGCGCCCGGATCCGGGACAGAGGCCGGTTCGGGGGACCGGGGCGGTGGTGGGCTTCGGGAGCGCTGGGCGGTGGTGCTGTGGAAGTTGGCCGAACGGGAGTCGGTGCCTGGCCTGCTGCGAGGGCGCGCGGTCCGGTTGCTGCTCGACGACGGGCGGCTGGGCACCGGGGACGCGGAACGGCTGATGGGGCTGGCTCTGTCACCCGGGACCCCGCCGGCCGGGGCGGCGGGCTGGATCGAGGGGTTCGCCGGCGGTGACGCCGGAGGGCTGCTGCTGGTGCATGACGAACGGCTGCTCGCCCTGGTGGACGACTGGCTGTCACACGTACCGGCGGACGCCTTCACGGTCGTCCTGCCGCTGCTCCGCCGGACGTTCGCGGAGTTCGACGCCGGAGCGCGGCGCATGCTGGGCGAGTTGATACGCCGCGGCCCGGCCAGGCCCAACGGGCCGTACCCCGGTCAGGATGCGGGGCGAGCCGACCAGGAAGCGGCCGTACCGGGCTTCGGCCCCGGCCTGGACCGCGACCGGGCAGCAGCCGTTCTGCCAACCCTGCGCTTCCTGCTGGGCCTCACGGAGGGGATGCCCCTGGTCGGCACCGGCGACGGTCCCGGTGACGGAGACGGCACCGGGGCCGTGTACCGCGTGGGCGATAGGGCCAACGCCGACGTCAGGAACAACACCGATGTCAGGAACAACGCCGACCACCTGGGCAGTGCCGACTACCGGGACAGTGCTGACCGCTGGGACGGCGCCGACCGCCGGGACAGTGCCGACGCCTTGGACAACGCCGACCGCCGGGGCGGCGTAGGCAACGGGGATGGCACGGGGAGTGTGGGTGGCGTGGATCAGCGTGGTTCGGGAGATGGGGAGCGAGTGTCGGGGGTGCGGGAATGAGTGCGGCGCAGGAGCGGCTGCGGCGGTGGCGGCTGGTGCTGGGCGGGGACGCCGACGGGACCGGATGCGAGTTGCGGGGGCGGGACGCCGCCATGGACGGAGCGCTCAGCGCGCTGTACGGGGCCCGTCGGCCGGACGGGACGGGCGGCGGGAGTGCACGCAGGGCGGGCCTGGGTGTCTCGGCGCCGAACGTGGCCCGGTGGCTGGGGGACATCCGTACGTACTTCCCCACCTCCGTCGTCCAAGTCATGCAGCGCGACGCGATCGAACGGCTCGGCCTGTCCACGCTGCTGCTGGAGCCGGAGATGCTGGAGGCCGTCGAGGCCGACGTGCACCTGGTGGGGACGCTGCTCTCGCTCAACAAGGTCATGCCGGAGACGACCAAGGAGACCGCGCGGGCCGTGGTGCGCAAGGTCGTCGAGCAGTTGGAGAAACGGCTGGCGACCCGCACCCGCGCCACGCTGGACGGGGCCCTGGACCGGTCGGCGCGCATCAGCCGTCCCCGGCACCGGGACATCGACTGGGACCGTACGATCCGCGCGAACCTCAAGAATTACCTGCCGGAACACCGCACGGTCGTCCCCGAGCGGCTGATCGGTTATGGGCGGGCCGCGCGGTCGGTGAAGAAGGACGTCGTGCTGTGCATCGACCAGTCCGGATCGATGGCGGCCTCCGTCGTCCACGCCTCCGTGTTCGGCGCGGTACTGGCGTCCATGCGGGCCATCGCGACCCGGCTGGTCGTCTTCGACACCGCGGTGGTCGACCTGACGGACGAACTCGACGATCCGGTGGACGTGCTCTTCGGCACCCAGTTGGGCGGCGGTACGGACATCAACCGCGCGCTCGCGTACTGCCAGTCGCAGATCACCCGGCCCGCCGACACCGTCGTCGTACTGATCAGCGACCTCTACGAAGGCGGCATACGCGACGAGATGCTCAAACGTGTCGCGGCGATGAAGGCGTCCGGGGTGCAGTTCGTGGCGCTGCTCGCGCTGTCGGACGAGGGGGCGCCCGTGTACGACCGGGAGCACGCGGCGGCGCTCGCGGCCCTCGGCGCACCGGCGTTCGCCTGTACGCCGGACCTGTTCCCGGAGGTGATGGCGGCCGCGATCGAGAAGCGGCCGCTGCCGATACCGGACATGCCGGAGCAACGGTAACGAGAGCCTCAGGGGGCTTGCGTGGCCCCGGGCCTGTCGTGCAAGGATCAGGACACCGCTCGATCACCGCGAAGCGCGTGACGCCGGTTCCCCCAGGCCGTGTACGGCCCCGGAGCCGTGCCTCCGCGCCCGAGTCACCGTTGCCGGTCGACCGCGTGTTCGTGTTCGTTCGTCCGCTCGTCCGTTGATCCGTTGGTCCGCTCCCGTCGGGGCCCGTGCCCCTTCACCCGTCGCGAAGGATTCGCCCGTGTCCGCTGTGTCGGCCCCGTTCGCCGCTGTGCGCCTTCCGCGCGCCGTGGCGGTGCGCCGTGCGCTGCTGGCGGGGCTGTTCCTGGCGGGATTCGTGGCGCTGGGGTTCGCGTTCGGTGGCGGTGCGCATGCGGCCGGCGGCTCGGTGGACGGCCCGGCGGGCGTGGCCCCACGGCTCGGATCGGCGGCTCCGAAATTCTCTGAGGTATCAGGTGTTTCGGAGGCGACAGAGGCGACAGAGGCGACAGAGGTGTCGCGGGCCGCGGATGAGTCGGCCACCGCTCCGGCCGGCGCTCCGGCCACGGTCTCGGCGACCGGTGTCGGTCGGGAACTGAAGCGTGGCGGCAGGTCGGCCATGGGCACGGTGGCCGGTACGCCGGTCGGCAAGGCCGTGCGGCCCGTTGCCGAGCGGACCGCGCCGGCCGCGGAACGGGCCGCCGAGCCGGTCACCGCGCCCGTGCGGGACGTGGTGCGCGAGGTGCGCCAGGTGGCCGACGCGGGCCCGTTCCCCGTAGAGCTGCCGGGCCGGTTCCCCGGTGTCGACGGCGACGGCGACGATGGCGGGGACAGCGGACGTGGTGACGGGCGTGGCGAGCAGCCGGGCCACGGGTCCGGGCCGCAGCGCGGCGCCGCTTCGCAGCACGCCGGAGGGGAAGGCGACCGGCAGCCCGCCGTGAGCGCCAACGCCGGTGCGTGTACGACTGGTTCGTCGCTTACGGGTGAGGTGCGCGACGCGTCGTCGCAGGCCGTACAGCGCGCCGGTTCGGCGTCGGAGCGGCAGCCGGGCCAGGGCCAGGGTCAGGGTCAGGGTCAGGACCACGGCGGTTTCCCCGGCCTGCCCGGGCAGTTCCCGCAGGGGCCCGCGTCGTCGGCCTCGCACACCGCCGGTGACGGTCACGGCCCCCGTGGCGGGGACCAGTTCGCCGCCGTACCGGTGCATCCCGCGCACTTCGGGCTGGTGTCCGGAGGCGTCCTCGCGGCGGCCGAGCCGCCGACGCGGCAGCGTGCCGCCGACATCCTCGAATTCCCGGGCTAGGGCAGGCCTTCAGACGCCCGGCGTCTGAACTCCCCGTCCGCAGACGACGCGTCTGCACAGGACCTGCCGCGCGGGGGCGGGACAGGTCTGCCCGTCGAACCCCCTGAATTCGAAGGACTTTTCACCATCATGCGTACGCACATCCGTCGTTCCATCGTCGTAGCCGCCGCCGCTTCCGGTCTGTGGGCCCTCGGCTCCGTCGCCGCCAACGCGGCCGACCTGCCCGGCACCGCCGACCTGCCCGCCGGCGCGGTCACGGACACCGTCACCGACACGGTGCGGAACAAGCTGCCGGTCGGCGACGTGGCCGGTACCGCCAAGAAGACCGTGGACGGCGTGGCCGGTCGGGTCACCGGGGTCACCGGCGGGGACGTCCACACCCAGGACCTGCCCGCCACACCGAAGCTGCCCACCACGCCCGCCACGCCCGCCACGCCCGCCACGCCCGCCACGCCCGCAACGGGCGACCTGGACAAGGCCACCGGTCTCGGCACGGCCACCGGTCTCGGCAAGACCACCGGCCTCGGCAAGGCTGCGCGCCTGGGCAAGGCCACTGACCTGAGCAAGGTCACTGACCTCGGCAAGGCTGCCGACCTCGGCAAGGTCACCGACCTGAGCAGGATCACCGACCTCGGCAAGACCACCAACCCCCTCCCCGCCAACCTCAGCGCCCTCCCCACCACCACCCTCCCCACCCCTCTCCCCACCAATGAGGTGCCCGGTGTGGGGGGCCGCCCCGAGCAGGTGACCGGTGCTGTGCAGGGTGCCCTGGGCACCGCACGCCCGGTTGTCGACAACACCACCGCCGACGTCCTGCCGCCTGTCGCCCAGCGTGTGGTCGGCAAGGTCGTGCCGGTCGCCCAGGGGGCCGTCGGCGGTGTCGGTCAGCTCGCCGGTGACGTGACGGGCCAGGCGACGCCGTTCGTGCAGGGGGTCGCGGGTGGCGCGCGGATCTTCGCGCAGGGCGTGGCGACGGACGCCACCCCGTTCGCGCGAGGCCTGGTCGGCACCGTCCAGAACGACGCGGCGGGCATCGCCGGCGGCGCCACCGCAGGCGTACGGGGCGTGCTCCCGGGCCGGGCCGTGCCCGCGGTGCCCGCCGACCTGACCGACGCTGCCAACATCCCGGCGCTGCCGGCCCTCCCGGGCGCCACGACCCTGCCGGTCCAGAACATCTGACCGGCAGCACTGCCGGTGCTGTCGGTACGGCCGGTACCGGCTGAGTAGGTGGCCAGGGCGTACGCACAGGGTGGTGTGCCGTACGCCCGTACCACCGGTCTGCCCCACCGCTTTCCGCTACAACCAGGGCGCGGGCACTGATCGAGCAACGCTGCCGGGTGGCCCCCTTTGGGGAGGGAGCCACCCGGCCGCGTGCTACGCCTGCGTGCTGCGCCTGCGCACTGACACCTGCGCGCCGACACCTGCGGGTCGAAACCCGTCCGCTGCACCTACGCACTGCACGACGGCCCGGCCGACCGACCCGCCCTCCCCGCCAGCCCGTCGCCCCCCTGGCCAGCCCGTGCCCCCCCGCCAGCCCGTGGCCCCGCCACCCACCACCCCCGCAGCCTCACCACCCCGTCACCCCCTCACCCCGTCACCCCCTCACCCCGTCACCCCCTCACCCCCTCACCCCGTCACCCCCTCATCCCCCTCGCGGACACCCGCCGGTACCCCTGTGCGATCCGTGACCGTTGTCTCTGTGACTGTTATCACCGCCGCAGTGTGATCTGCGATTTAGGGAGCCCGGTCCTGCGGGGATAACCTGCGAGACGGACATGCCGCGTACCGGTCACCGTGTACGCCTCCCTCAGTGACAGCGCAGTCACGTTGCCCTTCGCGGCACGCCCATGCAGACAACGAACCGCGATCACTACGGCGATTCTGAGTAGACAAGGGACGGACGCGCGTGGACCTGTTCGAGTACCAGGCGAGGGACCTCTTCGCCAAGCACGGTGTACCGGTGCTGGCCGGTGAAGTCATCGACACGCCTGAGGCGGCACGCGCGGCGACCGAGCGCCTCGGCGGCAAGTCCGTCGTCAAGGCGCAGGTGAAGGTCGGCGGCCGCGGCAAGGCCGGCGGCGTGAAGCTGGCCGCGACCCCGGACGAGGCCGTCGCCCGCGCGACGGACATCCTCGGCATGGACATCAAGGGCCACACGGTCCACAAGGTGATGATCGCCGAGCTGTCCCCGGAGATCGAGGCGGAGTACTACGTCTCGTACCTCCTCGACCGCACCAACCGCACCTTCCTGGCCATGGCCTCGGTGCAGGGCGGCATGGACATCGAGGAGGTCGCGGAGAAGACCCCCGAGGCCCTCGCGAAGGTCCCGGTCAACGCCGTCGAAGGCGTGGACATCGAGAAGGCCCGCGAGATCGTGGCCCAGGCGAAGTTCCCGGCCGAGGTGGCCGAGGGTGTCGCCGAGGCCATGGTGACCCTGTGGGAGACCTTCGTCGCCGAGGACGCGCTCCTCGTCGAGGTCAACCCGCTGGTGAAGACCAAGGACGGCCGCATCCTGGCCCTGGACGGCAAGGTCTCGCTCGACGAGAACGCCGACTTCCGCCAGCCGGAGCACGAGGCCCTGGAGGACAAGGCCGCGGCGAACCCGCTGGAGGCCGCCGCCAAGGCCAAGGGCCTGAACTACGTCAAGCTCGACGGTCAGGTCGGCATCATCGGCAACGGCGCGGGTCTCGTCATGAGCACCCTGGACGTCGTCGCGTACGCCGGTGAGAAGCACGACAACGTCAAGCCCGCCAACTTCCTCGACATCGGCGGCGGCGCCTCCGCCGAGGTCATGGCGAACGGCCTGGAGATCATCCTCGGCGACCCGGACGTCAAGTCCGTCTTCGTCAACGTCTTCGGCGGCATCACCGCCTGCGACGAGGTCGCCAACGGCATCGTCCAGGCCCTGGAGCTGCTCAAGTCCAAGGGTGAGGACGTCACCAAGCCGCTGGTCGTCCGCCTGGACGGCAACAACGCGGAGCTGGGTCGCAAGATCCTGAGCGACGCCAACCACCCGCTGGTCCAGCGCGTGGACACCATGGACGGCGCGGCCGACAAGGCCGCCGAGCTCGCCGCGGCTGCGAAGTAAGGGATAGAGGGAACCAGACCACCATGGCTATCTTCCTCACCAAGGACAGCAAGGTCATCGTCCAGGGCATGACCGGTGCCACGGGCATGAAGCACACCAAGCTCATGCTGGGCGACGGCACCAACATCGTCGGCGGCGTGAACCCGCGCAAGGCGGGCACCGAGGTCGACTTCGACGGGACCTCCGTACCCGTCTTCGGCTCCGTCGCCGAGGCGATGGAGAAGACCGGCGCCGACGTGTCCGTCATCTTCGTGCCGCCGAAGTTCGCCAAGGCCGCCGTCGTCGAGGCGATCGACGCCGAGATCGGCCTGGCCGTCGTGATCACCGAGGGCATCGCGGTGCACGACTCCGCCGCCTTCTGGGCGTACGCGTCGAGCAAGGGCAACAAGACCCGCATCATCGGCCCGAACTGCCCCGGTCTGATCACCCCCGGCCAGTCCAACGCCGGCATCATCCCGGGCGACATCACCAAGCCCGGCCGCATCGGTCTGGTGTCGAAGTCCGGCACGCTGACCTACCAGATGATGTACGAGCTGCGCGACATCGGCTTCACCTCGGCCGTCGGCATCGGTGGCGACCCGGTCATCGGCACCACCCACATCGACGCTCTGGAGGCCTTCGAGGCCGACCCGGAGACCGAGCTGATCGTCATGATCGGTGAGATCGGCGGCGACGCCGAGGAGCGTGCGGCCGACTTCATCAAGGCCAACGTCACCAAGCCGGTCGTCGGCTACGTCGCGGGCTTCACCGCGCCCGAGGGCAAGACCATGGGCCACGCCGGCGCCATCGTCTCCGGCTCCTCCGGCACCGCCCAGGCGAAGAAGGAGGCCCTGGAGGCCGCCGGCGTCAAGGTCGGCAAGACCCCGTCGGAGACCGCGCGCCTGGCGCGCGAGATCCTGGTCGGCTGACCTCGGTACGCGTCAGGCGCGGGCCCGTACCCTCTCGGGGGTGCGGGCCCGCGCCTTTTGTGCGGCACCGGGGCGTGCCCTTTCCGGCTACCGGTGCTCCGGGGCGTGCCCTTTCCGCCTACCGGTACCCCGGGGCGCGCCCTTCCCGGCTACCGGGCCTCCGGGGGCGACGGGCCCGAAACTCCCGCGCCTCCGCTGTGACCTGCCCGGAACTACCGCGCCTCCGGGGCGATGAGCCCGGAACGGATCACCTTGCGGCGGGCCGGGCCGGGGGCCGCGGGCTGCCGGACGTGGGCGTGGGCGTGCCGCACCTTCTCCGTACGGGTCCCCTCGGCCTTCGCGCCGGGCGTGGGCGAGGCGGACACGGCCGGGCGCCCGGCCTCGGGCCGCCCGGGCAGCGTGCCCGGATCGTTGACGAGGGTGAAGGCCGTCGCCGCCGCGATGACAGCGGTGAGCCCGAACGCGCCCTGGGTCATCCGGCCGGCCAGCCGCTCGCTGCCGCCGCGTACGGCCCGGGCGGTGGGCGGCGCCACCGGCTGCGCGGCGACCAGCCCGGCCAGCCGCTCGCGCAGGATCTCCCGCTGACGTACCGGCGTCCCGTCGGCCAACCCGAGATCCGGTACCCGGGCGGCGAGCGCCCGGCGCGCGTGCAGCAGCCGTCCGGCCGTCGCGGGCGTGCTGGCCTCCACCTCGGCCGCTGTCTCGCTCAGGTCCAGGCCGAGACCGTCGTGCAGGAGGAGTGCCCGCCGGTACGCGGCAGGCAGGCTGAGTACGGCGTCCCGCAGCGCGCGTTGCGGGGGAGTGGCGGGTGGCGCGGCGGGGACCTTGGGCGACGGCCGCTGCCCGGCCCGTAGCCCGGGGCGCAGCCGGTGCCAGGGCGACAGCGCGTACTCGTGCACCATGGCCCGCACCCGGCCCGCCGGGTCGGGATCGACCGCCACCTCGGGCCAGCGCTGCCAGGCCGTCTGGAACGACCGTTCGACGGCTTCCTGGGCGAGGTGGGGGTCGCCGGTCAGCACGATCGCCTGGCGGGTCAGGTCCGGGGCGTGCACCGTGTAGAGGGCGTCGAAGGCGGCTGCGGGGGTGACCTGTTCGGGTTGCTGTCCTGACGGCCCGTCAACCTCGGCGGTGCGCAGAGGCTCTGACGGGACGTCGGCTGGCGCCGGCGCGCCGGCGGGCTCCTTCTCGGTGCATCCAGTCATGCCGGCCTCTCCGTACGGGCGCGAGCACGGGAGGCGGGGGCGCTGGGGTGCGCGCCCGAGGGGGCGGTGGCGTACGGACGGCTCGGCGACATGAAAAGGTACATAAACATATATTGAGCGACACGTCCGGTAATTGCCCGCTCCATGGCGGAAACGTGTGTTGTTGGCAGCATGGCGGGTGTGAGCCAATTGACCGACCGCGGCCCGACGTTGTCGTCGCGCGGCCGGGCCTCCACCCAGCGGTCCTCCGCGCTCGGCACCGCCTTCCTCGGCGGAGTGCTCGCGGCGGGGCTCGGGCTCGGGGCCTTCGCCGTCGCGGTGCTGCTGCTCTGGGTGGCCTCCCCGTACCCGGACAGCGACCCGTCCCGTGCCCTGCACCTCGCCGCCGACCTGTGGTTCCTCGCCCACGGCAGCGACCTGGTCCGGGCCGTGGCCGCCTCCGGCGGCGCGTCGCCCGTCGCCGTGACGCCGTTGCTCCTGATGGCCCTGCCCCTCTGGCTGCTGTACCGGTCCGCCCGGCACATCCTCGAATCCCCTGGCTGCGGCGACACCGCCCGGCGTACGGAGGGCCGGGCGGGCCACAAGACAGACCACCGGGCAGACCACCGGGCGAACGTCCAGACGGACGACCAGGCGGGCACCCAGCCGCCCGCCCAATCCGCCCCCTGGGAACACAGTCACCCGGATGCCGAACCGACCCCCCACCCGGCCCTCCGCCCGGAGCCCCACCCGACCCTCTCCCCGGAGCTCCACCCGGACCCCCGCCCAACTCCCCACCCGGCTCTCCACTCCACCCCTCACCCACTCACCCCCGACAATTTCCCCCCGAAACCCACTCACCCCCCGAAACCCGCCAGCCCCAGCCTTCTCCACTTCGAGGACATCGACCCGGAGCCCACACCCCGCCTCCTCCTCGGCTGGCTGCTGACGGGGTATCTGCTGGTCGCGGGCGCCGCCCTGCTGTACGCCTCGTCCGGCCCGCTGCACGTCGAGCCGCTCAGCGCCCTGCTGTACGTACCGGTGGTCGCCGTCGTGACGCTGGCCGTGGCGGCCTGGCGGACGCTCGGCCCCGCCGTCTTCGTCCCGCTGCCCGGACCGGTCCGGCGCGCCCACGACCGGCTGCCGGCCGGGCTGCGGGCCTCACTGGAGGGCCGTCGGCTGGCCACCGCGGTCAGCGCGGGTTTCGCGGCCCTCCTGATGCTGCTGCTCTGCGGCGCGCTGCTGGCGCTCCTCGCGCTCGGCTGGCACGCGCCCGCGGTCCGGTCCGACTTCCTCGCCCTCACCCACGACTGGGTGGGCCGGTGCACCGTGCTGCTGCTGAGCCTCGTCCTGCTGCCGAACACCGTCGTCTGGGGGGTGGCGTACGGGCTCGGCCCCGGTTTCACGCTCGGCGCGGGCAGTACGGTCGGCCCGCTCGCGGCCGCCGGATATCCGGAACTGCCGCACTTCCCGCTGTTCGGCATGGTCCCGGAGGCGGGGGCCACCGGGCCGCTGCACTGGCTGACGGCCGTGGTGCCGCTCGCCGTCGGGGCGGCGCTGGCCCGGTACGCCGCGCTGTCCGCCAAGGCGTACGCGGCCGCAGCACGCGCGGGTGCCCCGGCCGGGCCGGACGCCACGCCCGCCACGCGGCCGGCGGGCGTCGAGTGGACCGGCTGGCGCGAGACGGCCGTGGCCGCCGGGCTCGCGGCGTTCGGCTGTGCGGGGGTGACGGCGCTGCTCGCCGGGCTGGCGGGCGGCGCGCTGGGCAGCTCGGCACTGGCCCGCTTCGGGCCGAACTGGTGGCAGACGGGGCTGGCGACGCTGGGCTGGACGGTGCTCCTCGGGGTTCCGGGGGCTCTCGTCGCGCGCGCCTGGTGGCTGCGCGGAGTGCCGCGCCCGCCGAAGCCCGAACGCGAGCCGCGCGAGAAGCTCCGTAAGCGGATGTGGGGCGGTGCGAAACGGCTCACCCTGGCGATTCTCCGCGCCGCCGGACAAGGGGCGGGGGCCGCGTGCCGCTTCTGCTGGACGGCGCTGCGGCGTACGGCCACCACCCGTACCCGCCGCGAACCCCGTCGGCGGCCCCGGCGCCCCCGCCTCCGCCCTCGCCGCAGTCCCCGGCACCGCCGTACGGCCGGCAGCGCCGAACCGTACGACTACGCCTACGACCGCGACTACGGAACCGGCCCCGGCCTCGGACACCCCCTAGACCACGGGCACCCTTACGACGACAGCCGCCCCCACGCTCCCGGACACCCCCAAGAGCATGCCCCCGAACACCCCCACAGCCTCAGCTCCGGCTCCGGCTTCGACCACAGTTCTGCCCCCGGCCTGCACACCCCGCCCTCCACCTCCTGGCACGACGCCAGTACCCGCCGGGCCCGCTGGTCCGCGCTCCGGGCCTCCTCCGGCGGTCTGATGACCGACTTCGAACCCACCGCGCCGCCCCGCGCGCAAACCCCCGGAAACGCCTCAGCCGCCGGCCCCGAGGGCGGCGGCTGAGCGGGACGGCGTCCGGCCGAAGTGGTGACTCGGGCTCTCAGTCCTGCTGGGCGCTGAGCAGCGGGCGGAGCTGCTCCGGGAGCAGCTTCTCGCAGGAATGCTGGGCGGACCGGGTCAGGGCGTCGTTCACACACGTGAAGTAGTCGCGGTAGACGAACTGGAGCGTGAAGGTGGCCGCCACCATGGCCAGCGCCAGCGAGGCGGTGACCAGGCCGGCCACCGCGGCGGTCGTCTGCGGGCGGGTGGAGACGGTCACCGGTGCGTGGCCCGTGGCGGCGGCGCCGGAGTCCGTACGGGGCGCGGCCTGGCCCGAGACGTCGGCGGCCGTGGCGCGCGCGCCGCCGGACCGTGCGCCGTTGCCCGTACGCGCCGGCTTGGCGCGCAGGGAGCTGATGCCCCAGTACAGCGCGAGGGCCGCCAGCAGCAGCGAGATCTCCGGCAGGTTGAACAGGACGAAGAAGAAGCCCCACATGCCGGCGAGGAGGGCGTAGCGCGCGCGGCGCTGGGCCGGGTCGGTCGGGTCCCAGCGCAGCCCGCCGGAGCCTCCGGGGCCGCCCTGACCGCCCGGCCCCTGCTGGCTGTTGCGGCCGCCCTGTCGCGTACCGAAGCCGCCGCCCTGGCGGCCCGGCTGCCGACTGCTCCACTGGTTTCCCCAGGAGGGCGGCTGCCGGTCGCCGGAGCCGTCCTGGTCGCCGCCCTGGTCCTGCCCGTGGTGGCGGGGCTGCCACGGCTGGTCGGGGGTGTCGGCGGGCGGCGGCGCGAACGGATTGTCGCGGTCCCGCCCGTCCTGCCCGTCCCCGCCCTGGCCCGAGGGCCGGGAGTGGGAGTGGGCCCGCTCCCTGGCCGGACCACCGGAGCCCGCGCCCTCGGCGGGCCCCGAGTCCTCGGACGAACCCGAGGAGCCCGACGGCCCCGAGGAGCCCGACGCCCCCGGAGCCCCCGCGGAATCGGAGGACGGCTTGTGCTCGCGCAGCAGCACCGCCCCGGGCGCGGTGGCGGGCTGGAGGCACCTCCCGGCGGTGGCCGGGAGAGCGAGGAGGAGGGCCGCGCGGCGGCGTCGGTCCGGCATCTGGAGTGTGTCTTCCCCTTGTCTCGTCCGTACGTCCGACGGGTGGGCCGGGCGGGCGGATACCACGAACAGCGTGCGTTCTCACGCCCGACGCTACCTCTCGCGTGCGCCCCCGTCCCGTGGGGGCCGCGCGGTGTGCCGGTATCGTTGCTGACGGTCGGCGCCTTCGTAGGGTTCCCCGGTTTTCGGTTACCCATGGTTTTGTACGACCGCACAACACCGCACACCGCCGTACAGCAGCACCGCGCGAGAAAGAGCCCCGCCGTGGCCTCCGCTTCTTCTTCACCCGCCGTTCCCGCCGCTTCCCCGGCCCGCATCGTCGTGCTCGTCTCCGGTTCCGGTACGAACCTGCAGGCGTTGCTCGACGCCGTCGCCGCCGAGGGGGCCCGTACGTACGGGGCCGAGGTGGTCGCGGTCGGCGCCGACCGCGACGGCATCGCCGGCCTGGAGCGCGCCGAGCGGGCCGGGCTGCCGGTCTTCGTGTGCCGGGTCAAGGACCACGCCGACCGGGCCGCCTGGGACCGCGCGCTGGCCGAGGCCGTCGCCGCGTACGAGCCGGACCTCATCGTCTCGGCCGGCTTCATGAAGATCCTGGGCAAGGAGTTCCTCGCCCGTCACGGCGGCCGGATCATCAACACGCATCCGGCCCTGCTGCCGAGTTTTCCCGGTGCCCACGGTGTCCGCGAGGCCCTCGCGTACGGCGCCAAGGTCACCGGGTGCACCGTCCACTTCGTCGACGACGGCGTCGACACCGGTCCGGTCATCGCCCAGGGGGTGGTCGAGATCCGGGACGAGGACGACGAATCCGCGCTGCACGAGCGCATCAAGGAAGTCGAGCGCAAGCTGCTCGTCGAGGTCGTGGGGCTGCTGGCCCGGCACGGCTACCGCATTGAGGGACGAAAGGTACTGATCCCGTGACCGCCGAAGCAACGAAGCGGCCCGTACGCCGGGCGCTGGTCAGCGTCTACGACAAGACGGGCCTCGAAGAACTGGCCCAGGGGCTGCACGCGGCGGGCGTCCAGCTCGTCTCGACCGGCTCGACGGCCGCGAAGATCGCGGCGGCCGGCGTGCCGGTGACCAGGGTCGAGGAGCTGACCGGCTTCCCCGAGTGCCTGGACGGCCGGGTCAAGACGCTGCACCCGAAGGTGCACGCGGGCATCCTCGCCGACCTGCGGCTGGAGGACCACCGGCGGCAGCTCGACGAGCTGGGCGTGGAGCCGTTCGACCTGGTGGTCGTCAACCTCTACCCGTTCGGCGAGACCGTTGCCTCGGGCGCGGAGCCGGACGCGTGCGTGGAGCAGATCGACATCGGCGGGCCGTCGATGGTGCGCGCCGCCGCCAAGAACCACCCCTCGGTCGCCGTCGTCGTCAACCCGGAGCGCTACCCGGACGTCCTGAAGGCGGTCGCGGACGGCGGCTTCGGCCTTGCGGAGCGCAGGCGGCTGGCGGCCGAGGCGTTCCGGCACACCGCCGAGTACGACGTGGCCGTGGCGTCCTGGTTCGCGGGTGACTACGCGGGTGACGGCGGCGAGTTCCCCGGCTTCCTCGGCGTGACGTACGCGCGCAAGAACGTGCTGCGCTACGGCGAGAACCCGCACCAGGCGGCCGCGCTCTACACAGGCGGCTGCGGCGGCCTGGCCGAGGCGGAGCAACTGCACGGCAAGGAGATGTCGTACAACAACTACACGGACACCGACGCCGCGCGCCGGGCCGCGTACGACCACACCGAGCCCTGCGTGGCGATCATCAAGCACGCCAACCCGTGCGGCATCGCGATCGGCGACGACGTCGCCGAGGCGCACCGCAAGGCGCACGCCTGTGACGCGCTGTCCGCCTTCGGCGGCGTCATCGCCGTCAACCGCCCGGTGTCCGTGGCGATGGCCGAGCAGGTCGCGGAGATCTTCACCGAGGTCATCGTGGCCCCGGACTACGAGGACGGCGCGGTCGAGGTGCTGTCCCGCAAGAAGAACATCCGGGTGCTGCGCTGCCCGGAGGGCCCGCAGCCGCCGGCCGAGTTCAAGCCGATCGACGGCGGCGGCCTGGCCCAGGTCAAGGACGTCCTCCAGGCCGAGGGCGACGACCCGGCCAATTGGACGCTGGCGGCGGGCGAGCCGCTGGGCGACGGCGAGCTGGCGGAACTGGCCTTCGCCTGGCGGGCGTCGCGGGCCGTGAAGTCCAACGCGATCCTGCTCGCCAAGGACGGGGCCACGGTCGGCGTCGGCATGGGCCAGGTCAACCGCGTGGACTCGGCGAAGCTGGCCGTGCAGCGGGCCGGTGAGGAGCGGGCGCGCGGTTCCTACGCCGCCTCCGACGCGTTCTTCCCGTTCCCGGACGGCCTGGAGGTGCTGCTGGAGGCGGGCGTCAAGGCCGTCGCGCAGCCCGGCGGTTCGGTCCGTGACGAGCAGGTGATCGAGGCGGCGAAGGCGGCGGGCGTGACGATGTACCTGACCGGTACCCGGCACTTCTTCCACTGAGCCGCACCCGGCCGGAAGGCCCGCCTCCCGCGTACGGCGGGGGCGGGCCTTTTCGCGTGCCCGGCTACCGGGACCTCAGTACCGGGGGCGCATGAACCACGCCTGGCTCTCCTGCTTCGCCGCGAAGACGATGACGAGGATCGACAGGACGAAGCTCGGGATGCCGTAGACGCTGATGGCGAACGGAATGCTGCACAGCACCGACACGGAGCCGAAGATGATGCTGCCGACGCGGATGCCGTTGCCGCCCTTGGAGTACTGGAGCGCCAGCACCAGCGCGACCGCCGCGTAGGCCGCCTGGAGGATCATGACGAAGACTATGGCGCCCTTGCCGATGGCGAACATCCCGTCGGCGTCCCCGCCGAGACCGCTGTAGTTCGCCGAGGCGCTGCTGATCTGGTTCAGACCGATGGTCGCGATGATGATGCCGATGACGCCCGTCGCGGCCAGGATGAAGAGCATGATCCGGGCGGCCTTGGTGCTGCCGGGCATCTGGTGGGGCGCGGGTATGCCGGGCATACCGCCCGGGCCCATGGGGCCCGCCGGGAACGGCGCGTACGGCTGCGGCTGCATCGGCTGGGGCTGCATCGGCTGGGGCTGCATGGGCTGCTGCTGCGGGTAGCCGTACTGGGGCGCGGGAGGGCCCTGCGGTGGCCCGTAGGGGTTGGGCTGGTTCGGGTAGCTCACGTGCGGTGTCCTTCGAGCGGAGTGACCTGGTGTCAGCCGGTGCTGCGCGGTTCCGGCGGTACCGGGCGATGTAAGAGATCAGTAAGAGCCTACGGGGCGGCGAAGGCCCCCTCGCGTGAATATCGCGAGGGGGCCTCCGGCCGGGCGGTGGCGCCTACTGGGTGCGGACGACCACCGAGCTGACGATCTTGTCAGCGAACGTCTGGGACTTCTCGTCCCACAGCGGCCACCAGTAGCCGAGGCCGCACAGCGGGCCGTCCACCACGTGGCAGATCTTGCGGCCGAGGGCCATGCCGAAGCCGAGCGGCTGCCCCGTCTCGCGCACGACGCGGATGTTCAGGGCCTTCTTGCCCGGGGTCTGGCCGGTGGAGCCTTCCTTGGCGATCAGGAAGAGCTGGCCGGCAAGGCCGAGCAGCGCGCCGAGCAGCATCAGGATGACCGCGAAGGCCGGGGTGCCCACCGAGTCGTTGGCGTTGTTGTAGGCGTCCTGGATGCACTGGTAGTTGGATCCGCAGTAGGACGTGTCCGGGAGCGAGACGGTGGTGTTGGCCATGGCCACGAACCACCCGACGACGTACAGGATCGTCGGGAGCAGTCCGACGATCAGGCCGTCGAGCAGCGCCGCACCGACCCGCGCCCCCCAGCTCGCGTAGGCCGGCGGCCCGCCCATTCCCGGCATTCCGGGCTGCTGGCCGTACGGGGAGCCCTGCTGCGGGTAGCCGTACGCCTGCTGCTGGGGCATCTGGGGCGGCTGGCCGTACGGTGCCTGCTGCTGCGGCGGTGCCTGCTGCGGGTAGCCGTAGCCCGGCTGGGGCTGTGCCTGCTGCGGGTAGCCGTACCCCGGCTGGCCCTGCGGCGCCTGGGGCGGCTGGCCGTACGGCGCCTGCGGCTGCTGACCGTACGGACCGGGCTGCCCCTGCGGCTGGCCGTAAGGATTGTTCGGATCGCCAAAGCTCATTGGCTGGTTTCCTCCGTTGGTGTTCAGTGGGGGACGGCAGGGCGTGCTCGGAGGAAAACTTGGGATCAGTGGCCCGCCCCCCGATGATGCCTGCGGCACTGAGCGACAATCTTTCTAGTTGCGCAATATTCTTGTCCAGTCAAGAGGCTCAGGCGTTGTGCAAGTGCAATGATCTATTCCGCAATTCCCTTTCGGTCATCTCCGGTCATCGCACTCGTCGGCGGTCATAGCGCGCCCTGATTGGAACGGGACCGGCTGCATCCGGGAGGATGGGGGCATGAGCGCCCAGATTCTCGATGGCAAGGCCACCGCCGCCGCGATCAAGTCCGAACTCGCCGTCCGCGTGGAGGCACTGAAGGCCCGGGGCGTCACCCCCGGACTCGGCACCCTCCTGGTCGGCGACGACCCGGGGAGCCGCTGGTACGTCAACGGCAAGCACCGCGACTGCGCCCAGGTCGGTATCGCCTCCATCCAGAAGGAACTGCCGGACACCGCCACGCAGGAGGAGATCGAGGCCGTCGTACGGGAGCTGAACGAGGACCCGGCCTGCACCGGCTACATCGTCCAACTGCCGCTCCCCAAGGGCATCGACACCCACCGCGTCCTGGAGCTGATGGACCCGGCCAAGGACGCCGACGGCCTGCACCCGACGAGCCTGGGCCGGCTGGTGCTGGGCATCGACGGGCCGCTGCCCTGCACCCCGTACGGCATCATCCAGCTTCTGCGCCACCACGGCGTGGTGATCAACGGGGCGCACGTGGTCGTGGTCGGCCGCGGCATCACCGTCGGCCGTTCGATCCCGCTGCTGCTGACCCGCAAGTCGGAGAACGCCACCGTCACCCAGTGCCACACCGGTACCCGTGATCTGGCCGCGCAGCTCAAGCAGGCCGACATCGTCGTGGCGGCCGCCGGGGTGCCGCACATCATCAAGCCCGAGGACGTCAAGCCGGGCGCGGCCGTGCTGGACGTCGGCGTCAGCCGCGACGAGCACGGCAAGATCGTCGGCGATGTGCACCCCGGCGTCGCCGAGGTGGCCGGCTGGATCTCCCCGAACCCGGGCGGCGTCGGCCCCATGACCCGCGCCCAGCTCCTGGTCAACGTCGTCGAGGCGGCCGAGCGCGCCGCGCGCTGAGCCCGCGCCCGCAGCACCGGAACGGACACGGAAAGGGACTGCCACCCATGAGTGCCGAAGCGCACGCGGAAGGCGCCTCCGAGCCGCAGCGGCCCTCGCGCCGCTTCCCGCGGATCACCACCGACACCGCGCGTCCGGAGGGCGGCGGCCGGACCGCCCCCGGCAGCGCCGCGCCGCCCGCCCGGCAGTGGCCGCTGTTGGCCGTCATGGGTGGCGTGGCCCTCGGGCTGTTCATCGTCGCCCTGGACGGCTTCCGTATCGGGACGCTCCTGATCGGACTGTCCCTGCTGGCCGGAGCGGTGCTGCGCCGGGTGCTGCCCAAGGTGGGCATGCTGGCCGTACGGTCCCGCTTCACGGACATGGCGACGTACGGCGGGCTGGGCGTGGCCATCGTCCTGCTGGCCCTGATGGCGCAGCCCAAGCCGTGGCTGAAGATCCCGTTCCTGGACGACCTGGTGCACTTCACGGTCTGGTGAGCCGGGGCGGTACGCGGCTCACCCACGCCATTCGCGTGACGTCCGCCCGCGCGCCGCCCTCAGGGGCGGCCGGGGCGTACCCCCGCCGAGTAGCTTGGCGCCCCATGGCCAAGATCAAGGTTGCCCAGCCGGTCGTCGAGCTGGACGGCGACGAGATGACCCGCATCATCTGGTCCTCCATCAGGGACAAGCTGGTCCTGCCCCACCTCGACATCGAGCTGGACCGCTACGACCTGGGCATCGAGAACCGCGACGCCACCGGCGACCAGGTCACCGTCGACGCCGCCCACGCGATCAAGCGGCACGGCGTCGGTGTCAAGTGCGCCACCATCACCCCGGACGAGGCGCGGGTCGAGGAGTTCGGCCTCAAGGCGATGTACCGCTCGCCCAACGGCACCATCCGCGACATCCTCGGCGGCGTGATCTTCCGCGAGCCGATCATCATGGCGAAGGTGCCCCGGCTCGTACCGGGCTGGACGAAGCCGATCGTGGTCGGCCGGCACGCCTTCGGCGACCAGTACCGCGCCACCGACCTCAAGATCCCGGGTCCCGGCACCCTCACCCTGGCCTACACACCCCGGGACGGCGGCGACCCGGTCGAGCTGGAGGTCCACGACTTCACCGGCCCCGGCGTCGCGCTCGCCTCCTTCCGCTACGGCCTGGCCCGCTCGTACCCGGTGTACCTGTCCACCAAGAACACGATCCTCAAGAAGTACGACGGCCGGTTCAAGGAACTCTTCCAGGAGGTCTTCGACGCCGAGTTCAAGGCCGACTTCGACGCCCGCGGCCTGACCTACGAACACCGGCTGATCGACGACATGGCCGCCGCGGCGCTCACGTGGCCGGGCGGCTACGTCTGGGCCTGCAAGAACTACGACGGCGACGTCCAGTCCGACGCCGTGGCCCAGGGGTTCGGCTCGCGCGGCCTGATGACCTCGGTCCTGATGTCCGCCGACGGCCGGACCATCGCGGCCGAGGCCGCCCACGGCACGGTGACCCGGCACTACCGCCGCCACCAGCAGGGCAAGCCCACCTCGACCAACCCGGTGGCCTCCGTCCACGCCTGGACCCGCGGGCTGGCGCACCGCGGCGAGCTGGACGGCACCCCCGACGTCACCCGGTTCGCCCGGACGCTGGAGCGGGTCTGCGCCGAGACCGTCGAGGGCGGCCGGATGACCAAGGACCTGGCGCAGCTCGTCTCGAAGAACCAGCCGTACCTGACCACGGAGGAGTTTCTCGACGCGCTCGACATCGGACTCCAGAAGAAGATGGCCGGCGCCTGAACGCCCGGTCAACGTCCCGAAGATGTCCGCGAATCGGCGCCGTGCGGCGGACACCGGCCGTCAACGCGGCTTTCACGTCGCCCCTTTGCCGCCGCTACGGCCCAGCTCCGGGCGCGTACGGCCCGGAGGAGCGGAAGTGTACGGGCGTACGGGACCGTGTGTCCGTCACCCGAACGCTCCCGTGCGCCCTGGAGAAGGGAACTGGCATCCTGACTCTGAGCATCCCTTTGGGTAATCACCGGGGCGGGCTGCGGGGGTCGCGCCCCGGCGAAGGAGTGGACACCAGAGCACGGGACCGGCGCAACCAGGCGCATATGGGGGGTTAGGGGGAGGCAATGCCTCGCTGGAGGGCGCTACCGGAAGAACTCGACCCGCAGGTCAAGGAGTTCGCCAGTCAGCTACGCAGGCTCGTGGAACGCAGCGGTCTGAGCCTGGCCGCCGTCGCGGACCGGACCGGCTACAGCAAGACCTCGTGGGAGCGCTACCTCAACGGACGGCTGTTGCCGCCGCAGCGTGCCGTGGTCGCGCTGGCCGAGGCGACCGGTACCCACACCGGACACCTCACCACGATGTGGGAGCTGGCCGAACGCGCCTGGAGCCGCTCGGAGATGCGGCACGACGTCACCATGGAGGCGATCCGGGTGGCGCAGGCGCGGGCCGCCCTCGGGGAGTTCGGCCCGCCGCCCGGCAAGGCGAAGCCCGGGACCAGGGAGAAGCTCAGGGAAAAGGCCAGGGGGAAGGGCAAGGACAGGAACAACGGCGAGGACAAGAGCGGGGGCCGCGAGGAGCGCGGCGAGCGGCCGGGCGGAAGTGCGCCCGGGAAGGAACCGGCAGCGGACCGGGACGCGGCACAGGCCGGGGACCAGGGGCACGGCGCCGCCGCTCCGGCACCGCGGCGCGGTGACGAACTGCCGTCCGCCGCCGACTTCCCCGGCCTCGCCGCGTCGTCCCCGGCCCCGGCGCCACCACCGCCCGCCGCACCGGACACGACGCCGCCGCGGCCCGCCGCCGACAGCCCGGGCAGTGACGCCGGCCGGCCGGGCAAGGTGGTCTGGCCCCGCCTGGCCGGCTCCCCGGACGCCGCCCCGGCGACCCCGCCGCCACGCCACCAGGCACCTCCGTACGACCTGCCGCGGCAGGACCCCGGCGGCCGTCCGGCGGGCCCCGACGCGGTGCGCCCACCGGGGCGGCCCGCACCGCCGGCGGGCCCGGGCGACGCCGACCGGCAGCTCCGCCGCCGTCGCGTCACGATGTTCCTGGCGGGCGTCGTCGGCGCGCTGCTGGTGATCGCCGCCGCGGTGCTGCTGTTCGACATCGGCGGCGCGGAGGACCAGCGGGCGGCGCCCACGCCGTCGGTGTCCCCGAGCAAGAAGCCGGTGCTGCCGACGGGGGTGAAGTGTGCCGGGGCCGACTGCGCGGGCAAGGACCCCGAGGCGATGGGGTGCGGCGGCCGGAACGCCACCAGCCCGTCCCGGGGGTTCGCCGGCAGCTCGCTGATAGAGGTGCGCTACAGCAAGGTGTGCGGTGCCGCCTGGGCGCGGATCACCGGGGCCGCGCCGGGCGACGAGGCGTCGATCAGTTCGGCGGGCCGGACCGAGAAGGCCGCCGCGGGGCGGGACGGCGACGCGTACACCGCGATGGTGCCGGTGTCCGGTGACCCGGCGAAGGTCACCGCGTGCGGGACGACCGCGGTGGGCACGAAGGGCTGCGCGAAGCCGGTACCGGCCGGGGCGGGGCGGAACGCCGGGTGAGGTGACCCGGGACCGGGTCCGGGGCCAGTGACCAGGAGCCAAGGCCGGCGGGCGCGGTCGGATGGCCGGGAGCCGGTGGGGCCCGGGGCCGGTGGGGCCCGAGGCCGGTGGGGCCCGGACGGTGGCTCGCCGCCGTAGCCGGGCGGCCGGGTGTGCCGCGACCGTCCGGCGCAACCCGGACGTACGCCGCATACCGGCCGTTGCGAGAAGTCCGTACGGCGGGGGATTGCGCACGCGGATCCGGGGCAGGGGCATGAATGACCCCCACGGGTACGGCACCACCCGGCGGCCGTCCGCGCTCCCCCCTCCTTGAGCGGACGGCCGCCCGCCACACGCCCGCGGGGCCCTCCGTAGCGCCACGGGCGGGCCGGTGAGGCGTTCCACACCGGCCCGGGGGCCGTGCGGCGCGGCGGTCCGATAGCCTGACGGCCGGGTCTCTCGACACCAAGAGATCTCGGTAAATGGGCAGGGGTTCCCGCCGCCACCTACGCGGTAAGGGGGCTCGCCCCCCAGAAAACAGCGCGCAGGAGATCGCCATGACCCGCACTCCCGTCAATGTCACCGTCACCGGCGCGGCCGGCCAGATCGGTTACGCACTCCTCTTCCGCATCGCCTCCGGTCATCTGCTCGGCGCGGACGTGCCGGTCAAGCTGCGCCTCCTGGAGATCCCCCAGGGGCTGAAGGCCGCCGAGGGCACCGCCATGGAGCTCGACGACTGCGCCTTCCCGCTGCTGCGCGGCATCGACATCTCCGACGACCCGAACGTGGCCTTCGCGGGCGCGAACGTGGCCCTCCTGGTCGGCGCCCGCCCCCGCACCAAGGGCATGGAGCGCGGCGACCTGCTGGAGGCCAACGGCGGCATCTTCAAGCCGCAGGGCAAGGCCATCAACGACCACGCCGCGGACGACATCAAGGTCCTGGTCGTCGGCAACCCCGCCAACACCAACGCCCTGATCGCCCAGGCCGCCGCCCCGGACGTGCCGGCCGAGCGCTTCACCGCGATGACCCGCCTGGACCACAACCGCGCCATCTCGCAGCTCGCGCAGAAGACCGGCAAGCAGGTCTCGGACGTCAAGAAGCTGACGATCTGGGGCAACCACTCCGCGACCCAGTACCCGGACATCTTCCACGCCGAGGTCGCCGGCAAGAACGCCGCCGAGGCCGTCAACGACCAGGCGTGGCTGGCCGACACCTTCATCCCGACCGTCGCCAAGCGCGGCGCCGCGATCATCGAGGCCCGGGGCGCCTCCTCGGCCGCCTCAGCCGCCAACGCCGCCATCGACCACGTGCACACCTGGGTCAACGGCACCGCGGACGGCGACTGGACCTCCATGGGCATCCCCTCGGACGGCTCCTACGGCGTCCCGGAGGGCCTGATCTCCTCCTTCCCGGTCACCACCAAGGACGGCACGTACGAGATCGTCCAGGGCCTGGAGATCAACGACTTCTCGCGCGAGCGCATCGACGCGTCCGTCCAGGAGCTGGTGGAGGAGCGCGACGCCGTCCGCGGTCTCGGCCTCCTCTGACCCCTGGGGGACCCGCGCGGGGCGGCCGCCCCGCGCGGGTCCTTGCACGACGGAGCCCGTACGGACCTCCTGTCCGTACGGGCTCCGTCGTTCTGTCACACCATGGTGGGATCTTCCCGGCGGGCGCCTGACAGGGCGTGAGGCCCTCCTTTATGCTGCGGCCTTCACGCCGCGCAACCCACCTGTCACACGGGTCGGTTGGTGCCTTGGGGGGAACAGGTGACTCATACGTCCGTGCCGCAGCAGCCCGGCCCGTCCGACGGCCCGCGCTCCGCGGCGCCGCGGCCGCCGGCCGGGAACCCGCCCGGCGCCAGTGAGGCCACCCGGCTGCTGTGCGCCGGCACCTACCTCGACCCCGGCTACCGCGACGCGGTGATCGACGAGCTGTACGTCCACGAAGAGCGCTTCGCGGCCCCGTCGCCGGGCTTCGACGCGGCCCGGGTGCTGGCCCACGCGCTGCGCGCCCGGCGCATCGAACTGGCCTGGGCCGGTGCCGTCCTGCTGCTGTGGATCGTCTCCGTCCCGCTCTCCTCCGGGCTGACCCTGCTGTACCTGCTGCCGGTCCTGCTGCTCTCGCTGGCCTCCTTCGTACGGGGCCGGGCCGCGCGCCCGCCCTGGTACCGGCGGGCCGGCGGCTGGCTGCTGCGCTGGTACGGGCGGTTCAGCGTGGTGCTCGTGGCCGTGGCGCTGCTGGCCATGGTCTTCGGCGGTGACGGCTCCCCGGACACCGCCGGGTCGCCGTACGGCGTCTCCGACAGCTCCTCCGGGCTGTCCGGCACCCCGCTGTCGCTGTTCCTGCCGACGGACCTCTTCGGGCAGAACATGATCGCGGCGCGGCCGCTGCACGCCTGGCTCGCCCTCGCGCTCCCCTTCGTGCTGGCCTGGGCCGTCGGCGCGCAGCACGGGCAGGTGGCCAAGGTGCTCACCACCGAGCTGTCCCGGGCCCGGTTCCCGGACGCGGCGGCCGACCCGGCCGAGCGGGCCGAGGGCGGCCGCTTCCAGCGGCTGCGGCACCGCATCCGTACCGAGCAGCACGGGCCGCTGGTCATGTACCGCGCCGCCGACCCGTTCTGCGGCGCGGGCACGCCGTACGAGCCCTGGTCACTGTCGGTGGAACTGCGGCCCCGCAAGGACGCGGCACCGGCCGTCACCGAGAACGCCACGCCGCCCCCGGCCGAGGACTCCGCGTCGCCCTTGGCCAAGGACTCCGGGCGGCCCCCGGCCGAGGGCACCGCCGCCGGCGGCCCGGTCCCCCTGGACAACGACGCCATCCTCCAACGCGTCATCCCTCTGGTCGCGGCGCTCCGCACCCCCTCCGCGCACGGCTCGCCGCGGGCCGCCGCCGCGGTGCGCGACCGGCTGCGCGAGCTGGAGGTCGACGAGTGCGTCTTCCTGCCGGCGGCCGGGCTGCCGTCCCGCTCCGCCGCACCGTACGGCCCCGAGGGCTTCGCAGCACACCGGGCCCGCGCGGTCGAGGAAGGCGGCGAGACCCGGCGGCACTTCCTGCGGGTGCGGGTCGGGGGCTGGGGCGAGGGCATCGTCACCACGGTCTTCGTGCGGGTCCACACGCAGGGCGGGATGCTCATGCTGGAGGTCGCGCCGCACGTGCTGTGGCCGGTGCGCGCGCTGTACCGGGAAGCCGACCGGATCGCCCACCGCTACCGGCACAACAACCCGTTCGGCAAGGCGGTGTGGGCGCTCGCGCAGACGCCGCGCTCCGCCGGGCGCGCGGTGACGTCCCTGTGGCGCGGTTTCGTGTCCGCCTGGAGCCTGCTCACGGGCGGGCACGGCGGCGCGCTGCCCGACGGCCCGGCGGTGTCGGTCCGCGAACTGGGCTCCGACGGGGACGCCTCGCTCTTCCAGGAGATGGACGTCACCCGCTACCTGAAGAGCATCCAGGACCGGGTGGCGAGCGGGGTGCGGAGCGCGCTGTACGAAGCGGGCTGGCAGACCGACGAGTTCGAGCAGCGGGTCGTCAACGTCACCAACGGCGGGGTGTTCATCGAGTCGGCGCAGGGCGCCATCGGCATCGGCGACCACAACACGATCACCAGCAACGGCGGCTTGGGCGGAGCGGCCGGCGGTGCCGCGGGAGGAGCGGCGTCCGGCGCGGCCGGCAAGGCCGCCAAACCCGCCGACGCGGGCCGGTGAACGGCCGGTACGCCCCCGCCCGGAGCCGGGGCACAATCGTGACCACGGCCGGCGCGTACGGCACCACAGCAGACCAACGGGGAGGCAGACATGGCAACGGCTGACGAACGCGACCGCGGCATCCACATCGGCGAGGTGCACGGCGCCTTCGCCATCGGCGACCACAACACGGTCACCCACAACGAGAACACCTCCGGCCGCCCCGGCACCGACCCCGCGCACGAGGAACTGCTCGCCGCCGTACGGCAGTTCCGCGAGGACCTGGCCAGGGTCGTCGCCACACCGCCGGTCACCCTGCTGGCCGCCGAACTGGTCGATGCTCAGGAAGAGATCGAGACCACCGGCCGCACCGCACCCGGTCGGCTGGAGCGGCTGCGCACCGCGCTGGCGGACGCCGGCACGGTCACCAGCGTGCTGGCGTCGGGCGCCGCCGTCGGGCAGGCCGTGGCCGCGCTGCTGGGAGGCTGAGCATGAGCGAGCAGGGGGGCGGCGCGGGCGCGCGCTGGAACGACGAGGAGCAGCGCTGGGACTCCGGCGGCCCGGCCCCCGCGCCGTACACGGGCCCGCCGCCGCCCAAGCCGGGTTCCGCACCCGGCCCCGCGCCGTCGCCGGGTGCGGACTTCTTCACCGACGCCACGTCCGACGCGGCGCACCGTCCGGCCGGTCCGCCGCCCTACCCGCCGGCCCATGACCCGGCGGCGCCCGGCACCGCGCCGTCCGCCGCCCGCCCGCGCTCCTGGCCGACGCCGCTCGTCGTCGGCGCGGCGGTCGCCGTGGTCGCCGTGGGGTTCGGCGGCGGGTGGCTGCTGTGGGGCGGGGACGACGCCCAGGTGCGCCCCGACGCCGGGCCGGCGGTCTCGGCACCGGGCCCGCACCGGGCGACCGCCCCGGACGACGTGCCGACCGGCTCCGCCACCGGCCCATCACCCGGCGGCCCGTCCGGCTCCTCCCCGGGCGCCGTCCCGTCCGGCTACCGCCTGGCCCGGGACAGCGCCGGCTTCTCCCTCGCCGTACCGGAGAACTGGCAGCGCACCGAGCGCAAGGACGGCATCTTCTACACCGCCCCCGACGAGCGCTACCTCCTCCAGGTCTTCGAGATCACCGAACCCGACATCAGCCCGTACGAGGCCCTGGAGGCCACCTCCCAGAGCCTCGCGGACAAGCCGGGGTACGTGGAGCTGAGCCTGGGCCCCACCACGGACGTCGGCGTCGGCTCGGGCACCACCGAACTCGTCTACGCCTACGACAGCGAGAAGCTGGGCGCCCGCGCCCGCGTCACCGACCGCGCCTTCACCGTCCCCGACGGCCGCCAGTTCGCCGTCCTGGTCCTCGGCCCCGAAGCCGACTGGCCCGCCCAGAGCCGCGTCCAGCGCACCGCCCTGCAATTCTTCGACCCCGGCCGGCACTGACCGGCGGCTCCGCGCTGACCGGCGGCTCGGTCCTGCCCGGGGCTTCCGTCCTGCGCGGGGCTTCCGTCCGGACCAGCGGCGCCGTCCGGGCCGGCGCCTTCCGCCCTGCCGCCGGCTACGGGCCCCGGGCGGCCCGGCCCGGCCTGTGAGGCGCCCGGCCTGCGAGACGGCCCCCGGTGCCCCCGAGGCGCGCCCCAGACCCGTAAGAAGGCCGTACGGAAGCCCGTACGGAGGGCCGGGAGGGCCCGTGCGGAGGCCCAGGATGGGGCCACAAGGGCAGACCGGTGACCCGGATCGGGCCCGGCAAACCTGCTTTTCGGGGGCCGGAAGAGTGAGTCGGGTCACTTTCCTCGGATGTTTCGGCATAGGTAAAGGGGTTCCGGGGAGGGGTCCTCGTTGCTGGTGTGAACCAGTGGCAACAGACCGGAAGTCGAAAGGCAGAACAGACGTGTCGGCACGCGAGACGATTCACGTAGACGGGGTGTGGCGCTCCGCCGTATCCGGCGCCACCCGGGAGATTCTGGACCCCGCCGATGCGAAGACGCTCGAAGTCGTCGCCGAGGGGGGCGCCGAGGACGCCGACGCGGCGGTCGAGGCCGCTCGCCGCGCCTTCGACGGTGGGGCGGGCCAGTGGCCGCGCACCCTGGTCGCGGAGCGGGCCGCGCTGCTGCGGCGGGTCGCCGACCTGCTCCAGCGGGACCGTGAGGAGATCGCCCTCATGGAGAGCCGGGACACCGGCAAGACCCTCGAAGAGGGCCGGGTGGACGTGGACGACGTCACCAACGCCTTCCGTTACTTCGCCGATCTGGTGATGAACGAGAGCGGCGGCCGGGTCGTGGACGCGGGCAGCCCGGACGTGCACAGCGTCGTCGTGCACGAGCCGGTCGGCGTCTGCGCGATGATCACTCCTTGGAACTACCCGTTGCTCCAGGCGAGCTGGAAGGTCGCCCCGGCGCTCGCCGCGGGCAACACCTTCGTCATCAAGCCCAGCGAGGTCACCCCGCTGTCGACGGTGCACCTGGTCAAGCTGCTCGTGGAGGCCGGTCTGCCGGCGGGTGTCGCGAACATCGTCACCGGTGCGGGCGTGCCGGTCGGCCAGCGGCTGGCCGAGCACCCGGACGTGGACCTGTTCTCCTTCACCGGCGGCCTGGCCAGCGGTACGAAGGCCGGTTCAGCGGCGGTCGCGGGCGCCAAGAAGATCGCGCTGGAGCTGGGCGGCAAGAACCCGAACGTGGTCTTCGCCGACTCCTGCGCCACCGAGGAGGGCTTCGACACCGCCGTCGACCAGGCGCTGAACGCCGCGTTCATCCACAGCGGCCAGGTCTGCTCGGCCGGCGCCCGCCTGATCATCGAGGAGTCGGTGCGGGACCGTTTCGTCGCCGAACTGGCCCGCCGCGCCGAGAAGATCAAGCTGGGCCGCGGCACCGAGGACGGCGTCGAGTGCGGCCCGCTCGTCTCGCAGCAGCAGTTGGAGAAGGTCGAGGCGTACGTGGCCTCCGCCCTTCAGGAGGGCGCCCAGCTCCGCTGCGGCGGCCGCCGTCCGGAGCCGAGCGAGGTCCGCCCGGCCACCGGTTACTTCTACAGCCCGACCGTCCTGGACGGCTGCCACCGCGAGATGAAGGTGGTCCGTGAGGAGACCTTCGGGCCGATCCTGACCGTGGAGACGTTCACGACCGAGGACGAGGCCGTCGCGCTGGCCAACGACACCGAGTACGGTCTGGCCGGCGGCGTCTGGTCGTCCGACACCGCCCGCGCGCGGCGGGTCGCCGCCCGGCTGCGGCACGGCACCATCTGGATCAACGACTACCACCCGTACCTCCCGCAGGCCGAGTGGGGCGGCTTCGGAAAGTCCGGCGTCGGCCGGGAACTGGGCCCCGCGGGTCTGGACGAGTACCGCGAGAGCAAGCACGTTTACGAGAACCTCCGGCCGGAACCGGTCCGCTGGTTCGCGGGCTGAGCCCCCGTCTGTTCACCGCACCACGCACGCACGAACTTTGCAGAAGGAGCACCACCTCATGCCCGTGTACGACTACGTGATCGTCGGCGGTGGCACCGCCGGTTCGGTGATCGCCTCCCGGCTGACCGAGGACCCGGACGTCAGCGTCGCCGTCATCGAAGGCGGCCCGTCGGACATCGACCGCGAGGACGTGCTGACGCTGCGCAAGTGGCTCGGCCTGCTCGGCGGCGAGCTGGACTACGAGTACACCACCACCGAACAGCCCCGCGGCAACTCGCACATCCTGCACAGCCGCGCCAAGGTGCTGGGCGGCTGCTCGTCGCACAACACCCTGATCTCCTTCAAGCCGCTGCCGTCCGACTGGGACGAGTGGGAGGCGGCGGGCGCCACCGGCTGGGGCGCCGAGGACATGGACCCCTACTTCGGCAAGCTGCGCAACAACATCGTGCGGGTGGCCAAGAAGGACCAGAACCAGATTGCCACCGACTGGATCGAGGCCACCAAGAGCGCCCTCGGCGTGCCCGAGGTCGTCGGCTTCAACGACCAGCCGTTCGAGGAGGGCGTCGGGTTCTTCGACCTGTCGTACCACCCGGAGAACAACAAGCGCTCGTCCGCCTCCGTCGCCTACCTCCACCCCCACATGGAGGCCGGTGACCGCCCCAACCTCACGCTGATGCTGGAGACCTGGGCGACGAAGCTGGAGCTGGACGGCACCACCGCCAAGGGCGTCCACGTCCGCGCCAAGGACGGCGCGGAGGTCTACGTCGAGGCCGCGCGCGAGGTGCTGGTGTGCGCCGGCGCGGTGGACACCCCGCGGCTGCTGATGCACTCGGGCATCGGGCCGAAGAAGGACCTCGAAGCGCTGGGCATCGACTGCAAGGTGGACCTGCCGGGCGTCGGCGAGAACCTGATCGACCACCCGGAGTCGGTGATCGTGTGGGAGACGAACGGGCCGATCCCGGGGAACTCCGCGATGGACTCCGACGCGGGCCTGTTCGTGAAGCGGGACCCGGACCACAAGGGCCCGGACCTGATGTTCCACTTCTACCAGATCCCGTTCACCGACAACCCGGAGCGACTGGGCTACGAACGCCCGGAGCACGGCGTGTCGATGACGCCGAACATCCCCAAGTCGCGGGCGCGCGGACGGCTGTACCTCACGTCCGCCGACCCCGAGGTCAAGCCCGCGCTCGACTTCAAGTACTTCGAGGACGAGGGCGACTACGACGGCAGGACCCTCGTGGACGGCATCAAGCTGGCCCGTAAGGTCGCCGAGGCCGAGCCGTTCAAGAAGTGGCTCAAGCGGGAGGTCTTCCCCGGCCCCGAGGTGACCGGGGACGAGGAGATCAGCGAGCTGGTCCGCAAGGCCGCGCACACCGTCTACCACCCCGCGGGCACCTGCAAGATGGGCGCCGAGGACGACCGGCTCGCGGTCGTCGACCCCGAGCTGAAGATCCGCGGGCTGTCCGGCATCCGGATCGCCGACGCGTCGGTCTTCCCGACGATGCCCGCCGTGAACCCGATGATCGGCGTACTGATGGTGGGGGAGAAGGCCGCCGAACTGCTCGTCGATTCCCCGACCCGGGGAGGTGATGCCCGATGACCGCCACCGCCCCCGAAGCCGGCATACCCCAGCCCCGCGAAGCCGCCGACAACCTGACGGCCGAGGACTCCCGGGACCCCCGGGACGTCGTGTTCTCCGTCCGCAACCTGTGGAAGGTCTTCGGCCCCAAGGCCGAGCGCGTTCCGGAGGACGGCGAGCTGACCGGTCTGTCCGCGCAGGAACTGCGCGAGCGGACCGGCTGCACGGCCGCCGTCCGCGACGTCAGCTTCGACGTCCACAAGGGTGAGGTCTTCGTCGTCATGGGCCTGTCGGGCTCCGGCAAGTCCACCCTGGTGCGCTGTCTGACCCGGCTCATCGAGCCGACCAGCGGCGGCCTGGACATGGACGGCGAGGACGTGCGCGCCATGGACCGGACCCAGTTGCGCGAACTGCGCCGCCGCCGCGCCGCCATGGTCTTCCAGCACTTCGGCCTGCTGCCGCACCGCTCGGTCATCGACAACGTCGCGTACGGCCTGGAGATCCAGGGCATGCCGCGTGCCGAACGCCGCGAGCGGGCCGCCGAGATGGTGGAGAAGGTCGGTCTCGCGGGGCTGGAGAACCGCCGCCCCGGACAGCTCTCCGGCGGCCAGCAGCAGCGCGTGGGGCTGGCCCGCGCGCTCGCCGTGGACCCTGAGGTCCTGCTGTTCGACGAGCCGTTCAGCGCGCTCGACCCGCTGATCCGGCGGGACATGCAGGAAGAGGTCGTGCGCCTGCACGAGGAGGAGGGCCGCACCATGGTCTTCATCACCCACGACCTCGCCGAGGCGCTGCGCATCGGCGACCGGATCGCCCTGATGCGCGACGGGAAAATCGTTCAACTGGGCACGCCGGAGGAGATCGTGGGCTCCCCGGCCGACGAGTACGTCCGCGACTTCGTCCAGGACGTACCGCGCGAACAGGTGCTGACCGTACGCCGCGCCATGCGCCCGGCCGAGGACGGCGAGTCGGAGACGGGGGCCGCGCTCGCGCCGGACACCCTGGTCGCCGACGCCATCGAGGCCGTCGCCCGCTCCGGCGGCGCGGCCCGTGTGATGGACGGCAAGCGCTGCCTGGGCATCGTGGACAGCACCTGCCTGCTGAACGTGGTCGCCCGGATCGACGCCGGCGAGGTGGCTGCCTGATGTCCGCGCAGACCGCCGCCGCCGACGCCGCCGCCCTGACGGCGGCCGGCTGGCCCCCGACCCGGCGGCCCGTGCGGGTCGCCCCCGCCCGGGTACGGACCCTCGATCCGCCGACCCGGACCCGTACCCGGCACGTCCCTGCCGCCCGCTCCCTGGCGGACCGGCTCCGCGCCGCCGTACGGCGCCGCTGGCACGAGGCCCAGCGCGCCGCGGCGATGCAGGCGCCGGCCGGCACGGTGAAGCGGGGGCGCGCATGACGGCCGCCACCCCCACCGCGAGCACCACCGCCGCGCCCGGACAGCAGGGCGCCCTCCAGGCCGCTCTCCGGCATCGCGGCCTGCGCAAGATCCTCGTACTCACCGTCGCCGCGGCGGTCCTCGTCCCGCTCGCCCACGCCAAGTGGTCCAGCGGCACCTGGCCGGGCGAGCTGACCGTCGACCTCACCGGCCCGCTCGGCCGGACCAGCGACTGGATCATCGACAACCGCGACAGCCACCCGCTGTTCGTGTACTTCCTCGGCCACCTCAGCAACGCCGTCGTGATCTCCGTACGCGCCGTCTACCAGCTCCTGCTGCTGCTCGGCTGGACGGGCGTCACCGCGGGCGTCACCCTCGTCGCCTGGCGCGTCGCGGGCGTCCGTATCGCCGCTACCGCGCTGATCTCCTTCGCCGTCAGCGGCGTCCTGGACATGTGGCTGCCCACCATGCAGACCCTCGCCCTGATGATCGTGGCGGTGCTCGCCTCGGTCGTCGTGGGCGCGCTGCTGGGACTGGCGGGCGGCCTCTCCGAGCGGCTGTTCAAGATCCTGCGGCCGGTGCTGGACACCATGCAGGTGCTGCCGGCCTTCGCGTACCTGCTGCCCGTCGTGCTGATCTTCGGCATCGGCGTGCCGGCCGCGCTGCTGGCCACCGTCGTCTACGCGGCCCCGCCGATGGCCCGGCTGACCGCGCTCGGCCTGCGCGGCGCCGACCCCGGCGTCCTGGAGGCCGTCGCCTCGCTCGGCGCGACCGGCCGGCAGCGGCTGCTGACCGCCCGCCTGCCGCTGGCCCGCAAGGAACTGCTGCTCGGCCTCAACCAGACGATCATGATGGCGCTGTCCATGGCCGTCATCGCCTCCATGATCGGCGCGGCCGGTCTCGGTGACCGCGTCTACCAGGCGCTCGCCTCGGTGGACGTCGGCGCCGCGCTCGCCGCCGCCGTCCCGATCGTGCTGCTGGCCATCGTCATGGACCGTACGACCGCCGCCGCCGGTGAACGGATGGGCGCCGACCCGGCCGCCCGCGGCCCGAAGCTGCTGCGCGGCTGGTACGCCTGGGCCGGGGTCGCCGTCCTGACCGTGCTCGCCACCGTCGTGGGCCGGCTGGCCGGCTCGGCGGTCTGGCCCGCCGGCTGGACCGTGGCCATCGCCCGCCCGGTCAACGACTTCAAGGAGTGGATGGTCGACCACCTCTACTCCGGGGTCCCGGTCGTCGGCGGCACCGCCGACTGGGCCGCGCACTTCACCTCCTGGGTCCTGGACCCGCTGCGCGACGGCCTGACGGCGCTGCCCTGGTGGGGCGTGCTGCTCATCGTCGCCGCGCTGGCCTGGCTGATCGGCACCTGGCGCACCGCGCTGACCGCGACGCTGGCGATGGCCGCCATCGGCGTCCTGGGCGTGTGGAAGCCGTCCATGAACACCCTCTCCCAGGTCCTCGCCGCCCTCGCGGTGACCCTGGTGCTGGGCTTCGGCGTCGGCATCCTCGCCGCGGGCAGCAAGCGCCTGGAGGCGATCCTGCGCCCGGTGCTGGACGTCATGCAGACCATGCCGCAGTTCGTGTACCTGATCCCGGTGGTCGCGCTGTTCGCCGTGGGCCGCGCCCCGGCCGCTGCCGCCGCCGTCGTGTACGCGCTGCCCGCGGTCATCCGCATCACCACCCAGGGCCTGCGGCAGGTCGACCCGGCCGCGATGGAGTCCGCCCGCTCGCTCGGCGCCACCCGCTGGCAGACCCTGCGGCAGGTACAGCTCCCGCTGGCCCGGCCCGCGCTGCTGCTGGCCGTCAACCAGGGCGTCGTCCTGGTCCTCGCCGTCGTCATCATCGGCGGCCTGGTGGGCGGTGGCGCGCTCGGCTACGACGTGGTCACCGGCCTCGCCAAGGGCGACCTGGCGCTCGGTCTGGTCGCGGGCGTCGCCATCGTCTGCCTCGGCCTGATGCTCGACCGGGTCACCCAGCCGACACAGCGCCGTACGGCGGGGAAGGGGGCCTGACGATGTCGCGTACCCGTACCCGAGTCGCCGGTGCCGCGCTGCTGGCGGGGGCGACGCTGCTCGCCCTCTCCGGCTGCGGCAGGGCCGACATGACCAAGCAGGGCTCGCCCTTCCAGGCGCCGGGCGGCGCCAAGTCCGTGACGCTGTCCGTGCAGACCTGGGTCGGCGCGCAGGCCAATGTCGCGGTGGCCAAGTACCTGCTCGAACACGAGCTGGACTACCACGTCGACACGGTCCAGGTGGACGAGATCCCCGCCTGGGACGCGCTCAGCCAGGGCCGGGTGGACGCGATCCTGGAGGACTGGGGCCACCCGGACCAGGAGAAGCGTTACGTCAAGGACAAGAAGACGATCACAGCGGGCGGCGGCAACGGTGTCACCGGCCACATCGGGTGGTGGGTGCCCAAGTACTGGGCCGACAAGCACCCGGACGTGACCGACTGGAAGAACCTCAACAAGTACGCCGACCAGCTCCGCACCTCCGAGAGCGGCAGCAAGGGCCAGCTCATGGACGGCTCGCCGTCCTACGTCACCAACGACAAGGCGCTGGTGAAGAACCTCAAGCTGGACTACGAGGTCGTCTTCGCGGGTTCCGAGGCGGCGCAGATCACCCAGATCCAGCAGTTCGCCAAGCAGAAGAAGCCGTTCCTGACGTACTGGTACGAGCCGCAGTGGCTGTTCAACCAGGTGCCGATGGTGGAGGTCGAACTCCCGAAGTACACCGACGCCTGTGCGGAGAAGGGCGCCGAGGACCCCGCGTCCGTCGACTGCGCCTATCCGACGACGCCGCTGCAGAAGTTCTTCAACACGGAATTCGCCGAGGGCGGATCGGACGCCGCGGCGTTCCTGAAGAATTTCCGGTGGACGAAGGAGAGCCAGAACGAGGTCTCCGAGCTGATCGCCGCCAAGGGCATGTCCGCCGACGAGGCGGGCAAGGCCTGGGTCGAGAAGCACCCGGAGATCTGGAAGAAGTGGCTGCCCAAGAAGTAGCGCGGAAGCAGCCACCGGGCATCGCCGCGGCCGGGCGGGTCTGTCTTCGGACAGACCCGCCCGGCTCGTGCTTCCTCCTCAAGGTGCACGGGTTCCGCCACCGGCCCCCGGATAATCGCCTGTATGCCCTTCATGTCGCCGCCGGCCCGGCCGCACGAGGCCGCCGCACCGCGCCGGCGCACAAAGCGGCGTCGGCTCGCCATCCTCCTGGAGAGCGTCGTGGCGTTCGGTTACCTGGGCGTCCTGGGGCCGTACACCTTCGGCTACTTCCAGCTCCTGCCGGCCGAGCTGAAGGTGGCCCTGTGCGCCGCGGCGGCCGTGCTGCTGCCCTTCCGCCGCCGCTTCCCCGTCACCTGCCTGCTGGTCCTCGCGGCGTTCGCGGGCGCCCTGCCGGTCTGCGGCATGCTCACCGCCCTCGTCGCCTACGACGCGATCCGCCGCGTCGACGACCCCCGCCGCCGTACCGTCGTCCTCCTCACGGCCACCCTGGTCCCCGTCCTCACCGCCGTCGTCGGCACGGTCTGCACCGGGGACGGGAGCTGGCGCTACGGCTTCGCCCAGGGGGTCGTCGTCGGCGGCATCGGCGTCCTCATCCCCGGCCTGGTGGGCAGCTCGCGCGGCCAGCAGGACCGGCTCCTGGTCGCGCTGCGGGAACGTGCCGCCGCGGCGGAGGAGGCCCGCCGGCTGATCGACAGCGCCTCCCGCGTCGAGGAGCGCTCCCGTATCGCCGCCGAGATGCACGACCTGGTGGGCCACCGCCTCAGCCTGATCTCGCTGCACAGCGGCGGTCTGGAGATGGCGCTGGCCGCCAAGGCGCCCGAGCTGAAGGACGAGGCGGCGCAGGTCCGCGCGGCCACCCGGGACGCCATGAACGAACTGCGCGCCGTTCTCGGCGTCCTCGGCCCGCTGGGCCGCGACACCGGCACCGAGGCCCTCACCGACGCCACCGGCACCCGCGCGGACATCGACGCGCTGGCCGAGGAGTCCCGTGCCGCGGGCGTCACCGTCGCCGTCGACTGGCAGGGCGCCGACCTGGACGGGCTGGAGCCGCGGGTACGGCGCGCCGTGCACCGCGTCGTCCGCGAGGCGCTGACCAACGTCCACCGGTACGCGACCGGCGCGGCCGTCGACCTGACCGTGGAGCACTCGGCCGACCGGGTACGGGTCACCGTCCGCAACGACGCGCCCCCGACGCCCCCGGAGGCCACCACCGGTCTCGGCACCGGCCGCGGGCTGACCGGCCTGCGCGAGCGGGTCGGCCTGCTCGGCGGCGCCCTGCGGACCGGCCCGACCGGGGCCGGCGGCTTCCTCGTCGAGGCGTCGGTCCCCGCGCACCCCGCCTCGCCCGCGGCGTCCGCCGCCCGGCCGGACACGATCCCCGCGCTGGACGCCGAGGACCACCGGCGGTCCGGCGCACTGCCCGGCGTCCTGCGCCACCTGCCCGGCATCGCGACCGGCATCCTCGGGCTGGTCGGGGTGGGGACGATGCTGGCATTCGGCCTGAGCCTGGTGCATTCCTCCCGGCAGGTCCCGCAGCCGCCGTCCCCGGACAGCATCCACGTCGGCATGGGCCGGAAGACGGTGGAGCAGGCGGTCTACTTCGACAACGGCCTCGCCCGCGCCGCCGCCCGGGGCCACGAGCCGCCCCGGCCGAGCGGCACCGACTGCATCTTCCCGTACTCCGGTGACGACCCCGTCGAGGGACGCGTGGAGATCACCCGGTACTGCTTCCGCGGCGACGTACTGACCGACATCGACACATTCTTCGTACGGGTCGCCCCCTGATCCGACGCCGTGCGGCCACCGTTCGGCCGGGCCGACGGCCGGGAGCGGATGTCGGCCGCCGGCCGTCGAGGGGCGCGGCATGGCGGTGGACGTCGGCCGTCGAGGGCGGGCGCTGCGTGGCGGCGGACGCCCGGTACGCGTGCGTGGCTCGGTACGTGGCCTGAGCCGGTACGGGCAGCCGCCAGGAGGCGCACCGGCGCGAGCGGCGCGCCAGGCCCCGGGGAACCCGGCGCCACGGCCGCTGGAACGGGCCCTGCCGTGGCGGACGGACGACGGCAACGGCCTGCTGCGGCCGTACGCCGGGCCGGCGCCGCCGCCCCGTTAGCCTGGGCGCATGAGCGATCTCCACGGCGCGCGTGCCGCACAGCCCGTACGAGTCCTCCTCGCCGACGACGAGGAGATGATCCGGCACGGCGTGCGCCTCATCCTGCGGCACGCCGAGGACATCGACGTGGTGGCGGAGGCGGCCAACGGCGCCGAGGCGGTCGAGCTGGCCGCCCGTACCCCGGTCGACGTGGCCCTCGTCGACATCCGGATGCCGGTCCTCGACGGACTGGCCGCGATCGAGCGGCTCGTCGCGCTCGACCCCAAGCCGCAGGTCGTCATGCTCACCACCTTCGGCGACGAGGAGAACGTCACCCGCGCCCTCCAGGCCGGTGCCAGCGGCTTCCTGCTCAAGGACGAGGGGCCGCAGGAGCTGATCAGTGCCGTACGGGCCGCGGCGGCCGGGGACGCGGTGCTCTCGCCCGGAGTGACCGGCCATGTCGTCAAGCGGATGCTCCAGGGGGGCGGCCGGATCGGCACCGGGAACGCCGCCGACGACCAGCGGCTCACCGCGCTGACCGACCGCGAGCGGGAGGTGCTGGCGATGCTCGGCGAGGGCCTGTCGAACATGGACATCGGCCGTCGCCTGGAGATCGGCCTGGGCACGGTCAAGACGCACGTCGGACGCATCCTCGACAAGACCGGCACCCAGAGCCGGGTGCAGGCGGCGCTGCTGGCCCATCAGGCGGGGCTGGCGGGCTGAACCGGGCCGGCGGGCTGAACTTGGCCAGGCGGGTGCCGAGGGGCCCGCCGGGCCGCCTTCAGGCCCGCCAGTCGTCCCGTTCCAGGGCGTACTCCACATCGCCCTGCTCCGCGCCCTCGACGGGGTCGGGCCACTCCTCGAAGAAGGTCCGTACGTAGCGCAGCCCCGCCTTCTCCATGACCCGCCGCGACGCGGTGTTGACCGCCATGGTGGTGCCCATGACGCGCTCCGCCCCGCACACCGTGAACGCCGCGCGGACCAGGGCGCGGGACCCTTCGGTGGCGTAGCCCCGCCCCCACGCCGACGGGAACAGCCGGTACCCCAGCTCGACTTCGCCGCGGCGCCCCCGGCCTGCCGGAACGAGTTCGAACCAGCCGAGGAAGTCCCCGGTGGCCGCGTCCTCGGCGGCCCGGTAGCCGAGCAGGTTCCGGTGGCCGTGCCGGGCCAGCATCACCGGCAGGGTCCGTCCGAGGACCTCGGCGGGCGGTACGGGCCGTCCGTCGCCGAGGAAACGCATGACGTCCGGGTCGCCGTGCAGCGCGACGAGGCGGGGCGCGTCGTCCTCGGTGAGCCACCGCAGCCGCATCCGCGGCGTCCGCAGGTCATGTTCCGGAAAAATCTCCATGGTGCGCGCAGCCCCTCGTCACAGCCCCCGTGCGGAGCACAGGCATAGTAGAGGCGCCCCCGGCCGGGGGCATGCCGACCGCACGACACCTCACCGGACGTACCAGGGGGAAACCGCTCCATGCCTGCCATACGCCGTACCGTCGCGGCCGCCGCCGCGGCGGTCGCACTCCTCGCCACCGTGACCGCCTGTGGCCCGGCCGACGACAAGGCCGCCGCAGCGCCGGGCAGTTCGGCGGCCGCGGAGCACAAGGACGGCGGGGCGGGTGCGGACGCGGGCGGCCCCGACCTGCCGAGTGGGCTGCCCACCGGCCTCGACGACGTCAAGAAGTGGCAGAAGGGCGGCTGGAAGGACTGGGACCAGTGGGCCCGCAAGGCGTCCGAGTTCGCCAATCCCGTTATCAAGGACCTGTGGAACCCGTCCCGGATGGCCGAGGCCAGGAACACGCCGGACGTCACCACCCGGAGCGCCGGCGACCTCGGCGGCAGCGACCCGGAACCGCGCCCGGTCCAGGCCCGGCAGGTCGCGCGCCCCTATCACCAGCACATGGCGCCCATAGGGAAGATCATGTTCGACAGTCCGCAGGGCCCGATGGTCTGCTCCGGCACCGTCGTCGAGGACCCGGCACACCCCGGCAAGTCCAACCTGGTGTGGACCGCGGGCCACTGCGTGCACACCGGCCGCAGCGGCGGCTGGATGCGCAACATCGTCTTCGTGCCGTCCTACAACGACCAGGGCCTGCCCATGAGCCAGGTCGGCCGGGCCCCGGCGCAGGAGGTCGCGCCGTACGGGGTGTGGTGGGCGAACTGGATCACCACCTCCGGTGAGTGGATCGACATGGGCAGCACCAAGTCCGGCAACGCCGGTTCCGCGTACGACTTCGCCGTCCTGCACGTCAAGCCGGAACGCGGCGGCGGCAAGTCGCTCCAGGAGACCGTCGGCGCCGCCCTGCCCGTCTGGTTCGGCGCGCCCTCCGCCGACCGCGTCAGCGGCCTCCAGGCGTTCGGTTACCCGGCCGCGCCCCCTTACGACGGCGCCCGGATGATGAACTGCCCGGCCCGCCCCGGCCGCCTCACGATGGCCCAGGGCACCCCCGCCATGTACCGCATCGGCTGCACGATGACCGGCGGCACCTCCGGCGGTGGCTGGTTCACCAACTACGGCGGCCGCACCTACCTGGTCTCCAACAGCTCCATAGGCTCCCTGAACCACACCTGGCTCGCCGGCCCCCACCTGGGCGCGGAAGCGAAGCGCGTCTTCGACGGGATCAGCCGCAAGTTCGCGTGAACGAACGCCCCGCCGCTCCCACGAGGAAGCGACGGGGCCGGGACCGGGGCCGGCCGAGGTCAGACGGCGGCCTGCCGGGCGAACTGGATCAGCCCGGCCCAGGCGCCCACACTGAGCGTCAGGTGCGGCCCACCCGGGTTCTTGGAGTCACGGACGGGGACCACGCCGCGCGAGGCGACGAGGTTGGTGGCGGCCTCTATGCACTGGCCGCCGTTGCTGCTGTACGAGGACTTGAACCAGCGGGGGGAATCGGTGGTCACGGGCTGCCCTTTCGTAACTGTTCGATGAGGGCCACAGAAGACGCCTGAGAGAGCGCTTCGGCCTGCAACTGATGGTAGGCCGTCAACAGGGGCTGTACGAACCTGATGTCTCGCTCCAGCCGCCCCTGTTGAGAGGACTCGGCATACGCGATATGGGTTCTGTTCGCAAGCGCCACAAGGGTTACGGGCAGGTCGAAAGATCGCCGTTCACCGAGGTCGAACGGAGCCAGTTGAAGAACTGTGGAGGGTAGTTCGGCGAACGCGGTAAGCCGGTCCAGTTGCGCCGCCATGACGCTGGCGCCTCCCACTGTCCGTCTGATGCAGCTCTCGTCCAGCACTGCGTAGATCAGTGGCGCGGGAGACCGTTCCAGAGACGCCTGCCGCTTGGCCAACAAGGCCAGCCGTTCTTCCGCCTGCTGCTCTGTGATTGCTCCCCGCCGCACAGCGCCCGTTGCGATCGCTGCCGCGTACTCCGGGGTCTGGAGCAAGCCAGGGATGATTCCCAGCTCGAAGAGCCTGATTTCCACCGCCTGCACCTCAAGGGCAACGTACTCGGGAAACCCTTCGAGTATCGAGGGGTTGCGCATGGCCTGCCCCTGGCGTTCGAGCCGGTCGCCGGTCCCCAGCACCTTGTCCGCCCTCGCCGCGAAGCGGGAAGTTGGAGGGCGGCGACCATTTTCGACGGCGGAAATGTGTGTCCCGGAGTACCCCAAGCGCTCGGCCAGTTCCTCCTGTGTCCACCCGTGCTCATCCCGCAATGTGCGCAGACGGACGCCGAACCGCGCCTTCGGCGAGCGGTCAGGGTCCAACTCGTTACGGTTCAACGGCCACCACCCAACTGTCCGTTCACAGGACGCAAGTTGAACGATTTCCGACTCTAGACCACGCTGAACCTGCCCGTAGTGCAGCCGTCACCGAGAGGAGTGAATTCCCTTGTCTCATAAGCGCACCGCCAGGAACGGTGATAACGAATGACCAGCCCCAGCCGTGATCACCTCACCCGGCTCATGCACGCGCGCGGGCATGACGGCGTGCTCTACCTGCGCACCGGTGATGGCAGTGACGCTGCCCCGGCCCCGCTCCGGGAATCCGAACGCCTGACCGTCCAGATCACCGGTACCAAAGAGGTCACCGCGGAGTGCGTCACGCCCGTCGACGGCAATCCGTGCGGCGCCAAGTCCAGTACGTGGATGAGCATCGTGCCCCCGCAGGACTGGGCGCGCGGACATTCCGTGGAGACCGGCCACACGGTGTTCACGCGCCACGAGATTGCCAGATTTCAGGTCCTCCGACCCCCTGGGGAGAACGTTTGAGCCGGCGGGGCCTCGGTGCCGCTCTGACGACGGCCCCTGGGCTCCGTGAACGGGATGGCCGCCGATCAGCCGGCTGTGCCCACCCTCATGACCGGGTACGGCAAGGGCTGTCCCGTAATCCACGAGGCCGAGGGTCATGCTGTGTCGGCGTCAGTGCCAATGGCACCGGCCGAGCGGAGCGAACGCCTGTCGGCTGCTGCCTGCCGGCTCATACGGCAGGGGCGTTCGGCCGGCAGCCCGGTGGCTTCCACGGCTTCGGAGCCGGCTTCGGTCAGCCACCGGTCGCTCCCCCGCTCCACCGGCGAAAAAACAACGAGATCCCCCCACACCTGACGGAGTCCTATTAGCCTGCCGGATATGGACCTTGATCTTGTTGGACGACGTGCAGTGGTCACCGCGAGCAGTAGGGGCATCGGTGCGGCAATCGCCCGCCGGTTGGCGAAGGAGGGCTGTGCCGTCTTGGTGCACGGCCGTGACCGGGAGCATGCCGAGGACTTGGCCCAGGAGTTGCGCGGCCGGGGCGGAGCAGCGGACGTCGTACTGGGGGACTTGACGGAGGAGACGTCTGCTGCCGCGGTGGCGGATGCCGCGCGGGAGTGGCGGGCGGATGTGGTGGTCAACAACGCCGGCCCGTTCGTCGAAAACGACTGGGAGACGGCTGAGCCTTCGGCGTGGTGGGACGCGGTCAACGGCAACGTCCTTCCCGGTGTGCGGATGATCCGCGCCCTGCTGCCCCACATGCGCGAAAGCGGCTGGGGACGTGTCATCAATGTAGGCAGCCGGGCTGCGACGACGCCGTTGCCCAACATGGTGGAGTATTCGGCGGCCAAGGCGGCGGTGGTGAACATGACCACCTCGTTGGCCCGGCACCTGGCCGGCACGGGGGTCACGGCAAATGCTGTGAGCCCGGGTGTGATCGCGACGGATGGCATGCGCGAAATGTTTCAGCAGGAGGCTGCGCAGCAGGGCCGGTCCACCGAGTGGGAGGACCTGGAGCCGGAGGTGGCCAAGGAGTACGCACCCAATCCGGTGGGCCGCCTGGGTACGGGCGCGGACATCGCGGCCGCCGTGGCGTTTCTCGCGAGTCCGTTGGCTGGGTACATCAACGGGATCGACCTGCGGGTGGACGGCGGCATCGCCCTCGTGCCGTGACCGGGCCCGGGCGGGTGCGCCTGTGAGGACTGGGGCCCGGTCACGGGAGGTCAGGTCTGCGGCCCGTCACCGGGTCTCGGTGTGGGCGGTACGGGCCATCTCGGCGACGAAGGCGTGGACGGCCGGGGTGGTGTTGGTCTGCGCGGTGGCCACCGCAATGGTGCGTGTCACCGCCGGTCGGCACGGGATGAGACGGACCCGGCTGTCTCCGGCGGGGGCGGCCATCCGCGGTACCAGTGCGGTGGTGAGTCCGGCGGCGACCAGTTCGAGCTGGGTGGTGTAGTCGGCCACGCAGTAGCGGACCTCTGCGTCGGAGACGGTGTATCGGCGCAGCAGTTGTTCGAGGGCTTGGTGGGCGTCGCTGCCCGGCGGACAACTGGCCCAGGTCAGATCGTGCAGGCTGTCCAGGGGCACCTCCTGGAGGTGGGCCAGCGGGTGACGCGGGTGTACGGCCAGCAGCGCCTGCTCGTGCACCAGGGTGTGGGTGTGGGTGCCGGGCGGGATATGGGTCGGTGCGTGGGTCCAGCTTTCCATGACCACGGCGTCGAGATTTCCCGTGTGCAGTTCGGGCAGCATGTGCGCCGCCTCGCCGTCGCGCACTTCCGGTGCCAGCCGCGGGTGACGGCCGGTCAGGGCCACCAGGCTGCGTGGGATCAAGGAGCGTAGGGCGGAGGCGACGGCCCCGATGCGCAGTGGGCCGGCGATCAGACCGCTGACGGCGGCGAGGTCCATGGTGGCGTGGGCGGCCACGGCGGACATTTTCTGCGCGGAGGAGGCCAGCACTCGCCCGGCGTGGGTGAGGCGGATGCCGCGCCCGGACGGTTCGACGAGCTTGCAGCCGGCTTCCCGTTCGAGGCGGCGGAGATGCTGCGAGATCGCAGGACCGGTCACATGCAGCTTCTCGGCAGCGGCGCGTATCGATCCGTGCTCGGCCACGGCCGCGAACACTCGTAATCTCTCCCAAGACAACACGTGAGCGAGACTATGCAATGCAGCGAACAAACAGTAAATAGTGCTGTGGGATCTTGGGTGGCAGGGTGCTGGTTGTGGATGTTGCGCCCGAAACCCGTCCTTCGTCTGCCGCCTTTCGAGACAGGCCGGAGCCCCGAACGGTGGCCGGTCTGTTCATCATCGGTGGTGCCGCCTGCCTGTCGGCCTCCGCGGTCTTCGTCAAGCTCGCCCACGTCAACGCCGGCACGGCGGCCTTCTTGCGCTGCGCGATCGCTCTGGTCCCTCTCGTCCCGTTGCTGGTGCACGAGACCCGGCGCCAGGGAGCGCTGCCGCGACCCTTGCGCCGGTACGCGGTCATCGCGGGGATCTTCCTGGGGGCCGACTATGTGATGTGGACCATCAGCATCCTGGACATCGGCGCGGCCATCTCCACCGTGCTCATCAACGTGCAAGTCATCGTCTTCCCCCTGCTGGCCCGCCTGTTCGACGGCACGAAGATCCCGCGCCGCTTCCTGTGGGCCTGCCCGCTGATGCTCGCCGGCATCGCCTTGGCCGGCGGCGTACTCAACTCCAGCCAGCAGGCCAGTCATCCCGTGCGGGGCGCGCTCTTGGGCGTCGGCGCCGGAGTCGCCTACGCCGTGTATCTGTACCTCAGCAGGCTGTCCGGTCAGCGCTCGAACCGGCACCTGGTCAGCCCCGTGTGCCTGTCCACCGCCTCGGCGGCCGTCACCTCCGGCCTGATCAGCGTGCTCACCACCGGTCTGCCGCTGTCCATCCCGGCCGCCTCGTGGGGGTGGATCGCTGCCCTCGCGCTCCTCGGCCAGGTGGCGGCATGGCTGCTGATCAGCAAGGGCGGCCCGCATCTGTCGGCGAACACCACAGCCGCTCTGCTGCTGCTCCAGCCTGTCATGGCGATCGGTTTCGCCCTGCTCATCCTTCACGAGACCCCCACCTACGCGCAGTTGTGCGGCTGCGCTCTGGTCATCGGCGCGGTGTGGGCCAGCAACCGCGCCCCCCGTACCACCACGACCTGAGCTGCGGCGGCAGGTGGTACGCAACACAACGCCAAGCCCCTCTGTGCCCTAGCGCTGCCGCACGACCGGCGCGGCTTTGGCTCCCCCCTCTGCAGAAGGGAATCGCATGGATCAGCCCTCGGCCGACGACTACGGCCTCATCGCCCCTGTCAGCATCCCGCGGGACGGACAGGCACCCGGTGGCGTCAGCGGCCCGGACGAGTACGACTCGTTCTTCCGTATCCGGCACGACGAGGTCTCCACCACCACGTGGGTGGCGCAGACCCTGTCCGTGACCCGCAAGGTCACCGACGACCTGAGCAGCACCAACCTCGACGAAGCCGACCGTGCCGACCTCCTCGACGGCATCACGCTGCTGTTGCAGCACGCCGTGAGCCTGACGACCGATCAGTGACCACGCACCACCAGGAGCGACCCATGGCACTCACCCCGGAGCAGGAAACCGCGGTGCGCCGCTGGAAGCTGGGACACCACGTCTTCCATCTGCACCTGACCGTGATGAACACCCATCTCGTCGCCTTGCACACGGCCGTGGACGAGGAGGACTGGCCCACCTGCCGGCGGCTGCTGGACGTGCTGACCCGGCTGTACCGGGCGTCGACGGCGTCCATGCGCTATGCCTCGGACTTCCCGCGGGCTGCGTACTCGGACCTGCTGCGGCCAGCGATGGAGCCGCCCTGGGTCAGCCCCGGGTTCTCCGGCAAGTTCAACACCGATCACGAGCGCATGCTCCGCCTGCTCAAGGACGTCCGCAGCCCGCTGAAGAAGGCCGTCCGCACCGGCTCGGCTCCCGCAGAGGTGCAAGAGGCCGCCCAGCGCCTGTGGCAGGAGCAGTCACGCAACCGCGCCAACCACAAGCTCATCTGCGAAAAGTTCGTTCCCGGCGGCAAGTCCCTGCTCCAGGAGTACTTCGCCGCATCCGAGAAGTGAGTGACGAGGAGACTGGCATGTCCTTCACCATCGTTGAGACCTGGTACCTGACCGACGAGGCCGCGCGGCAGGCGACCCGGACCATGCAGATCATCGACGACGCGATCGGGGAGAACGCTCACGGCCACCCGGGGTGGAACGGGCACGCCACCTTCCTGCAGGACGAGAAGGAGCCCAACGTCGTCACTTGGGTCTACCCGTGGCGCAGCGCGGAGGACCATGCCGACCTGCTGAAGACCGAAGAGCCGATCGTCCAGCCGCTCATAGCGCAGTACTGCACCCGGCCGCGCACGATCCGCTACGCCGCCGAGCTCCCCGTGGAGGTCGAGCATGACCACCACTGATCGCACCGGCTTGGTCCAGGAGGCAGCCGGCGCGGCGCCCCCGGCCGATGCGGTGGGTGACTGGTCTCCGCAGGAGCTGGAGGACAACGGCCGTCTGCTGCTGTCCCAACTGCGCGACCACTTCGAGGCACTGCGTTCGCTGCCGGTCACCACCGGCCGCTCGGCGCAGGAGATACACGCCCTGTTCGACCAGCCGCTGCCCACCGAACCGGAAGCCTTCGCCGACATCCTCACGCAGACCTGGCGTGACCTGCGGCCCAACCTGACGCTGTGGAACCACCCCCGCTTCCACGCCTACTTCTCCAACAGCTCCAGCGGACCCGCCATCCTCGCCGAGATGGCCACCGCAGCACTGAACGTCAACGTGATGCTGTGGGACGCCGCACCCGCGGCCGCGGCGGTGGAGACCACCGTTCTGGGCTGGCTCGCGGACATGCTCGCCTACCCGGCCGACGGCGACGCCGTCCTCGTGGACGGCGCGTCGCTCGCGACGCTGTACGCGCTGGCCGCGGCCCGCGAACACCTTGACGGCCTCGACATCCGCCGCAGCGGCCTGGCCGGGGCACCGGTCCTGCGCATCTACACCTCCGATCAGTCGCACAGCAGCGTCGACAAGGCGGCCATCACCCTCGGCCTGGGCCTGGACAACGTCGTACGCATCGCAAGCGCGGCCGACGGCACCCTCGCCCCCGCGGCCCTGGACGCCCACATCCGCAGCGACCTGCGTGCCGGCCACCGGCCCCTGGCCGTGGTCGCCAATGTCGGCAGCACCTCTACCGGCGCCATCGACCCGATCGCTGCGATCGCCGAGGTGTGCTCCCGGCATGGAGTGTGGCTGCACGTGGACGCCGCCTATGGCGGATTCTGGCGCCTTGCCGACCGGGTACGCCCGCACCTGCCGGACCTGTCGCCCGCCGATTCGCTGGTGGCCAACCCGCACAAGGTGCTGCTGTGCCCCATGGAAGCCAGCGCCCTGCTGTGCCGCCATCCCGACGCACTGACCAACACCTTCCGGCTGGTGCCGGAATATCTCACGACCCGCCATGAAGACGGCAGCGTCGACTTCATGAACTACTCGCTGCAGCTCGGCCGCCAGTTCCGGGCCCTGAAACTGTGGTGGATCATCAAGTCCTTCGGGAGCCAGGGCATCGCCCAACGGCTCTCGGCCGCCGCCGACCTGGCGGACCAACTGCGCAAGACGGCTGCGAATGCCCCGGGCTGGCAGGTCACCAACCCCGACACTCCCTTCCCCCTGGTGTGCCTGCGCTACGCCCCGGACGGTCTGGGCCCCCAAGAGACCGACGAACTCAACCGCCGTATCCACCACCGCGTCAACGCCGGCCGGCGCTCCTTTGTCTCCCACACCGTCACCCCGGCCGGTTACGTCATCCGTGTCTCGATCGGCAACATCCACACGGGTGCGGAGGACATTGACGGGCTGTGGCACGAGCTGACCACCGCAGCAGCCGCGGAGGAGGGAAGCAAACGATGACCACGACGACCGTGCAGACCGCCGAACCCGATACCTTCGCGGAGCGCCTCTCGGCGTTCTACGCCATCGGACGGTGGGAGGCCGTCAACGACGCTCTCCCCTGGACCCCGGCCCCCCGGTCGCGGCCCTGCATGTGGCGCTACGCCAACCTGCGCCCCTTCGTCCTGGAGGCTGCCAACTTCGTCAAAGGGGACGATGCCGCCCTGCGGGTGCTCACCCACCTCAATCCTGGACACCGGGAGTACGAGGCCGCCTGCGGGCACCTCTACTCAGGTCTTCAGGCCCTCAAGTCCGGCGAAGCCATGACCTGTCACCGGCACGCCGCATCTGCCATCCGCTTCGTCCACGAGGGCCACGGCGGGTGGACGGCCGTCAACGGCGACCGGATAACGGTCAGCCCCGGTGATGTCATCGTCACCCCCAGCCGCCTGTGGCACGAGCATGGCAACGACGCCGACGACGGCTTGGTCATCTGGCAGGACTGCACCAACGACCCGCTCGTCAACACCCTGGGCGCCAACTTCTTCGAACTGCACCCTGACAAGACCCACTTGCCATCAACACCGGCCAATGACACCTTCGCCACCTGGGGCGGCCTCCTGCTGCCCGACACACGGCGCAGCCGGCAGACGTCCCCTCTCCACACCTATCCATGGGACAAGTGCCAAGAAGCGCTGGACGCGGCGGCCCGCGCGGGACACCACAGCCCCTATGACGGCGTCATCCTGGAGTACACCAATCCCGCCACCGGAGGCCCGGTCACCCCGACCACCGGATGCAAACTCCAGCTTCTTCGGGGCGGTGAGACCACCCGCACCCACCGACACACCGGCTCGGTCATCTACATCGCCGCCCGCGGCCAGGGCACGACCACCATCGACGGCACCGACTTCGAATGGTCGGCCGGCGACACGTTCTGCGTGCCCTCGTGGGCCTGGCACGCGCACACCAACCGGCACCCCGACGATGACGCGGTGCTCTTCTCCACCAACGAATTCCCGCTCCTGCAGGCCCTCGGCCTGTACACCGAAGAAGCCGCGCCGGAGCACACCACCTGACACCATCCGGGCCGGGGCGAGGACGCCGACGGGCCCCGCCCCGGCCCCGACACGAAAGGGCCCCATGCCACACATTCTGATCATGCTGTCGGGCGCCACCCGGATGCCCCTGACCGACGGACGTTCCAGGGACATCGGGTTCTGGCCCGAAGAGGTCATCGAGCCCCTGGGCCTCTTCGCCCGCGGCGGCGCGCAATTCACCTTCGCCACACCCGACGCGCGTCCCGCCGCCCCCGAGCCCTCCGGCCTTACCCCGGAGGGCACCGGCCTGTCCCCCGAACGGTGCCACACCCTGCGCCAAGAGGTCACCGCCCTCGAAGGCCGGCTGAACACACCGGCGGCGCTGCGTGACCTGTCCTCCGAGCCCTTCGACGCCGTCTTCATCCCCGGCGGCTACGCACCGATGGTCGACCTGTGGGCCGACCCCCACGGCGGACGGCTGCTCACCGACTTCCACCACCGTGACAAGCCCATCGCCGCGGTCTGCCACGGGCCCGCCGCCCTACTCGCCTGTATGGCCTCCAGCGGACAGTGGCCCTTCGCCGGATACCGGATGACCGCGTTCACCGACGACGAGGAACACGGTGTCGGCCTGCTGAGTACGCTGCCGTGGACTGCGCAGCAGGCCCTGACCAAACGCGGCGCCCATTTCCTTGCCGCCTCCCAGCCCTGGCAGACGCACGTCGTCGAAGACCGCAACCTCTTCACAGGGCAGAACCCGGCCTCCGCCGGCCCCCTTGCCCAGCGTCTGCTCGACCGTCTCACCCCATCCCGATAGCGCACGCCCCTCCCACCGCCGCTGTCGCGCACGTTGCGCAACAGCGGCCAGGACTCCGCCCGCGGCGCGACATCCGGCACGGGAGGCGCAAAGGGCGCAGGGCGGGGGGTCGGCCCTCCGGCCGACCGCCCGCCGCATCACCATCACCCTGTCGGGCCCCGGCGGCACACCGCGGCACCGCAAAACGTTCCGCGCCCCCACACTCCCGACACCCCAACCGCCGCTACGCCACCAGGAGTGACTGCTCGAATACCGTGCGTAGCGAATGCCATTCGGGCAGTGCACGAGTCTTCCAGCGTCCCGACCGCCGTCGACATCGCCATCGCGCCCGTCCTGAGCGGTCCGCCCCGGCGCCCCCGGCCCGGCTCGCCGAACCCGAGGTCGCGGCCGTCCACGTCCACGTCCGCGCCCACCGCCCGGCGGCCGCCACCGTCACGCTCCCCGGCCAGAGTCCAGGAGCGTACGACCCGTGATCATCCCGTCAGGACATCCGTCTGAGTACTTCGCCGAGTGTCGCCACTCCTTCGCTGATGTCGGTTGGCGTGCTCGCGGCGTAGCCCAGGACCAGTCCCGGTTGACGGGGACGCTGGCAGTGCCAGGACAGGGGGTGCACTTTCACGTCGCGCGCGAGTGCCGCGGCTGCGACGTCGGTGTCAGCGAACCCGGCCTCGAAGGTGATGGTCAGGTGCAGGCCCGCTGCGGCACCGTGCACGATCGCGCCTGGCAGGTGAGCAGCGACGGCTCTGACCATGGCGTCCCGGCGGCGGCGGTGGTGCCTGCGAAGATGGCGCAACTGACGTTCCAGCGCGCCGGATTCCATGAACTGGGCAAGAACGAGTTGTGGCAGGGCGGCGTTACCGAGGTCGGCGAACCGCTTGGCGTCCAGGAGCGCGTCGCGGTACTGCGGCGGGGCGAGAACCCACCCGATGCGCAGGGCCGGGGCGAGGAGCTTCGACACGCTCCCGGCATAGAAGACGTTATTCGCGAGCACGGACCGCAGGGCCGGCACAGGTGCCCGGTCGTAGCGGTGCTCGGCGTCGTAGTCATCCTCGATGATCAGTCCGCCGCTTTCACTTGCCCAGCGCGTCAGTTCGCTGCGACGGCTGCCGCGAAGGACGACACCGGTGGGGAACTGGTGTGCGGGTGTCAGGAAAATGGCCGCTGCGCCCGTGGCGCGCAGTTCATCGACACACACCCCTTCTGAGTCGACCGCGACGGGCGGGGTGTCCAAACGGCAGTTGTGTAAGTGCTGACGGGCTCCCAGGGAGCCGGGGTCCTCCATCGCCACCGCGGAGATGCCGTCACTGTGCAGCGCCTGCCCCACGAGGGTGAGCGTCTGGGCGGTACCGGCGACGATGAGGACTTCGCCGGGGTCCGCCCGGATACCGCGATTACGGGCGATCCAGTTCGCGACGGCCACGCGGAGCGCCGGCGTACCGCGTGGATCTCCGTACCCCAGGTCGGATGCCGCAAGGCGAGCCAGGACGCGGCGTTCTTCGCGCAGCCACGCCGCTCGTGGGAACGCGGCGAGATCAGGAAGCCCCGGGGAGAAGTCGATCCGGGCCCGAGTCGTGCGCATCGCGTCGAAGACGCCTGCATCGGGCGTGGCGGTGAACACTGCGCGAGGTGACGGCGGCCTGGCGGGCGTAGGAGGCTTGGCTGCTGTCGTCGTCGCGGGTGCGCCGACGACGATCGTTCCGTTGCGCCCTCGCCCGGCGAGATATCCGTCCTCGACCAGGCGTTGGTAGGCCTCGGTGACCACGCCACGCGATGTGCCCAGTTCGCCGGCCAGGACCCGCGTGGCCGGCAGCCTGCTTCCCACCGGCAGTCGCCCGTCCGCCAGCGCGAGCCGGATCTGCTGGGCCAGCCACTCGGACTTCCCGCCGCTCGGCGCCTCGCCGATGGCCAGATGAAGGAAGTCGGCCCCGGACACTATGGACCGGTGAGGAGTGCCCTCATTGGATCTGTTCACCGGTCCATAGTGGCAGCAGGGTGGGCCCATGAACACCACCACAGCACCCTCCACCCCGGCCCCGGCAGCCGGCTACGTACACGGATACTCACAGCGTGAAGGCCGTCGGCTGGGCGACCAGGCGGACACACTGGCGCAGCTACTGCACGCCGGAACCACCTACCCCGCCGGCAGTCGAGTGCTGGAGCTCGGCTGCGGGGTAGGTGCCCAGACGGTCCATCTGCTCCGTTCCAGCCCCGGAGCGCACATCGTCGCGGTCGACCAGTCCGAGGAGTCGCTCGCGCAGGCCCGCACCCACGTCGCCGGCATCGCGCCCGAGGCACAGGTGGAGTGGCACCGCGCAGACGTGTTCGACCTTCCCTTCGCTGACGGGGAGTTCGACCACGCTTTCGTGTGCTTCGTCCTGGAACACCTGACGGATCCCCGGCGAGCGCTGGCCGGACTACGGCGCGTGCTGCGGCCCGGGGGCACCATCACCCTGATCGAGGGGGACCACGGATCGGTGGTCTTCCACCCTGACAGCGCGTATGCCCAGGCAGTGATCGACTGCCAGGTCCGCCTCCAGGCGGCAGCCGGAGGCAATGCGCTGCTCGGCAGGCAACTACGGCCGTTGCTGGCCGGCGCCGGATACGACAGCGTTGAAGTCCGTCCACGCACGGTCTATGCCGACCAGTCCCGGCCGGGGTGGGTCGACGGCTTCATCCGCAACACCTTCATCGCGATGGTCGAATCCGTTCGGGACGACGCGCTGGCCGCCGCCCTGATCACTCCGGCTGACTGGGACCAGGGGATCGCAGACCTGCACCGGACCGCCCACGACGGAACCTTCCACTACACGTTCTTCAAAGCCATCGCTGTGAACCGGTCCGCAGGTCCCGCAAGGTCCCCTCGGCTCTCGTAAACGGGCACCAACGCCACTGTCGTGATGCCGACCTCATGGGGCCGGCTCCCGCGCGGCTCCGGCACTTCCTGGGCACTGAACCGGGCTTCCCTGCCCGGGCTGTCTTGTCCATTACGAGAGCCCCGAGATCTCCCGCAGCATCCTCAAGACGGGCACGGCTGTCCCACCCACGGCGTCGGACGTGTACGGGTCCGGTGCGTCGCCGTTCATCAGCGCAACCGGGTGGAGACATGTCGAGTAACCGGACGATGCCCCGCGCCCGGTGCAACGAAAGGCCGTCGCCACCGTTGCGCATCGCCCGGTGACCGTCCCGGGGGTGTTCGGCAAGTTGATCGAAGCCCTGCTGAGTCCCGTGCCGGAAGACCGGCCGACCCTTGCCGAGGTGTGTTCCGTACTCGCGCGCGCCATCGATGCGGCAGGCTGAAGGCGGCACGCCGTCAAGCGCCGGTGCCGCGCCCGTCCCGGCCGTTCTGATCCTGCCGGACCCGGCGCCAATGCTGTTTCCTGTTCTTGTCCTCCCGGACGATGATGCCCAGTTCGGCCAGTTCGGCCCTGAGCTGTTCGGTGTCTTCCTTCTCGTTCTTCTTCAGGGCGTGGGCCCGGGCCTTGAGGAGGGCGTGGGCGCCGGCGGACAGGTCGGGCTGGGCGGTGACCCACCGCCGGAAGTCGGTGGCGTACGGGTCACCGTCCGGCCGCCACGGGTATCCGTGCTGCTCGAAGGCCGCCGCGAAGCGGTCCGTGTCGAAGTCGCCGCGTAGTCGGGCCAGTTCGCGGGAGTCGTGGCCGAGCAGCACCAGGTGCTTGCCGTCCTGGAAGACGGCGGCGGTCTCCGCGCGCGGCACCGTGCGGGTGACCCTGTCGACGGTCAGGACGGCCTGCTCGGGGCCGATCTCGGCGGTCACGTACTCAAGCTCGGCGAAGAACGCGATGACCAGGCCCAGGAGGAGGCCGACGGCCACGGCGGCGACCGACAGCAGCGGTTCGGGCGCGGACGCGACCAGTTTGAACGGCCCTTGCAGCGGGGCCCACGGCAGCGACGCCACCCAACCGGCCGCCCTGCTGAGCAGCCACAGCGCGATCGCCCCCAGGACGGGGAAGCCGGCCCACAACAGGGCGCGCTCGCCGGTGGTGGGGCCGACGGCGGTCGCGTCGGTGGCCGGCGGCGTCTTGGAGAGTGGAGCCTTGGGGAGTGGAGTTTTGGCCAAAGGGGCCTTGGGTGCCGAGGATTTGGGTGCGGAAGCCTTGGGTGCCGGGTTGCCGGAGGACATCGGCCGGTTCTCCCTCTGGTGGGTGCGGGCGGGGTCAGATGCCGGGCGGGGGCGGTGCGCCGGGGGGCGGGGGGAGTGCGCCGGGGGCCCCGCCGCCGGTCAGCCAGGCGATGATCCGCCGCAGCTCGGCCGCGTGGGCCGCGGGGTCGAAGTCCGGTTCGCCGGCGGCCAGGTAGGCGGCGTCCAGCAGGCCCTGGATCCAGGCGGCCACCCGGCCGGGCGGGAACGGCAGCGGTCGCCCCTCGTCGGCGAGCCGTGCCGCCAGGGTGTCCAGGGCGGCCCGTATCTGGGCGGTGTCGGCCCTCACCAGTTGGGCGAACTCCTCGTCCCGGTTGACCTGGAAGACGACCGCGGCCGCGAGCCCCGGCACGAGCGGGTCGCCGAGGTCGGCGAGCAGGTGGTCCACGAGGAGGCGGATGCCGTCGTCCGGCCGGTCCTGGGCGGTCGCGCGGGCGCATGCCTCGGCGTTGCGCGGCAGGTCGTCGCTGAACAGCGCGTGGAAGATGTCGCGCTTGGTGGCGAAGTAGTGGAAGAGCGTGCCCGATCCGATCCCGGCGGCCCGGCAGATGCGCGCGGTGGAGGTGCCGTCGACGCCGTACGCGGCGAACTCTCCGGCCGCGGCGCCGAGGATGTGGGCCCGCTTGCGGGCGTGCTCTTCGGGATTGACGGTACGCATCCCCGCAATAGTAGAGCGGGCACTCCAATAAAGCCAGAGATCGTCAACCAGGGGTTGACGCAACCTCGTCGTCAACTTACGGTTGACGCATGACGGAACCCATCCGCAGCACCCCGGCGATCCGCCTCGACGACCTGATCGAGGCCATCAAGAAGGTCCACACCGACGCGCTGGACCAGCTCACCGACGCGGTACTCGCCGCCGACCACCTCGGCGAGGTCGCCGACCACCTGATCGGCCACTTCGTGGACCAGGCCCGGCGCTCGGGCGCCTCCTGGACGGAGATCGGCAAGAGCATGGGCGTCACCAAGCAGGCGGCGCAGAAGCGGTTCGTGCCCAAGACGCCCGGTGAGGCGTCGGACCTCGACCCCAGCCAGGGGTTCAGCCGGTACACCGACCGAGCCCGCAACGTGGTGGTGGCGTCGCAGAACGAGGCCCGCGCGGCCGGCAACGTCGAGATCGGCACCCTGCATCTGCTGCTCGGGCTGCTGGCCGACCCGGACGGCCTCGCGGCGCGGGCGATCGTGGCGCAGGGCGTCACCCTGGACTCCGTACGGCAGCGCGCGGCCGAGGCGCTGCCGGACGCGGCGCCCGGGGAGCAGCCCGCCCTGATCCCGTTCGACGCGCAGGCGAAGAAGGCGCTGGAACTCACCTTCCGCGAGGCCCTGCGCCTGGGCCACAACTACGTCGGCACCGAGCACATCCTGCTCGCGCTGCTGGAACTGGAGGACGGCACGGGCGTGCTGCACGGCCTCGGCCTCACCAAGGCGGCTTCCGAGGCCGACATCACCGCGACCCTGGCCGCGATCGTCGCGGAACGGGAGGCGCAGAAGTGACCGCGCGGGGGGCGGTGGCGTACGCCGTCACCACCCCCGCCCGGCTCCGGCCCGTACGCCGGGTCAGCCGGTACGGGCCCACGGCACGTCAGCCGGTACGGAGCGCCTGAGCCGTGGCCCGTACCGAGTCCATCGCCTGCCGGTGCAGTCCGCCGCCGAAGGTGACCCGGGACGCGCCCGCCGCACCCAGTTCGCGTGGGGACGGGCCGCCCGGTACGGCGAGGGCGTTGACGGGCAGCCCGATACGGTCCGCCAGTTCCCGCAGGACCTCCGGCGGTGCGAGGATCGGGTAGACGCAGTCCGCGCCGGCGGCGGCGTACCGCAGGCCGCGCCGTACCGCCTCCGCCACCTGCGCCGCCCGGTCCGTGCCACCGCCCGCGCCGCGCAGGAACACGTCGGTCCGGGCGTTGACCACCAGGTCGTCACCCGCCACGGCCCGGATCTCCGCCAGCCGGTCCGCCTGCCGCTCCACGTCGGTGAGCGCCCCGGTGCCGCTGTCGCCGTCCTCGATGTTGCAGCCCACCGCACCCGTCGCGGCGATACGTTCCACCAGCTCCCGCGCGGGCAGCCCGTACCCGGCCTCCAGGTCCGCCGTCACCGGCACGTCCACGGCCCGTACGATCCGGGCCACCGCCGCGAACATCTCGTCCGGCGGTGTGCTCCCGTCCGCGTGGCCCAGCGACGCCGCGACCCCCGCGCTCGGCGTCGCCAGGGCCGGGAAGCCGGCATCCGCGAAGATCCGCGCGCTCTCCGCGTCCCACGGGCCGGGCAGGACGAGCGGGTCGTCCGCGGCCCGGCCGTGGTGGAGGGCGCGCAGCGCCGCAGCCGTCACGACAGGCTGCCGATGGGCTGGCGGACCGCGACGTTGATGCGGTTCCACATGTTGATCGTGGTGATCAGGGCGATCAGGTGGGCCAGTTCGGCCTCGTCGAAGTGGGCGGCGGCGCGCTCGTACACCGCGTCCGGTACGAAGCCGTCGGTCAGGACGGTGACGGCCTCGGTGAGGGCGAGGGCGGCCTGCTCCCTGGCGGTGTAGTGCCCGGTGGCCTCCTCCCAGGCGTCGAGGAGGTGAATGCGCTCCTCGGACACTCCGGCCCGCTGCGCGTCCTTGACGTGCATGTCGATGCAGAAGGCGCAGTGGTTGATCTGCGAGGCGCGGATCAGCACCAGTTCGGCCAGGGCGAGGTCGCCCAGGCCCTTCTTCGCGGCGATGTGCGCGGCCAGCAGGGGCTGGTAGATCCCCGGGGCGAGCTGGTGGAAGTCGAGCCGGGCGGAGCCGTCGGCGGCCGTCATCACGCCTGCCCCGGGGTCATACGGGTGGTCACGCCGAAGCGGTTCCACGCGTTGATCGTGGTGATCAGGGCGATGAGCTGGGCCAGTTCCGCCTCGTCGAAGTGGGCCGCGGCGCGCTCGTACACCGCGTCCGGTACGAAACCGTCGGTCAGGACGGTGACGGCCTCGGTCAGGGCGAGGGCGGCCTGCTCCTTCCCGGTGTAGTGGGCGCCGGCCTCCTCCCAGGCGTTGAGGAGGTACACCCGCTCCTCGGTCTCGCCCTCCTTGCGGGCTTCCTTGACGTGCATGTCGATGCAGAAGGCGCAGTGGTTGATCTGCGAGGCGCGGATCTTCACCAGGTGGACCAGCGCCGGGTCCAGGCCCTTCTTGGCGGCCGCGTCGAGCGCGACCATCGCCCGGTAGACCTCGGGCGCGTTGCGGGCGATGGCGATGCGTGGCCGGTGGTGCTGGTGCTGCTGCTGTGGGCTTTCGTTCGTCGTCATGGCTGCGACGCTACGCCGCCATTGGCGCACGGGTATGGTCCATTCGTATGGACGATTCCTGGGCCACTTTCGGCCGCGACCTGCATCTGGACCTCGCCGGTCCCGGGGGACTGCGCGCCTCCCTGATGCGGGCCCTGCGCGAAGCCGTCGGTACGGGCCGCCTGGCGCCCGGCACCCGCCTGCCGTCCTCCCGCTCGCTCGCCGTGGACCTCGGCATCGCCCGGAACACCGTCGCCGACGCGTACGCCGAGCTGGTCGCCGAGGGCTGGCTCAGTGCCCGGCAGGGCTCCGGCACCCGCGTGGCCCGCCGCACCGGACCGTCCCGCACCGCAGCTCCCCGCTCCGCACCGGCCGCCCGGCGCGCCGCCCCGGCCCGGGTGCCCGACCGCCCGCGCTACGACCTGCGGCCCGGCACCCCGGACGTCTCCGGCTTCCCCCGCACCGCCTGGCTCGCGGCCGCCCGCCGCGCGCTCACCACCGCCCCCAACGACGCGTTCGGCTACGGCCCGCCGCTCGGCCGCCCGGAACTGCGCACCGTGCTCGCCGACTACCTGGCCCGCGCCCGCGGCGTACGGACCGACCCCGAGAACGTCGTCGTCTGCACCGGATTCATGCAGGGCCTCGGCCTGCTCGCCCGCGCCCTGCGGGCCTCGGGCGTCCGGGAGATCGGCACCGAGGCGTACGGCCTGTACTTCCACCGCGACGTGCTGGCCCGCGCCGGCCTGCGGGTCAGCCCGCTCCCGGTCGACGGGCACGGAGCGGACACCGGGCGGCTGGCGGACCTGCCCGGCGTACGGGCGGCGCTCCTCACCCCGGCGCACCAGTTCCCCACCGGCGTGCCGCTGCACCCCGACCGCCGCGCCGCCGTCGTCGACTGGGCGCGCTCCAGTGGCGGCCTGGTGCTGGAGGACGACTACGACGGCGAGTTCCGGTACGACCGGCAGCCGGTGGGCGCCCTGCAAGGACTGGACCCCGAACGTGTCGCCTACCTCGGCACCGCCAGCAAGAGCCTCGCCCCCGCGCTGCGGCTGGCCTGGATGGTGCTCCCGGACCACCTCGTCGACCCCGTGCTCGCCCTCAAGAAGACGGGGGAGTGGCAGACCGCCGCGCTGGAACAGCTCACCCTCGCCGAGTTCCTGGCCTCCGGCGCGTACGACCGGCACGTCCGCGGCATGCGGCTGCGCTACCGGCGCCGCCGCGACCAGCTCGTCGACGCGCTGGCCGAACAGGCGCCGCACATCCGGGTCAGCGGCATCGCGGCGGGCCTGCACGTCGTCCTCGAACTGCCGCCCGGCACCGAGCAGTCCGTCGTCCAGGCCGCCCGCTGGCAGGGCCTCGCCCTGGAAGGGCTGGCCCGCTTCGCGCACCCCACGCCCTCGGAGGCGGGCGGCGCGGCGCCGCGTGACGCCCTGGTCGTGACGTACGGCAGGCCGCCCGACCACGCCTTCTCCGGGGCCCTGGAAGCGCTGCTACGGGTCCTGCCGCCCGCGCTGTAGCCCGCTGGGGGCCGGGCGTCCGGCCGGGTCGGCCGTCTCTCGGGTGCTGGTGGCGGGCTCCCCAGCCTTGTTGGCGGGTGCCGCCGCATCTGACGCTTCCGCCGTCACCGGCGCCTCCACCACCCCCTGCACCCCCACCCCCACCCCCTCCGCCGCCTCGCCGAAGCGGGCCAGCGCGAGGGCGCCCAGCACCGCCAGTGCGAACCCGGCGAAGCCGAGGGGCGCCAGTCCGGCGCGCGTCCGGTCGCCGAGCCAGACCACGCCGACCAGCGCCGGTCCGAGCGTCTCGCCGATCACCATGCCCGCCGTGGCCGCCGTCACCGAGCCGCGCTGGAGGGCGGAGGTCAGCAGCAGGAAGGCCGCGCCACCGCCGACGAGCAGGGCGTACGTGGCGGGGTTGGACACGAGTGACGCCGGTGACAGGCCGGGGATCAGGCGGACGGCGACCTCCACGACGCCGAAGCCGAACCCGGCGCCGAGCCCCAGCGCCGCGGCCCGCGCCCGGTCGGGCAGCCGCCCGGCGAGCGCGCCCCACGCCAGGATCGCCAGCGCGACGGCCAGCACCCCGAAGCGCAGCGCGGTGGATCCCGTGTCCGTCCCCTCCGCGCCCGAGGCCAGCCCGAGCAGGGCCAGCCCGCCGCAGACCACCAGTACGGCCGTCCACTCCGCCCGGCTGAGCCGTACCCGCAGCAGCGGCACGGCGACGACCGCGGTCACGGCGAGGCTGGCGGCGAGGGCCGCGCCCACCGCGTAGATCGGCAGCGAGCGCAGCGCCACCAGTTCGAGGAGGAAGCCGCAGCCGTCCAGGGCGAGGCCGACCAGATAGCGCCACTGGCGCAGGACGCGCAGCAGCAGCCTGGGGTCCACACCGGAGCCGGTCCCGGACGCGGTGGCGCGGGCCGCCACCGCCTGGAGGACCGACGCCGTGCCGAAGCAGACCGCCGAACCGAGCGCACAGATCATCCCAAGCAGCACACATCGACTGTAGGCGCGGTGCCCGCCACGGGCCCGTTACGGCCTGCCGGGCCGTGGCCTTTAGTCTGAACCGGCCGAAAACAGTTGCCACAGATGTACGGGGGACGGCAGGGATGGCAGAGCACACGAAGGCGCGGCGGAGGCTGCGGTCGAGCACGGTGATCCTGGGCGGCATGGGGGCGCTGGCGGCAGCGCTCACCTCCTGCGGCTCGGAACCGGACAAGCGCTGCGTCGACCGCAACAGCTACGACGCGGTCAAGGGCTACCGGGTCATCGACTCCAAGTCCTGCGGATCCAACAGCGGGTCCAGCGGCTCCAGCGGTACGGGCGGCACCGGATCGTCGTACGGCAAGAACAAGGGCACCGCCGGGCGCGCGCAGAAGACCGACGGCCAGTGGTACTACGGCTCCGACGTCAACGGCCGCTACGCCGACTCCGGGACGTTCAGCAAGAGCACGGCCGTCAACCGCGGCGGTTTCGGCTGCTCCGGCTCCAGCGGCGGGTGACGGCGGTGCGAGAGCTGACGGCACCGCAGCGGGCGGGGGCCCGGCCGTGGACCGGGAGGACCTCCTCGTGAAGCGGCACACCGCACGGCCACGCCCCGGCTGGCAGCAGACCGTCGAGGCGCAGGGCCTGATCTATCCGCTGACCCGCTACCCGGACGACTCGCTGCGCCCGTACTGGGACGAGAGCGCGTACTACTCCTTCTCGCTGCCCGAAATCGAGGCGCTGGAGGCGGTCGTCGAGGAACTGCACGCCATGTGCCTGGCCGCCGCCGCACACATCGTCGAACACCGGCGCTTCGCCGACCTCGGCATCGACGACCCCCGGCTGGCGGACCTGGTCGCCGAGTCCTGGCGCCGGCGCGCCGAACTGCCCACCCTCTACGGGCGGTTCGACCTGCGCCACGACGGCACCGGGCCCGCCAAGATGCTGGAGTACAACGCGGACACGCCGACCTCGCTGGTCGAGGCGGCGGGCCCGCAGTGGTTCTGGATGGAGGAACGGTTCCCCGGCGCCGACCAGTGGAACTCGCTGCACGAACGGCTGGTCGAGGCGTGGCGCAAGCAGGCGAAACTGCTGCCGCCCGGCGCGCCGGTGCACTTCGCGCACTCGGCCGGTGACGAACTGGGCGAGGACCTGATGACCGTCGCCTACCTGGAGGAGACGGCGCGCCAGGCCGGGCTGGAGACGGTGGCGATCCCGGTCGAGGAGATCGGCTGGGACCACCTCTCCGGCCGCTTCGTCGACCAGCGGCTGCGCTTCATCCGGGCCTGCTTCAAGCTCTACCCGTGGGAGTGGCTGGCCACCGACGCCTTCGGACCGCATGTGCTCGACACCCTCGACAACGGCGGCGGCACCGGCAGCACCCTGTGGATCGAGCCCGCCTGGAAGATGCTGCTGTCCAACAAGGCGCTGCTGGCGATCCTGTGGGAGCTGTACCCGGGGCACCCGAACCTGCTGCCCGCCCACCTCGACGGGCCGCGCGAACTGGCGGCCGGACCCGGGTACGTGGCCAAGCCGCTGCTCGGCCGCGAGGGCGCCGGCGTCACCGTCCACGAGCCGGGCACGGCCCCCGTCGTACGCGACGAGCCGTGCTGCTACCAGGAGTTGGCCCCGCTGCCCGACTTCGACGGCAACCGGGTGGTACTCGGGGCGTGGGTCGTCGAGGACGAGGCGGCGGGGCTCGGCATCCGGGAGTCGGCGGGGCTGGTCACGGACGAGTACGCCCGCTTCGTGCCCCATGTGATCCTCTAGGCGCGCCGCGCGGCCGGTACGGGCGCGGTGCGCCCGCGTGGCGGGTGGCCCGGTACGGGCGCGCGGCGCGCCCCGCGCTCACCCGCCCAGCACCGCCCGCAACTGGTCCAGCGCCCAGTCCAGGTCCTCCTTGCCGACCACCAGCGGGGGCGCCAGCCGGATCGTGCTGCCGTGGGTGTCCTTGACCAGCACACCGCGCTCCAGCAGCCGCTCCGAGATCTCCCGGCCGGTCCCCAGGGCCGGGCTGATGTCGATCCCGGCCCACAGCCCGCGCCCGCGCACCGCGTCCACCGCGCCGCCGCCCACCAGCAGCCCCAGTTCGTGGTGGAGGTGCTCGCCCAGCTCGGTGGCGCGCTGCTGGTACTCGCCGGTCCGCAGCATCGCCAGCACCTCCAGCGCCACCGCGCAGGCGAGGGGGTTCCCGCCGAACGTCGAACCGTGCTCGCCCGGCCGGAACAGGCCCAGCACCTCACGGGAGGAGACCACCGCCGACACCGGCACGATGCCGCCGCCCAGCGCCTTGCCGAGCACGTACACGTCCGGCACCACGTCCTCGTGCTGACAGGCGAAGTCCCGGCCGGTGCGGCCCAGGCCGGACTGGATCTCGTCCGCGATGAACAGCACCCCGCGCTCGCGGGTCAGCCGCCGGACCCCCGGCAGATACCCGGCAGGCGGCATCAGCACGCCCGCCTCACCCTGGATCGGCTCGATCAGCACCGCCACGGTGTCCTCGTCCACCGCGTCCTCCAGCGCCGCCAGATCGCCGTACGGGACGATCTCGAAGCCCGGGGTGTACGGGCCGTAGTCGGCGCGCGCCTCCGGGTCGGTGGAGAAGGAGACGATGGTGGTCGTCCGCCCGTGGAAGTTGTTGTCCGCCACGATGATCTTCGCCCGGCCGTCCGGGACGCCCTTGACCTGATACCCCCACTTGCGGGCGGTCTTGACCGCCGTCTCGACGGCCTCCGCGCCGGTGTTCATCGGCAGCACCATCTCCTTGCCGCAGAACTCGGCGAGCTGCGCGCAGAAGTCGGCGAACCGGTCGTGGTGGAAGGCGCGCGAGGTCAGCGTCACCCGGTCGAGCTGCGCCTTGGCCGCCTCGATCAGGCGGCGGTTGCGGTGGCCGAAGTTGAGCGCCGAGTACCCGGCGAGCATGTCCAGGTAGCGCTTGCCCGCCACGTCCGTCACCCAGGCCCCCTCGGCGGAGGCCACGACGACGGGAAGCGGGTGGTAGTTGTGCGCGCTGTGGGCTTCGGCGACGGCGATGCTGCGTTCCGTGGACGTCGTGGGGGTCACCATTGACTCCGTTCGGTATGCGGGCGATCCCGGGCGAGAAAATCCCGTTGAGCGGACGGTATGCGAAGAAAGGTCACGCCGCACACCCCCCGTTAGACTGGCCTCGCGCACCGCGACTGGCGCACGGGGAAGCGACCCCGGGGGAGCGGCGCGCGGCCGTCGCAAGGCGGCCCACCACGAGGTGTCGCCTGCCTGGGCACCCGGGGAGCACGAACGGAACGAAGCCTGTCACCGATCGCCCCGGAGGACCCCATGAGCCGTCCCCTGCCCCATCCCGCGCTCCGCGCCGCCGACCCCGAACTGGCCGCCCTGGTCGGTGCCGAGGAGCGCCTCCAGGCCGAGACGCTGCGCCTGATCCCCTCCGAGAACTACGTCTCCGGCGCAGTCCTCGAAGCCACCGGCACCGTCCTGCAGAACAAGTACAGCGAGGGATACGCCGGCCGTCGCTACTACGAAGGCCAGCAGAACATCGACCGCGTCGAGCGGCTGGCGGCCGACCGCGCCAAGGCGGTCTTCGGCGTCGAGCACGCCAACGTCCAGCCGTACTCCGGCTCGCCCGCCAACCTCGCCGTCTACCTCGCCTTCGCCGAGCCCGGCGACACGGTGATGGGCATGGCGCTGCCGATGGGCGGCCACCTCACGCACGGCTGGGGCGTGTCGGCCACCGGCCGGTGGTTCCGCGGCGTCCAGTACGGCGTACGGGCCGACACCGCCCGTATCGACTTCGACGAGGTGCGCGACCTGGCCCGCAAGGAGCGCCCGAAGCTGATCTTCTGCGGCGGTACGGCCGTGCCGCGCACCATCGACTTCGCCGCCTTCGCCGAGATCGCCCGCGAGGTCGACGCCGTCCTGGTCGCCGACATCGCGCACATCGCCGGGCTGGTCGCGGGCGGCGCGCACCCCTCACCGGTGCCGCACGCCGACGTCATCTCCACCACCACCCACAAGACGCTGCGCGGCCCGCGCGGTGCCATGCTGATGTCCCGCGAGCGGTACGCGAAGCCCCTCGACAAGGCCGTCTTCCCCGGCCTCCAGGGCGGCCCGCACAACCACACCACCGCCGCCGTCGCGGTCGCCCTCCACGAGGCCGCGCAGCCGTCCTTCCGCGCCTACGCGCACGCCGTCGTCGCCAACGCCAAGGCCCTCGCCGAACAGCTCCTGGCCCGCGGCTTCGACCTGGTCTCCGGCGGTACGGACAACCACCTGATCCTGATGGACCTCACCCCCAAGGAGGTGCCCGGCAAGGTCGCCGCCAAGGCCCTGGACCGGGCCGGGATCGTCGTCAACCACAACACCGTCCCGTTCGACACCCGCAAGCCGTTCGACCCGTCCGGCATCCGCATCGGCACCCCGTCGCTGACCTCGCGCGGCCTGGGCACCGAGCACATGCCGCAGGTGGCCGACTGGATCACCCGGGGTGTCACGGCCGCGGGCACGGGCGACGAGGACGCGCTCGCGACGATCCGCGCCGAGGTGGCCGAGCTGATGAGCGCCTACCCGGCGCCGGGGCTGGTCGCCGCCCCGTCCTGACCGGCCGGCCGGGGCGGGCCGGCGCAGGCCAGGCGGTCGCTGGTCAGGCGGCTGCCGGTCAGGCGGCTGCCGGTCAGGCCAGGAGATCCACCGGTCCGCCCCGGTCCGCCGGTCCGAGGTCCCGGCCCAGCCGTACCGGAAGTTCCGTGACGCTGTTGCCCACGAACGTGGGCAGTGGCCGCAGGTCCGCCTCCGGTACGGCCAGGGCCAGGTCGGGGAAGCGGGCGAACAGCGCCCGCAGCGCGACACCGGCCTCCAGACGGGCCAACGGCGCCCCCGGGCAGACGTGCGGACCGTGCCCGAAGGACAGATGCCGGACGGCGGGCCGCCGCGTCACGTCGAAGCGGTCCGCGTCCGGTCCGTACGCCTCCGGGTCGCGCCCGGCCGCCGCGTACGAGGCGAGCACCGGCGCTCCCCGGGGAAGCACCGTGCCGCCGACGTCCAGGTCCCGTACCGGATAGCGGAACGGGAAGTTGGCCACCGGGCTGTCGTGGCGCAGCGTCTCCTCGACCACGTCCGCCCAGTCCGCCCGCCCCGCGCGGACCAGGCCGAGCCGGCCGCGGTCCGCGCACAGCGCCCGTACCGCGTTGGTGATCAGGTTGAGGGTGGTCTCGTGCCCGGCGACGATCATCAGCAACAGGGTGCCGACCAGCTCCCGTTCGCTGAGCCGGCCGGCCGCCTCCGCGCGCGCCGCGATCAGCGCGCTGGTCAGGTCGTCGCCCGGATCGGCACGGCGGGCCGCCACCACGTCCCCGAGGACCGCGAGCAGCTCCCGGTTGGCCGCCAGTGCCGCCTCCGGGCCGATGACGGTGCTCACGACCAGGCCGGACAGCTCGTGCAGCCGGTCCCGGAACCCCTCGTCCACGCCGAGCAGTTCGCAGATCACCCGCATGGGCAGCGGATAGGCGAAGGCGCGTCGGAGGTCGACCGTGCCGCCGCCCGCCGCGGCCCGGGCGGGCAGCGCGTCGAGCAGCCCGGCGGTCAGCCGCTCCACCCGCGGCCGCAGCGCCGCCACCCGCCGGGGCGTGAGCGCCTTGGCGACCGGCTCCCGCAGCCGCCGGTGGTCCGCGCCGTCGGCCGTGGTCATCCCGTCCACGGTGGCGAAGGTGGCGAGCGGCCAGCCGGGCGGGATGCGGCCCTCGCGCAGCGCGGCGAAGTGGCAGGCGTTCTTGGCCACTTCCGGGTGGGTGAGGAAGTCGCGCAGGGCGTGGTGGCGGGTGACCGCGTAGCCGAGGAGCCCACCGGGCAGCAGCACCGGCGTGGCGGCCCCGCGGGCCCGCAGTCGTCCGGCGACCTCGTGCTGACCGGCTCCGGCCGGGTCGAGGGGGTACGGGGCCGGTCCGGGGCCCGGCGCGGGGGGCGGGTCGGCGGGGCGTGCGGCGTCCGAAGGTGCCGTACCGGACGGAGAGGCGTCGGCTTCGGTCATGCGTCCACCGTTCCAGCCCCGGCCCGCCGGTACCAGGGCGCGTACGGGCCCGGCACCGCCCCGTCCCCGTACGCGGCCGCCCGGCACCGCCCGCCGCCGTTCCGGGCGTACGTACCCGGCTGCCCCTTTCGCCCCGGCTCGCGGCCCCCGCGTACGCCCGGCCCGTCACCCCCCGTGCCCCCACCGCTGCCCGGCCGCGCGCCGGTCCCGTCCGCGGACCTGAGACAATGAGTGCCATGGCCTTCGATCGTCCGCGTGTGCTCTCCGGCATCCAGCCCACCGCCGGCTCCTTCCACCTCGGCAACTACCTCGGCGCCGTCCGCCAGTGGGTCGCGCTGCAGGAGTCCCACGACGCCTTCTACATGGTGGTGGACCTGCACGCGATCACCGTGCCGCAGGACCCGGTGGTACTGCGCGCGAACACCCGGCTGGCCGCCGCCCAGCTCCTGGCCGCCGGCCTCGACCCGGAGCGCTGCACCCTCTTCATCCAGAGCCACGTCCCCGAGCACACCCAGCTCGCCTGGATCATGAACTGCCTGACCGGCTTCGGCGAGGCCGGCCGGATGACGCAGTTCAAGGACAAGTCCGCCAAGCAGGGGGCCGACCGCACCAGCGTCGGCCTGTTCACGTACCCGATCCTGCAGATCGCCGACATCCTGCTCTACCAGGCCAACCAGGTCCCGGTGGGCGAGGACCAGCGCCAGCACATCGAGCTGACCCGCGACCTCGCCGAGCGTTTCAACGGCCGCTACGGCGACACCTTCACCGTCCCGGCGCCGTACATCCTCAAGGAGACCGGCAAGGTCTACGACCTCCAGGACCCGTCGGTCAAGATGAGCAAGTCGGCCTCGTCGGTCAAGGGCATCATCAACCTCCTGGACGAGCCCAAGGTCTCCGCCAAGAAGATCAAGAGCGCGGTCACGGATACCGACACGGTGATCCGCTACGACGCCGGGGCGAAGCCGGGCGTCTCCAACCTGCTGACGATCCACTCCACGCTCACCGGCGAGTCCATCGCCGACCTGGAGAAGAAGTACGAGGGCAAGATGTACGGCGCCCTCAAGACCGACCTCGCGGAGATCATGGTCGACTTCGTCACACCCTTCCGGGACCGTACGCAGGAATACCTCGACGACCCCGAGACGCTGGACTCGATCCTGGCCAAGGGCGCCGAGAAGGCCCGCGCGGTCGCCGCCGAGACGCTGGCCTCGGCGTACGAACGGATCGGGTTCCTGCCCGCCAAGCACTGACCGGCCGGGCCGGGGCCCGCCGCGCCCCGGCCCGCCGCCGTACAGGGCCGTCGGACCCGGGTACGGCGGGACCAAGGACGGTCGCCGCGGGGACGGCCCACCCGGCACACTGGCACCCGGGGCCGACGACAGCTTCAGGAGGGAGAACGCAGTGGGGACCGTAACGCTCGGCGTTTCGATCGCGGTCCCGGAGCCGTACGGCAGCTTCCTCCAGGAGCAGCGCGCAAGCTTCGGCGACCCTCACGCACACGGCATCCCCACGCACATCACCCTCCTGCCGCCCACGGAGGTCCGCGCGGAGGACCTGCCCGCCATCGAGGAGCACCTCGCCGAGGTCGCCGCGGGCTTCGGGCCCTTCCGGCTCCGTCTGGACGGCACGGACAGCTTCCGGCCGTTGTCCCCGGTGGTTTTCGTCAAGCTGGCCGAGGGCGAGGCGGAGTGCACCGTGCTCCAGGAGCGGGTACGCGCCGCGTCCGGGCCCTGCGCCCGCGAACTGCAGTTCCCCTACCACCCGCATGTGACCGTCGCGCACGGCATCTCCGAGGCGGCCATGGACCGGGCCTTCGTGGCGCTGAAGGACTTCGAGGCCGCCTGGACGACCGGCGGGTTCGCGCTGTACGAGCAGGGGGAGGACGGCGTGTGGCGCCTGGAGCGCGAGTACCCGTTCGGCGCCCCCGCCTCCGGTGTGCCGCGCCAGGCCGACCTGTCGCGGCCGCCGACGCCGACCCGCTGAGCGGCGGTCCGGCCCGCCGGGTCCGGCCTTGCGCCCTGGGTCCTCACACCGGCAGCCGCCGGAAAATCGCCCGTGGCATATGCCGTAGGACGGCCATGACCGGCCGCAGCGCCCCCGGCACCCACACCACCTCGCTCCGCCGCCGCAGGCCCGTCTCGATCGCCGCGGCGACCGCTTCCGGCGTCGTGGCCAGCGGCGCGGGCTCCAGGCCCGCCGTCATCCGGGTCCGTACGAAACCGGGCCGCACCACCATCACGTGCACGCCCGTCCCGTACAGCGCGTCGCCCAGGCCCTGCATGAACGCGTCCAGCCCCGCCTTGCTGGAGCCGTAGACGAAATTCGAGCGCCGCGCCCGCTCAGCCGCCACCGAGGACAGCACCACCAGCGAGCCGTGCCCCTGGACACGCAGCGCCCGGGCACAGACCAGGCCCGCGGAGACGGCGCCGGTGTAGTTGGTCTGCGCGACCCGCACCGCGGCGGCCGGCTCCGCCTCCGCGCGCTCCTGATCGCCCAGGACACCAAAAGCCAGCAGCACCATGTCGATGTCGCCCTCGGCGAAGACCTTGCCGAGAGCCTCCTCGTGGGCGCCGGTGTCCAGCGCGTCGAACGGGACCGTACGGACCTCCGCGCCCAGCGCGCGCAACCGTCCGGCCGTCTCCTCCAGCGCGGGGGACGGGCGGCCCGCCAGCCAGACCGTACGGGCCCGGCGGGCGACCAGACGGCGGGCGGTGGCCAGGGCGATCCCGGACGTGCCGCCGAGGATCAGGAGGGACTGGGGTGAGCCGAAGGCGTCCTTCATGGGAAGTCCTTGGGGAGGAGGGGGAGGAGGGGGAGGACGGATGACCGGCGGCGCCGGGCCGGGCCGGGGGGCGTCGGGCGGGGGCGGGTCCCGAGGGTGCCGGGGGCGCCGGGCCGGTCACAGGGCCAGGCGCCGCGACAGGTCCGAGGTGAAGACCCCGCACGGATCGATACGCGCGCGCAGCTCGCGGAACTCCCGCGCGCGGGGATACATGACATCGACCAGCTCGGGCCGCAGCCGGGCGTCCTTGGCCAGGTACACCCGGCCGCCCGCCGCCGCCACCGCCTCGTCCAGCTCGTCGAGGAAGGCGCCGAGCCCGGGCAGCCCGGCCGGGATGTCCAGGGCCAGCGTCCAGCCCTCGGCGGGAAACGACAGCCACCCCGGACCGCCCGCCCCGAACCGTTTCAGCACGGCCAGGAACGATGGACAGCCCCGCGCCGCGATCCGCTCCACGACACGTCGCAGCGTCTCCTCGGCCCCCAGCCCGACCACGAACTGGTACTGCACGAAGCCCCCGCGCCCGTAGACCCGGTTCCAGTGCGGCACCCCGTCCAGCGGATGGAAGAACGCGGAGATCTTCTGTAGCTCACCGGTCCGGCGCCGGGGCGCCTTGCGGTACCAGAGCGCGTTGAACAGGCCGACGGACCGGCGTCCGAGCAGCCCGTCCGGCAGGCCACGGGGAGCGGGCGGCAGCCGCCCCGGCCGGAAGACCAGCGGCGCGCGCCGGGCGCGCGGCGGCAGGGCGGCCGGCGGGGCGTGGTCACCACGGGTCAGCACCGCGCGGCCGGTCGCCGCGCCGCGCGCGAGGAGGTCGACCCAGGCGACGGAGTAGCGGTAGCGGTGGTCGGTGGCGGACAGCCGCGCCAGCAGGTCGTCCAGGTCCGCCGCGCGTTCGGTGTCCACCGTCATCAACGACGTCCCTACGGGCACCAGGCCGACCGTCGCGGCCAGCACCACCCCGGTCAGCCCCATGCCGCCGGTGGTCGCGTCGAACAGGTCGGTGCCCGGCCGCACCGTCCGCACCGCGCCGTCCGCGGTGAGGAGATCGAAGGACCGGACGTGCCGGGTGAAGGAGCCGGCGACGTGGTGGTTCTTGCCGTGGATGTCCGCGCCGACCGCGCCGCCGACCGTCACGTACCGGGTGCCCGGCGTGACCGGCACGAACCAGCCCAGCGGCAGCAGCACCTCCATCAGCCGGTGCAGGCTGACCCCCGCGTCGCACTCCACGACGCCCGCCTCCGCGTCGATGCGGCGGATGCGGTCCAGCCCGGTCATGTCCCAGACCACGCCGCCCGCGTTCTGCGCCGCGTCCCCGTACGCGCGCCCGAGCCCGCGGGCGATGCCGCCGCGCGGCCCGCACCCCCGCACCGCCGCCGCGGCCTCGTCGTACGAGCCCGGGCGGACCAGCCGTGCGGTGGTGGGGGCGGTGCGGCCCCAGCCGGTGACGGACACGGTGCGAAAGCCGGCCGGGCCGGCGGACGACGCCATGTCAGCGACCGTAATGCGGCTCTTGCGCGGTTCGCAGCTTTCCGCACCGCCCCGCACGGCTCCCCGCACGAAAAGAGTGATTAATCGGGTGGATGGGCTAATCGGGACGACACGGCGCGCGGCGCCCCGGAGAGTCGGAGACGGAGCCCCCAAGGGCTTGAGGGATAGGCGCCGGGCGGGCCGCACGAAGCGGGCGGCCCGCCCGGCGGGCCGGCACGAACCGGATCGAGGTGACCCCGCTGTCCCCCGAAGAGATGGATCACCGCCTGCTCGTGGCGCTGCGCACCCGTGGCACCGACCCGCGGGTGGCCGCCGTGACCCGCGCCCTCTCGCACGGCGGCGAGCACGGAGCGCTCTGGCTCGCCGCCGGGCTGGCGGGCGCCGTGGCCGACCGGCCCCGGCGCCCCGCCTGGCTCCGCGGCACGGCTCTGAGCTGCGGTGCCCACCTGGCGAGCGTCGCCCTCAAGCACGCCGTGCGCCGCCCACGCCCCCTGCTGCCCGGCCACGCCCCTCTCGTACGGGCCCCCGGCCCGCACTCCTTCCCCAGCGCCCACGCCGCCTCCGCCACCGCCGCCGCCGTGGCGCTGGGCGCGCTGCGGCCGGTGGGCGCGTTCCTGTCCGTCCTGGCCGCGGCGGTGTGTCTGTCCCGGCTGGTGGCAGGCGTGCACTACCCGTCGGATGTGGCCGCGGGCGCCGTACTGGGCGCGCTCACCGCGTGCGCGGGAGGCGGGCGGGCGCACGGCGCGAGCGGAGGGCGGCCGTGACCGAACGCACCGCCGTCCTGGAAGAGCCGCCACCCGGCACCGGAGTGGCCACCGCCCCGCCGCCCGGCCTGCGGACCCGCGCGCTCGGCCTGCCCCTGGGCCTGCTGCGCACCGCCCGCCCGCGCCAGTGGGTCAAGAACGTCCTGGTGGCCGCCGCCCCGGCCGCCGCCGGCGACCTCTTCCTGCGCCACACTCTCCTCCAACTCCCCGTGCTCTTCCTCCTCTTCACCACCGCCGCGGCCGCCGTCTACCTCGTCAACGACGCACGGGACGCCGCGGCCGACCGCGCCCACCCCGACAAGCGCCGCCGCCCGGTCGCCGCGGGCGAGGTGCCCGTACCCGTCGCCTACGCGGCCGGCGGCCTGCTCGCCGTCCTCACCCCCGTCACCGCCGCCGTGCTGTGCAACCCCGCCACCGCCGCGCTGCTCGCCGCGTACCTCCTCATGCAGCTCGCCTACTGCGTCAGCCTGAAGAACGTCCTGGTCGTCGACCTCGTCGTGGTCACCGCCGGCTTCCTGCTGCGGGCCATGATCGGCGGACCCGCGCTCGGCATCCCGCTGTCCCGCTGGTTCCTGATCACCGCGGGCTTCGGCGCGCTGTTCATGGTCGCCGCCAAGCGCTACTCCGAAGCACTCCAGATGGCGGAGCGGGCCCGGGAGGACAAGGGCGAGACCCGGGCCCTGCTGCGCGAGTACAGCGACGGCTACCTGCGCTTCGTGTGGCAGCTCGCGGCGGGCGGCGCCGTCCTCGCGTACTGCCTGTGGGCCCTGGAGAGCGGCGGTACGTCCGCGAGCGTCCTGCCGTGGCGCCAGCTCTCCATGATCCCGTTCATCCTCGCCGTCCTGCGCTACGCGGTCTTCGCCGACCGGGGCACGGCCGGCGCCCCGGAGGACGTCGTCCTGCGGGACCGCCCGCTGGCCGTCATCGGCGTGGCCTGGACCGGGCTGTACGCGATGGCCGTCGCGGACGTGTGAACCGGGCGAGCGCCGCCACCATGGCCCCGGGTCCCTCCCGCCGCGCCGGCACCGAACGGCTGCCGGGCGGCCGGCTGCGCGCCCTCGCCCCCGAACTGCTCGGCTTCGCCGTCGCCGGCAGCTTCGCGTACGCCGCCGACCTGGCCCTGTTCGTCTGGCTGCGCGGGCCGGCCGGCCTGGACCCGTTCACCGCCAAGTCGCTGTCCTTCCTGGCGGGCTGCACCGTCGCGTACGCCGGGAATGCGGTCGGTACGTACCGCACCCGTACCCGCCCCGCACCGCCCCCGTACGCCGGGCGCCCCGCCCGCGTCCCCGCCCCCGTACGCGTCCGCCGCTACGCCGCCTTCCTCGCCGTGAACCTCGCCGGCGCCCTCGTCCAGCTCGCCTGCCTCGGCGTCTCACACCACGTCCTCGGCCTGACCTCCGCGACGGCCGACACCGTCTCGGGCGCGGGCGTCGGCATGGCGCTGGCGACATGCCTGCGGTTCTGGGGTACGCGGACGCTAGTGTTCCGCCACGCGGGCCACATACCCGTGCAGACGGTGTCGAAGGCTGACGAAGGGTAGGCGGGGCCCATGGAATGGTTGAGCAAGCTCCCGGTCCTCGGCCCGGCCGTGTCCTGGCTGATGACCACGCACCTGTGGCGGGCGTACGAACGCATGCAACGCGTCCACTGGACCCGGCTGGCCGCCGCGATCACCTTCACCAGCTTCGTGGCGATCTTCCCGCTCCTGACGGTGGCCGCCGCGCTCGGTGCCGCCCTGCTCGACGAGCGGCAGTTGCACGACGTGCAGTCGAAGATCGCCGAGCAGATCCCCGGCATCTCCGGCCAGCTCGACCTCGGCGCGCTCGTCGACAACGCCGCCACCGTCGGCATCATCGCCGCCGTCGCCCTGCTCTTCACCGGCGTCGGCTGGGTCGAGTCGCTGCGCGACTGCCTGCGCGCCGTCTGGGAGAAGGACGACGAGGACACCAACGTCTTCGTCGCCAAAATCAAGGACGGCGCCCTGCTCCTCGGCCTCGGCGGCACCGCCCTGGCCTCCCTGGTCTGCTCCGGCTTCGCCAGCGCGGCGGTCGGCAAGGCGGCCGAGTCCCTCGGCCTCGCGGAAGGCGGCGTCGGCAGCGTCCTGCTGTCCGCCGCCGGCTTCTGCATCGCCGTACTCGCCGACTTCCTGCTGCTCGCCTACGTCCTGACCAAACTGCCCGGCGTCCACCCGCCCCGCCGCGCCGTCGTCGTCGCCGGCTTCATCGGCGCCGTCGGTTTCGAACTCCTCAAACTCCTCCTCAGCGGCTACCTCCAGGGCGTCGCCGCCAAGAGCATGTACGGCGCCTTCGGCACCCCGATCGCCCTGCTCCTGTGGATCAACTTCACCGCCAAACTGATGGTCTTCTGCGCGGCCTGGACCGCGACCCAGCCCTGCGACCCGGAGTCGGCACGCAAGTCGCTGGACTGCGACGAGGGGGCGGGGGAGAGCGGACAGGAAGGAGAAGAGCGAAGCGGAGCAGGGGCGGCGGGGGAGCCGGAGCCACGGGGGCGGGGAGCTTCGGGGGCGTGAGCTGGGGCGGGGAAGTTGGGGGAGCCAGGGAGCGCGTGAGCTGGGGCGCGGCCGGGCGGCCCCAGCCGTGCTCTGCCCTGCTTTGCCCTGCTCTGCCTCCCCCGGCTTTCCCTCTGCCCCGTCCCGTACCCTACTTCCGGCCGGCGCGCCGCCGCATCAGTTCCGGAAGGGGCCAGCGGCGGTGCACCGCGAGGGCCAGCCCGCCGAGCACCACCAGCGCTCCGCCGGTGATCGCCAGTGCGGTCCAGATGCCGCCGGAGCCGCCGGAGGAGTCCTCCAGCCCGGCCCGCGCCTTGTCGCCGTCCAGCTTGGCGCCGCCCGTCCGCGCGTCGCCCTCCTCGCTCTTGGGACCGACCAGCCGGCCGACCGGCTCGACCTTGTCCGCCGCCGCGAAGCCCCAGTCGAAGAGCTTGGCCGTCTCCTTGTACGCCTCGTTGTGTTCCTTCTTCTCCGGGTTCATGACCGTGACGAGCAGCTTGCGCTCGCCCCGCTGGGCGACCCCGGTGAAGGTCGAGCCGGCGTTGGTGGTGGAGCCGTTCTTCACGCCCGCGATGCCCGGGTACGGCTTGACGTCGTAGTCGCCGCTGAGCAGCCGGTTGGTGTTCTGGATGCCGAACGTCCCGCGCTTGCCGTCCTTGACCTCACCCGGGAACTGCGCGCTCACCGTGGAGCAGTACTCCCGGAAGTCCGCGTTCTGCAGCCCCGCGCGGGCGAACAGGCTCAGGTCGTACGCGCTGGAGACCTGCCCCGGGGCGTCGTAGCCGTCCGGCGTGACGACGTGGGTGTCCGTCGCGTTCAGCTCCTCGGCCTGCTGCTGCATCTCCCGCACGGTCTTGGCCGTTCCGCCGTTCATCGCGGACAGCGTGTGCACCGCGTCGTTGCCGGAGCGCAGGAAGACACCGAGCCACAGGTCGTGGACCGTGTAACTCAGGTTCTCCTTTATCCCCACCAGGCTGCTGCCCGCGCCCATGCCCGCCAGATCGGCCGGCTTGACCGTGTACTTCTGGTCCTTGGGGAACTTCGGCAGCACCGTATCGGCGAACAGCATCTTCAGCGTGCTGGCCGGCGGCAGTTGCCAGTGCGCGTTGTGCGCGGCCAGCACCTGGCCGCTCTCGGCATCCGAGACGATCCAGGACCGCGCCGTGATCTCGTCCGGCAGCTTGGGCGCCCCCGGCTTGAGCTGCACCTGCGTACCGGCCTGGCCCAGCAGCCCGCCCCCGACCTTCGACATCTCGGCGGGCGGCGCCGGTGCCTTCGGCTTCCCGTCGGCGTGCGCGGGCGCGGCGAACAGCAGCGGCGGCAGCAGGACAGCGGTGCCGGCCAGCGCGGCGCCCGTACGGGTGAGCGCGTACCGCGCGGCGGAGACGGCCCCGGACGTGTTCCCGGCCGCCGTGGCGGTCGGATGAACGGCTGAAGTGGTCGGCACGTCGGTGAACGTACCCGTCGGCGCGGACGCCCCGGACACCACCCCACGGAAGAGTGCCCCGGCCGCCCGCCGGATGGAGCCGCTGCCCATACTGGGTTCCATGAAGCTCTCGCGCCCCGTCTCCTGGTTCCTGCTCGCGTTCGGGGTATGGAGCTGGTTCATCTGGATCACTTTCGCCAAAAACCTCTGGAAGGACGGGAGCGGCCTCGCCTTCGACGACGCGGGTGACCCCACCGCCTACTTCTGGGTCCACCTCGCGCTCGCGGTGACGTCCTTTCTCTTGGGGACGGCAATCGGAGTGATCGGGTTCCGAGGCCTCCGCGCCCTCGGCAAGTCGTCCACCGGTTCCACCGACACAGCCCCCTGACCTCGGCCCTCGCACACACCGGCGCCCGCCGACCGTGCGCTATCTCACACATGCTCAGCACGGGCCGCCGGTATGCGCGGCCCGGGTCAGCCGAACGTCGACCCTTCGGGCGCCGGCGCCCTACGCACGCACGACGAGACGAGCCGCACCTCCAGCCGCCGCTGCGCGACGTGCTCCGTCACGGCGACCGAATAGCCCGCGACCTCCGCGGAAGCCGCGGCACCGGCCGTCGCCCGGAGGACCCGGGCCCCCTCTCCACCCAGCGCCTCCACGGCCCAGCCCCCGTCGCCCAGATACGCCCCCAACCGCTGAAGAGCCGCCGGCAGCGCAGCGGGCTCGATGTCCTCGATACGCCAGTCATGCTGCGCCGAACACGCAGAACGCAGCCCCTTCACCGCACAGGTGCCACACGTGACGGCGAACGGCTGGGCATTCTGCGCCATGCGCCCCCGCAAGGCGAGAGCATCGAGAAGCCTGCTGGAGTGCCAGTAGAGCCTTTTCGTGAGTTCGGGAGCGGGCGGCCCAGGGGTGACCTCCTCCCGCGCCACAACAGGCCCTACGGCTACGGCGTCGTCGTGAGCCGGCTGCCCGGGCGTCAGCCCGTGGTGCGGCGCGCCGGTCACTTCGATCGTGTTCACGATATTGAAGAACAACTCGGAATACAGATTCCAGTCGTCCATGCAGGGCGTACTGAGTTCGAACAGGCAAACCTGCCGCTCCCCGGGGACCGGGAAGAAGACCGCGATCTTCCCGATCGTGAGGGTTTCCGGACGCCCGGTGTCCGTGAGGTCCGCAGGCAGATCCACTGCCTCCGGAGTGATACGCACGGCCGCCTCCCCGGCGGCCAGTGAGATCACCTCCACCTCACTCCTCGGCGACTCCTCCGAGAGCTGGGCGGCAAGCTCCTCGCAGTTCACCGCCCGGGCCTGCGGCCCACCGTCGATCAGGGAAGCGGTGACCGTGGCGGTGCTGCGCTGCCCCTCGATGTCCAGGAGACAGAAACCGGCATAGCCCACACCGGCCGCCAGCATGTCCTCGACTGCCTGGAGCTGCATGGCGACATAGGCGAACCACAGGTCGTTGCCGCCGTCCGGGTATATCTCGATCGCGAGGAGGCGCAGCTCTTCCACGAGTACGTCGACATCGTCGGTCAACGGGAGTTCGTGAAAGGCGGGCGGGACACGGAAGGTGACCGGAAACTCCGGTTCCACCGTCTCGGCCACCTCGGCCATATGGGTACTCACCGGTGTCAGGCTCCCGCCGCGCTCAGAAACGCCTTGCCCAGCGGCTTGTCCTCAGGCCAGTTGGACTCGATACGGTGCCCGAGCCCGATGCCCTTGACCCCCATCTGCGTACCGCGAGCGCCCCAGTGAGCCACGTCGAGCGGCGCGGCGTCGTTCCCCCGGAATATCTTTGCGGCCTTCTGGATTCCGGTGTGCATGACGCCGTCGGCCATACCTCGTGCGACGTTCTCCGACCGGGCCAGGTTCTGAGCGTACTTGAAGGTGTTGGCGACCTTCCCGCCTTCGGCCACGATTTTCCCTCCCTTGCTCAGCTTGCCCGCGGCCTTGAGTCCCTTGACAGCACCCAGCCCCGGCAGAACCCCCAGGCCGGCGCCGACCCAGTCCATGACGCCGACCTTGCCTCCTCGGGAGGCCTTGATGCCGTAACCGGCCAGAGCAAGGGCGCTCGTTCCGATGGCCAGACCGCCCAGGATGGCGCCGACCGGCGGGATGGCCATCGTGGCGAGAGAAAGGATCGACAACACGGCACTGATGTTGGACAACAGATCGGCGTGCTCGGCCAGCCAGTCCTTGAATCCGCGCCACGCCTTCTTCATGCCGTCGAGCGCGCGATCCCACCAGTGCAGGTCCGGCGGGTGATTCTCCGACGCCTTGAGGATCGCCCGCTCGGCCTCACCCGCACGGTCGTCCCACTGGGACCGCAGATCCTCCGCCTTCTTCATGATGTCTTCCAACGCGTGCTGGGCTTTCTCATCCGCGGACTTCGCGGTGTCCAGCTCGTTGTTGATGCGGTCGACCTCGGACTGCTCCATCTGCACGCCGGCCAGCCCGTCGTACTTGTCGATGAGGCTGTTGTAGCTGTTCCGCTTCTCCTCGGCGTGCTTGCGCGCCTCAAGCGCGTCGGCCTCAAGGCCCTTGGCGCGCTGCTGCATCAGGCCGAGCTGGGAGTGCCACGTGCGCAGGGACTTCGCGCAGTCGTGCATGGAGTCTCTTCCTTGCTGCAAGTACTTGGGCAGCTCCCCGAGTTTCGTCCGGAACTTCTCGGCGGCCTCGCCCTCCCACACACCGTCGGTCTTGCCGACGCTCTTGAGGAGTTCGTGCAGCTCCTCAAGCTCGTCGCCGACCGTCTTCACGTCCGTGGCGAGGGACTGGATGGTGTGGAGATCTCCCTTGGCCGGATTGAAGGTGAGACCCGGCCAGTCCGAGTCATCGGCGATGAACTTGCTTTTCCACTCCACAGCGTTCCCCCGCTACTTCCGGCTGAAGCCCTTTGCGTTGTCGCCGTCGGCGGCCGTATAGGCCTCAAGCGTCAACGACAGTTGTTCGTGAATCTTCTTCGCGGCGTCGGCGATGCGAGTGATTCCGTCATCCCACTGGGACTGGAACTCATCACAAGCGCCGTCGAGTCCCCCGGTGCCCAGCCCTTTGGGCCCCACCTTCTTGAGTTTCTTGCTCGCGCCACGCATACGGTCGTCGCACTCGTCCAGCTTGCGCAGCATGTCTTTCATCCGGGTCACATCGATCCGGAAGTCCGAGTTCCCCAACTCGCCGCTCCCCGTTCATGGTCGGTGGGACTGCCCTGCTCAACGTGCCGGGCATCGTCAAGGGCAAAGCATGAACCTAACCTTTGGCAGCACTGTCACCGGGCCCGAAAATTCAACATTTATCTCTGATCGTCAGCGGAAGGGCGACAGTGCTTTTGCCGTCTCTTGGGCCGTCAGTTACGTTTCGTCAGCGAGGCAAAGTACAGGACCGCTTGTGCTTGGGTGAGTGGCGCATCCAGCCTCTCCGGGTCCCAGGCGAACGCCGTGTAGCCCGAGGTGTACCCCAAGAGAGCGCCACCCAGCCCTCGCGGCCTTGGCCGCCAAGTGATGCGCTCGGGCTTGCTCCACATCCAGGTTGAGGGGCCTCCGCCGTCGTGAAGCAGGCCCATGACGGCGAACAGGGGCCAGAGAGGCACTGTCAGCCAATACGCGAACCAACCGCGCAGCGTGCCCTTGTAGCCGGCGGCGGCCTGTGTACCCGCTGGTGTGTGCATCCGCCACGCCTGGCGAATCCCGCGCGGCGACCGCCCGTGGACGACACGCCCCACGTATTCACCGACGGGTCCGTGAACGATGTATTCCTTTTCCTTCTTCGATTCCGCGCCCATGGCCGGTGGACTGATCGTGCAGATTGTCCGGCGTGTCCCGGAAGGAGAAGTGAGCAGGAACAGTGGGCCCGTGGAGACTTCCCCGTCAGAGCGGTGAATCTGCGCCAGCACCTCCCCGTTGGCAAATTTCCCGGAGAGCAGTGTGCCCCAGGCTTGGTATCCAGGCGGGGTGGTGAACTGTCGAGATTCCTCTGCCCGCGTGATAGTGAAAATGGTCCTGGGCACGGTGCCACCTCGTGAAGGTTGCGGACGGAATTGTGCCCGCTATTGTGCCTGCTCCGGTTGAGGTCGGCTGCCCGAGGGTGGTGCGCCCTGAACCGCATGAAGAGGGAGGTTTGTCGGGTTTCCGGAGTCTGCGGCGGTTGGCGCGGGCAAGGTGTCGAGAGAGCCCAAGGCGGACACGACACGCAGGTGGGTTGGGGTGTGCCGCGGGAGGGTGGGGGTGTTACGGCGACGCATCCGCAAAGCGCGAGGGATGTTTGGTGCTTAATCTGGCAAATCATGACTTCTGATCTTGCGATCCACCCTCTGGAACCCCTATTTTTTACACTCTTTGCGTCGCGTGTGCGCGCAGGCCGGGGCGGCTCACAGTGCGGGCCGTGATGGGGGCGCGTGGCGGCGTCGGGGAGTAACGGGGAAGGACTTCGATGGGCGAGCAGTACAGGGTCGACCTGCACGAGCTGGACAGCGTCGTACGCAAGCTCAAGGGCCTGCAGGGCGACATGGACGAACCGAGCCAGAAGGTCAAATACAGCACGAACGTTCCGAAGTCCGCCTTCGGCTCCAACTTCAACGAGGCCGAGAAGATTGCTGCGGCGCATGATGACATGCAGCACTACATGGCGCAGGTCGTTGACGCTCTCCAAGACCTCATCAAGGACTTCGGCGAGAAGGCCGAGCGCAGCCGCGGGGCGTACGAGGACCGGGAGCAGGAAGCGCGTACGTCGATGAAGAGCTGAGACCCCGGCAGTACGACTACGAACAGAATGACGACCAAGGGGGAAGGTCATGGCCGGTGGCCCGATGGACACCGAGGGCAACAAGGCGTACGCCAAGTCGATCGACGAAAAGCACCGGAAAGAGAACCTCAAGCAGTTCGAGAACTACAAGCCTGTTCCGGTCTCGGACTCGGACTTCCACCACCACGGGATCGACGCGCTCCGCGCGATGATCGAGAACGCCAAACCGGAAGCACTGGAGACTGCCGGTGACCACTGGCGGGCGTCCGCCGACCGGCTGGCGGGCCAGGACGGCACCGGCGGTATCCGCAAGGCGTTCATGGACGCCGTCGATCACGCCTCGAACCACTGGCAGGGGAAGGCCGCCGACGCGTTCCGGCGGGAGGCGGCAGAGGTGCTGAAGAAGATCGACCGGACGTACGGGCACGCCCGCAACGTCGAGTCGATGCTGATTGGTACGCGTTCCACCGGCCCGGAGTCCGGTATCGCGCACAACCTGCGCCAGGCCAAGAAGACCATGGCCGGGATCGAGGACCCGGGCAAGGTCGAGAGCGCGTTCAACTCGTCGGGCGACGACTCCCAGTTCCACAAGGACATGGCGAACCCTAAGATGGACGCCAAGATGGCGCTGGAGGCCAATCGCGACAAGCTCTCCCTGAGCAAGGAGCGCCAGGTCGAGGCCGTCATCGTCATGGAGGAGCTGGCCAACCACTACCGGTTGCAGGAGGGGAAGGTCGCCGACCCGCCGAAGGGCGATCCGCCGGGCGGCCGGGGCAATTGGCCGTCCGCGCCGGGCACCTACCCGCCGGTGCCGCCCGTCACCATGCCGGTCGTGGGTGGCACCCGCCCCAAGCCCACCTCCGTGACCCCGCACGGGTCGAAGGGCGGCGGTGGCTACAATGGCCTCGGCGGCGGCGTGAACGTCCAGCCGTCGCACGAGCCGGTACGCACAGGCCTGGACGGTCTGCAGGGCGGCACCGTTGCCCCGGTGGGCCCCGGCATCACCGGAGGCGGAGTCAACCCGCCTGCCGGCGGTTCGGGCGGCGGCCCGGGCGGCAGCGGTCCGATGGGTGGCTTCATCGCCCCCCTGCCGTACGGCAAGACGGGTGGCACCGGTGGCGGGGGCGCGCGTTCGGTCCCTGGCGGCCGTGGCGGCGCCCTGGGTGGCAGCCGGGCCGGTGGCGCGGGTTCCGGACGACCTGGCGTGCCCGGCGGCATGGGCGGTGGCGCCGGTGCCGTGGGCAGCGGCGCGGGACGTGGTGGCGCAGCGGGTCGCGGTGGCGCCCAGGCCCGTAAGCCCGGCGGAGTCGTCGGAGCCCCGGGCACCCCGGGGGCCGGAGCCAAGCAGGGCGGTGCCGGACTGCACCGCAGTCGTGGCGGAACACAGGCGATGGGCGCTCCGGGCGGCGCGGCGGCGAACAACCGCGCCAAGGACAAGGAGCGGACCAAGAAGGAGCGCCCCGACTACCTTGTCGAGGACGAGGAGACATGGACGCCGCAGCGCAACGTGTCCCCTCGCGTGATCGAGTAGGGATGTACGTGCCGTCGGCGTCGGCTGTATGAAGTGGTACGAAGAAGTGCCCCGCGCGCGCAGTGCGGGGCACTTCTGCAAACCGGACGCCTCCCCGACCGGGGCGATCCGCCAAGCGGCCACCGCCTGGCCCTGTCCGCCGTGAACGGAAGTAGTGAGGATCAGAGCATGAAGGTCACCCGAACCCTGCGCGCGGCCGCCGGTGCCGCGCTGACCGGAGCGTTGCTCCTCACCGCGACCGGGACGGCTTCGGCGGATCAGCCGCGGAGTGCGCTGTGGCCGTTCCAGGCGTTCGACGTACAAGACATTTGGAAGCAGGCGACCGGTAAGGGTGTCACCGTCGCCGTCATCGACTCCGGCTTTCGCACGACCCACCAGGATCTGACCGGAGCCTTCCTGCCCGGTAAGGACTTTCCCAATCCCTCCGTGGACAAGAAGGAGACCGCGCCACCGGGGATGGACATCCGCGACCATGGCACCGGAATGGCGGGGCTCATCGCGGGGCGCGGCCATGGCCCGGGCGGCAGCCAAGGCGTCAAGGGGCTGGCACCGGACGCGAAGATCCTGCCGCTGACGGCCGACAAGAGCACCCCGGAGGCGACCCGTTACGCGGTGGATCACGGCGCCAAGGTGATCAACATGTCGTTCGTCGCGGACCCCAGCACCCCCGACATGTGTGCGTCTGTCCACTATGCGGTCGAGAAGGGCGTCGTCGTCCTCGCCGGTGTCGGCAACGAAGCCCTGCCGAACGAACGTATCCCGGCCGCCTGCCCCGGTGCCATCGGCGTCGGAGCCGTGGACGAGTTCGGCAAGGCTTGGGAAGGCAACAACTACAACAAGTCGGTGGACATCCTGGCTCCCGGGGTGAAGATCCCGTTCCCCGGCGGCCGGAGCGACACGAGCTACCTCACCACCGACGGCACCTCGATGGCCACCGCCTACGCCTCCGCCACAGCCGCCCTGCTGCTGGAGAAGTACCCCGACCTCACCCCCGGCCAGATCGCCAACCGCATGGTCAAGACGGCGGGTCTGTCCAAGTCGGTGAAGGCGAAGAACCTCAAGCTGCCCGACGCGCACTACGGATACGGCTTCATCCAGCCCTGGGGGGCGCTGACCCGCGACATCCCCGCCGGCCCCGCCGAGGGGCCGCTGCCCATGCCGAAGGGCAAGGCGTCGAAGGACGCCGTGGTCGCGGGCGCCGAGAAGGGACAGGACCCGAATCCGCCGATCGGTGGGAAGAAGATGATGATGTACGGAGGCATGGCGGTGGGTGCGCTCCTGCTGATCGGTCTCATCGTGATGGTCATCGTCCTCGTACGCCGCCGTGGCAACAGGGGCCCGCAGGCCTGGCACTGACACCTGCCGGCGCCCACCGAAAATTCGAGCGACGTCCTCCCGCTCGGGCTGTTAGTTTCACTCACCATGGACCCCTTGAGTGAAAAAGAGATACGCGCCTCCTTCGTCAATTGCTCGAAGGGGGAGGCGAGCCGGATCAATCTGCCGGTGGGGCTTTCCGGGGTGCCGTGGGGGGACCTGGATTTTCTTGGGTGGCGGGATCCCGGGGCGCCGGACCGGAGTTATCTGGTGGCGCCTCGGGGGGACGGCATCGTCGGGGTGACGTTGCGGGTGCCGCAGGGGGTGCGGCGGAGTTTCACCAGGACGACCGTGTGTTCGCTGTGCGTGACCGGGCATCCCGGGTCCGGGGTGAGCTTGCTCGCCGCGCGGAAGGCCGGGGTTCTGGGGCGGCAGGGGAATACCGTCGGGACGTATATCTGCGCGGACCTGGCGTGCTCGCTCTATGTGCGCGGGAAGAAGAAGTCCGAGCTGGCCGGACGGCATGAGGAGACGTTGCCGCTGGAGGACCGGATTGCTCGGACGGTGATGAACCTCGAAGCGTTTCTGGAGAAGGTTTTCGAGGAGCAGTGAGGAAGTCAGTCGCGGGAGGCGGGCCGGGCCGCGGCGGCTGCTGCTGCCGGGAGGGCGAACTCGCTGAGTACGTCGGTGACTTCGCGTACCAGCGGCCGTAGCACCCGGAAGCGGGACGCGGCGACCGCGCGGGCGACCAGGGGGGAGGTCCGCTCGACCAGGCGGCGGCTGCGTTCGCAGTTCTCCGAGCGATCGTGCACCCAGTACAGGACCAGGCCCATCTGCTGGAGCCACAGCAACTGGGGCAACCGCTGCGACAGTTCCGGGTCGGCCTTGGTGTCGGCGCCGGCCAGCACCTGCCGGTGCAGCGCGATGGCGGCCTCACGCGGGCCTTCGGAGGCGTCCGAGAAGGGGCTGAGCGGGCTGTCCGGGTCAGCGGCGTTCTTGAAGAACTGGGCGGCGAACCGGTGGTACGGCGCGGCGACGTCGAGCCAGGTGAGCAGCACGCCGCGCAGCCGTCCCGCCAGGTCCCGTTCGCGGGCCAGCACGTCCGTCACGGCCGTCGCGTGCTCGGCGGCGATGCGGTCGTAGAAGCCCTGGATCAGGTGCTCCTTCGAGGCGAAGTAGTAGTACGCGTTGCCGACCGAGACGCCGGCCTCCTGGGCGATGGCCCGCATGGTGGTCTTGTCGTAACCGCGTTCCTGGAAGAGGCGGAGGGCGGTTTCGAGGATGAGGGTGCGGGTCCGGGTGCCGTGGGAGCTGAGTTCGGGGCCCGGACCCGCCGTACGGCCGTCCGCCGCGCCCCGGCCGTCCGCCGCGCCCCGGCCGGGCTCCGCGGCATCGGTACCGTCACCCGCGCCCGCAGCGCCGACTCGGTCACCCGCGCCCGCCGCACCGGTTCCGCCGCCTGCGCCACCAGGCGTCTCGCCCGTACCCGCCTTCATCGCTTCGTCCACGCCACCGACCTTAGTACCGGCCGTGCCGTGGCCCCGCTCCGCTCCCGTACCGGGCTCTGCCCGCCCGGGCCCTGGCGGGGACGCGCCCCCGGACGCCCGGCCCTGACACGGCCCCACTCCGCCCCGCACCGCCCCCCCCGTACCGGACTCTGCCCGCCCGGGCCCTGGCGGGGACCCGCTCCCGGACGCCCGGCCCTGACACGGCCCCACTCCGCCCCGCACCGCCCCCCGTACCGGGCTCGGCCCGCCGGGGCCCTGGCGTGGCCCCGCTCCCGTACCGGGCTCTGCCCGCCCGGGCCGTGGCGGGGACGCGCCCCCGGACGCCCGGCCCTGTCACAGCCCCACTCCCGCCCCGGCCCCCCACCCGCTCCCCCCCGCACCTTCTAAAGCCCCCGCTCCCCCAAGAACTTCAGGATCAGGCTCTCCCACTCCTCCGGCCGCTCCGCCATCGGTACGTGGCCGGTCGCGATCTCCGCGTATTCGGCGCCGGGTATGTGGTCGGCCAGATGGCGCGAGTGGGAGGGGTGGATGAGCTGGTCCAGGGTGGTCGCGACGACCAGTGTCGGTACGGTGATCCCGGCCAGGTCGCCGGTGGTGTCGACCTCCTTGACCAGCGCGGACTGTTCCGCCGAGCCGGCCGGCGGGCCGTCGGGGCTGTCGTCGAGGACGGCGGCCAGTTCGGCGGGCGGGAGGGTGTTCAGGGCCTCGGGGGAGAGGCCGCTGAGCGCGCGGGCCTGCGCGAAGCCCGCGTAGTCGCCGCGCTCCAGCAGGCGCAGCCACAGGTCGAGCCAGACGTGCGTGCGGCGGTCGGGCTTGGCGAGGCCGGCGGTCAGGACGAGGCCGCGTACGCGCTCCGGGTGGCGGGCGGCGGCCCGTACGGAGACGGCCGTCCCCAGGGAGAAGCCGATCAGGGTGAAGGTCTCGACGCCCGCCGCGACGGCCTCGGCCACGACGGCGTCGGCGAGGGCGTCGAGCTCCAGTGGGCCGTCGGCGCGCGGGGTGCGGCCGGAGCCGGGGTAGTCGGGCGCGACGACGGTGTGGCCGGTGGCGGTGAGTGCGGGGATGAGCGCGCCGTAGTTGTCGGCGATGCTGCCGGTCGCGCCGTGGGCGAGCAGGATGCCGTGGGCGGCGGGGACGGTGCCGGGGTCGGCGGGGGTGACGGAGGTGGACAGGGCGGGAAGGCGCGGTGCGGCCGCGGGAATCTTCGTCATGTGCACCAGGTTGACGCTTGACACCGGTGTGAAGGTCAAGTCGCCGGTTCGAGGGATCGGTCCCAGGGGAGGCAGTTCATGGCACGGTCGGCGGGGGAGTGCGTGGTGCTGGGGGAAGGGGAAGGCGCGCTGCGCATCGGCGAGCTGGCCGAGCGTTCGGGGGTCAGCGCCCGTTCGTTGCGCTATTACGAGCAGCAGGGCCTGCTGCGCGCCGACCGGGACGCCAACGGCTACCGCCGCTACGGCCCGGACGCGCTGGAGACCGTCGGGCGGATCCGTGAGCTGCTCGCCACCGGCATGGGTACGGACGCCATCCGGGAGCTGCTGCCCTGTGCCCAGGGCGGTCCCGGGCTGGTCTTCTGTGACTTCTCCAGTGGCGTGGTGGAGCGGCAGATGGCGCGGCTCGACGCGGAGATCGCCGAACTGGCGCGGAAGCGGGAGGCGTTGGCGACGTACGCGCACGCCATGCGTCAACGCCGGGACGAGGACCGGGCGTTGGCTGCCATGGCGCTCCGCTCGGCCTGACGAGGGGTGGCCGGGCCGCGTCGGTGGCACCGCTGTGACCAGCACAGATGTCTTCTCATTCGTTTTTCATTGAACGAATGTGGGGTTGGTGGCGTGTACGGGTTGCGGAATGCGGCCCGCGGGTCGGATCCTCGGTGGACCGCTGTTCGGGGGAACGGTGGTGCGGTCACAACATCGGGGGATGGTTGTGTTACGTGTGCACTTCACGGCAGAGGATCTGAACCGTACGCGGATCGCCGAAGGGGCCGACCCCTTGTGGGAGACGGTCCTGAGCCTGCACCGCCTGCGCGGGAACCGCGGCGAGCCGGCCCTGGCCGCCTGGCGGCAGCACGCCGCGCGGCACGGTCCCGGGCCGCTGCGGATGCTGCTGCCGCTGGTCCCGCCGCGCGGCTACTTCCCCGACTTCCTCACGCCCGCGGCCGGTTCGGCCGGCGTGGAGCCTGGCCTGGAAGCCGTGATGACGACGCCCCGGCGTCGGCTGCGCGCCGAGATCGGCCTGCTGGCCGGGCAGGCGCAGCGGCCGGGGCACGGGCAGCACGCCGCCCCGCCCTCCTGGATGCGCTCCCTCGCCGACGGCGAACCGGCCGCGCTGCGCGCCCTCGCCCGCGGCCTGCGCACGTATCACCACACCGCCCTCGGCCCCGGCTGGCCGCTGATCGGGCAGCGCGTCGAGGCCGACCGTACGCTGCGGCTGCACGCGCTGCGCCAGGACGGCGCCGAGGCCATGCTGCGCACCTTCGGGCCGGCCATGCGCTGGCGGCGCCCCGTCCTGGAGGTGGTCTACCCGCGCGGCGGGGACCTGCGCCTGGAGGGGCGGGGCCTGCTGCTCGTGCCGTCGTACTTCTGCACCGGCCCGGTCACCTTCGCCGACCCCGGGCTGCCGCCGGTCCTGGTCTATCCCGCGGCGCCACCCGCCGAGGCCGCCCCGGGACGGGCGGCGGGGCCCGGACGGGGCGCCCGTTCCGGGGCCGGACATGCCGAAGGGCTCCGCCTCCGTACGTACGGGAGCGGAGCCCTTCGCGGCTTCCAGACCCGGTTCGGATCGCTGACCGGAACCGGGTCGTGAAAAGGACCGCTGCCTGAGCAGGAGTCCCGGCCGTCGCGTCAGACGGCCGGGACCGGCCCCGGGATCAGAAGCGACGCGTGATCAGCGCGCGCTTGACCTCCTGGATCGCCTTGGTGACCTCGATACCGCGCGGGCAGGCGTCCGTGCAGTTGAAGGTCGTACGGCAGCGCCAGACGCCGTCCTTGTCGTTGAGGATTTCGAGCCGCTGCTCGCCGCCCTCGTCCCGGCTGTCGAAGATGAAGCGGTGCGCGTTGACGATCGCCGCCGGGCCGAAGTACTGGCCGTCGTTCCAGAACACCGGGCACGAGGACGTGCACGCGGCGCACAGGATGCACTTGGTGGTGTCGTCGAAGCGCTCGCGGTCCTCGGCGGTCTGCAGGCGCTCGCGCGTCGGCTCGTTGCCGGTGGTGATCAGGAACGGCATCACGTCCCGGTAGGCCTGGAAGAACGGCTCCATGTCCACCACGAGGTCCTTGAGGACCGTGAGGCCCTTGATGGCCTCGACCGTGATGGGCTTCTCCGGGTTGATGTCCTTCAGCAGCGTCTTGCACGCCAGACGGTTCTTGCCGTTGATCCGCATGGCGTCGGAGCCGCAGATGCCGTGCGCGCAGGAACGGCGGAAGGTCAGCGTGCCGTCCTGCTCCCACTTGACCTTGTGGAGGGCGTCCAGGACGCGCTCCTTCGGGTCCATCTCCAGCGTGAAGTCCTGCCAGGCGGCGTCCTCGGAGACCTCCGGGTTGAACCGGCGGATCCGCAGCGTGATGGTGATCGTGTGCGAGGCGCCGTCCTCGGCCGCGTCCAGGGCCTTGGAGTGCTTTTCGAGGGTGGAGGTGCTCATCAGTACTTACGCTCCATCGGCTGGTAGCGGGTCTGGACGACCGGCTTGTAGTCGAGGCGGATCGACTCGGAGCCGTCTGCCGCCACCTCGCGGTACGCCATGGTGTGCCGCATGAAGTTGACGTCGTCGCGGTTGGGGTAGTCCTCGCGGTAGTGACCGCCGCGGGACTCCTTGCGGGCCAGCGCGGACACGGCCATCACCTCGGCCAGGTCGAGCAGGTTGCCCAGCTCGACGGCCTCCAGCAGGTCGGTGTTGAACCGCTTGCCCTTGTCCTGGATGGACACGTTCAGATAGCGCTCGCGCAGCTCGCCGATCTTCTCGACCGCGGTCTTGATCGTCTGCTCGGTGCGGAACACCATCACGTTGGCGTCCATGGTCTCCTGGAGCTCCTTGCGGATCTCGGTGACCCGCTCGTTGCCCGAGGCGGAGCGCAGCCGCTCGACCTGGTCCTGGACCATCTTCGCCGGGTCCTCCGGCAGCTCGACGAAGTCCGCGCCGGCCGCGTACTCCGCCGCCGCGATGCCGGCCCGCCGGCCGAAGACGTTGATGTCCAGCAGCGAGTTGGTGCCCAGCCGGTTGGCGCCGTGCACGGACACGCAGGCGACCTCGCCGGCGGCGTACAGGCCCGGTACGACGGTGGTGTTGTCGGCCAGCACCTCGCCCTCGACGTTGGTCGGGATGCCGCCCATCGCGTAGTGCGCGGTCGGCTGGATCGGGATCGGGTCCGTGTAGGGCTCGATGCCGAGGTAGGTGCGCGCGAACTCGGTGATGTCCGGCAGCTTGGCGTCGAGCTGCTCCGGCGGCAGGTGGGTCAGGTCCAGGTAGACGTGGTCGCCCTCGGGACCGCAGCCGCGGCCCTCGCGGATCTCCGTGTAGATGGAGCGCGAGACGACGTCACGCGAGGCGAGGTCCTTCATGACGGGCGCGTACTTCTCCATGAAGCGCTCGCCGTCCTTGTTGCGGAGGATGCCGCCCTCACCGCGGGCGCCCTCCGTCAGCAGGATGCCCATCCGCCAGATGCCGGTCGGGTGGAACTGGAAGAACTCCATGTCCTCCAGCGGCAGCCCGCGCCGGTACGCGGCGGCCTGGCCGTCGCCGGTCAGGGTGTGCGCGTTGGAGGTGACCTTGAAGAACTTGCCGGTGCCGCCGGACGCGAAGATCACGGCCTTCGCCTGGAAGACGTGGATCTCGCCGGTCGCCAGCTCGTACGCGACGACGCCGGCCGACTTCTTCACGCCGTCGACGTCCTGGAGCAGCAGGTCCAGGACGTAGAACTCGTTGAAGAACTCGACGCCCTCCTTGACGCAGTTCTGGTACAGCGTCTGGAGGATCATGTGGCCGGTGCGGTCCGAGGCGTAGCAGGACCGGCGGACCGGGGCCTCACCGTGGTTACGGGAGTGGCCGCCGAAGCGGCGCTGGTCGATGGTGCCGTCCGGGGTGCGGTTGAACGGCAGGCCCATCCGCTCCAGGTCCAGGACCGAGTCGATGGCCTCCTTCGCCAGGATCTCGGCGGCGTCCTGGTCGACCAGGTAGTCGCCGCCCTTGATCGTGTCGAAGGTGTGCCACTCCCAGTTGTCCTCCTCGACATTGGCGAGGGCGGCGGCCATGCCGCCCTGGGCCGCGCCGGTGTGGGAGCGGGTGGGGTACAGCTTCGTCAGGACCGCGGTGCGGCTGCGCTTGGTCGACTCGATGGCCGCGCGCATCCCCGCGCCACCGGCGCCGACGATGACCGTGTCGTACTTGTGGATCTTCATGAGTCGGTTACCTCAGCCCCGGGGCCTAGCGGATGTTCGGGTCGAAGGTGAAGATCACCAGCGTGCCCAGAAGGACGGTGAACACCGTGGCGGTGTACAGGAGCATCTTCAGCCAGAAGCGGGTGTTGTCCCGCTGCGCGTAGTCGTTGATGACCGTGCGCAGGCCGTTGGCGCCGTGCAGCATCGCCAGCCACAGCATCACCAGGTCCCAGACCTGCCAGAACGGCGAGGCCCAGCGGCCCGCCACGAAGGCGAAGCCGATCTTGGAGACGCCACCGTCCAGCACGAGCTGGAGCAGCAGGTGGCCGAGGACCAGGACGACCAGCACGATGCCGGACAGCCGCATGAACAGCCAGCCGTACATCTCGAAGTTCGTACGGGTCGTCTTGGGCGTCTTCTTCGTACGCTTGCGGGGCGGCTCGATCACGGGAGCCGGGTTGTCCACGTCGTACAGGGACACGGAGTCGTTCACAGCGGAACCTGCGGGGGATTGAGTTTCAGCGGACATCGCGCGTCATCAGCTCCCGAACAGGGTGCGCAGCGTGTGCTGCAACACCGGGTAGAAGGCGCCGGCCATCAGGACGGCCCATACGCCGACAACGGTCCACAGGAGCTGCTTCTGGTACTTCGGTCCCTTGGACCAGAAGTCGACGGCGATCACGCGAAGGCCGTTGAGCGCGTGGAAGAGGATGGCGGCGACGAGGCCGTACTCCATCACGTTGACGAGGGGCGTCTTGTACGTGGCAACGACGTCGTCATAGGCCTCGGGGGAGACGCGGACGAGTGCGGTGTCGAGGACGTGCACGAACAGGAAGAAGAAAATGAGGACGCCGGTGACTCGATGAGCCACCCAGGACCACATGCCTTCCCGGCCGCGGTACAGCGTTCCAGCCGGCACGGAAAAACCCTCCGGGAGCGGGGATTGGGGCCTGCCGGCTTCTCTGTCGGTCTGGCCCGGCCGGGTACGGTCCACCGGCCCCGGCCATCGTAGCGACGGACTGTCGGTTCCTCCCGCCGGGGTCCTCAGGTGTGATCAAACAGGCACGTACGGGCTACCCCTCCAGGGCGGGCCGGCCCTGTACGTACGGGGGCGGATGCGGTAGGCGGACGGGCGTCCGGGACGGGTGGCCGGGGCGGACGGGGCTGGGCCGGGGCTGGGCCGGGGCCGGGCGGTGGGCCGGGCCGGGCCGGTCGGGGCCCGGACGCGGGACGGGAGGGGCCGCCGTCGGGAGTCCGGCCGTGGTGGCCCTGAGCCACGGCTCCCGGCCGTGGCCCTCAGTCGCCGTGGCCCTCGGCCGTGGCCCTCAGTCGCGGGACACCGCGAGCTGGGCGAGCCGCCCGCCGGCGATCCGGCGCAGCTCCTCCGCGGCGATGGTCCGCTCCTCCTCGGGCTCGTTGCCGAGCCGGTCGTGGATCGCGGTGAGCACCACGTTCAGCAGCTCGGAATCGCGGAAGCCGTCCAGGCAGATGACGAAAACATGCCGGAACTGGCGCTCGTACTCGGCGTGCGCGGCGCGCAGCGCGGTGTGCGCCGCGAGCGTGCCCGGGCCGCGCGCGCCGACGAGCGGCTGCGGCGAGACGGTCTCCCCGGCCAGCGCCTCGTCCAGGTCGTCCGCCGTCAGGTCGTAGCTCGCCTCGTCGGCGGCGGCCAGCAGGGCCTCCGGGTCCGGGTACGGTCGGTGCGCGGCCAGCCGGCGGGCCCAGCGGCGGCTGCCGCAGCACAGCAACAGGGCCGCTTCGGCGGCGTCCGGCGGGGCGGCGTTCAGGCGGTCCAGGCCGGTCGTACGGGCCGGGGCGCCACCGGGAGGCGGTGGCGGCAGCGGGGGGAGCTTCTGGAAGGGTGAGGCGGGCCGGGGAGTGCGCAGCGGTGTCGGCGGGGCGGCCGGGATGTCGCTGGGCTGCATGGGCTCCTCGGGGCGGAGAACGCTGGATCAAGGCGGCCGGAGCGGGGGCCGCGGCGGATGCGCGGGGGCCGTGGGCTCCGGGAGGGGTGAACGGGTTGGGACGCCACCGTAACGACGTCCCTCGATCACTGTCCGACGGATGCACGAATTTCACCCGTACGAAAGAGCTTTTGCGCGCGTAGTAGACGCAAACGTCTGTCACCTGGCAATACCTTCGCCCCGGAAAGGGAGGTTTTGCGTATATGAGGACCGGAAGACTGGCCGCGAGCATCACCGCAGGAGTGACGGCCGCCCTCACGGCGCTGGCCGTCACGGGGTGCTCGGACAGCGGCGCCCCGCCCAAGGGCGACGGCGGCAGCGCCTCCGCCGCGCCCACCCCCACCTGGGCCCCCGTGCAGGGCCCACCGCGCACCGTCCCCGCCGTACAGAAGTTCAGCGCCGCCGACGGGCGCGGCTGGCGGCCCGCCAGGGAGGCCCGCGTCGTGGTCCCGGCGGGCGAGAAGAGCCCGGTCGCGGACGAGGCCCGGCGGTTCGCCGAGGAGCTGGGCGGCCTGCGCACGGTCTGGGGCGAGCAGGCCGTACGGCCCGGTGACGTCGAGCTGCGGCTGTCCGGCGGCCGGGACGCCGCCCGGCGCGCCGACAACGCCCCCGTGTACGACACCGCCGAGGAGGCCTACACCCTCACCGCCCGCGGCACCCGCCTCACCCTGACCGCCCCCACCGATGCCGGGATCTTCAACGGCACCCGCACCGTCCTGCAGTCCGTACGAGCCTCCGGCGGCGTCCCCGAAGGCACCGTCGAGGACCGCCCCGACCGGGCGCAGCGCGGCTTCATGCTGGACATCGCGCGCAAGCACTTCGACGCCGGGTGGATCGAGGACCGCGTCCGCGAGCTGGCCGGCCTCAAGCTCAACCAGCTCCAGCTCCACTTCTCCGACGACCAGGCCTTCCGCATCGAGAGCGAGCGGCACCCCGAGATCGTCTCCCCGGACCACCTCACCAAGGACCAGGTCCGCCACCTCGTCGACCTCGCCCGCGGCCTGCACATCACCGTCATTCCGGAGATCGACTCGCCCGGCCACCTCGGCGCCGTGCTGCGTGCCCACCCGGACCTCCAGCTACGCTCCGCCGACGGCCGGTCCCAGCGTGGCGCGATGGACATCTCGCAGCCCGGCGCCGCCGAGATCGTGGACGACCTGCTGCGCGAGTACGCCCCGCTCTTCCCCGGCGGGCACTGGCACCTGGGCGGCGACGAGTACCGCGCGCTGGCCGACCGCGCCCCGGCCGAGAACTACCCGCAGCTCGCCCGCGCCGCCCGGGACAAGTACGGCGACGACGCCACCATCGAGGACCTGGCCACCGGCTGGCTCAACGACCGGGACAAGACCGTGCGCGCCGCCGGCGCCCGGCGGGTCGAGGCGTGGAACGACGGCTACTTCCGCGACACGCAGGTCGCCCCGGACGCGAACCGCACCGTCGCCTACTGGACGGGCAAGGAGATCGGCGCCCGCGAACCGGACGAGTACCTGCGCGAGAACCGCAAGGTCGTCAACCTCAACGACGAGTACCTCTACTACGTGCTCGGCGAGCCCAACAACATGCCGTACCCGACCGGCGAACGCATCTACACCCAGTGGAACCCCGGGGTGCTGCGCGGCACCAAGGCCGTACCGCAGTCGCTGTCCGGCCCGGACCGGGTGCTCGGGGCGCGCCTGGCGGTGTGGTGCGACCTGGCCGACGAGCAGACGCAGCAGCAGGTGGCGGACGGCATCCGGATGCCGCTCCGCGCGCTGGCGCAGAAGGTCTGGGACCGCCGCGATCCGGCCCTGTCCTGGGAGGACTTCAAGAAACTGGCCAACCAGGTCTGAGCGGCCAGGGCCGGACGCGGCGAGAGGGGACGACCGGGGCCGCCACCCCCCACAGGAGAGGCCCCGGCCGTCGTTCCAGGGGAGCCCGGTGACGGGCCCCTGTTCCTTACAGCGCCACCTGCCGCGAAAGCGTCACACGGGGTGCGGGCTGTGGGTGGGCCCGGTGCGTGGGGCGGTCTGGACGCGGGGTGTGCCCGGGCCGTAGCGTGCGGGTCCGCGCCGGGGCGGGGTGGCCGTGCGCGCCTTCCGCCGGTGTGGAGGGGCGGGGCGGCAGGCAGCCCGGATGCCCGGTGTGCGGGCGGCCGGGTTACCGTCAGCGGGGACACACGGGTTTTCAGGGTTACCAGGGGTACCCGCGGTGCCCGAGAACAGTGAATCAGCGAGGACCGGGCGGCGGACTTTCCGCGTGCGACAGGATGGACCCGTGCGAGGGGACGACATTCAGCCGGACGACGGCCGGCTGACGGTCGCCGTACAGGCGGCGCAGGGCGGTGACGAGGCGGCGTTCCGCACCGTCTACCGCGCCGTGCACCCCCGGCTGATCGGATATGTACGGACCTTGGTGGGCGAAGCGGACGCCGAGGACGTGGCCTCCGAGGCGTGGTTGCAGATCGCCCGTGATCTGTCCCGCTTCAGCGGCGACGCCGACCGGTTCCGCGGCTGGGCCGCGCGGATAGCCCGTAACCGGGCCCTGGACCACATACGGATGCGCGGCCGCCGTCCCGCGGTCGGCGGCGACGAGACCGAACTGGCCGACAAGCCGGGCGTATCGGACACCGCCGGCGAGGCCATGGAAGCCCTCGGCACCCACCGCACCTTCCGCCTCATCTCACGGCTCCCGCAGGACCAGGCCGAAGCCGTCGTGCTGCGCGTGGTGGTGGGCCTGGACGCCAAGAGCGCGGCAGGCGTACTGGGCAAACGGCCCGGCGCCGTACGGACCGCCGCGCACCGCGGCCTGCGACGCCTGGCCGACCTGCTCGGAGCCGGGAACGAGGAGGGTGGCGGCACCGGGCCCGGCCAGGAGGGTGAAGGGCGCCCGGGGGGACCCATGGGAGGAGCCGTGGGAGGAGTGCCCGCACAGGGCGGCGGACGGGGCGAGAGCGCGGCGGAATCGTACGTACCGGGTGTGACGGAAACGGCCGCACGAACGCAGAAGGACATGTGATGGCCGACGACCGGTACGACTGGCTCGACGAGGAGGCCGCGGAGCGACTGCTGCGCGGCGAACCGGCCGGTTCCCCGGACGGCGCCGCCGCCGCGGAACTCACCGCCCTGCTGAACGCCGCCGCCGAGGCGGGCCGGGACACCGCCGGGGACGCACCGCTCCCCGGCGAGGAATCCGCCGTCGCCGCCTTCAGGCAGGCGTACGGCCACGCCCCGGCCGGCAGCACGGCCGCGCCCGCCACGGAGGCCGTCCGCGCGCCCCGCGGCGCGGGAGCGGCCACCCGCCGCCGCTTCGGTCGCCCCCTGCGCCGCGGCTTCATGGTGGCCCTGGCGGGCTGCGCGCTCGGCGGCGTCGCCGTGGCCGCCGGCGCGGGCGTCCTGCCCACCCCCTTCCGCAGTACCACCGGCCCGGCCCCGGCCACCAGCGTCTCCGCCGCCGAGTCCCCCGGACAGCCCGCCACCGACGACACCGGCACGGCCACCGACGGCGCCACCCCGATGCCGGACCCCACCCCCGGCACGGACCGGCCCGACCCCCTGGTCACCGACACCGGAGACGACGGCGGCACCGACGGCACCCGGACCCCGGACCCCGGCCGGAGCGCCCCCGGCCAGGACGCGACCGGCGACGACGACAGCCGGCCCGGCACCCCCAAGGACAAACCCGACGCCAAGGAGAAACACCGCCTCGGCGTCACGTTCTGCCACACCTACGAATCCGGCCGGCGCTCCGTCCTGGGTCAGGACACCCTGCGCCGCCTGGAGCGCGCCGCGGGCGGTCCCGACAAGGTGCACGCCTTCTGTCGCCAGTACCTCGCCCACACCCAGGACGGCACCCGCGACGACAGCCGCTACGACGGCGACGGCCGCGGCAACCACGGCCAGGGAGACCACGGCCACGGGGGCAAGGGCGGCCACGGGAACAAGGGCGGCGACGAGGACGGCGGCCACCGGTACGCCCCCTCCGCCGGTTCCGCCGCCCACACCGCGCCCGACCCCGCCGGCATCGTCACCACCACCCCCGCCGCACCGGACGCCCTGCGCATCCCCGGAGCACCCCCCGTCGCGCGGGTGTGACACTTTCCGGCCCCCCGGCGCAGTACGTGGTGAAGCCGACTGGTCATCGGCTTGCGCGCGAGCCGGGGTTCCCCCCGTACCAACGGCTCGCCGCATCCGGCGCGGGCGGGGCACGTTCCCCCGGCCCTGCCCGCGCCCCCTTTGCGCCTGAGCCGGCGCCGCTTTCGCGTAGGTGGTTGTGGGGGTGGGGGGTGCTCAATAGGGGGTGACGGGTCACTACCGGGGGCCCGGTGGGGGCTACTTGTAGATGACGACTTTGTCTCCCGGTTTCACCTCTTGGAACAGGGCGGCGATCTTGTTTCGGTTGCGGACGTTGACGCAGCCGTGGGAGGCGCCTTGGTAGCCGTGGGCCGCGAAGTCGGCGGAGTAGTGGATGGCCTGGCCGCCGCTGAAGAACATCGCGTACGGCATGGGGGTGTGGTAGATCGACGAGACGTGGCGCCGGCTCTTGAACGTGACGCGGAAGGTGCCCTCCCGGGTGGGCGTGTACTGGGCGCCGAAGCGGACGTCCATCGCCGAGCGGACCTTGCCGTTCACCATCCACGCGAGTGAATTGCTCCGCTTGCTGACGCACAGCACACGGCCCGTCATGCAGCGCCGGTCACGACGGGTGACCGGTTTCTTAGGGGTCTTCTTGGCGGTCTTCTTGACGCGCGGGTACATCTCGGAGCGGGTCGGCGGGTGGGTGCGCGAGTACAGGGCGCGCCAGGTCGCGTGGTCCAGCGTGCCCGTGCGCCGCAGGCCACGCTGCCGCTGGAACGCCGAGACGGAGGCGGCGGTCTGCTTGCCGTAGAAGCCGGTGGGCTTACGTCGGAAGAGTGACAACTGGGCCAGCCGGGCCTGTAGTTCGCGGACCCGTTGACCTCGGGAACCCGCGGCGAGCACCGGCTTCGCGGCCCGGCGCGGGGCCTTGCTCGCCCGGGTGCGTCCGGGGGCCGCCTTGTCCGCCGTCTGCCCGGGGAACGCCTCCGCGCGCCCCGGCGCGGAGGCCGAGGGGGCCGTCGGCGGGGGTCCGCCGTTCGGGGTGATCGTGATGGTCTTGCAGCCGGTCGTCACGGCCAGCACCAGCAGACTCGCGGCCACCACACGTCCCTTGCGCACGCCGTGTTCCCTTCCGCGTCCGTGTCATGGCGTCACCCCCGCGGCGACACCGGCCCCTTCCTGAATTCCCAGCCCCACGGCGAACCGAACCTGCGCCCACGTAGGGGTGAAGGGGTACGGGGGTGACGGGGTACCGGGGCTGCCGGGGCGCGCTCCCACCGCGCCCCGTGGGCCGCCGTCCGTCACCGCAAGGGACAATGAGGAAATGTCACCGCGTCGCCCGTGCCCCGTATGCAACCGAGAGATCGCCGTCGTCGGCGGCCGCTTCGCCCGGCACGACCCGCCGGGCCGCCGCACCGTGCTGGAGCTGGTGTCGTGCCCCGGCTCCCGCCGTATCGCGCCGATGATGGCTCCGGCGGAGCGCCTGTTCGACCCGGAGGAGCCGCCGTTCCCGGGGCAGCAGCCGTTGTTCTGAGGAGTACGCGCGGCCCTACGGCTCTTGTGACGCGCGGCGCGCGGCCACGGACGCCGTGAACGCCTCCCAGTCGCGTCCGGCCAGCGGTGCCAGCATCCGGCGCCAGCCCTCGGCCGCCTCCGGGCCGGCTTCCTCCAGTGCGGCGGCGAAGAGCGCGCGTTGCCGTTCGTGGAGCTTGCGTTCCAGGCCGGCGCCGCGTTCGGTGAGGTGGAGCTCCTTGCGGCGGCGGTCCTGCTCGCCCGGCGTCACCCGCACCAACCGCTCGTCGCCGAGCTTGCGCAGTGGCCCGTTGATGGCCTGCTTGGTGAGCTGGAGCGCCTGGCACAGCTCACCGACGCTCATGCCGGGGGAGTACGCGAGGAACGTCAGGATGCGGTGGTGGGCGCGGCCCATGCCCTGTTCGGTCAGGGCTTCGTCGGCCGCTCCGGTGAAGGCGCGGTAGGCGAAGTAGAAGAGCGTGAAATCGCGGTCGAAGGCGTCCGGGCGACAAGGGTCAAGCATGTTGACATTTTATCCCGGGGTTCCGTAGGCTCGCGACATGGGTCAACCACCTTGACCTAAAACGTTCACACGTGAAGAAAGGCCGGTAACCGCGATGTCGGACACCCCCTCGGACATCGGCCCGCAGGCCACCACCCCCCTGGCCGCGTCCCCCCGTATCACCGTCGCCGACTACCTGCTCCGCCGTCTGCGCGAGCTGGACATCGAGCACCTCTTCGGCGTGCCCGGCGACTACAACCTCGGCTTCCTCGACCAGGTGACCGACTTCCCCGGCCTCTCCTGGGTCGGCACCTGCAACGAGCTGGACGCCGCCTACGCCGCCGACGGCTACGCCCGGCTGCGCGGCGCCGCCGCCCTCGTCACCACCTTCGGCGTCGGCGAGCTGTCGGCCGTCAATGGCGTCGCCGGCGCATACGCCGAACGTGTACCGGTCGTCGCCGTCACCGGTATGCCCGCCACCGAGGTCGCCGCGGCCGGCCGCCCCGTGCACCACACCCTGATGGACGGCGACTACGGGCACTTCGGCCGGATGTTCGCCGAGGTGACGGTGGCCCGCGCCGACCTGACCGCGGAGAACGCCCCGGCGGAGATCGACCGGGTACTGCGGGCCATGCGCCGGCACCGCGGTCCGGTCCACCTCAACCTGCCCACCGATGTCGTACTGGCCCGGGTTCCGGCGCCCGACGGGCCGCTGGCCGTGCCGGACGGGCCGGGTGACCCCGGGCTGCTGCGGGACTTCCTCGCGAGCTGCGCGCGGATGCTGGACGGGGCGCGCGATGTCACCGTGCTGGCCGGGCACGAGGCCGAGCGGTTCGGGCTGCGCGGCCCGCTGCGCGACCTGCTGGCCGCCGCGCCGGTCCGGGCCGCCGTGTTCTCCAGCGGCAAGGGTGTCCTGGACGAGACCGCTCCCGGGTTCGTCGGTGCCTACACCGGGGAGATCAGCGACAAGCGGGCCCGGGCGGCCGTCGAGGACGCGGACTGCCTGATCCTGGCCGGCGCCCCGGTCTCGGACAGCGTGACCGGCGGCTTCAGCCACCACTTCACCCCGGAGCGGACCATCGAGCTGCGTCCGGGGCGCGCCGCGGTGGGCCGCGCGGTGTACGAGGGCATCGCCATGGCGGACGCCGTCGGCGGGCTGGCCGGGCTGCTGCGGGACACGGAGCTGCCGGAGCCCGACGGGTACGGCGAGCCCTTCGCGTACCCGGACGCGGCGCCGGACGCCCGGCTGACGCAGCGTCACCTGTGGTCCGCGGTCGGCGCGTTCCTGCCCGAGGGCAGTGTGCTCGTCGCCGAACAGGGCACCGCGTTCTACGGCGCCCAGGAGGTGCCGCTGCCCGCGGACGGGCGCTTCGTCGGCCAGCCGCTGTGGGGGTCGATCGGATACACCCTGCCGGCCACCCTCGGTACCGCGCTGGCCGCGCCGGACCGGCGTTCGGTGCTGGTGATCGGGGACGGCTCCCTCCAGCTCACCGCGCAGGAGCTGGGCACCATGACCCGGTACGGCGTGGCCCCGGTGGTCGTCGTCGTCAACAACGACGGCTACACCGTCGAGCGGGCCATCCACGGCGCCACCGCCGCGTACAACGACATCGCCGCATGGGACTACACCGCCCTGCCCGCCGCCTTCGGCGCGGGCCCCGGCGCGGTCGCGGTGCGGGCCGAGACCCCCGCCGAGCTGGCGGACGCGCTGGCGCTGGCCGCCCGTACGCCGGACGAACTGGTGCTGATCGAGGCGGTACTGCCGCGCGACGACGCGCCGGAACTCCTCACGGCGCTGGCGCAGCGGTTCGCGGCGCAGAACGCCTACGGGGCCTGACGGGGCCTGACGGGGCGCGGCGGTGACGCCGGCCGGCGGCGGCCGCTCCTACGGGGCGAGCACGTCGAGTTCGGCCATCGCGCCCACGGTGATCTCGCGGGTCAGCGCCTCGGCGCGGTCCGCGTCGCCGACCCGTACCGCTTCGGCGACCTGGACGTGCAGCGTCACCGCGGCCGGGTCGGGGTCGGTGAACATGACGTGGTGGTGGGTGCGGCCGGTGAGGACGGCGGCCACCACGTCGCCGAGCCGGGCGAACATCTCGTTGCCGGAGGCGGTGAGCACGATGCGGTGGAACGCCACGTCGTGCACCAGGTACGCGTCGAGCTGCTGGCCGCGCGAGGTGGCGACCATGCCCATGGCGTGCTCGGTCAGCTCGGCGCACTGTTCCGGCGTGGCGTGCCGGGCGGCCAGGCCGGCGGCAGCCGGTTCGACGGCGGAGCGCAGCACGGTCAGGGAGCGCAGTTGCCGGGGCCGGTCGGGGCCGTCCAGCCGCCAGCCGATGACGCGCGGGTCGTAGACGTTCCACTCGTCGGCGGGGCGTACGGTCACGCCGACGCGGCGCCGCGAGGTCACCAGGTGCATGGACTCCAGGACGCGTATCGCCTCGCGGATGACCGTACGGGAGACCTCGAAACGCTCTTCCAGCTCGTCGGTGCGCAAGATCGTGCCGGGCGGGTACTCACCCGCGGTGATGGCGGGGCCCAGGGACTCCAGTACCCGCGCGTGCAGCCCCTGTCCCGCCCCCTGGTTCTCCATGGGTTCAGCCTACGTTCCCGGAGTGGCCCGCCTTTAAGTATGACTTTTACGTCACAGAGGCTTGAATACGTCGTATCCCATGGGTTTCAGTGGGACGACAGACCGAGGTCAAAGAGGACAGCGAGGTACACGGGATGAGCATCCCCCACGTCATCGTCGTGATGGGCGTGGCCGGCACCGGCAAGACGACGATCGGGCCGCTGGTGGCCGCCGACCTTGAGGTCCCCTACGCCGAGGGCGACGACTTCCACCCCCCGGCCAACATCGCCAAGATGTCGGCCGGCACCCCCCTCCAGGACGCCGACCGGTGGCCGTGGCTCGACGCCATCGGCGCCTGGGCCCACGACCGCGCGGGGCGGGGCGGTGTCGTCAGCAGCTCGGCGCTCAAGCGCGCCTACCGCGACCGCCTGCGGGCCGCCGCGCCCGGCATCGTCTTCCTGCACCTGACCGGCGACCGCTCGCTGATCGAGACCCGGATGGCGGAGCGCAAGGGCCACTTCATGCCCACCGCGCTGCTGGACTCCCAGTTCGCCACCCTGGAGCCGCTCGGCGCGGACGAGGCGGGCGTCGCCGTCGACGTGTCCGGCACCCCGCAGGAGATCGCCGGGCGGGCCGTGGCGGCACTGCGCCACTACGACACCGGCCGGATCGCTCCCGCCTGACCACGGACCCGCGTCCCCGCCGCCGCGCGGGGACACCGCCCGGTCCGCCCCCGCGTCACCACTCCGGGGCCACCACCACAACCAGCAACAGCACCCCTTAGGGAACAGCCGTGACACATCTCAGCGTCGAGATGCTGGCAGCGGATGCGACCGAGCCGATCACCTCGGCCGGTCACGCGCAGCTCGGCATCGCCGTCCTCGCGGGCATCGCCGTCATCGTCCTGCTCATCACCAAGTTCAAGCTGCACGCCTTCCTGTCCCTGATCATCGGTTCGCTGGTGCTGGGCGCGGTGGCGGGCGCGCCGCTGGACAAGGCCATCGCCAGCTTCTCGTCCGGCCTGGGCAGTACGGTCGCGGGCACCGGCATCCTGATCGCGCTCGGCGCGATCCTGGGCAAACTGCTCGCCGACTCCGGGGGCGCCGACCAGATCGTCGACACGATCCTGGCGAAGGCGAGCGGGCGCGTCATGCCCTGGGCGATGGTGCTGATCGCCGGCATCGTCGGCCTGCCGATCTTCTTCGAGGTCGGCATCGTGCTGCTGATCCCCGTGGTCCTGCTGGTCGCCAAGCGCGGCAACTTCTCCCTGATGCGCATCGGCGTCCCGGCGCTGGCCGGTCTGTCCGTCATGCACGGCCTGATCCCGCCGCACCCCGGCCCGCTGGCCGCCATCGACGCGCTGCACGCCAACCTGGGCGTCACCCTGGCGCTCGGTGTGGTCGTCGCCATCCCCACCGCGATCGTCGCCGGTCCGCTCTTCTCCCGTTACGCCGCGCGCTGGGTGGACATCCACCCGCCGGAGAAGATGGTTCCCGAGCGGGCCTCCGGTGAGCTGGACAAGCGCCCCGGCTTCGGGATCACTGTGGCCACGGTGCTGCTGCCCGTCGTGATGATGCTGGCCAAGGCCCTGGTGGACGTCGTCGTGGACGACAAGGAGGCCACCGTCCAGCGCGTCTTCGACGTGGTGGGCTCCCCGCTGATCGCGCTGCTCACCGCCGTGGTCGTCGGCATGTTCACGCTGGGCGGGTCGGCCGGTTTCACCAAGGGCCGGATCGCCTCCACCGTCGACACGTCCCTCGCCCCCATCGCCGGGGTGCTGCTGATCGTGGGCGCGGGCGGCGGCTTCAAGCAGACCCTGGTGGACGCGGGCGTCGGGCAGATGATCCTGGAGCTGTCCCGGGACTGGAACATCTCCACGCTGCTGCTGGCCTGGCTGATCGCGGTCGCGATCCGGCTCGCGACCGGCTCGGCGACGGTGGCCACCATCTCCGCCGCCGGTCTGGTGGCGCCGCTCGCCGCCGACATGTCCACCACCCACACCGCCCTGCTGGTCCTCGCCGTCGGCGCCGGCTCGCTGTTCTTCAGCCACGTCAACGACGCGGGCTTTTGGATGGTGAAGGAGTACTTCGGCATGAACGTCGGCCAGACGCTCAAGACCTGGTCGCTCATGGAGACGCTGATCTCCGTCGTCGGGATCGTGTGCGTCCTGCTGCTGTCCCTGGTGGTGTAGCCGGGTTCGCGAGGGCCCGGTGGGCGCCCGGCGGGTGTCCGAACGACCGTCGGAAGGCGTCGATGAAGGCGCTCGCCGAGGCCCAGCCACAGCGGTGCGCGATCGCCGTCACGGACAGTGCCGGGCCGTCCCGCGTCAGCAGCACCAGCGCGTGATGCAGGCGCAACTGCGTACGCCACTGGGGGAACGTCATGCCCAGTTCCGCGCGGAAGAGGCGGGCCAGGGTCCGTTCGCTCGCCCCGGCCGGTGCGCCCAGGGCGGCGAGCGGGCGCGGGTCGGCCGGGTCCGCGCGGAGCGCCGCGCAGACCGCCGCCAGCCGCGGGTCGCGGGCCCGGGGCAGGTGCAGGGCCTGGAGCGGGGTGTGGCGGAGCTGGTCGAGGAGTACGGCCATCAGGCGCCGCGCCTCCGCGGTACGGCGGTCGCCCGTACCGCTGTAGGCGATGATCAGCTCGCGCAGCAGCGGCCCGACGGCCAGTACGGCGGGCCGGTCCAGCCCCAGCGGGTCGGCGTCCAGCGGCACGCCGACGGTGTGCAGGTCGGTGTCCCCGTGCGCCCGGTGCTCGTGCACCGTCCCGGCCGGGATCCAGATCGCGCGGGTGGCCGGGGTGACCCAGCTCCCGGCGTCGGTGGTCACGGTGAGCACGCCGCGCCCCGCGTAGACGATCTGGTGGACGTCGTGCTGGTGGGCCGTCACCTCCGTACCCTGCGGCAGGAAGCGGGTGATGGTCGTGATGTGCGGCGGGTGATGGCGGAAATCCGGCATGACGTGGCAGCTTATGGGAAGCCTGCCACCGGGCGCGCTCGCCAGGATCGGGGCATGACAACGAAGCAAGTGGCCGCTCCCCGGCGGCCGGTCGCGATGATGTCCGTCGGACACGCGGCGGTGGACTTCTACCAGGGCGCGGTCCCGGCCCTGGTGCCCTTCCTGGTGGCCGAACGCCACTACGGTTACGCCGCCGCCTCCGGCATCGTGCTGGCCGCCACCCTTCTCTCCTCCATCGTGCAGCCCCTGTTCGGCTCGCTCACCGACCGCTGGACGATGCCCTGGCTCATCCCGGTGAGCACCCTCTGCGCCGGCCTGGGCATCGCCCTGTCCGGGCTCGGCGACTCGTACGGCCTGACCTGCGCCGCGGTCGCCCTCTCGGGCATCGGCGTGGCCGCCTATCACCCGGAGTCCGCGCGGCTGGCCCGCGTCGCGAGCGGCGGCAGCCACGTCGCCATGGGCTGGTACTCCCTCGGCGGCAACATCGGCTTCGCCCTCGCCCCGGCCGCCGTCGGCCCGCTGCTGACCACGGGCTCGCTGCGCGCCTCGCCGTGGCTGGCGGTGCCCGCGGTGGCCGGTGTCCTGCTCACCGCCGCGGTGATCCGCGCCCTGGCGCCGCGGGCGGCCGTCGCCAAGGCCGCGGCGCGGAAGTCGGGCCGTGACAACTGGCCGGCGTTCCTGCGGCTGACGGCCGTCATCGTCTGCCGGTCCATCGTCTTCGTCGGCCTGAGCGCCTTCATCGCGGTCTACGCCGGACAGCGGGTGGGCGGCGGCGCCACCGCCGGTTCGGTGGCGCTGTTCGTGCTGTTCGCGGGCGGTGCGGTGGGCACCGTGCTCGGCGGCCGGCTGGCGTCCCGGTGGGGCCGGGTGCGTACCGTACGGATCGCCTACGCGGCCACCGTCCCGGCCGTCGCCGGGCTGGTGCTCGTCCCCGGCCCCGCGCTGTACGTCTTCGCCGCCCTGACGGCCACGGCCCTGTACGTACCGTTCTCCCTGCACATCACGCTCGGCCAGGACCTGCTGCCGAACCGCATGGGCACCGCGAGCGGCGTCACCCTGGGCCTCGCCGTCAGCGTCGGTGGCGTCGCCACCCCGGCCATCGGCGCCCTCGCCGACACCACGAGCCTGCGGATCGCGCTGCTGCCGCTGATCGCGTTGAGCGCCGTGGCCTGGCTCGTCGCGCGGACCCTGACCGAACCGGGGGACGCCGGCCACGGTCCGGCGCCCTCGGTGCAGGACGCCGGACAGGCGGCCGTCAGCGTGCCGCGGCCGTGAGGACGCCGTACCGGGCCAGCTCGTCCGGCAGGCCGGAGGCGTCGTCGGCGGCGTACGCCAGGTAGCCGTCCGGCCGGACGAGGAACAGGCCCGGGCCGTACGCGCGGCGGGCATGGCCCTCGGGGTCCAGCAGGTCGGGGGCCGGTCCGCCGACCCGGCAGGTGCGGATCAGCTCGCCGTCCAGCGCCGGGAGTTCGACGTCCCCGACGGCCAGCAGGGTGAAGTGCGGGCCCCGGAAGACCTCGAAGAGGCGGCGCGGGGTGCCGTCCGGGGTGGTGCAGGGAGCGTCGGGGGCCCGGTCGCCGGCGCGCACGGCGCCGTCGGCGAGGCCGGTGCGCCGCTCGGTGGAGAGCGGGCCGCCCGGGTACCCGAAGTCGATCTGGTGCAGGTCCTTGCCGCGCTTCATGTCGCCCGAGCGGTGCAGCCGGGTGCTGGTGTCCAGGATGCGGTCGGCGATCGGCTGCCGCTCGGCCTCGTAGGTGTCGAGCAGGGAATCGGGCGCGCCGTGCCGGATGACCTGGCCCAGCTTCCAGCCGAGGTTGTAGGCGTCCTGGACGCTGGTGTTCAGGCCCTGGCCGCCCGCGGGGGAGTGGACGTGCGCCGCGTCGCCGGCGAGGAAGACCCGGCCCACCCGGAACCGGTCGGCCCGGGCGGCGTTCGGGCGGAAGGTGGAGGACCACAGGACCTCGCTCACCTGGTCCACGGTGAGGTGGGTGCGCTCCGCGACGAGCTTGCGCACGGCGTCGGGCGAGGTGTCCGGCTCCGCCTCGGGGTCCGCGAAGCCCGCCATGAGCTGGAAGTAGTCGTTCAGCGGCGCCGGGAGCAGGGCGACGAAGTCGGTGGCGGTGAAGGCCCCCCACATGTGCCAGTGCCGCTGGTCCAGCCCGTCCAGCCGGAGGTCGGCGAGGAGCATCGGGTACGGGGCGACGCTCTGCCCGGTCATGGTGACGCCGAGCGCCTTGCGCACCGTGCTGCGCCCGCCGTCCGCCGCGACCAGATAGGCGGCGCGCACCGTACGGGCGGTGCCGTCGGCGCGGGCCACCCGGGCCTCGACGCCGTCCGCGTCCTGCGTGAACGACTCCAGCCCGGCCCCGAACGCCACCACGCCGCCCAGCTCGGTCAGCCGCGCGTACTGGATCTCCAGGTTCCGCCACTGCGGGACCATCATCATGGTGCCGTACGGGGCGGACGGTGTCGGTTCGACGGCTTCCACGAACACGTACTCGTTGACCAGGCGGCCGTCTTTCCAGGCCCCGATCTTCGGGTACCGGGTGCTGCTCGCCCGGATCGCGTCGAGCACGCCGAGGTCCTCGTAGACCTCCTGCGTGCGGGGCTGGATGCCGCTGCCGCGGGTGCCGGGCGACAGCCGGTCCTGCTGTTCCAGGACCAGGGCGCGCACGCCGCGCCGGGTGAGGTCGAGGGCGAGCGCCAGGCCGGTCGGGCCGGCGCCGGCGATCAGTACGTCCACGTGCTCGGGCAGGGCGTCGGCGGTGGCAGCGGAAGCGTCCTTAACGTTGTTAAGTTCCATGCTTCCGAGGATGCGCTTAACGGTGTTAAATTGTCAACGTGGCTACGAGACTCGACCGAAAACTGGTGGCGGAGACCGCCCTGCGGCTGCTGAACGACGTCGGCCTCGACGGGCTCACGCTGCGCCGGATCGCCAAGGAGCTGGACGTCCAGGCGCCCGCCCTCTACTGGCACTTCAAGAACAAACAGGAACTGCTCGACGAGATGGCCACCGAGCTGTACGAGCGGATGACCGCGCCCCTGACCGCGGCGGGCGCGGACGCCGTGGACGGCGACTGGAAGGCGCTGCTCACCGAGACGTGCACGGGCATGCGCCGCACACTGCTCGGCTACCGCGACGGCGGCAAGGTCTTCGGCGGCACCCGGCTGCGCAACTCCGCGCCGATGCGGCCGATGGAGACGTACATGACCGTGCTGACGGGCGCCGGCTTCCGGCCGCACCGGGCCGCGCGCGCCTGGTTCACCGTCTACACGTACACGATCGGCTACGTGATCGAGGAGCAGTCCATCTTCCCGGTGCCCGGGGAGCCGTGGCGCGATCCCACCTACGACCTGGAGGACCGGGAGCGGCGCCTCGGTGCCGACTTCCCGCTCACGGTGGTGGCGGGTGAGGAGTTCTTCGGTGACACGGCCCGCGGATTCGAGGACGGCCTGCGGGCCGTCATCGCGGGCATCGAGGCCACGCTGCTGCACGGCCGGTAGACCGGGTCGCCCGGGGAGCGCCGTCCCCGGGCGGCGGCCCGGCGTCAGCGTCGCGGCCGCGGGTCGATCGCCCGCTTCAGTACGGGCGTGAGCGGGCGCTCCACCCAGCGGTGCAGCACCCACGCCAGCGCCAGCATCAGCGCGATGGTCAGCGCGAACGCGGCGTACGACGGCAGCCGCAGACCACCGTGCAGCCCCCGCACGACCACCCACCCCAGGTGCTCGTGGACGAGGTAGAACGGGTACGTCAGCGCTCCGGCGACCGTCAGCCAACGCCAGTTCGCCCACCGCATCCGGCCCAGCGCGATCGCCACCACGAGGGCGAAGCCCACCGTGACGATCGCGATGATCACCAGCGCCGAGCGGTACGAGAAGGCCTGGGCGGACGGCGGGTGCCACAGCCCGGCCACCGCGTGGTGCTGGCCGGTCAGCCAGCTCACGCCGACCACCGCCCACGCCACCGGGTCGCGCCCGCCGTAGCGGTGCAGCAGATAGCAGCCGATGCCGCCGACGAAGAACGGCGCGTACCGCGGCATCAGGACGACGTCCAGCGCCGTGACGTGCGCGGCCTGCGCCAGCGCCGCCGCCAGCGTCCAGCCCGCGCAGAACAGCACCACCCGGCGGCGGGTGGCGCCCGGCAGCACGACGCACAGCGCGAACAGCGCGTAGAACCGCATCTCGGCCCAGAGCGTCCAGCACACGCCCAGCACCCGCTTCGCGCCCAGCGGCTGCTGGAGCATCGTCAGGTTGGTCAGCACATCGCTCGGCCCCAGCGCCTCGAACGCCACCCACGGCAGCGCGAAGACGGCCGTGACCAGCACAATCGCCACCCAGTACGCCGGATACAGACGCGAGACACGGGAGGCGATGAAGGCCCGCAGAGACCGCCCCCAGCCACTCATGCAGATGACGAACCCGCTGATGACGAAGAAGATCTGGACGCCCAGACAGCCGTACGCGAACACGCCGTGCAGGGCCGGGAACTGGCGCGCCGGCGAACTGCCCCACGCCTGGGCTGTCTCGCCGCCCCGGCCGCCGAGGTGGTACGCGGCGACCATGAGCGCGGCGAACAGCCGCAGCCCGTCGAGGGCGCGCAGGCGGGGCACGCCACGGGATCTCCTGCCGGGCGCGGCCGCTTCCGTGGCGGGAACCGTTTCCTCGGCCGCGATTCCCGCCGGCGCGGGCACGGGCCGGGTGACCAGCGCGGACACGGACGGCGCCGACGGGCCGGGCGCCGCCGCGGGCGGCGGCGCCTCCGCCGGGAGCTGCGCGGTCATCCGAACGCGGCCCGTTTCTTCAGGCGCCGCTGCATCGCCCGCGCGCGCCGCGCGACCCTGCGCACGGCCGCGTTCCGCGGAATGAAGGACAACTGGGACGGCAGCGCGCCGGGCAGCGCGAGCGCGGTCAGACGGCGGCGCTTGAAGTAGCGCCGGGTGCGCTCGTCCAGGTGGGCGGCGAGATAGCGCTCGGCGACCGGGCGCAGGTCCGGGTAGATCTGGTGCTGCATCGCGTAACCGACCGCGCTCACCAGCCCGTTGATGTGCGTCGGCACCGGCTTCGCGCCCGGCTCGTCCGCCAGGTCCGGCACCAGCGCGTCGACGAGGGTGACCGGCACCCGGTTGCTGTTCTGGTACGGGGTCAGGCGCTCCAGCAGCAGGGCCGTGCCGACGCGGGCGGTCGGCAGGCCGTAGAACGCGGACGCCGTCAGCAGCGCGGTGGAGAAGCAGCCGACGACGAGCGCGGGCCGTTTGCGCCGGTAGAGCACCTCGGCCAGGACCGGTGTGGCCAGCACGGTCAGCTCGGCGCCGAGCTGCTCCGCCTCCCGCTCCAGCGCCCGGGACCAACGGGCGGGCGCCGACGGGTGCGGCTTGAACACCACGCGGCGGTGCCCGCGCCGGACCGCGCCCCGCAGCATCCGTACGTGCAGCTCCTCCTCTTCCTCGGGCGTGAGGATGCCGAGCGCCGACAGGTACTGCCCGAGGAGCAGCGCCGCGCCCTCCGGTACGGCGTGCAGCTCCGGGCCGTCGAAGTCCGCGGCCAGACCGGCGAGCACCTCCAGGAAGGCGTCGGTCGGCACGGTCTCGGCGCCCACCCCGAACTCGGTGAGCAGCAGCGGCTTCAGGCCGGGCACGAGGTCCAGGTGCAACAGGCGGCGCACCCGCGTGCCGACCAGCGGGTCCAGCTTGTTGCGGGTCGGGCCGTAGCTCATCAGCCCGTCCGCGTACACGTCGACCGGCGCGTCCGGGAAGAGCTGGGCCAGCGCGAGCGCCGGGTGGACCTGGAGGGACTCCAGGACCAGCTCGACCTCGTCCTCGCCCAGGCCCCACAGCAGCCGCAGGTGCCGCTCCCACAGCGGGACGTCGTCCGGCCGCGGGGACCAGCCGCCGGGGTGGAACGGGCTGATCGTCTCGTTCCACGACAGGACCCGGTCGAAGCGGCCGCGCAGTTGGCCGAAGCCGGGCATCCGGTCCACGGGCGTGGCGGTCTCCGGGGTCGCCGCGTTGTTGCTGACCAGCAGCAGCCGGCGGCCGGCCGGTGCGAAGCGGTCCGTGTCCAGCGCGGCGGCGAGCGTCGCGGCACCGTACAGGGTGGACGCCAGGAAGATCTGCGTACGCGGCCGGTCCGGCCGAAGCACGGCGTCGGAACGGGTGGCCATCAGGCGGCCACCTCCGCCGGCACCGGGCGCCGGCGCAGCCGTCGCAGACGGGAGGCGCGCTGCGTGTCCATCGAATCCAGGGCTTCCTTCAGTACGTCCTGCGGCATTCTTTTCATCGCCGCCGCGCTCATCGCGCGCAATTGTCGGGCGACCTGCGGTTCGAATCGTTCGATCGAGCCGAGGTGGTGGGCAATGATGGCGCAATAGGTGCGTACGGCTTTCGGCAGCAGCCGGTCCGCGTCCCGGCCCTGCGCTGTTTCTTCGACGACCTGATCGAAAGCGCGGATGAAATCCAGTTGCCGCACATCACCGATCTGGGTGAGCGAGGACGCCACCCCGCGCCGGTAGAAGACGCCGAGCAGCCCGGACACCGCCATCGACCGCGCCGCGCGGTGCAGCCGCCAGATCCACGGCCGGTCCTCCGCGGTGCGCAGGCCGTGCCGGAAGTGCAGCAGCCCGTCGTCCAGCAGCCGGCGGTGGTAGACGCCGGCCCAGGCGAAGGCGTAGTCCACGGAGGTGGAGCGGTCGGCGGGCAGTATCAGCGCGCGCGGGTCCAGCACGGTGTTCCGGCGGCCGTGCGGCACCCGGTGTACGGAACGGGCGCGTCCGGTGCACTGCACATGATCCGTACGTACGAAGTCGCACCCCAACCCCTCGATGACGGCGAGGAGTTGCTCGTAGTACCCGGGGGCCAGCCAGTCGTCACCGTCCAGGAAGGTCACGTACTCGCCGTTGGCCGCCTCCAGGCCGGTGTTGCGGGCGGTGGCCAGGCCGCCGTTCCGCTCGTGCCGCAGCACCCGGGCGCCGGGCAGCTCGCCCTCGGCGCGCGCGAGGATCTGCGGCGTCTCGTCCCGCGAGCAGTCGTCCACGAGCAGGAATTCGAAGTCCTCGCGGGCGTTGGCCGCCAGGCTTCGCAGGGTGTCGGGCGCATATGTCTGCACGTTGTAGAACGGCACGACGACGGAGAGCTTAACCACCCGGGTGACGTTAGGCGCGGTCCCGGCATTCGTCTTGACGGGACGCGGACCCCAGGGTGAACGAAGCGCGGCGGGATGGTTAACCCGGCAATTCGGCGCGCTGGTTCGCTGTTCCGCGATGCGCTGTTAACCCGTTGTTGCGGCACAGTTGGCCCGCCGAACGGAACGCCTTCCTAGCGTTTTCGTCGTGCCCACTCGTACCACTTCCCAGCCGCGTGTCGCGGTGCTCGCGGATTCGGACACCCGATGGAAATGGGGCGCTTCGACAGCGCACCGCATTCAATCGGACATCCATCTGGACGGATATCTGCTCCGCGGCCGCGCCACCCCCACGGTCCGCCAGCTCGACGAGGTCGGCGCCCGTGCGGACGCGCTGCGCGAGATCCGCGGCGCGGACTTCCTGGCGCTGATGAAGGACCCCACGCGGTACGACGTGGTCGTCCTCGCCTGCGTCGGCGGCGCCGTGCAGGCGATGCTGCACGGCCTCGCCCGCGTCTGGCAAGGCGCCGGCCGGCGGCCCGTCGTCGTCACCGGCTACGTCGGCGTCGTCTACGAGAAGCTGGCCGACGGCCTGCTGCTGCGGCACGGCGCGGACGTCGTCCTCGCCAACTCCCGGCACGACGCGGACCGCTTCCGCGCGGTGTACGAGGGCGTCGGCGCCGACGGCGGCAGTGTCGTCGAGTGCGCCCTGCCCTTCCTGGGCGGCGCCCCGTACGAGCCCGCCGGCGACCGCCGCCCCCACACGGTCGTCTTCGCCGCCCAGCCGTCCGTACCGGACCGCCGCGACGACCGTACGTACCTGCTGCGCCGCGCCGCCGGACACGCCCGGCGCAACCCCGGCCGCGAAGTCCTGGTCAAGCTGCGCAGCAGACCCGGCGAACACACCACACACATCGAGGAACTTCCGTACCAGAAGCTGGCGGCCCGCCTCCCCGGCGGCCTGCCGCCCAACTGCCGCCTGGCGTACGGCAACATGGGCGAGATCCTGGACCGCACCGACCTCCTGGTGACCGTCAGCTCGACCGCCGCACTGGAATCCCTGCACCGCGGCATCCCCACCGCCGTCCTCACCGACCTCGGCATCCGCGAAGTCCTCGGCAACCACCACTTCCTCGGCTCCGGCTGCCTCGCCTCCTGGGACGAACTGGACGCCGGCCACCGCCCCGACCCCGACCCGCACTGGCTGGACCGCCAAGGCGTGGCCCCCGGCTCCCGCTACGCCACCGCCTTCGACGCCGCCCGCGCCCGCGTCACCGCCCTGCGCGCCGCCGACCGCCTGCCGCCCCTCACCCCGTACTACACACCCCGCACCGCCCCCGGCTACCTCCCCGGCATCCTCGCCCGCCACGGCCTCGGCCCCCAGGGCGAACCGTTGCCCGGACGGACCGCCGAGCCCGCCGAGGCCGGCGGACTGCGCCGGCTGGCCCGCGACACCGTGCGCGACGCCGCCCGCGGCGCGTACCGGCACGGCGTCCAGCGCGTCGCCCCCGCCATCCGCCGCTGGGGCCAACTGTGAGCGCCTCACCCGACCGCCCCCGGAGCCCGCGCGGCCCCCGGAAGGAGCCCGCCATGCCGACCCCACCGAGCAGCCGCCCGGCCGCGCCGACCGTCGTCGCCGTCATCCCCGCCCGCGGCGGCTCCAAGGGCGTCCCCGCCAAGAACCTCGCCGCGGTCGGCGGCGTCCCGCTGATCGCCCGCGCCGTCCGCGAATGCCGCGCGGCCCGGCTGGTCACCGATGTCGTGGTCTCCACGGACGACGCGGCGATCGCCGGCGCGGCACGCGGCGCGGGCGCCGTCGTCATACGCCGCCCCGGCGCCCTCGCCGGTGACACGGCCACCAGCGAGGCCGCGGTCCTGCACGCCATGGACGCCTACGAGGCCGAGCACGGCAGGCCCGTCGACGCGGTCCTGCTCGTCCAGTGCACCAGCCCCTTCCTGATCCGTGAGGACATCGACGCGGTCGCCGCCGCGGTCGTCGAGGCCGGCGCGGACAGCGCGCTGACCGTGGCGCCGTTCCACGGCTTCGTGTGGCGCGAGGGCGCGGACGCGGCGGTCGAGGCCGGCCCGGCCGGCGGCCCCGGCCCCGGCGGCACCGGCGTCAACCACGACACGTCCTTCCGCCCCCGCCGCCAGGACCGCCCCCAGGACTTCCTGGAGACCGGCGCCGCCTACGCCATGGACGCCGCCGGCTTCCGCGCCGCCGGCCACCGCTTCTTCGGCCGTACGGAACTGGTGCGCACCGATCCCGCCCGCGTGCTGGAGGTCGACGACCCGCACGACCTGGCCCGCGCCCGCGCCCTCGCACCCCTGCTGGACAGCGCGCGCCCCGGCGCGCTGCCGACCCGCGACGACATCGACGCGGTCGTACTCGACTTCGACGGCACCCAGACCGACGACCGGGTGCTCGTCGACTCCGACGGACGGGAGATGGTCGCCGTGCACCGCGGCGACGGCCTCGGCATCGCCGCCCTGCGCAAGGCGGAGCTGAAGCTGCTGATCCTGTCCACGGAAGTGAACCCGGTCGTCGCCGCGCGGGCGGACAAGCTGCGCCTGCCCGTGCTCCACGGCATCGACCGCAAGGACCTCGCCCTCAAGCAGTGGTGCGAGGAACAGGGCATCGCGCCCGAGCGCGTGCTCTACGTCGGCAACGACGTCAACGACCTCCCGTGCTTCGGCCTCGTCGGCTGGCCCGTGGCGGTCGCGGGCGCCCACGACGTCGTACGCGGCGCCGCCCGCGCCGTCACCTCCACCCCCGGAGGCAGCGGCGCGATCCGCGAGATCGCCACGTGGATCCTCGGCCCGACCCTCTGACCAAGTAAGGAACTCACCCAGATGACCAGCAACTCCCGCCTCCGCACCCTCGGCGACCGGCCCGTCGGGCCCGGCCGCCCCGTCTACGTCACCGGTGAGATCGGCATCAACCACAACGGCGACCTGGAGAAGGCCTTCGCGCTGATCGACGCCGCCGCGGACGCCGGCTGCGACGCCGTGAAGTTCCAGAAGCGCACCCCCGAGGTCTGCACCCCGCGCGACCAGTGGGACATCGAGCGCGACACCCCCTGGGGCCGGATGACCTACATCGACTACCGCCACCGCGTGGAGTTCGACGAGGACGGCTACCGCGCCATCGACGAGTACGCCAGGAAGCGCTCCATCGCCTGGTTCGCCTCCCCCTGGGACGTGGAGTCCGTCGCCTTCCTGGAGAAGTTCGACGTGCCCTGCTACAAGGTCGCCTCCGCCTCCCTCACCGACGACGAACTGCTGCGCGCCATGCGGGCCACCGGCCGTACGGTCATCCTCTCCACCGGCATGTCCACCCCCAAGCAGATCCGGCACGCCGTAGAGGTCCTCGGCAGCGACAACATCGTTCTGTGCCACGCCACTTCGACCTACCCCGCCAAGGCCGAAGAGCTGAACCTGCGCATGATCCACACCCTCCAGGCCGAGTACCCCAACGTCCCCATCGGCTACAGCGGCCACGAGACCGGCCTGCAGACCACCCTCGCCGCCGTCGCCCTCGGCGCCGCCTTCGTCGAGCGCCACATCACCCTCGACCGCGCCATGTGGGGCTCCGACCAGGCCGCCTCCGTCGAACCGCAGGGCCTGACCCGCCTGGTCCGCGACATCCGCACCATCGAGGACTCCCTCGGCGACGGCATCAAGAAGGTCTACGAGAGCGAACTGGGCCCGATGAAGAAGCTGCGCCGGGTCGCCGGTGCCGTCGCCGAGGCGGAGGCCGCCGACCGCGAGCCGGTCTCGGCCTGACCCCGCACCCGTACGGCCGCGCCTGCCCGCGCACGACCGCTCCAGCCGCCCGACGGACGGGACGTACACACCGTGAGTTCACCAGACGGGGCCTGTGGCCCGCCCCAGGAGGCGGGGGCTCCCGTCCGCCGCCTCCTGGGGGTACCCCGGCAGCGCCCCAGGTCCGCCGCGAAGCGGGCCGGGGGAGCTGAGCGGGACGCCCGCGCCGTGGGGCGGGCGGCCGGACGAGACGCCCGGCGCGCGGCCGCGGGCACCCTCGCCTTCGTCGAGAGCCCGGTACAACTGCTGAACGTCCTGGAATGGGCGCACCACGAACAGGCCGCGGACCTCACCGTCGCCGTCCTCGCCCCGCACGACCCGATGACCCGCGGCCAGCTCCGCCGGATGGCCGAACTCGCCCGCGACGAAGGCTTCTCCGTACGGTGGGAAGAGGCGCGCGGCGGCGCGGGCGCCCCGCTGCGGACCGTCGGCGGCCTCACCCCCCGGCTGCGGCGCGCCGGCCGCGTCGTCATCGGCGACCCCTTCTCCCGCTACGTCCAGCTCCTGCTGGCCCTCACCCGCGCCCGCGACCTGGTCGTGGTCGACGACGGCACGGCCACGATGGAGTTCATCACCCAACTGGCCAACGGCGAACGCCTCGTACGGTGGCACCGGCACGGCGGCGGACGCGGACCCCGCGACGTCCTCTTCGCGCCGTTCTCGGCCGCCGCCCGCCGCCGGCTCACCCCCGCCCCCGAAGGCGGCCACCGCACCGTCGGCCTCTTCACCGCCATGCCCGTCGAACCGCCCCCGGGCATCCGCGTCCTCTCGAACGAATTCGCCTGGACCCGACGGCGGTTCGGGCCGCCCCGGCTGACCCGTGGCGCGGACATCGTCGGCACCTGCCTCGTCGAGACCGGCGTCGTCGACCCCGACCGCTATCTGGAAGCCGTCACCTCGCTCGCCCGGGCCCACGGCGCCACCCGCTACTTCGCCCACCGGCGCGAAGCCACCGCCAAGCTCCGCCGGGTCGCCGCCGAGACCGGCCTGGAGGTGGTACGCCCCGACCTGCCGCTGGAACTCATCGCCCGGCGCGGCCCCGTCGGCCGCCTCGTCCTCAGCTTCCCGTCCACCGTGGTGCACACGCTGCCGCTCGCCCTCGCCGGCACCGGGGTCGGCGTCGCCGTCTGCGACATCGACCCGTCCTGGCTGACCAGCAAGGCGTCACCACGCGCCGAAGGGTTCCTGTCCGGCGTGACGGGTACGGCACGGGGCGTACGGCGGCTGCCGGCGACGCCACCGGGCGAGGGTGACACCGTGGCGCGCAACCCCTGAGGCATCCGGCGCCCGTGATTCCGGAAACAAACGGAACCGGTAGTGATACCCCCGTGATGACTGCTCCATGCGCCGGGCGGCCTAGATTTCCTTCCCCTAACGGGCTGAACTTTTGTTGATCGAGGGACAGTTGCCCCAACTGCCCCCGTACCCTTCAACAGGTGAACCACTTGATGTCCCGCGAGGCCGAAACCGAAGACGCTCCTGCCGGGGAACCGCTGCCCGGCGCGCTGCCGGAAGAGCTGCGCGCCGAACTGGTCGCCTTCCGCCGCGACTTGCACATGCACCCGGAGCTGGGCAACCAGGAGTTCCGCACCACCGCCGCGCTCAAGGCGCGCCTGGAGCGGGCCGGCCTCTCACCACGCGTCCTGTCCATCGGCACCGGCCTGATCTGTGACATCACGCCCGGCCTCGGGCCCTGGGACGGCGGGCAGCCACTGCTCGCCCTGCGCGCCGACATCGACGCGCTGCCGATCCCCGACGTGAAGACGGTGCCCTACCGCTCGACGGTCCCCAACCGCGCGCACGCCTGCGGCCACGACGTACACACCACCGTCGTCCTCGGCGCCGGCCTGATCCTCGCCGATCTGGCACGCGAAGGGCGGCTGCCGCGGCCCGTACGGCTGCTCTTCCAGCCCGCCGAGGAAGTCCTGCCCGGCGGCGCCACCGACGCGATCGGCTCCGGGGCGCTGGACGGGGTGGGCCGCATCCTCGCCGTGCACTGCGACCCCCGCGTGGACGCCGGTCGCATCGGCCTGCGCACCGGGGCGATCACCTCGGCCTGCGACCGGCTGGAGGTCTCCCTCGACGGGCCCGGCGGCCACACCGCCCGGCCCCACCTGACGACCGACCTCGTCACGGCCGCCGCCCGGGTCGCCGTCGACGCGCCCGCGCTGCTCTCCCGCCGGGTCGACACCCGGGCCGGGCTCGCCGTGACCTGGGGCCGGCTGGACGTGGGCCACGCCTGCAACGTCATCCCCCAGCACGCGGAGCTGGCCGGCACGGTGCGCTGCCTGGACCTGGACGCGTGGCGCGACGCGCCGGACCTGGTGCACGCGGCGATCGACGAGGTCGCGGCGCTGCACGGGGCGAAGTGCCAGATCAACTACGTCCGGGGCGTGCCACCGGTGGTCAACGAACCGGTCTCCACCCAGCTCCTCCACGACGCGATGGCCGCCCGCCGCGGGCCGCACACCGTCGAGGGCACCGAGCAGTCCCTCGGCGGCGAGGACTTCTCCTGGTACCTGGAGCGCGTGCCGGGGGCCATGGCGCGCCTGGGCGTCCGGTCACCGGGCAGCACCGTCCGTTACGACCTGCACCGCGGCGACTTCGACGTGGACGAGGGCGCGATTCGGGCCGGGGTGGAGCTGTTCACGGCGGCGGCGATGCTGGCGTAGTCACGTGCCGTGATGGGGGTGCTCGTTTTGTGCCTTTGGCCTGGTGGGGGGCGTGCGCTTTGGGTCCGTGGGTGGGGGCTCGGGGCCCTTCCGGGGCCACTCCCTCCAGCCTCCGGCCGGGGTGCCCCCACAGCACCCTTGAGGCAACGTGAGGGTCGTCGTGAACCTTGGCGCCGGGCTGCCTGCGGGGAGACCCCGGAATGTCCCCGAGCCCGCGCCGTACGCGGCCATCCCGCCATCGGGGTCACTCACTGCTACCAGCCCCCTCTCGCGCGCAGCGCGAGGGGGCGCTTCCTTTTATCGCGCCCCCGACCCGCGACGAACCCATGCGATCAAGCGCACCCGCGCACACCACAGCGCAAGGCCCACCCCCACCCCGCCACGCCAGCGGCCCGCCCGACGGGAGGAACAATCAGATAACGGCCACGCAGCGAAGGGTTTTGCGCCAGGTCTACGCGCGTTAATCTCCCGTCAAGCCAGCGCCACCGTGGGCGCTGTGAGCGAAGGGAAAGGCCCCTTGCGTCGGGTCACCAGGTTTGCCGCCGCGGCCAGCGCCTCCGCGCTTCTCGCGGTCACTGCCACCGCTTGCGGTCAGAGCTTCGCCGAGGCGAACCGGGCCAGCCACGCCGGTGTCGGGCTCGCGTTCGACATCGGCGGGCGGGACGACCACTCCTTCAACGAGGCGGCCGCCCGCGGCACCGAGAACGCCAGGAAGAAGCTGGGCGTCAACGTCAAGATGCTCACCGCGAAGAACGGCGAGACGGAGGCGGACCGCGAGCAGCGGCTCGCGTCGTTCGCCGAGGCCGGGTACAACCCGGTCATAGGTGTCGGATTCGCTTACAGCCGGTCGATCGAGAACGTCGCCAAGGACTTCCCGGAGACGTCCTTCGGCGTCGTGGACGCGGTGCCGCAGGGCAAGAACGTGGACGCGATGGTCTTCGCGGAGCACGAGGGCTCGTACCTGGCGGGTGTCGCCGCCGCCCTGAAGAGCAAGAACCACAAGGTCGGCTTCATCGGCGGTGTGAACAACGCGCTGATCCAGAAGTTCCAGGCCGGTTTCGAGCAGGGGGTACGGGACACCGATCCGCACACCAAGGTCACGTCGCAGTACCTGTACCCCAACAACGACAAGGGGTTCAACGACCCGGCCGCGGCGCGGGCCAAGGCGGGCGGCATGCTGGACAGCGGCATCGATGTGATCTACTCCGCGGCCGGCCAGTCGGGCGCGGGCGCCATCGAGGCGATCAGCAAGCGCAAGGGCGCCTGGGCGATCGGTGTGGACTCCGACCAGTATCTGCAGCCGGGCCTGGCGAAGTACAAGGACTGCATCCTGACGTCGGTCGTCAAGAACGTGGACGTGGCGGTCTATGACCTGATCAAGAGTGTCGAGGACGGCAAGCCGTTGACGGGCGTGCACGCGTACGACATGAAGAAGAAGGGCGTCACGCTCGCCACGTCGGGCGGGTTCATCAAGGACATCCAGCCGCAGATCGACGCCGCCCGCCAGAAGATCGTCGAGGGCAAGGTGAAGGTCAAGGAGACGCCGTAGCAGGGCGCTGACGGAGGCGGACCGCACCGCGGCCCGCCACCGCTCAGCCCCACCGCGGCCGCGGCTCGCACCACGGCCGAATCACCCGCGGCCGGGCCGTACCCGCACCCGTGCCCGCGACGGCCGGTACCTGCTGCCCGCCGTCCGCCAAGGACATGCCGTCCGCCCAGGACAACCATCCCCGAGGGGAGTGCGCCATCAACGCAGCACCCACGATCAGCCGCCCGGCCGAGCCGGGCCCCGCAGCCGTCGAACTCCGCGGTATCACCAAGCGTTTCCCCGGTGTCGTGGCCAACCACGACATCGACCTGACCGTACGCCGCGGCACCGTGCACGCCCTGTGCGGTGAGAACGGCGCGGGCAAGTCGACGCTGATGAAGATCCTTTACGGCATGCAGAAGCCGGACGAGGGCACCATCACGCTCGACGGCGAGCAGGCCGCGCTGGGCACCCCCGCGGACGCCATCGCCCGCGGCATCGGCATGGTGCATCAGCACTTCATGCTGGCCGACAATCTCACCGTCCTGGAGAACGTCGTCCTCGGCGCGGAGAAGCTGCACGGCATCGCCGGCCGCGCCCGCGCGCGGATCACGGAGATCTCGGACGCGTACGGGCTGGGCGCACGGCCCGACGTCCTCGTGGAGGACCTCGGTGTCGCGGACCGCCAGCGGGTGGAGATCCTCAAGGTGCTCTACCGGGGTGCCCGCACGCTGATCCTCGACGAGCCGACCGCGGTCCTGGTCCCGCAGGAGGTCGACGCGCTCTTCGACAACCTGCGGGAGCTGAAGTCGGAGGGCCTGACCGTCATCTTCATCTCGCACAAGCTGGGCGAGGTCCTGTCGGTCGCGGACGACATCACGGTCATCCGGCGGGGCACGACGGTCGCGTCGGTGGAGCCCGCGAAGACGACGCCCAAGCAGCTCGCCGAGCTGATGGTGGGCAGTGAGCTGCCGTCCCCGGAGACGCGGGAGTCGACGGTGACGGACACGCCGATGCTGGGCGTGGCGGATCTCCGGCTGTCGGCGACCGACTCCGACGGAGTCGTACGGACCGTGCTGGACGGCATCACCTTCACCATCCACAAGGGCGAGGTGCTCGGCGTCGCGGGTGTCGAGGGCAACGGGCAGGCCGAACTGGTCGAGGCGATCATGGGCACCCGGGCCCTGGACGGCGGCACCGTGACGCTGGACGGGCAGGACGTGTCCGGCGTCAGTACCCGCAGGCGCCGCGAGGGCGGCATCGGGTACGTCCCCGAGGACCGTCACCGGCACGGCCTGTTGCTGGAGGCGCCGCTGTGGGAGAACCGCATCCTGGGGCACGTCACCGAGCGCCCGAACAGCAAGGGCCGCCTGCTGGACCTGACCGCGGCCCGCAAGGACACCGAGCGGATCGTCGCCGCGTACGACGTGCGGACGCCCGGTATCGAGGTGACGGCGGCCTCGCTGTCCGGCGGCAACCAGCAGAAGCTGATCGTCGGCCGGGAGATGAGCCATCACCCCAAGCTGCTGATCGCCGCCCACCCCACGCGGGGCGTGGACGTCGGCGCGCAGGCGCAGATCTGGGAGCAGATCCGCGCGGCGCGCCGGGAAGGCCTGGCGGTCCTGTTGATCTCTGCCGACCTGGACGAGCTGATCGGGCTCTCCGACACCCTGCGGGTGATGTACCGGGGCCGGCTGGTCGCGGACGCCGACCCCGCGACCATCACCCCGGAGGAGTTGGGTTCGGCCATGACCGGTGCCGCCAGCGGCCATCTGACCGCTGAAGACGCTGACCAGCGCGCGGGAGGTGACCGGGAGTGAAGACGCTGACCAGGTCGTTCACCAAGGACAAGGTGCTGCTGGCGCTGGCCGCGCCGCTGCTGGCCATCGCCGCCGCGTTCGTCATCAGCTCGCTGGTCTTCCTGGCCTCGGGCGAGAACCCGCTGCGGGCCTACTGGATCATGGTCGACTACGGCCATTACAGCGACAGCCAGGTCTGGATCATCAACAAGGCGGTGCCGTACTACCTGTCGGCACTGGCGGTCGCCATCGGCTTCCGGATGAACCTCTTCAACATCGGTGTGGACGGGCAGTACCGGCTGGCGGCCTTCGCGGCCGCGGCGGTCGGCGGCGCCATCGCGCTGCCCGGAGCCCTCCAGATCATCCTGCTCATCGTGATCGCCATGCTGGTGGGCGCGTTGTGGGCGGGCATCGCGGGTGTCCTGAAGACCTCGCGCGGCGTCAGCGAGGTGATCACCACGATCATGCTGAACGCCATCGCCGCCTCCGTGATCGGCTACTTCCTCCAGGACGGCCGCCTCGCGATCAAGGACGGCAACCTGCTGCACACCAGGTTCCTGCCGGAGTCCAGCCACTTCTTCAGCTTCCCGACCGACCCCAAGCCGGTGTACGGCTTCGTGGTGATCGCGGCGCTGGCCGGCTTCGTCTACTGGTTCGTGCTCAACCGCACCCGCTTCGGCTTCGACCTGCGCGCGGTGGGCACCTCCGAGCCTGCCGCCGAGGCCAGCGGCGTCAGCGTCAAGCGGATGGTCGTCATCTCGATGCTGCTCTCGGGCGCCGCGGCGGGCCTGGTGGGCATGCCGACATTGCTCGGCGAGTCCTTCAACTACGGCACCGACTTCCCGGCCGGCATCGGCTTCACCGGCATCGCCATCGCGCTGCTCGGCCGCAACCACCCGGTGGGCATGGCGTTCGGCGCGTTGCTGTGGGCGTTCCTCGACCGCACCGGCTCCCGCCTGGAGTTCGAGGGGTACGCCCAGGAGATCGTCGGCGTGATTCAGGGCGTGATCGTGCTGTGCGTGGTCATCGCGTACGAGATCGTGCGCCGGTACGGGCTGCGCGCCCAGCAGCGCAAGGTCGGCGAGGAACTGGCCGCCCTGGCCCGTACGAACCCAGGCGAGAACGACAAGGCGGAGGCGACCGCGTGAGTACCGAACTCAAGCCCGCGGCCGGGCCCGGCGCCAGCGCGCGGGGCGGCGGTCGCCGCAAGCCGACCTACCCGGTCATCCTGCTGATCATCGCCGGGGCGATCGTCGCGGTGTCCCTGCTGCGCGCGGTCACCGGCACGAACGACCTGACCTCCGCCGGCCAGTTCAGCGCGGCGCTCGCCGCCGCCACCTCGATCGGCCTGGCCGGTCTCGGCGGCCTGTGGGCCGAGCGGGCCGGCGTGGTCAACATCGGCCTCGAAGGCATGATGATGCTCGGCTCGTTCGCGGCCGGCTGGATCGGCTGGCAGCACGGCCCGTGGGCCGCCGCGGCCATCGGCATCCTCGGCGGCGCGCTCGGCGGGCTGGTGCACGCGATCGCCACCGTCAGCTTCGGCGTCGACCACATCGTCTCCGGTGTCGCCATCAACATCCTGGCGCTGGGCGCGACGCAGTACCTGGCCACGCTGTGGTTCGGCGCGGAGGGCAGCGCGGCGATGCGGGCGGGCGGCAACGACAAGCAGTCGCCGCCGATGGCCGACATGCCGACGTTCACCGTGCCGGGGCTCGCGGACGCGTTGCGGTCCGTCGAGAACCACCACTGGTTCCTCGTCTCCGACCTGGCCGGCGTCCTCGGCGGCCTGGTCACCAACGTCTCCTGGCTCACCGTGCTGGCCGTGCTGCTCTTCGCCGGCACCTTCTACCTGCTGTGGCGCTCGTCCTTCGGCCTGCGGCTGCGTTCCTGCGGCGAGGCCCCGGTCTCGGCCGAGTCGCTGGGCGTCAACGTCTACACGTACAAGTACGCGGCGGTGCTGGTCTCCGGCGCGCTGGCCGGACTCGGCGGCGCGTTCCTCTCCATCAGCACGCACTTCTACCAGGACGGGCAGACCGGCGGCCGCGGCTACATCGGCCTGGCCACGATGATCTTCGGCAACTGGCGGCCCGGCGGCGTCGCGATGGGCGCCGGCCTGTTCGGCTTCATGGACGCCATGCAACTGCGCAGCGGCGGCCCGACCGTGCATGCGCTGCTGCTCGGCCTGGCGGCGCTGCTCGCCGTCCTCGCGCTGTTGCGCCTGCGCGCCGCCAAGCGCGCCCAGGCGTCGGTCGCGGGTGTCGCGGCGGTCCTCCTCGTCCTCTGGTACTTCCTCACCGACGTGGTGCCGCTGGAGCTGGTCGAGGCCAGCCCGTACATCGCCACGCTGCTGGTGCTGGCGCTGTTCGCGCAGCGGCTGCGCCCGCCGAAGGCCAACGGCAAGCCGTACCGGCGGGGGCAGGGCGCATGACGCACGATGGCCGGATGAACGGTGATCAGGTGCCGGTCGACTGGGAGCAGCTCCGCGCGGCGGCCCAGGACGCGATGTCCCGGGCGTACGCCCCGTACTCGGAGTACCCGGTCGGCGCCGCGGCCCTGGTGGACGACGGCCGTACGGTCGTCGGCTGCAACGTCGAGAATGCCTCGTACGGGCTCGGCCTGTGCGCCGAATGCGGCCTGGTCTCCGCGCTCGTCGCCACCGGCGGCGGCCGGCTGACCGCGTTCACCTGCGTGGACGGCCGGGGCGAGCTGCTCGTGCCGTGCGGCCGCTGCCGTCAGTTGCTGTACGAGCACGGCGGCCCCGAGCTGCTGATCGACGCCGGCGCGGCGGGCGTCCGGCGCCTGGACGACCTCCTTCCGGACGCGTTCGGCCCCCAGCACCTGGCCCGCTGACGCCGCCCCCGGCCCGCACCGTCACCCGGCGGTGCGGGCCTCTCGATCTCCGCGCTCTATGCGTGTAGAACTGGACGGACCCGCTCGCCGCGTCGTTCCCGGGTACAGGGACGGGCTGAGCCGGCCGTTCCACGAAAGGAAGCCCAGATGGACGTCATCTCGGTCATCCGCGCGAAGCGCGACAAGCAGGAGCTGACCCCCGAGCAGATCGACTGGGTCATCGACGCCTACACGCGCGGCGAGGTCGCCCACGAGCAGATGTCGGCCCTGGCGATGGCCGTCTTCCTCAACGGCATGAACCGTACGGAGATCGCCCGCTGGACCGCCGCCATGATCGCCTCCGGCGAGCGGATGAACTTCTCCGCCCTGGCCCGCCCGACCGCCGACAAGCACTCCACCGGCGGCGTCGGCGACAAGATCACCCTGCCGCTCGCCCCCCTCGTCGCCGCCTGCGGCGCGGCCGTACCGCAGCTCTCCGGCCGCGGCCTCGGCCACACCGGCGGCACCCTCGACAAGCTGGAGGCCATCCCCGGCTGGCGGGCCCTGCTCTCCACCACCGAGATGATGGACGTCCTGCGCGACGTCGGCTCCGTCATCTGCGCGGCGGGCGACGGACTGGCCCCCGCCGACAAGAAGCTGTACGCGCTGCGCGACGTCACCGGCACCGTCGAGGCCATCCCGCTGATCGCCTCCTCGATCATGTCCAAGAAGATCGCCGAGGGCACCGGCTCACTCGTCCTGGACGTCAAGGCCGGCTCCGGCGCCTTCATGAAGAACATCGAGGACGCCCGCGAACTCGCCACCACCATGGTCGAACTCGGCACCGACCACGGCGTCCGCACCTCCGCGCTGCTCACCGACATGTCCACCCCGCTCGGCCTGACCGCCGGCAACGCCCTCGAAGTCCGCGAGTCCGTCGAGGTGCTGGCCGGCGGCGGCCCGGCCGATGTCGTCGAACTCACCCTCGCCCTGGCCCGCGAGATGCTCGACGCGGCCGGCCTGAAGGACGCCGACCCCGCCAAGGCCCTCGCCGACGGCTCCGCCATGGACCACTGGCGCCGCATGATCCAGGCCCAGGGCGGCGACCCCGACGCCCCGCTCCCGGTCGCCCGCGAACAGCACACCGTCAACGCCTCCGCCACCGGCGTCCTCACCACCCTCGACGCGTACGCGGTGGGCGTCTCCGCCTGGCGCCTGGGCGCCGGCCGCGCCCGCAAGGAGGACCCGGTCCAGGCGGGCGCGGGCATCGAACTCCACGCCAAGCCCGGCGACGAGGTCAAGGAGGGCCAGCCCCTCCTCACCCTCCACACCGACACCCCCGAAAAGTTCCCCTACGCCCTCGAAGCCCTCGACGGCGGCGTCCTCATCGCCCCGCCCGGCACGGACTTCACCCCGAACCCGGTGGTGCTGGACCGCATCGGCTGATCCGGCCCCGCACCGCCACCGTCGGGCGCGCTCCTTCCGGGGCGCGCCCGACGCGCGCCGCGCCCCGACCGGTGCTGTCCTGGGAGGACCAGACCGCGAGGAGAACGGCGATGCCGAAGAAGAAGGACGACTTCAGCAGGGGCGACAAGGTCACCTGGAAGAGCCATGGCAGTGAGGCCGTCGGCAAGGTGGAGAAGAAGATCACGGGGCGTACGGAGGAGGCCGGGCGGACGGTGGACGCCTCGCCGGACGACCCGCAGTACAAGGTCCGCAGCGAGAAGTCCGGCGGGTCGGCCGTGCACAGGCCCGGCGCCCTGAAGAAGAAGCGGTCCTGAGGCCGTGGCGAAGACGGAGGACGACCAGGACACCGTCTGGCAGGACTTCAAGGACGCGGTGAACATGTCCCCGTCCGAGCTGGAGTCGTGGCTGAAGGAGGACGAGTCCAAGGAGTCGGGGCAGCGCAAGGGGGGTGGGGAGTCGGTGGGGCACGAGTCGGGGCGCCGGATCGTTTCGCTGCTCCGCACCAAGCGCGCGGATCTCTCGGACGATGACTATGCGCACATGCGCAAGGTGACGGGGTATGTGCACCGCCATCTCGCGCAGCGGCCGGCAGGGGATGTGACGGAGACGACGTGGCGGTATTCGCTGATGAACTGGGGGCATGATCCGTTGAAGGGGTGAGGGGCGGACGCATCGTTCGGGTGAACGGGATCGGTGGACCGGTGCCCGGCCCGTTCGTCATGCTGGGGTCGGTGCCACAACACGTCAGGAGACCGCCGTGAGTGCACTCCCCGCCGGCCCCACTCCGGGGCAGTACTGGGATGAGCTGCTCCGCTTCGGGCAGGAAGCGGACTGGCCCGAGGGCAGCAAGGTGGAGATCATCGATGGAGTCGTCGTTGTGTCACCTCCACCGGCCGTACCGCACCATCGCATCGCCGAATAGGTGCACCGCAGGCTGTACACGGTGCTGCCCGAGGAATGGGGGGTGTACCAAACTCTCGGGTCACCCACCCCCTGCGTGGACGGCTCTTCATTGCGGACCTCGTCGTGGTCCCGGACGACATCCCTGACCGCGTCGAAGGAGGCGAGGATGTCCCGCTCACGGCCGCAGAGCCGGTCGTAGAGATCACCTCGCCGGACAATGCGAGCTGCGACCGGCTCAACAAGGCGGCCGCCTACGCGGAGGCGGGTGTTCCGCTCTACCTCCTCATCGACCGCTTCGCTCCTCCCGGACCCACGGTCACGCTGTTCGGGGAGCCGGAAGACGCCGTCTACCAGGAACTCCAGGCGGTGAAGTTCGGGGAGGACATTCACCTACCGGAGCCCTTCGACCTCACCATCGACACCAGCGTCTTCCCCTTCGGCCCCTGACACGTACGAAAGGCCCACCCCACCAGGACAGGTGGCAGGGCGGGCCTTCCGGGTTCCGGGCGGCGGAGCCGCCTACGCGGTCTGCCGTACGTGCAGGACGCGCCGTTCCGCCATCGCCTTCCGCGTGGCGTACAGCGTGATCGACGCCGCGCCGGCCATCGCGGCCAGCCCCAGCACGACGGTGGCCTCCCAGCCGCCCGCGTGGAACGCCGCCGCGCCGAGCGCGCCGCCGATGCTGCTGCCGATGTAGTACGCGCACTGGTACAGCGCGGACGCCTGCGCGCGGGCGGTCTTGGCGGCGCGGCTGACGGAGGACGACGCCACCGCGTGGCCCGCGAAGAAGCCCGCGGTGATCAGGACCAGGCCCAGCAGGACCGCGGCGAGCGACGCGGTGAGGGTGAGCAGCAGGCCCGCCGCCGTGGTGCCGACCGCGAGATACAGCGCTCCGCGCCGGCCGACGCGGCCGACCAGGCGGCCCGCCGCGGCGGAGGAGACCGTACCGACGAGGTAGACCAGGAAGATCGAGCCGACGATGCCCTGGGGGAGGCTGAAGGGCTCGTCGACGAGGCGGTAGCCGATGACCGTGTAGACCGCGCCGAAGACCATCATGAAGAGCGCGCCGATGCCGTACAGGCGGCGCAGCAGCGGGTCGGACAGGTGGCCGCCGAGGGTGCGGGCCAGCGCGCGCGGCCCGACCGCGCGGGGCGAGAAGTGCCGGGCCGCGGGGACCAGCAGCCGGAAGACCACCGCGCACACCACGGCCATCAGTCCGACCGCGCCGAGTGCGGCGCGCCAGCCCCACGCCTGGGCCACCCACCCGGTGACGATCCGGCCCGACATGCCGCCGATGCTGTTGCCCGCCACGAACAGGCCGATCGCGGCGACCAGCGCCTTGGTCCGTACCTCCTCGGCGAGGAACGCCATCGCGGAGGCCGGCAGCCCGGCCAGCGCCACGCCCTGCACGGCGCGCAGCGCGATCAGCCAGCCCAGGCCGGGGGCGAACGGCACCAGCAACGCGATCAGCGCGGCCACCGACAGGGAGGCGGTCATCATCGTGCGGCGGCCGAAGCGTTCGGACAGCGCGCTCAGCGGGACGACGGCCAGGGCCAGGCCGAAGGTCGCGGCCGACACGGTCCAACTGGCCTGGTCGGGCGAGACGGCGAGGTCGGCGGAGATCGCGGGGAGCAGCGCCTGTGTGGAGTACAGGAGCGCGAAGGTGGCGACGCCCGCGGCGAAGAGGGCGAAGCTCATCCGGCGGTAGCCGGGGCCGCCCGGGTGCAGCTTGGCGGCCTCGGGGGCGGGCGCCGGGTACGCGTCGGCGGCGGGCGTGGCGGAGGCGACGGGGGACGACTGCGCGGAGGCGCCGGCGCGCGCGGCGACCGACGCCCCGGTATCAGCGGGAGGCATGATCCGAACGTATGCCCGCCGGTTTCATGCGTCCAATGCATAGAAACGCCATAATCCATGCTGTGGCACATAACAGCAGCTCACAGCGGCCTCTGTCGCACACCGGAAACAGAAAAGACATCCGGACGCGGTCGGGTGAACCGGCGGAGACCGCGGACCTCGGGGCGGACTCGTGGGCGCTGGCCCTGACGCCCCGGCTCGCGCAGTTCGCCGCGGTCGCCCGCCACGAGCACGTCACGCGCGCCGCGCAGGAGCTGGGCATGCCGCAGTCCACCCTCAGCCGCGCCATCGTCCGCCTGGAGGACGACCTCGGCGTGGCGCTCTTCGCCCGGCACGGCCGGACGCTCTCCCTCACCCCGGCGGGCCGCGCCTTCCTCGCCTCCACCGAGCGCGCGCTGCTGGACGTCGAGCGCGCCACCGAATCCGTACGGGCCGACACCGACCCCACCGCGGGCAAGGTCGCCTTCGGCTTCCTGCACACCATGGGCTCGGAGACCGTACCGGGCCTGATCCGCACCTTCCGCGCCGACCACCCGCGGGTGCGCTTCCAGCTCGTCCAGAACTACGGCGAGGCGATGATCGAGCGGCTGCGCGCCGGCGACCTGGACCTCTGCCTGACCTCGCCCGTCCCGGACTACCCGGACCTGGTCGCGCGCCGCCTGGACGAGCAGAAGCTGCGGCTGGTGGTGCCGGACGACCACCCGCTGGCGGCCCGCAGGCGGATCCGGCTGGCCGAGGCCGCGGGGGAGCTGTTCGTCACCCTGGAGCCGGGGTACGGGCTGCGCCGCATCACCGACGCGCTGTGTGCCGAGGCCGGGTTCACGCCGAAGGTCGCGTTCGAGGGGGAGGAGGCCGAGACGCTGCGCGGCCTGGTCGCCGCCGGTCTCGGGGTGGCGCTGCTGCCGCCGCCGGCCGTGCCGCGTCCGGGCGTCGCCGAGCTGACGGTCACGGCCCCGCGCGCGGTCCGCGAGATCGGTCTGGCCTGGATGGACGGCCACCCCGACACGCCTCCGGTGGCGGCGTTCAAGAAGTTCCTGCTGGGGCGGAGGGGGAAGCTGATTCCCCGGTGACAGGGCCTAGTGCCTCAGCGACTCCCCGAAGCCCGATGCCAGCGGCATCCGCAGGCCCAGCGGTGGCGGTGCCGCCAGCGCGTCCGCCACCGGCCGGGCGTAGCCGTGGGCGAAGAGTGAGCCCAGCATGAAGTCGGCGGCCAGCGCCAGGACTTCGGAGCGGTGCTGGTGCAGGGAGTGGCCGTCCGAGTGGACCTCGAAGCGGCAGACATCACGGTTGATCTTCTTGGCGCGCTCGGCGTAGCGGTAGGAGAGATCCGGGTCGGTCCGCTCGTCGTTCGTGCCGTGTACGAGCAGCACCTGCCGGCCGGCGAGCTGTTTCACCGGAACGCGGTCGGTGCCCTCCGGGACCGGGCCGGGTATCCACGGGGCCAGCGCCAGCACGGAGTTGACCGCCGGGTGGCCCGCGGCGTGCAGTGCGGCGCGCGCGCCCATGCCCGTACCGACCAGGCAGACCGGCACGTCCCCGTACCGCCGCACCACCTCCTCCAGTGCCCAGGCGGCGTCCGCCGCCGGGTGGGCCGCCGCGCCGTTCCAGCCGCGGCAGCGGTAGTGCACGACATGGGCCACCAGCCCCTCGGGCCGTCCCGCGCGCGCCAGCCGGGCGGCCAGCGGGCGGGTCGCCAGGGTGGACAGGGGGGAGGGCCGCCGGGTGCCCGAAGGGCCGCCCTCCGGCAGTAACAGCGCGACGCCGCACACCGCCTGTCCCGCCGCGGTCGCTCCCCGCGGTTTCCCCAGCCGGGCACCGCGCGCCGGCAACGCTTGCTGAGCCATGACCGAAACGATGGCAGAAGGCGGGCCGGGGGCCACCCCGTGTACGGGTCACCGTTGGGTATCGTTCGTGTGGTTCTACGCGCGTAGGGGCTACAGTGCCGAGATGACGAGCGAGACCACCACTCTTCCGACCGGCGACCAGATCCGCCGCGCGCCCAAGGTGCTGCTGCACGACCACCTCGACGGTGGCCTGCGCCCCGCCACCATCGTCGAGCTGGCCCGCGAGAACGGGTACGACGGGCTCCCCGAGACCGACCCGGAAAAGCTCGGCGTCTGGTTCCGCGAGGCCGCCGACTCCGGTTCGCTGGAACGCTATCTGGAGACCTTCGCGCACACCTGTGCCGTCATGCAGACGCGCGACGCCCTGTGGCGGGTGGCGGCCGAGTGTGCCGAGGACCTGGCCGCCGACGGCGTCGTCTACGCCGAGATCCGGTACGCGCCCGAGCAGCACCTGGAGAAGGGCCTGAGCCTCGAAGAGGTCGTCGAGGCGGTCAACGAGGGCTTCCGCGAGGGCGAACGGCGCGCCCGCGCGGCCGGCCACCGCATCCGCGTCGGTGCCCTGCTGACCGCCATGCGGCACGCGGCCCGTGCGCTGGAGATCGCCGAACTGGCCAACCGTTACCGCGACCTGGGCGTCGTCGGCTTCGACATCGCGGGCGCCGAGGCCGGCTTCCCGCCCACCCGCCACCTCGACGCGTTCGAGTACCTCAAGCGGGAGAACAACCACTTCACGATCCACGCGGGCGAGGCGTTCGGCCTGCCGTCGATCTGGCAGGCGCTCCAGTGGTGCGGCGCGGACCGGCTCGGCCACGGCGTCCGCATCACCGACGACATGGAGGTCGCCGACGACGGCTCGGTGAAGCTGGGCCGGCTCGCCTCCTACGTACGGGACAAGCGCATCCCGCTGGAGATGTGCCCCACCTCCAACCTCCAGACCGGCGCCGCCACCTCGTACGCGGAGCACCCGATCGGCCTGCTGCGCCGCCTGCAGTTCCGGCTGACGGTCAACACCGACAACCGGTTGATGAGTGGTACGAGCATGTCCCGGGAATTCGAGCACCTGGTCACGACATTTCGATACACGCTCGACGACATGCAGTGGTTCACCGTCAATGCGATGAAGAGCGCGTTCATTCCTTTCGATGAACGCCTGGCGATGATCAACGATGTCATCAAGCCCGGATACGCCCAACTGCGGTCCGAATGGCTGTTCCGGCAGGTGGACGCCGAGCCTGCGGTGATCAGCGAGTATCGCTCCGAGTAACCGTAACGGATACGGGAAAAGGAGACGGCCGGCGTGTCAAGCGCCGGCCGTTTTCTCTTTCCGGGTGGTGTTTGCGGCGTGTCGGTGGCGTCACTAGATTCCGGTCCGGTCGAACTCCCATCACAAGGATGTATTTCCATGAAGCAGGGAACCATCAGGACTCTCGGTGCCGCCGCGCTCGGCGTCGCCTTCGCCGCCACGGCGGCCGGTACCGCCTCCGCCGCCGAGGTGTCCGGCAGCAACGTACCGGGTGACGTCGCGGAGGCGCTGCAGAGCAGCCTGCCCGGCGCGGAGACCGCCAAGGGCGGCACCGGCGACCACGGCCCCGAGCACGCCCTGAAGACCAACAACAAGGGCAACCTGCTCGGCGGCCTGCCCGCCGGCGGCATCACCAAGGCCTTGCCCCTCGGCTGAGACACCGGCTCCGCGCCCCGTTCCGGAGCGGACACGGCCGTGCCCCGGCCCGTACTGCGCGTACGGACCGGGGCACGGCCATGTCGGTGCGGTGGCCGGGCGCGGGTGGCCGGGCACGGTGCCCTCTGCCGGGTGCTGCCGCTACCAGGCGGTGCTGTGGGTCTTGCCCTCGGTGGGGATGAACAGCCACAGGCCCAGGTAGAGCAGGAACTGCGGGCCGGGCAGCAGACACGAGAGCAGGAAGATCACACGCATCGTGCCGGGCGTCGTGCCGAAGCGCCGCGCCAGACCCGCGCACACTCCGGCGATCATCCTGTTGTTGCGGGGGCGGACCAGTGCGGCGGCCATGGCTCTCGACTCCTTCTCGACCGGGTACGGAGCTGACTGCCCCGATGTCTCAAAGGTAGGTCCGGGAACCCGACAGGGCGTCGGCCTGCGGTGCGATGTGAACCCTGGTCCGCCTGGGGGTCGGCCGTGCGGGGACGTCCTCCTTGCGGCGGAGCCGGCACCGGACCCCTGGTACGACCAGCAGGTGCGCGAGTATCACCCCGGCGGTGTTGAGCAGCACCATGTCCACGTCGGGCACCCGGCCGGGCACCCCGGCCTGGAGCAGTTCGATCGCCAGCGAGGCCATCGCGCCGGTGAAGACGGTACGGGTCAGGGAACCCAGTGGAGAAACGTTAAGGCGCCCTGCCGCCATCGGCAGCAGAATGCCCAGCGGCGCCAGGAGCAGCAATGCGCCCCCGAGGCTCTGCACGGCCTCCCACGGGCCGTGCGCCAGCTCCGCGCGGATCGTCGCCAGCGGCCGGAAGTTCGCGGCGGGCACCCAGGGGACCGTACGGGGGCGCAGCGTCAGCCAGCCGACGATCAGCAGATGCGCCACGAGGAGGACGGCTCCCGCGGCGCGCATACGGAGGGCGGCGGTACCGCCGCGGCCATGACCCTGCACACAGGCCAGGACGCCGCTACCGGCGGCCGTGGTTCCGTAAACAGCTCGTGGCCCGGCCGCGCGGCCCGTACCGCCGGCCCGGCACCGCCCCCGCGGGACGTCAGCCCGAGGTCGCGGGGGCGTCCGAGCCGCCGCCCAGCACGCTGTCCGGATGGGCGCGCACCTCGGCCGAGCAGGGGTAACGCTGTGGGTGGCCGTCACCGGGACCGCCCAGCACCGCGGCGTGCGTACGGTCCAGCGCCGCGCTCTCGCCGAACGTGCACACGATCTGGGCGAGCGCGAAGGACGGCAGGTCCTCCGGCCGCGCACTCAGCCGCAGCGTCCCCCGGGGGTCGCCCGCGCGCGGGCCGGACACCTCCAGGCCCTCCGGCACCGCCGTACTGAACCCGGCCTCCTCCTCGACGGGCCCCGGCTGCTCCTGGAGCTCGTCCAGCAGCGCGCGGGCCGCCCGGAGACGGTCGCCGACCTGCTGCTCGGGACGGGTCACGGTCCGCTCCACCGGTGCCAGCGCCGAGCCGCACTCCAGGTAGACGGTGACCCGCGAGCCGTCGGGCGGTACCGGGGGCACCGACCCCGCGGGAACCTCGCAGCTCACCCGGGAGGGCGCGCCGCCGGCGTCGACGGGCACGGACGTGCCGCGGATACCGCAGCTCGCGAGGGCCGGTACCAAGGCGCCCAGGGCCACGGCCGCCAGCGCGGTGGCCCGGCGCCGGGGCGTGACCCGCGTACGGGGGCGGGCCCCGGCCCACGGGGTACGGATGCGCCAGGTCATCGGCGAGGTGCGCCAGGTCATCGGCCGTCACCGCCTTCCGCGCCGCCGGTCCCGGTGCCGCGGCGCTCCGTGCCTCCGGGACCGGCGTCCGGGCCGGTGCCCGCGTCCGGCCGGGCGTTCGTCCCCGGGCCGGAGCCCGCGGCCGTACCGGTGGCCGAGCCCGCGTCCGAGCCCACGTCCAAGTCCGCGTCGGCGGACGTAGCCGCGTCCTCGGCACGGGCCGGTGCGGCGCCCGCAGCGCTGCCGGGCCCGCCGCCGCGGGACTCCGCACGGGCCTCGTCGCGCTTGCCGCCCCGGTCCTCGCCGGGCTGCCCGTCCGGCCCGTCCTCCGCCGGCCCCGACGTGCCCACCGGCAGCCGCAGGGTGAAGACCGCGCCGCCTTCCGGCGAGTTGGCGGCCGTGATCTCACCGCCGTGGATGTGGGCGTTCTCCAGGGCGATCGACAGGCCCAGGCCGCTGCCCTCCGACCGCGGCCGGGACGCGCTCGCCTTGTAGAAGCGGTCGAAGACGTGCGGCAGGACCTCCTGCGGGATGCCGGGCCCGTGGTCCCGTACCCGGATCAGCAGGTCCTCGCCGTCCGGCGTGGTCTCGGTGCGGACCGACACCCGGACCGGCGAGCCGCCGTGCTTGAGCGCGTTGCCGATGAGGTTGGCGAGGATGACGTCGAGGCGGCGCGGGTCCAGGCGGGCCACGATGCCGCGCTCGGCGTCCAGCTCGACCGCGTCCAGCCAGGCCCGCGCGTCGATGCACGCGGTCACCTGGTCCGCGACGTCCACGTCGTCCTGCACCAGGCGCGCCGTCCCCGCGTCGAAGCGGGTGACCTCCATCAGGTTCTCCACCAGGTCGTTCAGCCGCCGGGTCTCGCTGACCACCAGCTTCACCGCGGGCGCGATCATCGGGTCGAGGGCGTCCTCCTCTTCCTCCAGCACCTCGGTGACCGCCGTGATCGCCGTCAGCGGGGTGCGCAGCTCGTGCGACATGTCGGCGACGAAGCGGCGGGAGGACGCCTCCCGGCTGCTCAGCTCCGCCACCCGCTGCTCCAGCCGTTCGGCGGTGCGGTTGAAGGTGCGGGAGAGGTCGGCGAGTTCGTCGGTGCCGGTCACCCGCAGCCGGGTGTCCAGCCGCCCCTCGCCCAACTGCCGGGCCGCGTGGCCCAAGCGCTGCACCGGCCGCAGCACGGTGGTCGCGGCGGCCTGGGCCAGCAGCGCCGAGCCGACCAGGGCCAGCGCGGTGGCGATCCCCAGCGACCAGGCCAGCGAGTTGAGGTCCTGCCGCTCGGTGGCCAGCGACTTGAGCATGTAGCCGGTCGGCCCGCCGCCGTTCATCCGGGCGCCGGCGACGAGGTACGGCGTGTCGCGCAGCTCCTTGCGCTGCCAGTACATGTGGTACGGGACGCGGTTGCCGTCGACCAGCGCGCGCTTCTCGTTGACCGCCGTCCGCAGCGACTTGGGCACCGTCGTGAGCGTGAGCAGGTCCTTGTCGGTGGACGCGACGCACTGCTTGCCGTCGCTGCCCTGCGTGACCAGCAGGACGGCGTAGTTCTGCGGCCCGCCCGCCATCTGGCGTGCCGCGTCGTCCAGCTCCGCGCACCGCGGGCGCGGCGGCAGCGAACGGGTGCTGTCCTCCAGCGACTTGCGGAAGTCGTTGAGCGCGGAGTTCTGGGTGCGGTCCAGCACGGTGTTGCGGTTGAGCCAGTACGCGATGCCGGAGGCGGAGACCGCCGCGGTCAGCGCGACCAGCGCGAAGACGAAGACCAGCCGCAGCCGCAGGCTGGTCCAGCGCAGCAGGCCCAGCGCCCGTACGCACCGCCGGGCGAAGGAGGGCCGCCGCGGCGCGCCCCCGCCGTCACCGGCCGCCGCGGCGCCCGTGCGGCTCCCGGCGTGTGTACGGCCTTCCCCGTCCGTACGGGCCGCCACGTCCTCGTCCTTCCCGTCCCCGCCCTGCCGGGCCTCCAGCGGGCCGTTCCCACGGCCCCTGTCCGGACCGGACGAGCGCTCCGTCACTGCGGGGTGTCCAGCCGGTAGCCGACACCGCGGACCGTACGGATCAGGGTCGGCGAGGACGGTACGTCCTCCACCTTCGCCCGCAGCCGCTGCACGCACGCGTCCACCAGCCGCGAGTCACCGAGGTAGTCGTGCTCCCACACCAGCCGCAGGAGCTGCTGGCGGGACAGCGCCTGCCCGGGGCGGCGGCTCAGCTCCAGCAGCAGGCGCAGCTCGGTGGGGGTCAGTTGCAGGTCCTCGCCGTTCTTGGTGACCGTCATGGCCGAGCGGTCGATGACCAGGGAACCGAACGTCGCCGCGTCGTTGGACTCGCGCTCCCCGCGCCGCAGCACGGCCCGGATCCGGGCGTCCAGCACCCGGCCCTGCACCGGCTTGACCACGTAGTCGTCCGCGCCGGACTCCAGCCCGACCACCACGTCGATGTCGTCGTTGCGCGCGGTCAGCAGGATGATGGGCAGTTGGTCCGTACGCCTGATCCGCCGGCACACCTCGAAACCGTCGATGCCCGGCAGCATCACGTCCAGCACGATCAGGTCCGGGCGCTGCTCGCGCAGCAGCTTCAGGCCGTCCTCGCCCGTCGCCGCGGTCACCACACGGTGACCCTGGCGCGACAGGGAGAGTTCGAGGGCCGTGCGGATGGCGTCGTCGTCCTCGATCAGCAACAGGAAAGGCACACCGGCCATTCTGGCCCATGGGGGACCACGACTTCGACCGGCACGGTGCCCGCGCGGTGTCCCCGCCCCGACCCTCCCGCTGTGACAGGGCTGTGACAGACGGCAGACAGCGTCATGAAACTGCTCCGGCAGAGTTTTTCCCATCACGAACCGAAGCAAGCAGGGTCTACCGACGGGGGGCGCGCGATGAACACACTGCACAGCACCACGACCAGCGCAGTCATCACGCGTCTGCACGATGTCGGCCGGGCCACCGAGAAGTCCGGTGCCGTGGGCGGGCGGGGGTGCGCTCGCGGCACCGGACGTCATCGCATTCCGTACATGATCGCGATCGACGCGATGACGCAGCGCGACGGGGGAGCCGAGGGGGGCGACGGTGGTTCCGCCGGGGCGGCGGCGTACGGGGAAGGTACGGGGGACCGGCGCGCCGCGTCGCAGGCGGAGGAGACGGGGGACGCCGCCGCGGCGTTCACCGCCTACGTCCAGGAGCGCCGTGCTTCCCTGTACGCCACCGCCTACCACCTGACCGGTGACCGCTTCGAGGCCGAGGACCTGCTGCAGAGCGCGCTGTTCTCGACGTACCGGGCGTGGGACCGGATCAGTGACAAGGCGGCGTTGGGGGGCTACCTGCGCCGCACGATGACCAACCTGCACATCAGCGCGTGGCGCCGCCGCAAGCTGAACGAGTACCCGACCGAGGAGCTGCCGGAGACGGTCGGCGACGCGGACGCGATGCGCGGCACGGAGCTGCGCGCGGTGCTGTGGCAGGCGCTGGCCCGGCTGCCCGAGACGCAGCGCACGATGCTGGTGCTGCGCTACTACGAGGGCCGTACGGACCCGGAGATCGCGGACATTCTCGACATCAGTGTCGGCACGGTGAAGTCCAGCATCTGGCGCTCCCTGCGCCGGCTGCGCGAGGACGAGGTCCTGAGCTTCGGCCGTGACGAGCAGGAGTCCTTCGGCGAGCTGGTGGCCTGAGGGGCGGGGAAAACGGGGGAACCGAGGGGGAGCACGGGGGATACGGGGGGATGGGGAGCGGGTTCGGCCGGCCGGGGGGGTACGGCGCGAATCCGCTCCTTCGCCGTTGGGGCCCGCCCGGTGCGGGCCCGCGGGCGTTTCAGGCGCAGACTTCCCGGGGCGCCGCGGCGGGCGACGCGGCCCGGCCGGCCTCCGCGCCCGCGTCCCGCGCCGCCGCTATCCGCGCCAGCGCCTCCGGCTTCGCGCACGGGTGGGCGCCCAGCGCGGCGTGCCGGGCGACGATCGCCCGTTCGGCGCGCAGCAGGCGCAGCCCGCGCCGCAGCAGGTACCCGACCGGCTTGCGGGCCTCGCGCAGGTCGCGGGCCAGCCGCCGCCGGAAGGTCGTGGTGGGGCGGCCGCGCAGGCACAGCGCGTCGGCCAGCAGGCCCGCCGTACGGCACGGCTCGACGAGGTCCGCGGCGAAGATGCCCTCCGCGACGAACAGGGGTGACCCGCCCCGTTCCAGAATCGTTTCACCGACCCGCGCGCTGGCGGCGATGTCGTACACCGGTACGGCCGTACGCCCCGTACGGCACAGTTCCCCGATCGCGGCCACGGCGGCGTCGGCGTCCCACGACAGGGGCGAGTCCCAGTCGGGGCCGCCGCCGTCGGCCAGTGCGGGCAGGGTCGGATCCGTGCCCTCCTTGTAGAAGTCGTCGAGGTTGAGCACGGGCAGGCCACTGCGGGCGGCGAGGGACGACTTGCCGGAGCCGGAGGGGCCGGTCAGCAGGACGACCCGGGCGGCGGGCGGCCGGGCGGCGGTGTGGGAGCTCACGGGCAGTCATTGTCGCGCATTGGGCCGGCCGGGTTACCCGGCGCGCCCGCGCTGGATGCCCCATCGCCCCTCAACTACGCTAAGCGATCGTTCGATTACGCACCCGATGTCAGCTCACGTCACGAAGTACAGGCAGGTGGCACATGGCCTCACACGCACGTCCCCGGCACCGGCGGCGGCGCCGTGTACCGCGTCCGGTGGTGCGCGTCGGGCTGGCGCTCTCCGTGGCCGGCGCGGCGTTCGCGGCGGCGGGCGCGGCACCGGCGGGCGCGGCGCCCGGCCACGACAGCGACGCCAAGAAGACCGGCCGGGCGCTGACGGGCGCGCTGTCGCACTCCTTGGCGGGCGGCATCGGACCGGTCAAGAGCCTCAAGCTGGACCCGCTGGCCGGCACCACGGCCGACCCGCTGACCAACAAGATCGGCACCCAGGTCGCCGACTTCAAGCCGCTGACCACGGGCATCGTGACGGACCCGATCGCGAGCGGCGGAGCGCTGGAGGACCTGCCGCTGGCGGGCAAGGCCGTGGACCTGCTGCCCGGCTGAGAGCGGGCGCGGGCGGGAACGCGAGCCGCCCGCCCTCATGGACGGATGAGGGCGGGCGGCGCGGTTCCCGCGGGCGCGGACGCTCGCGGACCCGGGGTTCAGACCCCCATCGGGTGCCAGACGGTCTTCGTCTCCAGGAAGGCCAGCATCCGTTCCGTACCGGGGTCGGCGGTCCAGTCGACGGCGCCGCCCACAGCCTGTGGACGCAGGACGCGCTTGAGGTTGTCGGCCGCGGCCGTCTCCAGCGCCTTGACCAGCTCCGCGTCGGCCGCGGCGCCCGCCAGGTCGATCGCGTTGACGTCCTGGTGCGCGGCCAGCGGCCCGCCCAGCTCGTTGACCCGGCCCGACAGGATGTTGACCACACCGCCCGGCAGGTCGGAGGTGGCCAGCACCTCGCCGAGCGACAGCGCGGGCAGCGGCGCCTTCTCGCTCGTGACGACCACGGCCGTGTTGCCCGTGACGATCGCCGGGGCGATCACCGACACCAGGCCGAGGAACGACGACTCCTGCGGCGCCAGTACGGCGACCACTCCGGTCGGCTCGGGGGAGGACAGGTTGAAGTACGGCCCGGCCACCGGGTTCGCCGAACCGGCGATCTGGGCGACCTTGTCGGACCAGCCCGCGTACCAGACCCAGCGGTCGATTGCCGCGTCCACCTGCGCCGCGGCCTTGGCCTTCGACAGACCCTCGGCGTCGGCGACCTCCGCGGCGAACTGCTCGCGGCGGCCCTCCAGCATCTCCGCGACGCGGTAGAGGATCTGGCCGCGGTTGTACGCCGTGGCGCCGGACCAGCCGCCGAACGCCTTGCGGGCCGCTACGACCGCGTCCCGGGCGTCCTTACGGGACGACAGGGGTGCGTTGGCGAGCCAGTTGTCCTTCGAGTCGGTCACCTCGTACACCCGCCCGCTCTCGGACCGGGGGAACTTGCCCCCGACGTACAGCTTGTAGGTCTTGAGCACGCTCAAGCGATCAGACATCGAGGTACGCCTCCAGACCGTGCCGGCCGCCCTCGCGGCCGAAGCCCGACTCCTTGTAGCCGCCGAACGGCGAGGCCGGGTCGAACTTGTTGAACGTGTTGGACCAGACGATGCCCGCCCGGAGCTTGTTCGCCATCCACAGGATGCGCGAGCCCTTCTCCGTCCAGACGCCCGCCGACAGCCCGTACGGGGTGTTGTTGGCCTTGGCGACGGCCTCTTCCGGCGTACGGAAGGTGAGCACCGACAGCACCGGCCCGAAGATCTCCTCCTGGGCGATGCGGTGGGCCTGGGTGACGCCGGTGAACAGCGTCGGCGCGAACCAGTAGCCCGCGTCGGGCAGTTCGCAGGCCGGGGCCCAGCGCTCGGCACCCTCGGACTCGCCCGCGTCGGCCAGCGCCGTGATGCGGGCGAGCTGCTCGGCGGAGTTGATGGCGCCGATGTCGGTGTTCTTGTCCAGCGGGTCGCCGACGCGCAGGGTGCTCATCCGCCGCTTGAGCGCGGCCAGCAGCTCGTCCTGCACGGACTCCTGCACCAGCAGCCGCGAGCCCGCGCAGCACACGTGGCCCTGGTTGAAGAAGATGCCGTTGACGATGCCCTCGACGGCCTGGTCGATGGGCGCGTCGTCGAAGACGATGTTCGCGGCCTTGCCGCCCAGCTCCAGGGTGAGCTTCTTGTCCGTACCGGCGACGGTACGGGCGATGGCCTTGCCGACCTCGGTGGAGCCGGTGAACGCCACCTTGTTCACGTCCGGGTGCGCGACCAGCTCGGCGCCGGTCGAGCCGTCACCGGTCAGGATGTTGACGACGCCCTTGGGCAGCCCCGCCTGGCGGCAGATGTCGGCGAAGAACAGCGCGGACAGCGGCGTGGTCTCGGCGGGCTTGAGGACGACGGTGTTGCCGCAGGCCAGCGCCGGGGCGATCTTCCACGCCAGCATCAGCAGCGGGAAGTTCCACGGAATGACCTGGCCGGCCACGCCCAGCGGGCGGGGGTCCGCGCCGTGGCCCGCGTGGCCCAGCTTGTCGGCCCAGCCCGCGTAGTAGAAGAAGTGCGCGGCGACCAGCGGCAGGTCCGAGTCGCGGGACTCGCGGATCGGCTTGCCGTTGTCCAGCGTCTCCAGGACGGCCAGCTCGCGGGAGCGCTCCTGGATGATCCGGGCGATGCGGAAGAGGTACTTGGCGCGCTCGGCGCCGGGCAGCGCCGACCACTTCTCGAACGCCTTGCGGGCGGCCCTGACGGCGCGGTCCACGTCCTCGGGGCCGGCCTGCGCGACCTCGGAGAGGACCTCCTCGTTCGCGGGCGAGACGGTCTTGAAGACCTTGCCGCCGGCCGCGTCGGCGAACTCGCCGTCGATGAACAGCCCGTAGGACGGTGCGATGTCGACGACGGCGCGCGACTCGGGCGCCGGTGCGTATGCGAATGCTGGGCTCATCGGTTCAGTCCACCGTGACGTAGTCGGGGCCGGAGTAGCGGCCGGTGCCGAGCTTCTGGCGCTGCATCAGCAGGTCGTTGAGCAGACTGGAGGCGCCGAAGCGGAACCAGTCCGCGGTCAGCCACTCCTCGCCCACCGTCTCGTTGACCATGACCAGGTACTTCAGCGCGTCCTTGGTCGTTCGGATGCCGCCGGCCGGCTTCACACCGACCTGTACCCCGGTCGCGGCGTGGAAGTCGCGGACCGCCTCCAGCATCAGCAGGGTCACCGGCGGGGTGGCGTTGACCGCAACCTTGCCGGTCGAGGTCTTGATGAAGTCGGCGCCCGCGAGCATCGCGAGCCAGGAGACCCGGCGCACGTTGTCGTACGTCTGGAGTTCGCCGGTCTCGAAGATGACCTTCAGGTGGGCGTACGAGCCGTCCTCGCGGCGGCACGCCTCCTTGACCTGCTTGATCTCCTCGAAGACGGACATGTACCGGCCGGACAGGAAGGCGCCGCGGTCGATCACCATGTCGATCTCGTCGGCGCCGGCCGCGACCGCGTCCCGGGTGTCGGCCAGCTTGACGGGCAGCGCGGCCCGCCCCGCCGGGAAGGCGGTGGCGACGGAGGCGACGTGGATGCCGGAGCCGGTCAGGGCGTCCTTGGCCGTCGCCACCATGTCGGGGTAGACGCAGATCGCGGCGACCTTGGGGGTGGTGCGGTCGGTGGGATCGGGGCTGATCCCCTTGGCGCACAGGGCCCGGACCTTGCCCGGGGTGTCCGCTCCTTCGAGCGTCGTCAGGTCGATCATCGAGATGGCGAGATCGATGGCGTACGCCTTCGCCGTGGTCTTGATCGAGCGGGTGCCGAGGGTCGCGGCGCGGGCCTGTAGGCCGACCGCGTCGACGCCCGGGAGGCCGTGCAGGAAGCGGCGCAGCGCACCGTCGGAAGCGGTCACGTCCGCCATCGACGCCAGACGCCCCGCGGCTTCCTTGCCGTATGCGGGAACAGTGGTGGGCATGGTCACGAGGGGAGCATATCTACGCGCGTAGCTGCATGTCACCCCCCGCGGACGGATACGGGCGCGGCGGCCTTCGCGTCCGGTCGCGCGGGGTGCTCCCCGGCAGGTGCGCGGACGCGCTTCGTGACAGGCGGACGGTCGTGCTCTGTAACAGGTGCGCGGGGGAGTGATGAGCTTCTGTGCGGCGACCGTTACACAACGGCGGACGGGTCGTCACCGCTGTCCCCTACCTTCGACAGTGCCGCACCGCACCGCAGCACTTTCCGGCCCTCCGTACGAAGGGCGGCGGATGTGGTCACGTCGCCGAACGACCGACCATCTCACGGGGGTTCCCCATGACCGCACAGTCCGCCCGCCGCACGCTGCGTGCCGCCGTCGCGTCCGCCGCCCTGGGGGCCGCCGTCCTCGGCTCCGCCTCCGGCGCCTTCGCCGCCGCGCCCGGCACGTCCGCCGCGCCCGCCGTGGCCGCTTCCGCGCGGGCCGCCACCGACGGCGCGGACCGGTATGAGGGCAAGCCGGTCGCCATCGGCAACGGGATGGTGGCCGTGCTGCGCAACGTGCCGTCCGCGGGCGGCCCGGAGGCGTGGATCCGTTACGTCGGTCCGCAGTGGAAGCCGGGCGACTGGTACCTGGTCCGGGTGCTCGGCCTGCTCGACCGCGCCCACCCGAGCGCCACCCTCAAGGGCCTGTCCCTGCGGTTGACCGGCGCGTCGGGCACATCGCCGAAGCTGCACGTCAGCGGCGGCCCCGGGGGCCCGAAGAGCTATCTGCTGCCGAAGGCCGCGACGCCCGCCACCGGCGGCAAGACGTCCGACGGCAAGGCGACCGGCAAGGACGGCAAGCACCAGGCCGGCCAGGCGACCGCCCACCGGCCCGGCAGCGGCACCGCCGCCGGCCGCCGCGAGAACTGCACGATCACCCGCCGCGTGGCCATCGGCGGCGGCACCCTGGCCGTACTGACCCGCGGCCGCCAGGGCCCCGCGGCGACGTTCGAGGACGGAGCGGGCAACGCCGTTCCGGGCGCTTCCCTCAACGGTACGCACCCGACCCTCACCCGCTTCGGCGCGAAGATCGTCGACCCGTACGGCGCCCGCCCCAAGCTCCGCTTCGCGATGCAGGGCGGCGACTACCCGCCCGGCACCGCCAACTTCCCCGCCCTGCCCAAGGGCTGCGTGCCCGCCGCCCGGCCCGGCGAGGGCGGCACGGCAGGCAAGGCACCCGGCGCCAAACCGACGGGCAGCAAGAGCACGGGCGCGGTCGGCGCGCAGGCCACGCCGACCGCCGGCCAGACCAAGGTGCTGCCCCGGGGCGCCGTGGCCGCCGGTTACGACGGCGTGGAGCAGCCGGACACCACGCCGCTGTTCACCGCGGGCGGTGTGTTCGCCGCGGCCGGTGCCGCGGGCGTGGTCTTCGCGGTGCGCCGCCGCCGGCAGTCCGAGGGAGCGCGGTGCTGAGCCGACGCCCTGACCGGCGCCGGCCGGGCCGCACACTGCCGGCGGTCTGCCTGCTCCTGCTCGTGACCGGGGGCGCACTGATCGCCTGGGGCGTCCTGGACACCGGTGGCCCCGGCGTGGCGCCGCCCGTCCACGTCGCGGACGCCGGCGCCCCCGCCGCGGCCCCGCGCGCGGCGGCGCCCGCCGCCCTGCCCGCCTCCCGGCCCGTCCGCGTGCGCATACCGGCCGCGAGCGTGAACACCGGCCCCGTCCTCGGCCTGGGGCTCGCCGCCGACGGCACGGTCCAGGTGCCGTCCGTGGCCCAGGCCGGCCGGATCGGCTGGTACGACAAGGGCGTCACCCCGGGCGAGACCGGCCCCGCCGTCCTCATCGGTCACTACGACACCGTCGACGGCCCCGCCGTACTGCGGGACATCGGCCGCGTCGGGCCCGGCGACAGGATCTACGTCGACCGGGCGGACGGGCGGACCGCGGTCTTCGCCGTCCGGGCGCTCCAGCAGGTGGACAAGAAGGATTTCCCCACCCAGCGGGTCTACGGCGACACCGACCGGCCCGAGCTGCGCCTGGTGACCTGCGGCGGCGGCCTGGTCGACGGCCACCGGCCGGACAACATCGTGGTCTACGCCGATCTGGTGGCGGCCTGAGTACGGACCGCCGTGCGCGCGGAGGGTCAGGCGTGCGCACACGGGGCCGGGCGTGCGCGAGCGGGGTCCGGCGTGGGCATGCCAGGGTCCGGTGGGGCGTGCCGGGGGCCGGGCGTACGAATGATGCCGTAACGCAATGTCCGCGTTCCGGACGCTCGGGCAGAATCGCAGCATGACGAGCCCGGAACAGTCCTCCACGCCGCAGGAGCAGTACGCGGACCGCAGCTACCGTTCGCCCGCGGCCCTCGTCGGCGGGGTGCTGCTCCTCGCGCTGGCCGCCTGGCTGGGCGGCGACGCGCTGGTGCGCGGCGAGGCGCACACCAAGCTGACGGCGGCGGCCGGACTGCTGTTCGTGGTGCCGCTGGTGGTCGCCTTCACGCTGCGCCCGCTGGTGCGGGCCGGCGCGGACCGGCTGGTGGTGCGCAACCCGTTCCGTACGATCACGCTGCCCTGGGCCGCGGTCGCGGACCTGCGGGCGTCGTTCTCCAGCGAGGTCTTCACCGCCGACGGTACGAAGTACCAGCTCTGGTCGATCCCCGTGTCCCTGCGGCAGCGCAAGAAGGCGAACCGGCAGGCGCGGCGCGCCGCGGGGCGCCCGGCACGCGGACAGCGGGACGCGCACCTGGCCCCCGGCCCGGAGACCGGCGTGCCACGGGCCACCGCCGACCGGTCGCTCGACGAACTGCGGGAACTCCAGGAGCGGGGCGCCCGGCGGGAAGGCGCGCAGGGCGCCCCGGTGGTGAAGTGGGCGTACGAGATCCTGGCGCCGTGTGCGGTGGGCGCGGTGGCGCTGGTGGTACTCGTCGTGATCTGAGCGCGGTGGCGGCGGTGCGCGGGGCAGCGCCCGGACACGGCGGCGGAGGCGCCGCGGGTGGCCGGGCCCGGGCACCGGGAACGGGAAGGGACCGCCGTGGGCAAGCCGAACTACTCGGGCATCACATCGCTCGACGGGTACGTGGCGGACGCGCACGGGGCGTTCGACTGGGCCGTCCCCGACGAGGAGGCGGCACCGGCCGTCCGGGACGTCGCCGGGCCGTGGCGGACCACGGACAAGGTCGTCTACTCCACGACGCCGGAGTCGGTGTGGACCGCCAGGACCCGCCTCGAACTGCTCGAAGAACGCCGCTTCGGCAACGGCATGGTCCACCTCCGCCCCCGCGCCGCCGCCTGAGCGGGGGCGGGAGACGTACGCGGGCGGGTCACGGCGGCCCGCCGTACACCAGCGTCATGTACGCGCCGAAGTACGCCGAGCCCAGCGCGGCCGCCGACAGGCAGAGCACGGCGACGCGGCGGTGCGCGTGGGCGATCGCCAGCGCCAGGGGGAGCAGCAGCGGGAAACCGGGCAGCAGGAAGCGGGCCCGGGGGAAGTAGACCCCGCCGCTGCCCAGGACGATCAGCAGCAGGACACCGCTGAGGACGAGCAGCGGCACGGGCTGCCGGTCGCACACGCACAGCAGGAACAGGGCCACCGACGCGATCAGCACCAGCGACACCACGACCAGGAAGAGCTGCGGGTGCGACGGGTAGATCAACAGGTTGCGCAGCGTACGCAGCGTCTCCTTGCCGCCGTCCCACTGGTTCTCCCACTGCCGCTGCACCGCGAAGTAGCCGTCAGCGCGCCCGAGGTGCAGGCCCACCCATCCGACGTACCCGAGCCAGCCGAGCGGCGCCAGCAGCGCGCCGAGGACGATGCGGCGCACCCGGTCACGGTCCGAGGACAGGGCCGCGGGCGGCTTCGGCGCGAAACCGGGCGCGGGCGCCGGCGCACACGGCGGAGTGGGCGGGGGCGCGGGCTCCGGAGTGGGATGGGGCGCGGGCTCCGGGGCGGGCGCTGGGCCGGTCTCCGCGGCGGATACGGGAGCGGGCTCCGGATCGGCGGCGCGGCGCAGGCGCCACAGGGCGACGACGGCGCTGACGCAGACCGCCGCGACGAGCGCGAGGCCGGTGGGACGGGTGAGGCCGGCAAGCAGGCACAGCACACCGGCCGAGACCCAGCGGCCGGTCAGCACGGCGTACAGCGACCAGGCCACCAGCGCGGTGAACAGCGACTCCGTATAGCCCATCCACTGCACGGCGGCGACCGGCGTGGCGCCCCACAGCACCGCCAGCACGGTGCCGACCCGCGCCCCGTACAGCCGCTCACCCACCGCGAAGATCCCCCAGGCGGCCAGCAGCGCGCAGCCGACCGCGACGACCAGCCCGACGGAGGCCCGGGAACCGGGCGTCACCCCGGCGACGGCCTTCACCAGCACCGGGTACAGCGGGAAGAACGCGAGGTTGCTCTCACCGGCGCCGTTCTCGTCGAACGCGGACGCGGACGCGTAGCCGCGCTCCGCGATCCCCAGGTACCAGCGGGAATCCCACCGGTTGGCCAGCAGCGGCCACAGACCGCGGTCCCGGAGGTGCGCCCACTTCATCAGCACGAGGGTGCCCAGCAGTCGTACGGCGGTGTAACCCAGGAGCGCGGGGCCGGCGCGGCGCAGCAGGTTCCCGGCCGCTCGTACGGCGGGACCGCGGGGAGCGGGGTCCGCCACCGGTGCGGAGGCGGCGGCCGGGCTGGGCGCGGTCGGGGACACTGCGGCAACTCCTGGGAGGGCTGGGCAGGTTGTCGGGCCGGACCAGATCAGGGTGTCCCGGAGCACGGGCCGCCGTGTGGGCGTGCTGCGGCAGGTGCAGTACGGCTGTCACTCGTACGGGGGGCAGAGCCCCGCGCGCCCCGTCACGGAGCGGAGCGGGCCGGGGCGGGCCGGAGTGGACCGGGGCGGGCCGGAGCCTGGGCTCCGGAATCCGTTGGTCCTGACCCCGGCACGGAGCGGAGCGGGCTCCGGAACCCTTTGGTCCCGGAGCCCGCTCCCTACGCCCGGCCGCCGCTCCCGCGCCGGCCGGGGTCACGCGATGGCCGCAGCTCAGATGCCGGCCGCCGCCGCCAGGTCCGCCTTGATCGCGCCGAGCACCTCGTCGGCCTTGGCGCGCGCCGCGCCCAGCCCCTGGGCGTCCGCGACCGGCACCACGACCTCCAGGTAGCACTTCAGCTTGGGTTCGGTACCGCTGGGCCGGACCACCACCCGGCCGGCCTCCACACCGTCCTGCTCCGCCCCCGCGAGGTGGTAGCGCAGGCCGTCGGTGGGCGGCAGCGTGTCCGTCCCCCGGGAGAGGTCGTCGGAGGACGAGACGGCCAGACCCGCCAGCGCGGCCGGCGGCTGCTCGCGCAGCCGCCGCATGGCGGCGGCGATCAGCGACAGGTCCTCGACACGGACCGAGAGCTGGTCGGTGGCGTGCAGGCCGAAGTCCAGGGCCAGGTCGTCCAGCAGGTCCGTCAGCGTGCGGCCGGACTGTTTCAGCTCGGCCGCCAGCTCGGTGATCAGCAGGGCGGCGGTGATGCCGTCCTTGTCCCGTACGCCCTCGGGGTCGACGCAGTAGCCCAGCGCCTCCTCGTACGCGTACCGCAGGCCGTCCACCCGGGCCAGCCACTTGAAGCCGGTCAGCGTCTCCTCGTACGGCAGCGAGGCCGCGGCGGCGATCCGTGACATCAGCGAGGAGGACACGATCGTGGTGGTGAAGGTTCCGGACGCCTGCTTGCCGACCAGGTGTGCGGCCAGCAGCGCGCCGACCTCGTCACCGCGCAGCATGCGCCAGCCGTCCTGGGTACCGGGGTCCGGTACGGCGACGGCGCAGCGGTCCGCGTCCGGGTCGTTGGCGATGACGATGTCCGGGCCGACGGCGCGCGCGGTCGCGAAGGACAGGTCCATCGCGCCCGGCTCCTCCGGGTTGGGGAACGCCACGGTCGGGAAGTCCGGGTCCGGCTCGGCCTGCTCGGCGACCACGGTCGGCGCCGGGAAACCGGCCCGCGCGAAGGCGGCCACCAGCACGTCCCGGCCCACGCCGTGCATCGGCGTGTAGACCACCTGCGTGTCGCGCGGCGAATCCGGCGTGAGCACCGCGTCCGTACGCGCCAGGTACGCCTGGAGCACGTCCTCGCCGAGCACCTCCCAGCCCTCTTCGGGCCGCGGCACGTCGTCGAGCGAGCCCACCGCGGCGATCCGCTCGGCGATCAGACCGTCGGCGGGCGGCACGATCTGCGATCCGTCACCCAGGTAGACCTTGTAGCCGTTGTCGCGCGGCGGGTTGTGGCTGGCGGTGACCTCGACCCCCGCGACGGCGCCCAGGTGCCGGATGGCGAAGGCCAGCACCGGGGTGGGCAGCGGGCGCGGCAGCACCGCGGCGCGCAGGCCCGCGCCCACCATCACGGCCGCGGTGTCCCGCGCGAAGTCCGCGCTCTTGTACCGCGCGTCGTACCCGATCACGACCAGGCCCCCGGCCTGCCCCTGGTCCTTGAGGTACGCGGCCAGCCCGGCCGCCGCGCGGATGACCACGGCGCGGTTCATCCGCATCGGGCCCGCGCCCAGCTCACCGCGGAGCCCGGCGGTGCCGAACTGCAGGGTGCCCGCGAACCGGGCCGACAGCTCGTCCAGGTCCTCGGCGTCGATCAGCTTGCCCAGCTCTTCGCGGGTTTCGAGGTCGGGGTCCTCGGCCAGCCATGCCTTCGCCCGGCTGATCAGCTCCGCGGGATCGGTTGCCACGTGATGCTCCTGCCTCTGGTTGCGGTGGTGGGGGAAGCGCTCGGCGCGTTTACGCTTACCCACTCCGCGCGTTGGTTCGACCGGCGGCCCGGCCCTTGCCTGCGGAGCGCCCACGGGCGCCCCGAACGACGTACGGGGCGTCCGAGAACGCCCCGTACCCCTGCGCCACTGCCCGTGGCTCAGAGCTTGCCGAGCACCTGGGCGAGCAGGCTGCCCATACGGGTCGCGGAGTCGCGCCCGGCCTGCAGGACCTCTTCGTGGTTGAGCGGCTCGCCGGTCATGCCCGCGGCGAGGTTGGTCACCAGCGACAGCCCGAGGACCTCGGCGCCGGCCTCACGGGCGGCGATGGCCTCCAGGACGGTGGACATGCCGACCAGGTCCGCGCCCAGGGTGCGGAGCATCTTGATCTCGGCCGGGGTCTCGTAGTGCGGGCCGGGGAGCTGGGCGTACACGCCCTCCTCCAGCGTCGCGTCGACCTCCTTGCACAGCGCGCGCAGCCGCGGCGAGTACAGGTCGGTCAGGTCGACGAAGCGGGCGCCGACGATCGGGGAGGTGGCGGTGAGGTTCAGGTGGTCGCTGATGAGGACCGGCTGGCCGGGGCGCATGCCGTCGCGCAGACCGCCGCAGCCGTTGGTGAGCACCACGGTCTTGCAGCCCGCGGCGACGGCGGTCCGCACGCCGTGCGCCACGGGGGCGACGCCGCGGCCCTCGTAGAAGTGCGTACGGCCCAGGAAGACCAGGGCCCGCTTCTCGCCGATCTTGTACGAGCGGATCGTGCCGCCGTGGCCCTCGACGGCCGGCGCCGGGAAGCCGGGCAGTTCGGTGACCGGGAACTCGTGCTCGGGCGCGCCCAGTGCCTCGGCGGCAGGGGCCCAGCCGGAGCCCATCACCAGGGCGACGTCGTGGGTCTCGGCGCCGGTCAGCTCGCGCAGGCGGGCGGCGGCGTCGGCGGCGGCGGCCTGCGGGTCGCGCGCGATGTCCGGGGTAACAGATGCGTTCACGCGGACGAGGGTAGCCGGTAAATGCCTACGCGCGTAGATGTCCTCGCCGACGGTGTCCTGTCGATCTGTTCGTAGCTCTGTACGAATGGTCTTCGGGCGGTGCGGGGGCGAGCTCGTGTGGGTGTCGCTCGGGCGCTGCCCTTCGGGTCTGTCGGGCGCCCGTGGCGGCTTCCGCCACCGCTCCGTCCCCTCACGTCCTCACGTTCTCAGCAAGGTCGCTTCCGCAGTTCCATCACGTAGTCGTGGGGGGCGCCGGCCGACTCTGCGGCGTCGGCGATTTCGCCCAGGTAGCGGGCTGCGGGGAGGCCGCCCTCGTAGCCGTTGAGGACGTAGAGCCAGGCGGCCTCGTCGCCCTCCAGGGTGTGGACGCGTACGCGCATCCGGCGGTAGATGTCCATGCCCACGCCCTCCCAGCGGTCCATGGATTCCTCGTCCATGGGCGCGATGTCGTAGAGGGCGACGAAGACCTGGGAACGGGGGGCCTCGACGATCGTCGGGAGCGCTCCCTCCCAGCCCATCTGTTCCCCGCCGAACGTGAGCCGCCAGCCGTTGAGCCAGCCGGTGCCGCGCAGCGGCGAGTGCGGAGCGCGGCGGGTCATCAGCCGCGCGTCGAGGTTGCCGGCGTACGCGGCGTAGAGCGACATGGTTCCGAGGGTACGGGAGGTCAGGGGGTGGGCTCGTGGTACGGGAGGTTCGAACGGCGGCCCCCGGGGGGTAACCCGGCGGGGGCGTACGGGAGAATGGAGGACGTGACTCGGATCGTGATCATCGGTGGCGGACCCGGCGGATACGAGGCGGCCCTGGTGGGCGCCTCTCTCGGCGCGGAGGTGACCGTCGTCGACTGCGACGGCCTGGGCGGGGCGTCGGTGCTGACCGACTGCGTCCCGTCCAAGACCCTCATCGCGACGGCCGAGGTGATGACCACCTTCGACTCGTCGTACGACGAGCTGGGCATCATCGTCGAGGACGACACCCCGCCGGTCGACCGTCCCGCGCGCGTCGTCGGGGTGGACCTCGGCAAGGTCAACCGCCGGGTCAAACGCCTCGCGCTCGCCCAGTCGCATGACATCACCGCCTCCGTCACCCGAGCGGGCGGGCGGGTGATGCGCGGCCGCGGCCGCCTGGAGCCGGGGCAGTCGCCGGACGGTTCGCGCACGGTCACGGTCACCGCGGCGGACGGTACGGAGGAGACGCTGACCGCGGACGCGGTGCTCGTCGCGACCGGCGCCCACCCGCGCGAGATCCCGGACGCGCAGCCGGACGGCGAGCGCATCCTGAACTGGACGCAGGTCTACGACCTGGACGAGCTGCCGGAAGAACTGATCGTGGTCGGCTCCGGTGTCACCGGCGCCGAGTTCGCCGGTGCCTACCAGGCGCTCGGCTCCCGCGTCACCCTCGTCTCCTCCCGCGACCGCGTCCTTCCGGGTGAGGACCCGGACGCCGCCGCGGTCCTGGAGGACGTCTTCCGCCGCCGCGGCATGAACGTGATGGCCCGCTCGCGGGCCGCCTCCGCCAAGAGGGTGGGCGACCGGGTCGAGGTCACCCTGTCGGACGGTCGTACGATCACCGGCTCGCACTGCCTGATGGCGGTCGGCTCGATCCCGAACACCGCGGGCATAGGGCTCGAAGAGGCCGGCGTACGGCTGAAGGAGTCCGGCCACATCTGGACGGACAAGGTCTCGCGCACCTCGGCCCCCGGCGTCTACGCGGCGGGCGACTGCACCGGCGTGTTCGCGCTGGCCTCCGTCGCCGCGATGCAGGGCCGGATCGCGATGTACCACTTCCTGGGTGACGCGGTGACGCCGCTGAACCTCAAGACCGTCTCCGCGAACGTCTTCACCGACCCGGAGATCGCCACCGTCGGGTACAGCCAGGCGGACGTGGACGCGGGCCGGATAGACGCCCTGGTCGTCAAGCTGCCGCTGCTGCGCAACCCGCGCGCGAAGATGCAGGGCATCCGCGACGGATTCGTGAAGCTGTTCTGCCGTCCCGGTACGGGCATCGTGGTGGGCGGAGTGGTCGTCTCGCCGCGCGCGAGTGAGCTGATCCACCCGATCTCGATCGCGGTCGACAACAACCTGACGGTGGAGCAGATCGCCGGCGCGTTCACGGTCTACCCGTCGCTGTCCGGTTCGATCGCCGAGGTGGCGCGGCAGCTCCACACGCGCAAGATGTCCAGCGAATAGACCGCGGCCAGCCGGATGAACGGGCCCCGCGGCTCGCGGCGTGGCGCCCCGTGGGCCGGGGTGCGCGGGGCGGGTCGGCGGGGCGGTTTCCGTACCGCTTTCCGTACCGCTTTCCGTGCCGTTCTGCCGCGGAAGGCGCGCGGCGGCGCCGGTTCGTGGCAGTCTTGTGCCACTGCGTGACCGGCCAGCGGCATATACCACGTGCGCGGGTCGGGAACGAACAACTTCCGTTAATTGGTGCAACCTGCTGAAAGCAGACGGTCGTTGGCGTTACTGTCAGTTTCGTGTTCGCTGCAGAACGTCGCCAACTGATCCTCGAAATGGTGCGTGCGAACGGAGCGGTATCGCTCCGTGAGCTCGCCCGCGTCGTCCAGACCTCCGAAGTAACCGTACGGCGGGACGTGCGGGCGCTGGAGGCAGAAGGACTGCTCGACCGCCGGCACGGCGGTGCGGTCTTGCCGGGCGGTTTCGCCCGGGAGTCCGGCTTCCCACAGAAATCCCATCTAGCGACCGCGGAGAAGACGGCCATCGCCGATCTCGCCGCCGGCTTCGTCGAAGAAGGCGAGGCCATCGTGGTCGGCGCCGGGACCACCACGCAGGAGCTGGCCCGCCGGCTCGCTCGGGTGCCCGGTCTGACCGTGGTCACCAACTCCCTCCTGGTCGCCCAGGCGTTGGCCCATGCCAACCGTGTCGAGGTCGTGATGACCGGCGGCACCCTGCGCGGGTCGAACTACGCGCTGGTCGGCAGCGGGGCCGAGCAGTCGCTCCAGGGGCTGCGGGTCTCCCGCGCCTTCCTCTCGGGCAGCGGCCTGACCGCCGAGCGCGGCCTGTCCACGTCCAACATGCTCTCCGCGAGCGTGGACCGGGCGCTGGTGCAGGCGGCGGCGGAGGTCGTGGTCCTCGCCGACCACACCAAGCTCGGTACGGACACCATGTTCCAGACGGTGCCCACCGACGTGATCACCCGGCTGGTGACCGACGAGCCGCCGGGCCACGACGACCGGGCCGCCACCGAACTCCAGGCCCTGGCCGACCAAGGCGTGCAGATCGCGGTGGCCGGCGGCCCCGGGACGGGCGCCGCCCAGCAGGCGCCGGAGGTGGTGGCGGCCGACCGCCGCGGTCCCCGCAGGGATGTGCCGCTCCCGGGCCAGCGGCGCAATCTGGCGCCGGGAGGCGGCGGTTCCGGGCCGCAGTTGCGGACGGCCGCGCCGTTGGCGGAGCAGCCGGGCGGCCGGGTCGCAGATCTGGCACCACGCCGCCGCTGAACGGGTGCCGGCGCGCGTACGGCTGCGCCGGCACCGCCCGACGGACGGCCAGGGGGACGTACGGCCGGACCGGCACCGCCCCATGTACGGTCACGCGGCCGGACGGCCGGACCGGCACCGCCCCATGTACGGTCACGCGGCCGGACGGCCGGACCGGTGGGGCCGATCGCCCGTGCCCCGCCTCCCGCTCAGCCCTTCTCGGCGCGCAGCCCCGTCAGTGTCAGGGTGAGCAGCCGGTCGGCCAGGTGGGGGTCGTCCGGTGACTCCTCCACGGCCAGGGCGATGCCGTTGGTGAGCTGCATCAGATCACCGATGCTCACATCGGACCGTACGGCACCGGCTTCCTGTGCGCGGCTGAGCAGCGCGCCGCCCGCCTCGCGCATCGGGACGCTGCACCGGGACAGCCCCGAACTGGCGTCGCCGGGCGCCGCCATCAGCGCCCGCGACAGCCCGCGGTAGGTGCTGGCGTGCGTGATGATCGCCCGCAGCCATTCCACGAGCGCCGCGCACGGCTGCGGCGCGTCGCTCAGCTCCCGCGCGTGCGCCAGCAGCGCGTCCACCTCACCCTGGAACACCGCGCCCATCAGGGCCGTCCGGTTGGGGAAGTGCCGGTAGAGCGTGCCGATCCCCACGCCCGCGCGCCGTGCGATGTCCTCCAGCGAGGTGTCGGTGCCGTGGTCCGTGAAGGCCGTACGGGCCACCGCCAGCAGCCGCTCGTAGTTGCGGCGCGCGTCGGCACGCATGGGTCGTACGGATTCCTGCCCTGCCGTCTCGGTCACCATCGCCGTCCTCGCCGTCCTCCCTGAGCGCGGCCCTCCAGCGGACCGGTGTCCCCAGGATGCCACTGCCCCCGGCGCCCCAGCCTGCGGACCGGAGCGGCGCCCCGCTGCCCGGGCGCCGCCCGGCGTGCGGGGTGGACGGCAGGCGGCCCGCAGGTGACGGGCAGGGAAGGCGGCGCGGGCGCCTTGGGGAACAAGTGGGCAAGGTGGCAACGCGGTGCCGCCGGGAGCCATCAAACCTGGCGCAATGGGGTCTTCAGAGGCCGTCCGAACGCGTGCGGGAACACCTGGGGAAGCAATGGAACTGACCAGCCGATCACTGCTGTACACCATGATCGCGGTCGCCGTGGTGTGCGTGGGGCTCACCCTCTGGCAGTGGCCGCGCTTCGCCGGCCGCGGCCCGGTGGCCTGGCTGGGCCGCGTCGGGTCCATCGTCGCCACGCAACTGGCCATCGTCGCCGCGCTCGGCCTCGTCGTGAACGCCAACTTCCAGTTCTACGGTTCCTGGCACGAACTGCTCGGCCTGTACGACGACGCCCCGGGCGCGGTCGCCAAGTGGGGAGACGGGGGAGCGGGCCCGGCCGGCGACCCGTCGAAGGGGCTGGTGCAGCCCGACGGGACCGACGACCTGGAGAAGGTGCACGGCCTGCCGAAGGGGCCGCCCGACAAGGCGGGCCGGGTGGAGTCCGTACGGATCGTCGGCAAGCGCACCAAGGCCGTGGACCCCGCGTACGTCTACCTGCCGCCGCAGTACTTCCAGAAGCAGTACGAGCGCCAGCGCTTCCCCGTCATCGTCGCCATCAGCGGCTACCCCGGCGGCCACTTCCTGCTGGGGCAGCACCTGCGGGTGCCGCAGACCGCCGGCGGCCTGATCGGCAAGGGAAAGATGCAGCCCACCGTCATCGTCATGCTGCGGCCGACCATCGCGCCGCCGCGCGACACCCAGTGCGTGGACGTGCCGGACGGCCCGCAGGCGGAGACGTTCTTCGCGAGCGACCTGCCCGCCGCGCTGAAGGAGCACTACCGGGTCGGGCACGACCCCAGCGGCTGGGGCCTGCTCGGCTACTCGTCCGGCGGGAGCTGCGCCCTCCAGCTCTCCATGCGGCACCCCCGTACGTACACATCGGCGGCGGCCCTCTCACCCGACTACAAGGTCAGCAGCGACCCGACCACCGGCAACCTCTTCGGGGACGGCCCGGAGCGCGCCCGGCGCAAGCGGGAGCACGACCTGATGTGGCGGCTGGCGCACCTGCCCGCGCCGCGGGTCTCGGTGCTGATCGGCACCAGCCGGGAGGGGGAGAAGAACTACCCGGCGGCGAAGGAGTTCCTGAACGCGGTCAAGCCGCCGATGAAGGCCGAGTCGATCGTCCTCGACCAGGGCAGCCACAACTTCGCCACCTGGCGGCGCGAACTGCCCGCCGCGCTCCAGTGGATGAGCCGGCAGCTCACGTTCCCGGAGGACGTGGTCAACGCCTCCTGACGCCGGGCCCAGGACGGTACGGGCCGCCCTGCTCACCGGTCGTCCGATGCGCTCCAGCGGGCCAGCAGGTCCCGCAACGGGCCCGCCAGGGCGGGGGACGCGCGCAGCAGGCGGCGCAGCCGCGCCCGCCATCCGGCCTCCACGTCGGCGGCCGCCGCGGGGTCGCCCTCCAGCCGGGCGGTCAGGAACTCCTCGCGGGAGTCCTCCAGTTCGTCGGTGAGCGCCTCGCGGTCGACGCCGCCGGGGCTGAACCTGGCGAGCAGGCCGGTCAGTTCGTCCCGTGAGCGGTGCCACCGGTCCGTCCGTGACCGGGCGAACAACTGCTGGGCGGTGGTCGCCGCCAGGGCCGTGAGGTGCGCATCCATGCGGTCCATGAAAAGCGCGGGGGCCCGTGGCACTCAAGTGCCACGGGCCCCCGCGCGGGCGGACCGGACGGCCGTACCGGCCGTCCGGTACCGGCCGTCAGTCCTTGATTTCGCAGATGACGGCGCCGGAGGAGAGGGCGGCGCCGACTTCGGCGGTCAGGCCCTTGATGGTGCCGGTGCGGTGGGCGTTG
>NZ_JBIRFL010000013.1:0-173505 GCF_044327445.1 Streptomyces sp. NPDC018045
GGGGGGGGGGGGGGGGGGGGGGGGGGGGGGGGGGGGGGGGGGGGGGGGGGGGGCGTTGGGCCGGCCCCCGGGGGGGGGGGGGCCCGGGGGGGGGGGGGGCCCCCCCGGCGGTGTCGCCACCGCAGCAGGCGACCACGCACACACCACACACCTCAGGGGCTGTCCAACTGGGCGGCCCCTGAGGCGTTGTGCCCCCTTTCCCGGTGGTGGCGGGGATATTGTCGGCTGATGAACCAGAAGACGTACGAACAGGCGGAGTTGACCACCGACAACGCGGAATGCGCCCAGTGCGGCACCACCGCCGAGGGCACACCGACCACCTGGACCTGCACCATCACCAACGGCACCCGCCACCACCTCTGCGACACCTGCACCCGCGCCCACCTGCGCGTCATCGAGTCCCACCTGGACCCGGTACCGACGCGGTGAAGGCGGGACGCCGCCGCGGTGAAGGCGGGGTGCCGACGAGGTGGAGGCGCGGGGAGGCGCGGTGCGTCGTCCCGCGGTGGGCCGACGCGCCGCAAGGGCCGGTCCGCCGTATGCGTCAGGCCGGCGTTTCCTCCACCGTGGAGTGGTTCTGCTCGGGTACGGAAGCGGCGGGCGTGCCGGCGGAGGTGAAGCCCGGGAGCCAGGACTCCAGCTCGTCGCGCAGCCGGACGGTGGCCCCCAACTGGCACAGCACGCCGATCGTGCTCAGCGTCACGCGGTGTATCAGCAGGTAGGAGGGGGGCAGGTTGAGCTGGCGGCCCAGTTGGTAGGCGGGGGAGCGGGGGTCGGCGATGCGCGCGGCCTGGGTGCGCATCCAGGAGCGGGTGAAGGTGAAGCCGTCCACCTGGGCCGGTTCGATGATCGGGAGCAGATAGTCCAGCACCGCGTCGGGGTCCAGCTCGATGGACTCCTTCACGAAGCCCTCCTCGCACAGCAGTTCGTAGACCGCGTCGGCCTCGCCGTCGAGCGTCATGCGCAGTGAGGCGCCGATCGTGGGCGGCAGGCCGTCCGGCAGCCGGTCGACCGTGCCGAAGTCGAGCACGCCCAGCCGCCACCTCTCCGCCGGGCCGTCGGGGGCGTCACCGGTCAGCAGCCGGAAGTTCCCCGGGTGGGGGTCGGCGTGCAGCAGGCCCGTGCGGGCGGTGCCGGAGAAGAGGAAGCGGGCGAGGAGCTGCCCGGCCCGGTCGCGCTCCTCCTGGGTGCCGTTCGCGATGATCTCCGAGAGGGGGACGCCGTCCATCCACTCGGTCACCAGCACCTGGTCACCCTGATGGACCACGGCGGGCACCCGTACGTCGGGATCGTCGGCGAACTCCTCGGCGTGTGCCTGCTGGGCCTCGGCCTCCAGGGCGTAGTCCAGCTCCTCGGAGACCCGGTCGCGCAGCTCGGAGATCAGCGGCTTGATGTCCATGCCGGGGATCAGCGGCCCGAGCAGCCGGGCGAACCGGCCCAGTTGGGACAGGTCGGACAGCAGGGCCGCGCCCGCTCCCGGATACTGGACCTTGACGGCCACCGCGCGGCCGTCGTGCCAGACCGCGCGGTGGACCTGCCCGATCGACGCGGCCGCCGACGGCTTGTCGTCGAACTCCGTGAACAGCTCGCGCCAGCCCTCGCCCAGCCGCTCCGCCAGCACCGCGTGCACCGAATCCGTCGGCATCGGCGGCGCGGCTTCCTGAAGTTTGGTGAGCGCGGCGCGGTACGGACCGGCGATCTCCTCCGGCAGTGCCGACTCGAAGACCGACAGCGCCTGCCCGAACTTCATGGCACCGCCCTTCAGCTCGCCGAGCACCCGGAAGAGCTGCTCGGCGGTCCGCTGCTGGAGCTCGCGGCCGACGAGGTCCGCCGACCTGCCGCCGATCCGCTTGCCCAGCCCCCAGGTGGCGCGGCCGGCGAATCCCAGTGGCAGCGCGGCCAGCTTGGCGGTACGGGTGACCGCCTTGCGGGGAAGATCTGACATGCGCCCCTCCAACTCACACTGTCCCCAACCGGGGTTACTCCGCCATTGTTACGTGTCGCCGACGCGGATCCGAGGCTCCGGCCGGCGCTGCCGCGCCGCAGCCGCACTCCGGATGCGGCGCGACCCTGGTCGTCCGCCAGTCCGCACAGGGCAGCGCGACCTCCATCCGGGCTCCCGTGCAGGGTGGCAACTGACCGTCCAGGAACGCCAGCGCCTGCACGGCGGCCAGCCCCGCCACCGACGTCGCCAGCGCCGCGTCGCACGCCGGGACGGCCGGCGCGCCGCGCCCGGACCGCCACTGGGCCAGCAGCCGCGGCCAGGCCGGCTCCGCGTCCGTACGCCGGAGCTGCAAACAGCCCGCGCAGGAGGAGCCGCCCGGCAGGACCAGCGGGCCCACCACGCCGGTCCCCTCGACCACCCCCGCGAACAGATGAGGGATTCCCGCGGTCAGGAAGGGCTCGCACAGGACCGGATCGGGGGCGTAGGCGGCGAGGCCGTCACGCGGAGCGATCACGACCAGCCCGAGGCCCGGCTCCCCCGCGTCCGACGGCCCGCTTTCGGGCCGGAGCCTGCGCGACCAGGGTGAGGCACGGTGGACCAGACTGCGGGCAGCGGTGTCCCGGCGCGCGCCGATCTGCTCCGCCCGCACCCCGCCCGGTACGACGTCCCAGGGCTCGACCTTCCCGCCGTCCTGCACCTCCACCCGTCCGATGCCCGCCGCCGAGAGCAGGGCCGCGACCGAGGCGCCCACCCGGCCGGCGCCGCGCACCCGCGCCCGTATGGCGTGCCGCGCTCCCATCCGCTCCAATCCGCCCGCGGCCTCGGGATGCCGCACGGACAGCGACGCGAGATCCGCCCGGAGCCGGCCGAAGGCCGCGGCGTCCGCGCGCACCGTCTCGGCCGCCGCACCGCCCGCCGACGGCACGTCGAGCAGGCCGGCCCGCCCCAGCCGGTCCACCACCCGCCGCGCGTGCTCGGCCGGCAGGCCCAGCGACTCGGCGGCGTCCGCCAACTGCTCAAGGCTCCGCGTGCCGTCGATCAAGGCCAGAAAACTCCCGGTGGCCGTGTCCACCGGTCCCAGCTCCACCGCGTGCGCGGGGGCCACCCCGAACCGCACCGTCTCGCGGTCCCGCCATCCGCGCCGCAGCGCGGGCTTGAGCATCGGATACATGAATCCGTCCCCCGTCGATCGGATTTCGTCCAGCGGTCTTCAGCATCCCCCGCCCGCGCGGCGGGCGTCGGAAGTTGTCCACAGCCGACAGGCAATAGTCATACAAGCCGTACCCGCCTCTGAGCGGTTCGGGAACGTGGCGCAAGCCGGGGGCGGGACTTCCCGTACGGGCAGCGGGTAACGTCGGGGCGTGCCCGCCGACCCTTTGCGCCGAGCCGCAGACCCCCAACGCAGGACCGCCGCGCGCCCCGCGACCGGGCGTTCCGCGACAAGCGCGGTCGAGGTGCGCAGGAGCTCGCGGCGACGCCGTACGGTCTCCGCCTACCGCGAGGGAGACCGCACCATCGTCCTGATCCCGGCCCGGATGTCCGAGGCCGAGGAGCGGCGCTGGGTCACGGTGATGCTGGACAAGCTCGCCGCGCAGGAGAGCAAGCGGCAACTCGGCGACAGCGAGCTGGCCGAACGCGCCGAGCGCCTGTCGGAGCAGTACCTGGGCGGCCGCGCGCGGCCCGCGACCGTGCGCTGGGTGACGAACCAGAACACCCGCTGGGGATCCTGCACACCCGCGGAGGGCAGCATCCGCCTCTCGCACCGGCTCCAGGGAATGCCGGAGTACGTCGTCGACTACGTACTCCTCCACGAACTGGCGCACCTTCTCGTCCCCGGTCACGGGCAGCGTTTCTGGCAGCTTTTGGAGACATACCCGCGTACGGAGCGTGCGCGCGGCTATCTCGAAGGGGTGGTCGCGGCGGACCGGCTGCCGCATTTGCCCGCGGCCCGTACGGAATAGGGCCGGTTGTGCCCGGTTCGTGCTGTCCCCGGCATCGCCCGCTGTCGGCGGCAGCGGTTAGCCTGGCGCGACGTCATCAGAGCGCACAGCGGGAGCGGGGGACGGTCGTTACGTATGGCCAGGGAATTCCAGCGGGGCCACAAGGCCAGGATCAGTGATCTGACGGCCGGGACGGATCTGTACGTGGGCGTGCGGATCGCGGGGTCCGGTCTGTCCTTCGACATCAGTTGCTTCGGTCTCGACGCGGACGAGCGGCTCTCCGACGACCGGTATTTCGTCTTCTTCAACCAGCCCGCGTCACCCGAGGGGGCCATCCAGTTGCTGGGCCCCCAGGCGGGCGACACGGAGTCCTTCCGGGTCACGCTCGACCGGATCCCGCAGCACGTCCAGAAGCTCTCCTTCACCGCCACGCTCGACGGCGCGGGCCAGATGTCCCAGGTAGGCCCTGGTTACCTGCGCATCGTCGCCGGCGGCGAGGAGGTCGCGCGGTACGCGTTCGACGGTGCCGAGTTCAGCACCGAGCGCGCCGTGATGCTCGGCGACTTCTATCTGAAGGACGTGTGGCGCTTCGCCGCGGTCGGGCAGGGCTTCGACGGCGGTCTGGAGGCGCTGCTGAAGAACTTCGGCGGTGCGGTCGCCGAGGAAGAGCCCGCGGCCGCCCCCGAGCCGGCGCCGCAGGGCGCGGTGCCGGGTTTCGCGCCGCCCGCCACCTCCGAGCCGCCGCCGGGTTTCGCCGTCCCGGGAGCCCAGGGACAGCCCGCCCCGCAGCAGCAGCCCGCTCCGGCCTTCGGCGCGCCACCGAGCGCGCCCCCAGGCGCTCCCGAGGGGCAGCAGCCGCACGGAGCCCCTCAGCCGCAGGTCCCGGCCCAGGCGCAGCCGCCGCAGCCCCCGCCGCCCCAGCAGCCGGCTCCGCAGGCGCACACCGCCCCGACGATCGCGGCTCCGATGGCGCCCCCCGGCACACCACCCGGTCAGGTCCCCGGACAGCAGCCCCCGCACCAGCAGGCACCGCCGCCGTACGGCCAGCCGGCTCACCAAGCCCCGCCCCAGGCCCCGTACGGCCAGCCGGGCGGCCGGTTCCCCGGCCTGCCGGCCCCTGCCTCGTACGGCGTGCCCAAGGGCGGCGGCCCCGGCCTCGGCGTCGTCCTGGAGAAGTACCGCGAAGCGCCCACGGGCCGGCGGTGGACGCCGCAGAACGAGAAACTGATCCGCGCCGACCTCGGCATCGACGGGCAGCCGGTGCTCGCCCGTCAGGGCAGCATGGTGCTCTACCAGGGCAAGGTCGACTTCTCCTACAAGGGCGCCGGCCTCCGGGGCCGCGTCGTGGGCAACGCCACCGGCCAGGAGATGCAGCTCATGCGCTGCACGGGCCAGGGCCAGGTGTTCTTCGCGGACAACAGCGCCCATGTGCACCCCATCGAGCTCCAGGGCGACGCGATCTGCGTGTCGGCCGAGAGTGTGCTCGCCTTCGACGAGACGCTGCAGCACGAGACCCGCCGTATCGAGGGGCACGGCATCCCGGGCGGCGCGCTGTTCACCATGCAGTTCCAGGGCACCGGCACGGTCGTCGTCACGACCCAGGGCACCCCGGTCGTCCTCCCGGTCACCCCGACGACGTTCGCGGACGCCAACGCCATCGTCGCCTGGTCGGCCGCCTCGCAGGTGATCATCTCCAGTCAGGTGAGCCTGCGCCGCAGCGCGTATCCGGGTCACTCCGGCGAGACCGTGAACCTCCAGTTCCGGGGCGCGCCCGGCAACTTCATCGTCGTCCAGCCCTACGAGGTCTGAGGGAGCCCGCCATGTATGAACAGCATCTCTCGGGCCATGCCCCGACCGCACCCGCCGCCCGCATGGAGAACCACGGCAGTGCGATGGTGAAGATCGCCATGCAGAGCGGTCAGGACATCTTCGCCCGCACCGGCTCGATGGTCGCCTACGAGGGCTTCGTCCAGTACGAGCCCAACCCGCCCGCGGTCCGCCAGATGGCCTCCCAGTGGCTGACCGGCGAGGGCGCGCCCCTGATGAAGTGCACCGGTGACGGCCTGCTCTACCTCGCCGACTACGGCGCGGACGTCGTCTGCGTCAACCTCGACGGCGACTCGATCTCCGTCAACGGCACCAACCTCCTGGCCTTCGACGCCCACCTCCAGTGGGGCGTCCAGCGCGTCAAGGGCATGGCGAAGTTCGCCGGTCAGGGCCTCTTCAACGTCGGCATCTCGGGCACCGGCTGGGTCGCGCTGACCTCCCGCGGCACCCCGATCGTGGTGGACTGCGGGCGCGGCGAGGACGAGACGTACGTCGATCCGGACGCGCTCGTCGCCTGGTCGGCCAATCTGAAGATGAAGGGCAAGCGCAGCTTCAAGGCGTCCTCGATGATCGGGCGCGGCAGCGGCGAGGCGTACCAGCTCGGCTTCTCGGGCCAGGGCTTCGTCGTCGTACAGCCCAGTGAGGACAGCACCGACCGGCTCCGGACCCGGGGCTGAGGGGGAGGACGTCAAGCCATCATGCAGAGTCCGCTTTTCGCCCATACCGAGGCGCAGACCCAGGACCGGTACACCCTGCAGAACCCGCAGCTCCTGCGGGTCGCCCTACAGGGCCACGAGGACCTGCTCGCCCGTAAGGGCAGCATGGTCGCCTACCAGGGACTGCTGGAATTCGACGGGAATCATCAGACACCGGGCCAGCAGCGCGCCCGCGCCGCCTCCGGTGAGGGCCTGGACCTGATGCGCGTCTCCGGGCAGGGCACCGTCTACCTGGCCAACCTCGCGCAGTACGTGCACGTCATGGACGTCGACCACGACGGTCTGACCGTGGACAGCAGCTATGTGCTGGCGCTTGACTCCGGCCTCCACTGGGAGGTGATCTCGGTGGACAGCCAGTACGGGATCTCCGGAACCGGGAAGTACCAGCTCAATATCTCCGGCCGCGGCAAGGTCGTGCTGATGACCTCGGGCCAGCCGCTGATGATGCAGGTCACCCCGGACAAGTACGTCAACGCCGACGCGGACGCGGTGGTCGCCTGGTCCGCCTCGCTGCGGGTCCAGATGCAGGCGCAGACGCACTCCTCGGGCGTCTGGCGGCGCCGCGGCAGCACGGGCGAGGGCTGGGAGCTGAGCTTCCTGGGGCAGGGCTACGCGCTCGTCCAGCCCAGTGAGCTGCTGCCGCCGCAGAACGCCGTCCTCGGGTCCGGCCTGGCCGCCCAGTTCGGCATGGGGCAGCAAGGCGCCCACGGCCAGAACCAGGGCAACATCTTCACCAACTGAGACGCACCGCACGGGCGGCCCGCGCGCCCCTCCCCAGGAGGGGTGCGCGGGCGGCCGACGCGTGCCCTACAGAAGCGCGCGCGTGCGCTCCACGAGGCGTACGACCGACTCGTCCGCCACCTCCGCCACCTCGGCGTACGGGAACCAGCGAAGATCCAGCGACTCGTCGCTGATCACCGCCTCGGCGCCGTCGGGCGCCAGCGCCGCGTACTGCACGTCCAGATGCCACGCGCACGGCGTCAGATGCCGGTCCAGGCGCACCGGCCCGCCCAGCAGCGTCAGCCCGGACGCGATCCCGGACTCCTCGCGCGCCTCGCGCAGCGCCGCGTCAGCGAGCGTGGCGTCCTCCGGCTCGCAGTGCCCGCCCATCTGGAGCCACATCTTGAGCTTGCGGTGCAGCGTCAGCAGGACCCGGCCGCGCGCCGGATCGATGACCAGGGCGCTGGCCGTGATGTGCCCGTCCTTGCAGGGCTTGCCCATGCCGTCGGGGTGGGCCGCCAGATGGTCCAGGTAGGAGAGCCGCAGCCGCTCCTGCTCAGGGGACGGCGCGGGCCACTCCTTGAGGACCCGCGCCGCGTCGTCGTGAAGGCTCACTTCTCGCCGTCGCCCTTGTCGCCTTCGGCCCCGGGCTTGCCGCCCTCCTCAGAGCCGCCCTGGGCACCGCCCTCGCCGGTCTCCTTCGTCAGGTCCGGCTTCCCGGCGCCGCCCGCGGCCTCCCCGAGCATCTTGTCCAGCTCGGAGAAGTCCAACTGCTCGTGGTGGACGAAGCCGTCCGGGTCGTCCAGGTCGGCGGCCGTCGGCAGCATGTCCGGGTGCTCCCAGAGCGCGTCCCGGCCGTCCAGGCCGCGCGCGTCCGTCAGCAGGGCCCACAGCCGCGAGGCGTCCCGCAGGCGCCGCGGACGCAGCTCCAGGCCGATGAGGGTGGCGAAGGTCTGCTCGGCCGGACCACCGGTCGCCCGGCGCCGCCGCAGCGTCTCGCGCAGCGCGTCGGCCGACGGCAGGTGCGGGGAGGCGGCGGCGTGCACCACCGCGTCCACCCAGCCCTCGACGAGGGCCAGCGCCGTCTCCAGACGGGCCAGCGCCGCCTTCTGCTCCGGGGTGTCCTCCGGCTGGAACATGCCCTGCTGGAGGGCGTTCTGCAGCTCCTCGGGGTGCTGCGGGTCGAGCTGGCCGACCACGTCCTCCAGCTTGGTCGTGTCGACCTTGATGCCGCGGGCGTACCCCTCGACCGCGCCGAACAGGTGCGAGCGCAGCCACGGCACGTGGGCGAAGAGCCGCTGGTGGGCGGCCTCGCGCAGGGCCAGGTAGAGTCGCACCTCCTCCTCGGGCACGCCGAGGCCGGAGCCGAAGCTCGCGATGTTGCCCGGCAGCAGCGCGGCCTTGCCGGCCGGCCCCAGGGGCAGCCCGACGTCCGTGGAGCCGACGACCTCGCCGGCCAGGACGCCCAGCGCCTGTCCGATCTGCGTGCCGAACATGGCGCCGCCCATGGAGCGCATCATGCCGAGCAGCGGGCCCGCCATGGCCTGCATCTCCTCGGGCAGGACATCGCCCATGGCCGCTCCGACGCGCTCCGCGACCGGGTCCACCAGGTCCTTCCACACCGGCAGGGTCTCCTCGACCCACTCGGCGCGGCTCCACGACAGCACCGTGCTCGCGCCCGACGGCAACGACGTCACGCCGTCCAGCCACAGGTCGGCGAGGCGCACGGCCTCCTCGACGGCCGCCCGCTCACCGGGGGAGACGCTCGCGTCCTTGGTGCCGTCCTCGGTGCCCTGCGCGACGGTCTGCCGCGCGATGTCCTTGGCCATGTCCCAGTTCACCGGGCCGCCCTCGTACGAGAGCATCTGGCCCAGCTTCTGGAAGGCGGCGCCAAGATCGCCAGGGTTCATCTCGCCACCAGGGCCGCCCATGCCGCCGAAGAGCGCCGCGAACGGGTTGTCCGCGCCGCCGCTCCCGCCGCCGAATCCGAACGGGTTCGCGGGGCCCTGGCTACCTCCCTGGCCGCCCTTCTTCTTGCCGTTGTCGCCGTCCTCCGGCTCCTCCGGCGGAAGGCCGAATCCAAATGGGGTGTCACTCACGGGTTTCCTCGGCTCGTAGGGCCGCCGGCCCGGGGCCGGCGGCGGCTGCCCGACATTCTCTTCCAGCCTAGACACCCGCCCCGCTTCGGGGCTCGGTGCTTCGCCGTCCCGGCGCCTGCGGCAGGATGGACGCCACCTGGTACGTACGCGTCAGCACGCCTACGCACTGAAGACAACCGCTGGAGACGCCCGGTGAGTTCCCCAGATCCGACCGTTCGCGCAGCGCGAAACGCTGCGGCCGATTCCGAGACCGCAGGAAAACAGGTGGCCGGCGCGCCCGCCCGGCCGCTGCGCCGCCCCGTCGTCGCGGTCACCGGCGCCGCCTCCGGGGTGGGCGCCCTGCTGACCCAGGCGCTGACCGAGTCCGACGAGGTCAAGCGGGTCGTGGCCATCGACGAGCGGCGCGGCGAGGCCGCCGAGGCGCACTGGCACGTCCTGGACGTCCGGGACCCGGCCATCGCCGACAAGCTGCGCGGCGCCGACGTCGTCGTGCACCTCGCCGTCGACCTCGACCTGGAGACCGACGCCGCGGCCCGTACGGCGTACAACGTGCGCGGTACGCAGACGGTCCTCACGGCCGCCGCGGCCGCCGGCGTGCACCGGGTCGTGCTCTGCACCTCCGCCATGGTCTACGGCGCGCTCCCGGACAACGACGTGCCGCTGGCCGAGGACGCCGAGCTGCGGGCCACCGCCGACGCCACCGGGGTCGGCGACCTTTTGGAGATCGAGCGCCTGGCGCATCGCGCGCCCCGCGCGCACCCCGGCCTGAACGTCACCGTCCTGCGCCCCACCGTCCTGGTGGGCGGTACGGACACCGCGCTGACCCGCTACTTCGAGTCGCCGCGGCTGCTGGTCGTCGCCGGTTCCCGCCCCGCCTGGCAGTTCTGCCACGTGGAGGACCTGGTCAGCGCCCTGCGGTACGCCGCGCTGGAGAAGGTCGACGGCGAGCTGGCGGTGGGCTGCGACGGGTGGCTGGAGCAGGAGGAGGTCGAGGAGCTGTCCGGTATCCGGCGCATGGAGCTGCCGTCCTCGGTGGCGCTCGGCGCCGCCGCCCGGCTGCACCGCATCGGCCTCACGCCGTCGCCCGCCGGTGACCTGGCATACACGATGCATCCGTGGGTCGTCAGCGGCAGCCGGCTGCACGAGGCGGGCTGGCGCCCCCGGTGGACGAACGAAGAGGTGCTGGCCGAGCTGCTGGAGGAGGTCGCGGGCCGGCACACGGTCGCGGGCCGCCGCCTGGGCCGCAAGGACGCCACCGCGGCCGGCGCGGCCGGCGCGACGGTCGCCCTCCTGGGCACCGCCGCCCTGGTACGCCGGGCCCGCAAGGCCCGACGGCGCATCTGAGGCCCGCGGACCGGCCGCGGGGTGGCCTTCGCGGGTCGATACGGGCGCGCTGTCCGTGCGCCTGTAGGAGCCTCCAATGCGCCCTGTTACAGGACCGGTGGAAAGGCCATGCCCCGTGGCGCCGCCGCGTACGGCACGATGGAGCCATGCCAGGCACGTATGACCACCCGGGCGAGCAGGGTGCGGCGGACGCGATCCGCCTTCTCGCGGTCCGTGACACCCCGCTGTCCTTGGACGAGGTCTTCGCGGCCGTCGGTGACCCGGCCGCCGGCGGCACGGCCCTGTTCGTCGGCACGGTCCGTTCCCACGACGGCGGCGCCGACGTCGACGCCCTCGGCTACTCGGCGCACCCGAGCGCCGAGGCCGAACTGCGCCGCGTCGCCGAGAAGGTGGCCGCCGACTTTCCCGTACGCGCGCTGGCCGCGGTGCACCGCGTGGGCGAGCTGTCCATCGGTGACCTCGCCGTCGTCGTGGCGGTCTCCTGCCCGCACCGGGCGGAGGCGTTCGCGGCCTGCCGGCGGCTGATCGACGACCTCAAGCACGAGGTGCCGATATGGAAGCACCAGCGATTTTCGGACGGTACGCAGGAGTGGGTCGGCGCCTGCTGACGGCCGGTTCCCGGCGGTGGCGCCCGTTCCGGGAGGCGTGCGGCAAAGCCTTTACGCGCGCTCCGGTTGCGTAACCCGGCCCCTGGCGTAAGCGTTGACCTGGCAGATGGTTAATCTGCTTATTCGTCTTATTCGTCGTTGCGGTTGTACAAGGGGTCGGGAGGCCGCTGTGGGAGCGCTTCTCTGGTTGCTGATTCCGGTTCTCGCCGTCATCGCCGCCGTCGTGTGGAGCAGTTGGGCATCGCGCAACCGCCGGACCGGGGACGTCGCGGAACTGGCGGGCTACGCGCGCTTCCGGGAGGCGATGGAGAAGCCCGAGAAGGCGCATTCCGGTTCTGACGCGGCATGAGCACGACGAGCTGAATCGACGGCGTGGCGGGCGTACGCGGCCGCAAGCGGCCGTCGTGGTTCCGGTTGCCCGGTGCCCTCGCCCGTTTCCGCCCGCCTCCGGACGGACGGCCCCGGGGACCGGGTGTCGGAGGCGTCCCGTACTGTCGTTCCATGCCACGCCGCACCGCGACGCTGCTCGCCTCTCTCGTGATGCTGATTGCGCTGATCTGCGCCGGGATGGTGATTCCCGTTCCGTATTCGGAGATGTATCCGGGGCCCACGACCAACACCCTGGGTGAGCACAAGGGCGATCCGGTGCTGCAGATATCCGGGCACAAGACGTACCCGACCTCCGGCAACCTCAACATGGTCACGGTCCGGGTCACCGGCGCCGAATACCGGATGAACCTCTTCGAGGCGGTCGTCGGCTGGCTGAAGCACGACAGCCTCGTGGTGCCGCACAAGACCCTCTACCCGGAGGGCCAGACGGCGGAGCAGTCCGATCAGCAGAACGCCGAGGAGTTCTCCCAGTCCCTGGAGAGCGCCAAGGTCGCGGCGTTCAAGCAGCTCAAGATCCCGGTGGGTTCCCAGACGGTGGTGGCATCCGTCGTCAAGGACGCCCCCGCGGACGGCAAGCTGCACGCCGGAGACGTGATCAAGGCCGTGGACGGTACGGCGATCAAGGCCAACACCGACGTCGCCAAGCTCGTCACCCGGCACAAGCCCGGTGAGCGGGCGGTCTTCACGGTGATCCCGGCCAAGGAGGCGGCCGCGGCCCAGAAGAAGGGCAAGCGGCCCGAGGGCCCCACCAAGGACGTCGCCGTCACGACCGCGAAGGCCAAGGACGGCCGGTCCGTCGTCGGCATCCAGGCCGGTATCGACTACACGTTCCCGTTCAACGTCGACATCAAGCTGGCCGACGTCAGCGGCCCCAGCGCCGGGCTGATGTTCGCCCTCGGGATCATCGACAAGCTCACGCCCGAGGACCTGACCGGCGGCAAGTTCATCGCCGGTACGGGCACGATCGACGCCGAGGGCAAGGTCGGGCCGATCGGCGGCATCGCGATGAAGGTCGTCGGCGCGCGCAACAAGGGCGCCGAGTATTTCCTCACGCCCAAGGACAACTGCGCGACCGTCGTCGACGACCACCCGGAGGGCCTGCGCCTGGTCAAGGTGGACACCATCCAGGACGCGCTGACGTCCCTGGAGAAGATCCGCAAGGGCGACACGGCCGCCTTGCCGAGCTGCCCCGCGAACAAGTAGGCGGCCCGCTTCCGGGCCCGGCACTGCCGCGCCCGACGGGCCCGGCACTGCCGCCCCGGAAGCGGGCCCGGCGCCCGCTCCGCCCGTACGAGAGCCCCGGGCTGCCGGGCGTCCGTACGAGCCGACTGCCCGCCCCGCCCGCAAGAGGGCCCGTGAGAGGCGCTGAGAGCCCCGCCACCGGCCGTGCCGGGGCACCCGCCCCGGCTCCGGACCGGCCGCCGTGTCAGCCCTCGAAGGTGGCGGCCAGCGCGTCCGCCAGCCCCGGCACCAGCGCCGAGCCGGTCAGCACCTCGGACGTGGCGTCCTTCTCCCGCAGCCGCAGCGCCGACTCGCGCGTGCCGTCCCGCAGCACCGCCACCGTCATCCGCACCTCCTGGCGGTCCGGGTGGTCGGCGACCCACTTCGCGAGCTGGGCCTCGTCCATGCCCTCCGGTACGGAGTCCTCCGCGGACGGCGGCAGCATCAGCCGCTCCACGGTCATCGCGCAGCCGGCCACCGCGTCCGGCCAGCCGATGGTCGCCAGGAACTCGTCCAGCGGCGCGTCGGCGGGGACCTCGTCCTGCTCGACCGGGGTCAGCGAGGCGGTGGTGGAGTCGTCGATGCCGAGCTGTTCGGCGAGCGAGGGTTCCTGCTCACGGAGCTGTGCGGTGTCCACGAGGGCGAAGAGGCGGGCGGGCTGGTCCCAGCCGAGCCCGGCGGCGTACTCGTCGATTTCGAGTACGGCGCGGGTCAGCGGGCTGGCGGCGAGGGGGGTGCCGTCGACGGGAAGGTTGTTCATGCTCAATATCGTGCCTTGCGGACCCCGGAAAACGGGAACCGAGTAAAGCCTTAGTAAGTTGCAACAGTGGGTCCTACTATCGCCGGGCCTGCTCAACACGACAGCGAACTTCGAGGTGCGCACCTTGGCTTTCCAGATGCCGGACCGCGGCGGAGGCCCGACAGGGCCACGGATCAGAGTCGGCCGACCGTCCCGGCGGGTCCGGACCCTGCTCATGACACTGGGCGTGCTGGCCGTGCTGGCCATGCTCTTCGTCATGTTCTCCGGGTTCTGGACCGACTGGCTCTGGTTCCGGTCGGTCAAGTACTCCTCGGTCTTCACCACCACCCTGTGGACGAAGATCGGACTGTTTCTCGCCTTCGGCGTCCTGATGGCCGCCGCGGTCGGCATCAACATCTGGCTGGCGCACCGATTGCGGCCGCCGCTGAGTGCGATGTCCATGGAGCAGCAGAGCCTGGACCGCTACCGCATGGGCATCGCCCCGTACAAGAAGTGGGCGCTGCTCGCGGTCACCGCGGTGGTGGGCCTGATCGCCGGTGCCTCGGCCTCCGGTCAGTGGCGTACGTGGCTCCAGTGGGTGAACGGCGTGCCGTTCGGCCAGCAGGACCCGCAGTTCGGCAAGGACGTCTCGTTCTACGCCTTCGACCTGCCCTGGTACCGCTTCCTGCTCAGCTTCGGCTTCGCGTGCGCGGTGCTGTGCCTGATCGCCGCGGCGCTCACGCACTATCTGTACGGCGGGCTGCGCGTCACGAGCCCCGGCTCGCGCGCGACGGCCGCCGCCACCGGCCACCTGTCCGTGCTGCTGGGCATCTTCGTGTCGCTCAAGGCCATCGCGTACTGGCTCGACCGGTACGGCCTGGCGGTGAAGTCCAGCGGGCTGAAGTCCGCCGACGGCTGGACCGGCCTGCGCTATGTGGACGCCAACGCCTACCTGCCTGCCAAGACGATCCTGTTCTTCATCGCGGCGATCTGCGCGGTGCTCTTCTTCGCGACGCTGTGGCGCCGTACCTGGCAGTTGCCGGTCATCGGCTTCGGTCTGATGGTGCTCTCCGCGGTCCTCATCGGCGGTCTGTACCCGGCCATCGTGCAGAAGTTCCAGGTCCAGCCGAACGAGCAGGCCAAGGAAGCGCCGTACATCAAGCAGAACATCAAGGCGACCCGCGACGCGTACGACATCAACGGTGTCGACGTGCAGAGCTACGAGGGCAACTACAAGCCGAAGGACGACACCGAACGGCAGAAGCTGCGGGACGCCGCCGACACCACGGCGAGCGTGCGGCTGCTCGACCCGAACGTGGTCTCCCCGGCCTTCCAGCAGCGCCAGCAGGTCCGCAGCTACTACCAGTTCCCGTCCACCCTCGACGTCGACCGCTACAAGGACAAGGACGGCAAGGACCAGGACACCGTCATCGGTCTGCGTGAGCTGAACCTCAACGGCGTCTCCGAGCGGAACTGGATCAACGACCACTTCAAGTACACCCACGGGTACGGCGCCGTGGCGGCCAAGGGCACCACGTTCGCCGAGGGCGGCGAGCCAGCCTACACCGAGAGCGAGCTGCCCTCGAAGGGCCAGTTCGGGCCGTACGAGCAGCGCGTCTACTACGGCGAGAAGACCACGCAGTACTCGATCGTGGGCGGGCCGCAGAAGGAGCTGGACTACTCCTCCGACAAGAGCGGCGAGAAGAGCTACAGCTACACGGGCAAGAGCGGGGTGAACCTCGCCAACCCGATCAACCGGGCCGCCTACGCGGTCGCGTTCGGTGAGCCGCAGATCCTCTACTCGGGCGCCATCGGCAAGAACTCGCGGATCCTGTACAACCGCACGCCCAAGGAGCGCGTGGAGGCGGTCGCCCCCTGGCTGACCATCGACGGCGACGCCTACCCGGCGGTCATCGACGGCCGGATCAAGTGGATCGTCGACGCCTACACGACGAGCAACGGCTATCCGTACGCCTCGCGCACCACGCTCGGCGACACCACGGCCGACTCGCTCACCGATGGTCAGCGGGCGGTCGTCGCCCAGCAGAATCAGGTCAACTACATCCGCAACTCGGTCAAGGCCACGGTCGACGCCTATGACGGCTCGGTCAAGCTCTACCAGTGGGACACCAAGGACCCGGTCCTGAAGACCTGGATGAAGTCGTTCCCGGGCACGGTCGAGAAGAAGAGTTCCATCAGCAAGTCCCTGATGGAGCACATGCGCTACCCGCAGGACCTCTTCAAGGTGCAGCGCCAGCTCCTGACGACGTACCACGTCACCGACCCGAACACCTTCTACACGGGCAGCGAGCGCTGGCAGGTGCCGAACGACCCGACGAACAAGTCGGGCAACTCGGTGCCGCCGTACTACCAGAGCCTGAAGATGCCGGACCAAAAGGCCCAGACCTTCGCGCTCACCACGACGTTCACCCCCAACAAGCGGGACAACCTGGGTGCGTTCATGGCCGTCGACGCCAACGCCACCAGTGGTGACTACGGCAAGATCAGAGTGCTGAAACTGCCGTCCCAGACACCGGTGCCGGGTCCGCAGCAGGTCCAGTCGAAGTTCAACTCCGATCCAAAGATCGCCAATGAGCTGAACATCCTGAAGAAACTCGGTGACTCCGAGATCGAGTACGGCAACCTGCTGACGGTCCCGATGAACGGCGGCCTGCTGTACGTGGAGCCGGTCTACCTGCGCGGCGCGGGCACCAACTACCCGCTGCTGAAGAAGGTGCTGGTCAGCTACGGCGAGAACGACCCCGTGCTGGGCAACAACCTGGCCGAGGCGCTGGACGTCGTGTTCGGCAAGAAGCCGCCGGGCTCCGGCACGGAGCAGCCGCCGTCCGACGGCGGCGACACGGGTCAGCAGCCGCCTGCCGACCAGACGGTCCAACAGGCCCTCGACGACGCCGTGAAGGCGTACGAGGAGGGCGAGAAGGCCCGCAGGGACGGCGACTGGGGCGGCTACGGCGAGGCCCAGAAGAAGCTGAAGGCGGCCCTGGACCGGGCGGCCGAGGCGGAGAAGAAGTCCGCGCAGAAGGGTGACGCCGGCAAGAACGGCGGCGCCGGCGGAGGCTGACACCGCGGCCCGGCCCCCAGCTCCTGAGCGGCGGGTCGGGCACCACCTCCGTGCCGTGGTACCTTGGATACACAACGGCGCGGGGTGGAGCAGCTCGGTAGCTCGCTGGGCTCATAACCCAGAGGTCGCAGGTTCAAATCCTGTCCCCGCTACTGAAGAACGAAGGCCCGGATCCTTGGGATCCGGGCCTTCGTCATGTGTGGTGCGACACGCCCGGACGGGTACGCCTTTTCCAGATGTGAACGGAAGCGGAGGGGAACGGAGTTTGGCATGTCTCTGTATCGGGAAGTCGACAAAACGCTGTAGTGACCTCACTGGCTGCGGTATACCAGGTGTACGCGGGTTGCGGGTGGTGCGACGATGGCCCTCATGGGGGACAAGGCAAGGTTGTTGGAGACAGGCCGGTTTGTGCACGCGCCCGACGACGGGCGCGAATCCGGGACACCGGGCGGACGGGACACCGTGCTTCCGGACCAGCGTGATGCCGACATGCCGCTGGACGTGATCGAGGCCGACGCCGCCACCGAGGCGTCCGAAGCCGTGACCGAAGCCGGCCACCGCCGCGCCGCCGAAGCCGGCGACACCGGAGCCATGAGCGTGCTGGGCGCGATGCTGCTGCGCCGCGGCGACCTGGACGGCGCCGAACCGTACCTGCGCTCCGCCACCGCGGCGGGCGACCGCGCGGCCGCCAACAACCTGGGCGTCCTGCTGCACCAGCGCGGTTACGCGGACGAGGCGGCGGGCTGGTGGCGGATCGCCGCCGTCGCCGGATCCGCCGCGGCCGCCCACGCGCTCGGCCGCTTCTACCGTGAACGCGGCGACGAGCCCGCCGCCGAGTACTGGCTGCGCCAGTCCGCCGAGTCGGGACACTGCCTGGGCGCGTACGCCCTCGCCGACCTTCTGGAGCACCGCGGCGACGTGGGGGCCGAGCGCTGGTTCCGGGCCGCCGCCGAGCGCGGGCACCGCGAGGCCGCGTACCGCCTCGCCCGTCTGCTGGACGAGCGCGCCAACGCCGTGGGCGGCGACGGCACTCCGGACGCCGAGGCCGAGCAGTGGTACCGCCAGGCCGCCGCGCGCGGGCACCGCCGTGCCGCCCTGCACCTGGGCACGCTCCTGGAGGAGCGCGGTGAGACCCAGGAGGCCGGCCGCTGGTACCTGACCGCCGCCAAGGGCGGCGAGGCGCGGGCCGCCTGCGCGCTGGGCTTCCTGCTGCGCGACGCGGGCGACGAGGACAGCGCCGCCGAGTGGTGGCGCCGCGCCGCCCAGGACGGCGACGGCAACGCCGCCAACGCGCTGGGCGCGCTGCACGCCGACCGCGGCGAGACGCAGACCGCCGAGCGCTGGTACCGCGCCGCGCTGGACGCGGGCGACGTCAACGGCGCGTACAACATCGGCCTGCTCTGCGCCGAGCAGGGCCGGGACGGCCGCGGCGAGCAGTGGTACCGCCGCGCCGCCTACGCCGGGCACCGCGAGGCCGCCAACGCGCTCGCCATCATGCTGCTCCAGCGCGGCGACTCGGCCGGCGCCGAACCATGGTTCTCCAAGGCCGCCGAGGCGGGCAGCGTGGACGCCGCCTTCAACCTCGGCATCCTGTACGCGGAGCGCGGCGCGGAGCGGATGGCGCACGAGTGGTACGAGCGCGCCGCGGCGGCCGGTCACACCGAGGCCGCCCTCCAGGTCGCCATCGTCCAACTGCGCGACGGCGACACGGCGGCCGCCGAGCGGAACCTGCGCCGCGCGGCGGAGGGCGGCAGCGCCGAGGCCGCGTTCCGCCTCGCCGACCTGCTGGACCGCCGCGACGGCGGTGCGGTCGAGCGGCGACAGGGCGACGAGTGCACCCGGTGGTACGAGCACGCCGCGCAGCAGGGGCACCGGCGCGCCCAGGTCCGGGTTGGCATGTTCGCGGCAGCGCGAGGCGATGTGGTCGAGGCCGCGCGCTGGTACCGCGCCGCGGCCGAGGCGGGCAGCCGCAACGGCGCCTTCAACCTCGGCCTGCTGCTGGCCCGGGAGGGCAGCCTGCCCGAAGCGGCGCTGTGGTGGACCCGCGCGGCCGAGGACGGGCACGGGCGCGCCGCCCTGCGCCTGGCCCTGCTCGCCGCCCGGCGCGGCGCGCTCGCCGAGGGGCACCAGTGGTGCCGGCGGGCCGTGGAGCTCGGGCCGCCGGAGGTCGCGGAGCGCGCGGCGCGGCTGCGCGAGGCGCTCCAGGAGGAGCTGACGGCGTAGGCGACGGCGTACGGGGTGCGCGGGGTGCCCCGTACGGCGCGCCCGGACGCCGCTGGCCTCAGGGCAACGGAACGTGATTTGCGCTGGTCGGCGCGGTGAGGTTACAGTAGACACACAACGGCGCGGGGTGGAGCAGCTCGGTAGCTCGCTGGGCTCATAACCCAGAGGTCGCAGGTTCAAATCCTGTCCCCGCTACTGAAGACCAAGGCCCGGATTCCCAGGAATCCGGGCCTTCGTCGTGTGTGCGGGTGCGGCAGGGCCGCCGCCCGGCTCACTCGCCGGGGCGTTCGCCCTTCGGGCCCCGGCCGCGCTCCGTTCGCGGGCCCCGGCTGCGCAGGCCCTCTTCGTCCTGGAGCGTCTCGTTGGCTTCCTCGTTGGCCTGCTGGCCGCTGATCCCGCTGTTCTCGGCGTCCTTGCGGAGCCGCGCGCGGCGGGTGTCGTACTTCTTGCTGCCGGGCTCGGGCACGGTGACCACCTCCTGGGCCCCTGAGTGCCCCGGCGAGTCGGGTGAAAACGCCTGTATCAGACATACCGGGATGCGCCGGCCCCGGAGTATGGCCGCCCATGCCGAAGAGCCCGCGCCGGGTCGGAGGGCGGGCTCTTCCTGGGGGCGGCGGCGCAGCCGCCGCCGGGCTCAGTGGTGCGAGTGGCAGTTGGGACAGATGCCCCGGTAGGTCACCGACACCTCGGAGACCTGGAAGCCGAAGCGCTCCGGCACCGGCAGGGCGGCGAGCGGGTCGCTGTCCAGATGCACGTCCCTTATCGTCCCGCACCGCGAGCACACCAGGTGCTGGTGGTCGTGGTGGGCGTTGGGGTCGTACCGCTTGGCGCGGCCGTCCGTGCTGACCTCGATCACCTCGCCGAGCGAAACCAGCTCGCCGAGGGTGTTGTACACGGTCGCGCGCGAGATCTCCGGCAGGCGCTCGGTCGCCCGCGCGTGCACTTCGTCAGCGGTGTAGTGGACGTGGTCCCCGTCGAGGACCTCGGCGACGACGCGTCGCTGCGCGGTCAGCCGCCAGCCGCGTCCCCGGAGTCGTTCCAGCAGGTCACTCATGCCAATCACCTATCAGTCAGATAAGGCCAGAGTAGCAGTGGCTCGTCCATCACCGGATTCGGTACGACTTTCGGGTTCTTCTTGACTTAGACATTGTCCAATGTAGGATCGGTTTCGGCGCAAGCCAAGGGCAGGTTCAGACTCAGGAGGCGCACGTGTCGGTACAGAGCAGCACCGGACCGCTGACCACGGAGGCCGGGGCTCCGGTCGCGGACAACCAGAACAGCGAGACGGCCGGCATCGGCGGTCCCGGACTCATCCAGGACCAGCTCCTGATCGAGAAGCTCGCGCACTTCAACCGTGAGCGCATCCCGGAGCGCGTGGTGCACGCCCGAGGCGCCGGTGCGTACGGCACCTTCACGGTGACCGCCGACGTCACGCGGTACACCCGCGCCGCGTTCCTCTCCGAGGTCGGCAAGCAGACCGAGACGTTCCTGCGGTTCTCCACCGTCGCCGGCAACCTCGGCGCCGCCGACGCGGTGCGCGACCCGCGCGGCTTCGCGCTGAAGTTCTACACCGAAGACGGCAACTACGACCTCGTCGGCAACAACACCCCGGTGTTCTTCATCAAGGACGCCATCAAGTTCCCCGACTTCATCCACACCCAGAAGCGCGACCCGTACACCGGCTCGACGGAGGCGGACAACGTCTGGGACTTCTGGGGTCTGTCGCCCGAGTCCACCCACCAGGTGACCTGGCTGTTCGGTGACCGCGGCATCCCGGCGTCCTACCGCCACATGGACGGCTTCGGCTCGCACACCTACCAGTGGAACAACGAGGCCGGCGAGGTCTTCTGGGTCAAGTACCACTTCAAGACCGACCAGGGCATCAAGACCCTCACCCAGGCCGAGGCCGACAAGCTCGCCGGTGAGGACCCCGACAGCCACCAGCGTGACCTGCGCGAGTCCATCGAGCGCGGCGAGTTCCCGAGCTGGACCGTGCAGGTGCAGATCATGCCGGCCGCCGACGCCGCGACGTACCGCTTCAACCCGTTCGACCTGACCAAGGTCTGGCCGCACGCGGACTACCCGCCGATCGAGATCGGCAAGCTGGAGCTCAACCGCAATCCGGAGAACATCTTCGCCGAGGTCGAGCAGTCGATCTTCTCCCCGCACCACTTCGTGCCGGGCATCGGCCCCTCGCCCGACAAGATGCTCCAGGGCCGCCTGTTCGCGTACGCCGACGCCCACCGCTACCGCGTCGGCATCAACGCCGACCACCTGCCGGTCAACCGCCCGCACGCCACCGAGGCGCGCTCGCACGGCCGGGACGGCTCGCTCTACGACGGCCGGCACGGCCGCGCGAAGAACTACGAGCCGAACAGCTTCGACGGCCCGGTGCAGACCGACCGCCCGCTGTGGCAGCCGATCGCGGTGAGCGGCACGACCGGTCAGGAGGCCGCACCCGCGCACGCGGAGGACAACGACTACGTGCAGGCCGGCAACCTGTACCGCCTGATGACGGAAGAGGAGAAGGAGCGCCTGATCGACAATCTGGCCGGCTTCATCTCGAAGGTCTCGCGCGACGACATCGCCCAGCGCGCGATCGAGAACTTCCGCAAGGCGGACCCCGACTACGGCAAGCGGCTGGAGGCCGCGGTCCAGGCCCTGCGCGGCTGACCCATCCCTTGTCGTAAAACCGAAGAGGCCGGACGCCAGTGGGCTCCGGCCTCTTCGCGTGCGCGCGGGACGCCGTTCGGCCGCGCCTTCCGCCGTACGGCCGCGCGCCGGCCCGGGCAGGGCCGGGCGCCGCCTCGGGTGCGGCAGTGCCGCCCGCGCCGGCTGCCGCAGGGCCGCGGTCCGGCGCGGGCGGGTGCCGTGGTTCCCGCCCGCCGTCACGTCCGCGCGGGGGTCACGCCGGTACGGCGCCGACCGGCTCCGCGCGCCGCTCCGAGACCGTGGCCCGGCACCGGATGATGTCGCGGACCGACACGATGCCCACCGGCTCCAGGTCGTCGAGCACGATGAGGTGCCGGAAACCGCCGCGCACCATGGCGTCGGCGGCCTCGTCGAGCGTCCACTCGGGAGCGGCGAAGACCACGTCCGATGTCGTGTGGGCCTGCGCGGTCTCCCGGTCCGGGTCCTCACCCGCGCCCAGGGAGTTGAGGATGTCGCGCTCGGTGAGGATGCCGAGCCCGCTGGTGTCGGTGTCCAGGACGACGGCCGCGCCGACGCGCCGCGCCGCCATCAGGTGGGCTGCCTGGCGCAGGGTGTGGGCGGGCCCGATGGTGAGGACCACCGTGCTCATGGCGTTGCGCACGTACATGGGCATGGAATGGAGCCACCTCCTTGACGCTTGCGTGTGCACCTTGCGAATCGATTCACAAGTTCACAAGCTTCGGTGTTCTCATGTTCACATGCGTCCGGGGGCGCAACAAGGGGCGCGGAACGGGTGGTTTCCGTTCGCGCGCCCCAGGGTGTGGTCGCGTAGGCGCGTACGAGCCGGGTGGTGCCTCAGCGGCGTCCGTCGCCGATGTAGTTGAGCAGCTCCTCGTGCAGCAGGCCGTTGGAGGCCGCGGCGTTCCCGCTGTGCGGCCCCGGGACGCCGTCCAGACCGGTGAACCGGCCGCCCGACTCCTGTACGACGACAGCGCAGGCCGCCATGTCCCACAGCGACAGCTCCGGCTCGGCGCAGATGTCCACCGAGCCCTCGGCGACCATCATGTACGGCCAGAAGTCGCCGTAGCCACGGGTGCGCCAGCAGTCCCGGGACAGTTCGAGGAAGCCGGGCAGCCGGCCCTGCTCCTCCCAGCCGGTCAGGGAGGAGTACGCGAACGACGCGTCCTGGATGCGCCCCACCTGCGACGCCTGGAGCCGGGAGGCGGAGGTCAGGCTGCGGCCCGTGTACGCGCCGAGGCCCTCCGCCGCCCACCAGCGGCGGTTGAGCGCGGGCGCCGAGACGACGCCGACGACCGGGCGGTCGCCGCCCTCCCCGCGCTCCATCAGGGCGATGAGCGTGGCCCAGACCGGCACCCCGCGCACATAGTTCTTGGTGCCGTCGATGGGGTCGATGATCCAGCGGCGCGGGCCGGAGCCCTCGCTGCCGAACTCCTCGCCCAGGACGGCGTCGCGCGGACGGGCGCGCTGCAGATGACCACGGATCAGTTCCTCGGCCGCCTTGTCGGCCTCGCTCACCGGAGTCATGTCCGGTTTGGTCTCGACCTTGAGGTCGAGTGCCTTGAACCGCTCCATGGTCGCGGCGTCGGCGGCGTCCGCCAGGACGTGGCCGAGGCGGAGGTCATCGTGATAGTCGGGCATGTGCGAACAGTATCGATTGGTATACGACCCGAGCCACATGACCACGAATCCCCGGCGCGTACGGACCCTTGACAGCCCCTGGCGGCGCGTCAATTCTGTGCGGCACACCGGCCATCTGGGCCGGCGGCCCGGGAGGCGACGATGCCTACAGCGCGTGAGTCCCTGCTGGACGCCGCCTACGCGGCGCTCGCGGCCAGGCCGTGGGCAGGCGTCCGGATGGTCGATGTCGCGGCCGAGGCCGGGGTGTCCCGGCAGACCCTCTACAACGAGTTCGGCAGCAAGGAGGGGCTGGCCAGGGCCCTGGTGCGACGGGAGACGGAAGGCTACATCGCCGGGGTGACCCGGGCCCTGGCGGAGCCGGGCCCGGCACCGGGAGGCGCGGGCGCGGACGTGGAGGCCCGGGTGGTGGCCGCGGCCGCCTGGACCGTACGGGCCGCGCGGACCAATCCCCTGATACGCGCGGCCCTGACGGGTTGCTGGAGCGAGCGGTTGCCGGCACCGGCGGGCGGAGTGCCGGGGCGGCGCGCGGCGCACTCCGGCGGCGCGGTCACCCCGCCGGGGGCGCGCGCCGACGGGCCGCCGCCGGCGCCGACCGATCTGGTGAGCCGGTTCTGCGACTGCGCGATGGCGGCGCTGGAGGCCGACTGGCCCAAGGAGGACCTGCCCGAACTGGGCACCGCCTGCGCCACCGCGGCCCGCCTCACCCTGTCGTACGTCGTCGCCCCCGCCGAACCGGAGGACCTCACCCGCCAGCTCCACCGGGCCTTCGCCCACGCCACCCCTCGTTCCTGACCGCCACCGGCGGCCCCGGTCGTGGGCCAGCCGGTCCACGACCGATCTAGTGGGCCGACCCCGACAGTTGGAGGCCGACGACGCCGACGATGACGAAGGCGATGGAGACGAGTTTGAGAGTGGAGACGAGGTCGCCGAGGAAGACCATGCCGTAGATGGCGGTGCCGGCGGCGCCGATACCGGTCCACACCGCGTAGGCCGGGCCCACGTCGAGCTTCTTCAGGGAGAGGGTGAGCAGGCCGAAGCTGCCGAGGGCGAAGCAGGCGAAGGCGATGGTGGGCCAGAGCCGGGTGAAGCCGTGGGAGAGCTTGAGACAGACCGCGAACCCGGTCTCCAGGAGCCCCGCCACCACGACGAGCAGCCACGCCATGTCCATTGCCTCCGTACGGTCCGTGACCGCTTCGCCAGCCTCGGTGTGATTATGCCTTTACCTCGGTCACGGGGCAGCAAACGTGAGCGATCAGTCCCCCTCGCGTCGCTCCCGGGTGGCCAGCAGCCGACGGAGCGAGTAGAGGCGGGCCGGGTCCGCGTGGCCGTCGGCCACCCACTGGTCCAGGGCGCAGTCCGGCTCGTCGTGGCTGCACGCGCGGGGGCAGCCGGCGGTGCCGGGGACCAGGTCCGGGAAGGCGAGGATGACCCGGCCGGGATCCACGTGGTGGAGGCCGAAGGAGCGCACGCCGGGGGTGTCGATGACCCAGCCCGAGGCGTTTGGCAGGGGGAGCGCGAGGGCGGAGGTCGTGGTGTGCCGGCCGCGGCCGGTGACCGCGTTGACGTGGCCGGTGGCCCGCTTGCGGTCCGGCACCAGCGCGTTGACGAGGGTGGTCTTGCCGACGCCGGAGTGCCCGACGAAGGCGGTCATGTGGCCGCGCAGCCGTTCGCGGACGCGGTCGGCCGCGGCGCCGTCGGCGAGTTCGTCGCGGCTGGTGACGATGTACGGGACGCCGAGCGCGCCGTAGGACTCCAGGAGCGCGTCGGGGGAGGCGAGGTCGGACTTGGTCAGCACCAGCAGCGGGTCCAGGCCCGCGTCGTACGCGGCGACCAGGCAGCGGTCGATCAGCCGCGGCCGCGGCTCCGGGTCGGCGAGCGCGGTGACGATCGCGAGCTGATCGGCGTTGGCGACGACCACCCGCTCGAACGGGTCGTCGTCGTCCGCAGTCCGCCGCAGGGTGGAGCTGCGCGGCTCGACCCGGACGATCCGGGCGAGGGTGTCCTTCGCCCCGGTCAGGTCACCGACGACCGCGACCCGGTCACCGACGACGACGGACTTGCGGCCCAGTTCGCGGGCCTTCATCGCGATGACGGTGCGGTCCTCGATGAGGCAGGTGGTCCGGCCCCGGTCGACGGTCAGGACCAGGCCCTCGCTGGCGTCCTCGTGCTTGGGCCGGATGTTCGTACGGGGGCGGTTGCCCTTGCGGTTGGGGCGGACGCGGATGTCGTCCTCGTCGGGGTTCTTGCCGTAGCGGCGCATGGTCGAAGGAGCCTCAGCCTCTCCGGGCGGGGGTCGCCGCCTCGCCCAGCATCCCGGTCCACAGGGCGGGGAAGTCGGGGAGCGTCTTGGCGGTCGTCGCCACGTTCTCCACCTGCACGCCCGGCACGGTCAGGCCGATGATCGCGGCGGCGGTGGCCAGCCGGTGGTCCTCGTACGTGTGGAAGATGCCGCCGTGCAACGCGCGCGGCCGGATGTGCAGACCGTCCTCGGTCTCGGTGACGTCGCCGCCCAGCTCGTTGATCTCCTTGGTGAGCGCCGCCAGCCGGTCGGTCTCGTGCAGGCGCAGGTGGGCGACGCCGCGCAGGGTCGAGGGGGAGTCGGCGAGGGCGGCCACCGCGGCGATGCCGGGGGTCAGCTCGCCGACCTCGCCGAGGTCGACGTCGATGCCGTGGACGCGGCCGGTGCCGGTGAAGGTCAGACCGCGCTCGGTCAGTTCGCAGGAACCGCCCATGGCGGTGAAGATCTCGCGCAGCGCGTCACCGGGCTGGGTGGTGCGCTCGGGCCAGTCGGGGATGGTGACCCGGCCGCCGGTGACCAGCGCCGCCGCCAGGAACGGCTGGGCGTTGGACAGGTCCGGCTCGACGATCAGGTCGCGGCCCAGCAGGGCACCGGGGGTGACCCGCCAGACGTTCGGCTCGCCGCCGGACTCGGGGGTGTCCACCTGGGCGCCGACGCTGCGCAGCATGTCGACGGTCATCCGGATGTGCGGCATGGAGGGCAGGGCCGAACCGACGTGCCGGACCTCGACGCCCTGGTTGAAGCGCGGCGCGGACAGCAGCAGCGCGCTGACGAACTGCGACGAGGAGGAGGCGTCGATCTCCACGGCGCCGCCCTCCAGGGCACCGCCGCCGAACACCGTCATGGGCAGCGCGCCGCGGCCGTCGTCGTCGATCCGGGCGCCGAGCGAGCGCAGCGCGTTGATCACGCCGTCGAGCGGGCGCTCGTAGGAACGCGGGTCGCCGTCGAAGCGGATGGCGCCGTCGGCGAGGGCCGCGACCGGGGGCAGGAAGCGCATGACCGTACCGGCGTTGCCGACGTCGACCGTGGCCGGGCCGTGCAGACCGGCCGGGATCACCCGCCACGCCTCCCCGCCGCCGCCGTCCGCGCCGGCCGTCGAGGCGGCACTGGAGGGGGCGGTCTCCTCGATGCCGACGCCCATCGTGCGCAGCGCCTCGGCCATCAGCAGGGTGTCCCGGGAGCGCAGCGGGCGGCGCAGCCAGCCGGGTTCGGAGGACAGGGCGGCGAGGACGAGGCCACGGTTGGTGACCGATTTGGAGCCGGGCACGGTGACGGTGGCGTCGACCGCTCCGGCAGCGGCGGGGGCGGGCCAGAGGGCGGGATGCGCGGGGCTCTCGGTCATGTCCCTCACTTTAATGGCTGGGCCGGGGTGCAAATCTTGATCAGAAGTGGCGCAACCTGGAGGAAACACGGCACTGATAGTGCGGGACGGGTCACCGTCCGGTGCCGTACGCCCGGTCCCGCGCTCCGGGGCGCGTCCGGCGGGCACCCGAGCGCGGCCCGTACCGGCTGGTGGCGGGTGCCGGCGCACGGCGCGGCGCGCGGCCCGGGGTGCGGCGTGCGGACCGTACCGGCTCGGTACGGGCGCGGCGCGCGGCCGGCGCCGGCTCAGAGGTCCAGCAGCCAGCGCCCGCCGCCGGCCAGCGAGCACAGCGTCACGAGGTGGAAGAGTCCCAGCCAGACGGCCGCCGGTACGCGGGTGAGCCGGGCCAACTCGTCGGGGTCGGAGTCCCCGGCCCGGCCGCGGCGCCGTTTGCCCTGGAGCTCGAAGGGCGGCCGTACGCCGCCCAGCAGCAGGAACCACACCACCGCGTACGCGAACGCCGCCTGCACATCGGCGCTGGTCAGCCAGGAGACGAGGAAGAACGCCGCCCCGGCGAGCACGACGGTCAGCACGCCGTACGCGTTACGGATCATCAGCAGCATCGCGGCGAGCAGCGCGGTGGCGCCCCACAGCAGCGCCGTGATGTGCCCGGAGGCCAGCAGCCAGGCGCCCAGGAGCCCCAGCAGGGACGGGGTGACATACCCGGCGGCCGCGGTGAGGATCATGCCGAGGCCGGTCGGCTTGCCGCGGGAGACCGTCAGCCCCGAGGTGTCCGAGTGCAGCCGGATGCCGGCCAGCCGGCGGCCGCTGAGCAGGGCGACGAGCCCGTGCCCGCCCTCGTGCGCGATGGTGATGGCATTACGGGACAGCCGCCAGGCGCGGTACGGGGCGATGGCACCCAGGGCGAGCACCGCGGTGACGACGACGAGCCAGGGCGGCGGGTCGGGCTGGAGGCCGAAAACCCTGTCCCATACGTCGGTGATATGACCGGTGTCCATCTCTCCCCTTGGTGTGGCGTGGCACTGTGGCATACATGTGCGGACGGTATGCAGCGAGTCGCGGCCCCGAGGACCTGGCGGGGCTCTTCGAGGTCGAGAAGTGGGAGCCGGAGGAGACCCTGGCGCCCGACTGGAACATCGCCCCGACGAAGAACGTCCACGCGGTGCTCGAACGTCCCCTTAAAGACGCGGAAGACCGCCGTCCGGTTCGCCAGTTGCGCAGACTGACCTGGGGGCTGGTCCCGTCCTGGGCGAAATCGGCCGATGTCGGAGTGAAGATGATCAACGCGCGGGCGGAGACGGTGCACGAGAAGCCCTCGTTCCGGCGGCCGTTCGCGGCCCGCCGCTGCCTGCTGCCCGGCGACGGCTATTACGAGTGGGTCACCGCCGCCGGCGAGCGGAAGCTGGAGGAGCAGGGCAGGAAGAAGCGCCCCCGCAAGCAGCCGTACTTCGTCACGCCGGCGGACGGCCAGGTGATGGCGATGGCCGGGCTGTACGAGTTCTGGCGCGACCGTACGCTGCCCGACGACCACCCGCGGGCCTGGTGGGTGACCTGCACGGTCGTCACCACCGAGGCCGAGACCACCCCGCTGGCGAACGCGGACGGCGGCGCGGGGCCGCAGGCGCTCGCCGACATCCACCCGCGGATGCCACTGGTCATGACGCCCGACAAGTGGGACGCCTGGCTCGACCCGGCGCGTACGGACGTGGACGACCTGCTGCCGCTGCTCGCGCCGCCGCCCGCCGGGCTGATGCGCGCGTACCCGGTCCCGTCCGAGGTGAGCAACGTCCGTAACAACGGGCCGGAGCTGGTCGAGGAGCTGGCGGCCCCGGAGGTGGGCACGCTGTTCTGAGGCCCTGGCCGCTGACGCGCCGAGCGCTCGGCTGCCCGCCCGTCGCGCGCCCCGGCACCGCTCCGGGCGCGCGGGGCGGCAGGATGAGGGCGTGAGCGAAACAGTTGAGACTCCCGTGGGTGAGGCGCGTATCACCTGGCACCCGGCCGGGGACGCGCGCGCCGTCCTCGCCGTCAGCCACGGCGCCGGCGGCGGCATCGAAGCACGCGATCTGCGCGCGCTGGCGGCGGAGCTGCCCGCGCGCGGATACACCGTGGCGCTGGTCGAGCAGCCGTGGCGGGTGGCCGGCAAGAAGCTCGCACCGGCCCCCAAGACGCTGGACACCGCCTGGACCGCGCTGTGGCCGGCGCTGGAGAAGCCGGGCCTGCCGGTCGTCGCGGGCGGGCGCAGCGCGGGGGCGCGGGTGGCCTGCCGCACGGCGCGCGACCTGGGCGCGCACGGCGTACTGGCGCTGAGCTTCCCGCTGCACCCGCCGGGCAAGCCGGACACGTCGCGCGCCGACGAGCTGACCGGGGCCGGGCTGCCGACGCTGGTGGTGCAGGGCGGCCGGGACCCGTTCGGCCGCCCGTCGGAGTTCCCGGCGGGCACCCGCGTCGTCGAGGTGCCGTACGGGGACCACGGTTTCGCCGTACCGAAGAAGGCGGATCTCGACGAGTCGGCGGCGATGGCCGTGATCACGGACGCGGCGGGGGAGTGGCTGGACGGCCTTTTCGGCTGACGGGCTCCTCCGTCTGACGGGCCGCGCCCGCCCGGCCACCGCGCCCGCCCGGCCACCGCGCCCGCCCGGCCACGCCGTACCGTCCACCGCGCCCGCTCCGCTCCGCCCCCCCCCAGCCACGCCCCGGCCCGCCCGTCCGCTCCCCTCAGTCCCCGTCCCCCTTGCCCCGCGGCCTGGCGCGTACGTGCATCCGCTCGCCCTGTCGCCCGAAGAGGCTGAGCAGCTCCACCGGTTCGTCGCCCGCCGGGCCGAACCAGTGCGGCAGCCGGGTGTCGAACTCCGCCGCCTCGCCGGAGCGCAGCACCACGTCCCGGTCCGCGAGCAGCAGCCGCAGCCGCCCGGAGAGCACGTACACCCACTCGTAGCCCTCGTGGGTGCGCTGCTCGGGCGGGCCCGGCACCGGATCGATGATCATCTTGTACGCCTGGAGCCCGCCGGGCTGCCGGGTCAGCGGCACGAACGTCATGTGCCCCCTGCGCTGCGGCGCGGCGCGCACCCGTGGGTCGCCCACCTCGGGCGCCCCGACCAGCTCGTCCAGCGGCACCTGATGGGCCTGGGCGAGCGGCAGCAGCAGTTCGAGCGTGGCCTTGCGGCCGCCCGATTCGAGGCGGGAGAGGGTGCTCACCGAGATGCCCGTCGTCTCCGCGAGGGCGGTCAGCGTCACCCCTCTGTCCTGCCGCAGCCGCCGCAGCCGCGGCCCCACGTTCGTCAGCACCCGTTCGTACGCCTTGTCGTCCATCTCTTCATTGCTGAAGCGGCAAGCCTGTTTGTCAAGCGCCACCCGGGTGCCCGGGCCGGTCCGCCGGGCCCCGTGACCCTGCTCACGGGCCGGCCCCGTGGGGCGGGAATGACGTGCGGGGTGCGGCTGTTGTGCCGGTTGTAGGAACGCTGAAGGAATCTTCGAAGAAGTGGAGTCCGCCGCATGGGAATCGCTTGCCCAGCCCGCCCGCAGGCCGCTGACCTGCAGTGGTCAACGCTGAGGGGCGCCCAGACCGCCATGGCTGGAGCGGCGGCGGCACCGGATCGTCGTCTATTCTCCGAATCGAGCGGGTCCGCGTCCGGATCCGTCACGGTGTTGGAGGAGGTGGGTCCGGTCACCGGTACCGACGCAGGGACCGACGGTACGGCAGAGGTACACGCTGGTAACGGGAAGCGGGAGACCGACGCGGAGCGCAACGCGCGCTTCGAGCGGGACGCCCTCACCTTCCTGGACCAGATGTATTCGGCCGCGCTGCGCATGACGCGCAACCCGGCCGATGCGGAGGACCTGGTTCAGGAGACGTATGCGAAGGCGTATGCGTCCTTCCACCAGTTCCGTGAGGGAACGAACCTCAAGGCGTGGCTGTACCGCATTCTCACGAACACCTTCATCAACTCCTACCGCAAGAAGCAGCGCGAACCCCAGCGCAGCGCCGCCGAGGAGATCGAGGACTGGCAGCTCGCGCGCGCCGAGTCGCACATGTCCACGGGCCTGCGGTCCGCCGAGTCCCAGGCGCTGGACCACCTGCCCGACTCCGATGTGAAGGCGGCCCTTCAGGCCATCCCGGAGGAATTCCGCATCGCGGTCTACCTCGCGGACGTCGAGGGCTTTGCGTACAAGGAGATCGCCGACATCATGGGTACACCCATCGGCACGGTGATGTCCCGTCTGCACCGCGGCCGGCGCCAACTGCGCGGCATGCTGGAGGATTACGCCCGTGAGCGTGGGCTGGTCCCCGCCGGGGCAGGCGCTGCGACCGCGCAGTCGTCGCAGCCGCACGATCGGAAAGGCTCGGGATCATGAGCTGCGGAGAGCCGCACGAGAAGGACTGCTCAGAGGTCCTCGACCACCTGTACGAGTACCTCGACCGGGAGATGCCGGCCGGTGAGTGCGAGAAGTTCCAGGAGCACTTCGACGAATGCTCGCCCTGCCTGGAGAAGTACGGGCTGGAGCAGGCCGTCAAGAAGCTGGTCAAGCGCTGCTGCGGCCACGACGACGTTCCGGTCGACCTGCGGTCGAAGGTGATGGGCCGGATCGACCTGATCCGCGCGGGCGAGGCGGTGCCCGAGCAGAGCGTGCTCGAACAGGCCAAGCAGGAGCAGGCAGAGGCCCGCGCCGCCGCGGCCGCCAAGGCCCCCGAGCAGGCGTCCGGGCCGGGCTCGGACACCCCGCTCGACGCGCGTGGTGAGACCGCGCGAGCCGAATAGCGCGGCGTATCACCCCACGGGGTGAGGGCGGGGCGGCTCGCCCTGCCCGATCCACAGATCCGCCGTACCCGGCGAGAGCGGCCGGTTCTCCTTCTCGCTCCTCCTCCTGGCGGGAGCGCGCCCCTATGGGGGTCAACTCCCGCACGGCGGATCACCGTTCCCGTAACGCCCTGCTGCCGCTGCGGCGGCGCCCGGCGTCTCCTGCCGCGTTCCGACGGCCTCGGAAGGCGCCGTCTTCGTCGCCACCGAGCGGTACGGGCCTCGGGCCGCCTGGCGTGGGCCGCCGGCACGGCCGCTGGGGGCTCATCTGGCGTTCGGCACGGCCGCGTTGACGAGGGCCGTGCCGCGAAACGGCGCGTACGGCCGCGCGCCGCGCCGTGCCGCCGCTCGGCCGTCGGCAGCGGACCCCGCCCCGGCGAGACCGCGATACGAGCCGGGTCGGCACGCCCCCGGGCGGACGGGCCGCAGTCGTACAGGAACCGGACGGCGGTCCCCCGGAAGAGCCATCCGAAGAGCCGCCCGGCCCGGCGGCTTCCCGGCCCGGCGCTCCCGCACAGATCTACGCAAAGGCCCGCGCAAGGTCATGGAACCGATGGGTAATGAGCGGCCCCGGAGATGGGCATGGTTGGATGCGAAGGAACCCCCACGAACGGGGATTCAGGGGGTCGGCGAAAGGCAAGGAGCCGGTGAGGGGGTCGGTGGCGGGCCGCGGGCGGCGCGGCAACCGGGCTGAGCCCGGCGGCAATCTGTGGCAGGTTGTCGAGTGGGCCCTCGCAGGACCCCCGGCCTTGGCCCGGGGCGGCATCCAGGAAGCAACCAGCAGGCGGGAATCGTGAAGATCTTCGGCAAGGTACGGCACCGGCCCTCCGCCTCGTGGCGGCAGGCGACCGACCGCGCTTTCACGCTGATCGGTGACGGCCGTTACGAGGACGCGGGCGCCCTGCTGACGCGGGCGGCCGACATGGAGCCGTGGCTGTCGGAGTCCTGGTTCAACCTCGCGCTGCTGCACAAGTTCCGGCACGACTGGGAGCAGGCGCGCGCCGCCGGACTGCGCGCGGTCGCCCTGCTGGACCGCGAGGCCGGGGCCCCCGACTGGTGGAACGTGGGCATCGCGGCCACCGCCCTGCAGGACTGGCCGCTGGCCCGGCGGGCCTGGCAGGCGTACGGCCTGAAGGTCCCCGGTGAGGGCTCGCCGTCCGCCGAACCGGTCGGCATGGAGCTGGGCAGCGCCGCCGTACGCCTGTCGCCGGAGGGCGAGGCGGAGGTGGTCTGGGGCCGCCGGCTGGACCCGGCGCGCATCGAGGTGCTCTCCATCCCGCTGCCGTCCTCCGGGCGGCGCTGGGGCGAGGTGGTGCTGCACGACGGCGTGCCCAACGGCGAGCGCACGACCGCCGCCGGCCCGTCCTTCCCGGTGTTCGACGAGATCGAGCTGTGGGCGCCCTCCCCGGTGCCGACCTGGGTGGTGCTCCTGGAGGCCGCCACGGAGACCGACCGGGACGCCCTGGAGCGGCTGGCCGCCGACGCGGGCTTCGCCGCCGAGGACTGGTCGTCCTCCGTGCGCCTGCTGTGCCGTACCTGCTCGGAGAGCCGGATGCCCAGCGACGAGGGCGAGGGCGAGCACCTGGACCCGCACGACCACAGCGAACCGGGCCACCCGGGGCCGCTGGGCCACCGTACGGCGGGCTCCGGCTCGCTGTGGGTGCCGGAGCGCGAGTGCGGCATCGCGGCCCCCGCCGGGCTGGTGCGCGGCCTGCTGGACGGCTGGGTCGCGGACAGCCCGGACACCCGCGAGTGGCGGGACCTCGAAGAGGTCTGCTGACGGCCGCGGGCCGAGACGGTGCCCGGGACACGGCCCGGACCGGTGCCCGGGACACGGCCCGGACCGGCGCACGGCGTCCGGCGCACTCCCGGTGCGCGACGGTGACCGGACGCGGTATCCGAGAGCCCGCAGGACGCCCCGCGTAGGCTGGAGGGCGAATATTTCGGGTTTCCAGGAAGGCTTACGGCGGACATGGCGCAACAGCCTGTTTTTGACCACAACGAGGAGCGGGCGGCGGAGGGCTTCGTCGACGACGTGACCGGCGCGGCGGAGCGGGAGGAGGCGCACCGCGAGCGCGGTACGTCCCGCCCGATCACCGTCGTCGGCAACCCGGTGCTGCACAAGGAGTGCAAGGACGTCACCGAGTTCGACGACAAGCTGGCCCAGCTCGTCGACGACATGTTCGCCAGCCAGCGCACGGCCGAGGGCGTGGGCCTGGCCGCCAACCAGATCGGCGTGGACCTGAAGGTCTTCGTCTACGACTGCATGGACGACGAGGGCGTCCGGCACGTCGGCGCGGTCTGCAACCCGGTCCTGGACGAGCTGCCGGTCGAGCGGCGGGTGCTGGACGACTCGAACGAGGGCTGCCTGTCGGTGCCCGGCGCGTACGCGGAGCTGGCCCGCCCGGACTACGCGGTCGTCCGCGGCCAGGACACCGAGGGCAACCCGATCGCGGTCGAGGGCACCGGCTACTTCGCGCGCTGCCTCCAGCACGAGACCGACCACCTGTACGGCTACCTGTACATCGACCGGCTCTCCAAGCGCGACCGCAAGGACGCGCTGAAGCAGATGGCCGAGCGCGAGCCGCGCTACCCCGTCGTCGCCAACGACTGAGCCCGGCCCGCCCCGGCCGCGGTCACTTCGCCGTGCCGGTGGCGTACGCGCCCCAGATCCGGGGCGGTATGCCGCTGCCGAACCGGGTGTCGCCGCCCACGCCCTCCATGGGCAGCAGCCGCGGCGTCCCCGGCTTGGCGCGGAAGACGGTGACGGCGGTGGTCAGCCCGCCCCCGGGGGAGCCGTCGTTGCCGATGAACCACGCCGACCGCATGCGGTCGTCCGGGCCGGTGCCGCCCGCGATGATGCCCTGCGGCAGCCGGGCGGTGGTCTCCTGGGGCAGCGACTTCCAGGCGAAGGCGCCCAGCGGCCGGCTGATGGCGCGGGCCGCCTCCGGGGTCAGGACCTGGCGGGGGGCCGGCGGCTCCAGGCCCGGCAGCGGCTTGCCGTCGTGCACGACCCCGGTCACCGAGTACGGTTCGGTCCGGCTGCCGTCGTTGCCGAACAGCGAGTACGCGCCGGCCAGCCGGATCGCGCTGGGCGTGGAGGTGCCGAGCGGAAACGTCTGCTCCAGGCGGGCCAGGCTCTCCTCGCGCAGGCCCGCCGCGACGGCCAGGTCCCGGATCCTCGCCAGGCCCAGGCGCCGGCCCGCGCCGACGAACGGCGGGTGGGCGGAGGTCACCAGGCCCTCGTACAGCGCGGGCAGCGCGGCGTCCGCCGGCGCCGGGGACGGAGCGGCGGCGTCCTCCGAGGGCGTGGCGCTCTCCTCGCGGAGGGCGGCGGCCACCACGAACGGTTTGAAGGCCGAGCCGGCCGGCACGCCCGCGGTGTCGGCGTTGTTCACGAAGTGCTTCGTCGCGTCCGGGCCGCCGTAGAGCGCGACGACCGCGCCGTCCCGGGCCCGCACGGACGCGGCACCGCATTCCACGTACGTGTCGGCGGCGCGCTTCTTCGGATCGATGCCGCGGCGCCGCTCGTCCTCCACCGCTTTCGTCAGCCGCGCCACCTTGTCCTTCTCGAAGGTGGTGTGGATGCGATAGCCGCCGCGGGCCAGATCGCGGTCGGTCAGGTCCGTACGGCTGCGGAGGTATTTCTTCGCGGCGTCGACGAGATAGCCGGTCTGGCCTTTCTGGCTGGTCGGGGTGACGGGTTGGCGAGGCTCCGGGAACGTCGTGTAGCGGGCCCGTTCTTCCCGGCTCATCAGGCCGGTTTCCACCTCACGGTCCAGAATCCACTTCCAGCGCTCCACCGCACGGCGGTGGTGGGCGTCGCTCAGTGCCGGATCGTACTGCTCGGCGCCTTTGAGCAGCGCGGCCAGCGCCGCGCCCTGGCTGGGGTCGAGGCTCTTGGCCGGCACGCCGTAGTACGCGTTCGCGGCGGCCTGGATGCCGAAGGAATGCCGCCCGAAATAGCTGGTGTTGAGATAGCCCTGAAGGATGTCCGTCTTGGACTTGCGGTGATCCAGCTTCAGCGCGATGAAGAATTCCTTCACCTTGCGCTTGAGCGTCTGGTCCTGCGAGAGATAGGTGTTCTTCACGAACTGCTGGGTGATGGTGGAACCGCCCTGGGCCTCCTGGCCCTTGACCATGTTCCATCCGGCGCGGGCGATACCGGAGAGCGAGACGCCGGAATCGGAGTAGAAACTTGCGTTCTCGGCGGCGATGACGGCGTGTTCGACGGAGTCGGGCACCTGGGCGAGGGTGACGTTCTGCCGGTTGACGGCGCCCTCGCTCACCATCTGGCTGCCGTCCGCCCAGTAGTAGACGGTGGCTTCCCGGCGTGCGGCGGCGTTCTCGTCCGGGATGTCGACCTGTGCGTACACGAAGGCGAAGAGACCGGCGAGCCCGGCCGTGCCGACGGCGGCGGCGCCGAGCTGCTGTCTCCAGGACGGCAGCCAGCGGCGCCGGCCGCCACGGCCTCGGCGGGGATAGTCGATGAACCGTTTCCTCGGTTGCTCGCTGCCCTTCATGCAAGGGGAGAGCGGGCGGGCCGGGGCAGGGTTGCCGTTGCCCGCACGTTGTCATCGACTCATCAAATGCGGTCCGGATTCGTCGGACACAAAGAAGCGGAGGGGGCCGGTCCGTGCGGGCCGGCCCCCTCCGGTCCGGTCAGAACTCGTCGTCGAAGGAGACCGAGCCCTCGACGGCGACCTGGTAGGCCGAGGCGCGCCGCTCGAAGAAGTTGGTCAGCTCCTGGACGTTCTGCAGCTCCATGAAGGAGAACGGGTTCTCCGAGCCGTACACCGGCGCGAAGCCGAGGCGCTGGAGGCGCTGGTCGGCGACGCACTGGAGGTACTCGCGCATCGACTCGGTGTTCATGCCCGGCAGGCCGTCGCCGCACAGGTCGCGGCCGAACTGCAGCTCGGCCTCGACGGCCTCCTTGAGCATGTCGACGACCTGGCGCTCCAGCTCGTCGTCGAAGAGGTCCGGCTCCTCCTCGCGCACCGTGTCCACGACCGAGAACGCGAAGTTCATGTGCATGGTCTCGTCGCGGAAGACCCAGTTGGTGCCGGTCGCCAGGCCGTGCAGCAGGCCGCGCGAGCGGAACCAGTACACGTACGCGAAGGCGCCGTAGAAGAAGAGGCCCTCGATGCAGGCCGCGAAGCAGATCAGGTTCAGCAGGAAGCGGCGGCGGTCGGCCTTCGACTCCAGCCGGTCGATGGACTCGACCGAGTCCATCCACTTGAAGCAGAACTCGGCCTTCTCGCGGATGGAGGGGATGTTCTCCACCGCGGCGAACGCGGCCGCGCGGTCGTCCGGATCGGGCAGGTAGGTGTCCAGCAGCGTCAGATAGAACTGGACGTGCACGGCCTCCTCGAAGAGCTGCCGGCTCAGGTAGAGCCGCGCCTCGGGGGAGTTGATGTGCTTGTAGAGCGTCAGGACCAGGTTGTTCGCCACGATCGAGTCGCCGGTCGCGAAGAACGCGACGAGCCGGCCGATCATGTGCTGCTCGCCGGGCGACAGCTTGGCGAGGTCGGCCACGTCGGAGTGGAGGTCGACCTCCTCCACGGTCCAGGTGTTCTTGATCGCGTCCCGGTAGCGGTCGTAGAAGTCCGGGTAGCGCATCGGGCGCAGGGTCAGCTCGAAGCCCGGGTCGAGGAGGTTCTTGCTGCCGGTGGTGGCGGTGTGCGAGGCGGCCGCGGACGTCTCGGGGGTGTCGTTCTTCTCGGGTGCGGTAGTCATGGTTACTGGCATGCCTCGCAGGACTCGGGGTTTTCCAGGGAGCAGGCGACGGCCTCGGGATCGGCCGCCTGAGCGGGGACGGGAGCGGGCTGCGCGCCCCCGCCGGTGCCGCGCGCGGACTGGGCGATACGGGTCGCCGGACGCGAGCGGAGGTAGTACGTGGTCTTGATGCCGCGCTTCCAGGCGTACGCGTACATCGAGCTGAGCTTGCCGATGGTCGGGGAGGCCATGAACAGGTTCAGCGACTGGCTCTGGTCGAGGTAGGGCGTACGGTCCGCCGCCATGTCGATCAGCGCGCGCTGCGGGATCTCCCAGGCCGTGCGGTACAGCTCGCGGATGCCGGCGGGAATCCAGTCCAGCTCCTGCACCGAGCCGTTGGCCTCGCGCAGCGCGTCACGAGTGCGCGCGTCCCACAGGCCCAGCGCCTTCAGCTCCTCGATCAGGTACGCGTTGACCTGGAGGAATTCGCCCGACAGCGTCTCGCGCTTGAACAGGTTCGAGACCTGCGGCTCGATGCACTCGTACACGCCCGCGATGGAGGCGATGGTGGCGGTCGGCGCGATGGCCAGCAGCAGCGAGTTGCGCATCCCGGTCGCCGCGATACGGGCGCGCAGCGCCGCCCACCGGTCCGCCCAGCGCGGCTCGGCGTTCGGGTAGTGGTCGGGGTGCAGCACGCCGCGGGCCGTACGGGTCGCGGACCAGGCCGGGTGCGGGCCGTGCCGCTCGGCGAGGTCGGCGGACGCCTCGTACGCCGCGAGCATGATCCGCTCGGAGATGCGGGTGGACAGCTCCCGCGCCTCGGGCGAGTCGAAGCCCAGCCGCAGCCGGAAGAAGACGTCCTGGAGGCCCATCAGGCCCAGGCCCACCGGGCGCCAGCGGGAGTTGGAGGCGCCGGCCTGCTCGGTCGGGTAGAAGTTGATGTCCACCACGCGGTCCAGGAAGGTCACGGCGGTGCGGACCGTGGCGTCCAGCCGCTCCCAGTCCATCTCACCGTCGTCACCCAGGTGGGCGGCGAGGTTGACCGAGCCGAGGTTGCAGACGGCGGTCTCGCCGTCGTCAGTGACCTCCAGGATCTCGGTGCACAGGTTCGAGGAGTGCACGACCTTGCCGGGCTCGGCGGTCTGGTTCGCGGTGCGGTTGGCGGCGTCCTTGAAGGTCATCCAGCCGTTGCCGGTCTGCGCGAGGGTGCGCATCATCCGCGAGTACAGGACGCGGGCCGGGACCTGCTTGACGGCGCGGCCCTCGGCCTCGGCCTTGCGGTACGCGGCGTCGAACTCGTCGCCGTACAGGTCCACCAGTTCGGGCGCGTCGCTGGGGGAGAACAGCGACCAGTCGGCGTCGGCCTCCACGCGGCGCATGAACTCGTCGGGGATCCAGTGCGCGATGTTCAGGTTGTGGGTGCGCCGGGCCTCCTCGCCCGTGTTGTCGCGCAGCTCCAGGAACTCCTCCAGGTCCGCGTGCCAGGTCTCCAGGTAGACGCAGGCGGCGCCCTTGCGCCGGCCGCCCTGGTTCACGGCCGCGACCGAGGCGTCCAGGGTGCGCAGGAACGGCACGATGCCGTTGGAATGGCCGTTGGTGCCGCGGATCAGCGAGCCGCGGGCGCGGACCCGGGAGTACGACAGGCCGATGCCGCCGGCGTGCTTCGACAGCCGCGCCACCTGGTGGTAGCGGTCGTAGATCGAGTCCAGCTCGTCCAGCGGGGAGTCCAGCAGGTAGCAGGAGGACATCTGCGGGTGCCGGGTGCCGGAGTTGAACAGCGTCGGCGAGGAGGGCAGGTACGACAGTGTGCTGGTCAGCCGGTACAGCTCGGCGACGTCGGCCAGGGCCCGCTCGCTGTGGTCCTCGGCCAGGCCACAGGCCACCCGCAGCAGGAAGTGCTGCGGGGTCTCGATCACCTGGCGGGAGATCGGGTGGCGCAGCAGGTAGCGGGAGTGCAGGGTGCGCAGGCCGAAGTAGCCGAACCGGTCGTCCGCGCCGTCCGCCAGGGCGCGCTCCACCAACTCGTCCAGGCGGGCCGCGTGGGTCCGTACGAACTCCGCCGTGCTGTCGGCGATCAGGCCCTCGCGGTGGCCGACGGCGACGGAGGCCGAGAAGGCGGTCGCCCCCTCCGCGGCCGCCTCCTCGGCGATGGCGCGGGTCAGCAGGCGGGCGGCGAGCTTGGAGTACTGCGGCTCGTCGCCGATCAGGCCGGCCGCGGCCTCCATGGCCAGCGAGCGCAGCTCGGCCTCGTCGGAGCCGGGGTGGCGGCCGCGCAGCGCGGCGGCGGCGATCTTGCCCGGGTCGGTGGCGGGCAGGTCGGCGGTGAGGTCGGTCAGCGTGCGCAGCAGGGCGGCGCCGGGGCCGTCCTCGGCCCGGCCGCCGGTGCCCTGCCGGGGCTGCGTGTCCTTCGCGGGCTGCGCGACCTGCTCGGCTGCTGCGGGCTCCGTTGGCGCGATGGTCACGTGCTGCTCTCCCTCACTCGGCGAGGGTCCGGGGAGGGCACGGCGGCGCGTGCGGGCGTGCGGCGCCCCCGGCACGGCAAGGGGCGCGCGGGCACACCGCGCAGCGTCCACCGGTCCAACCCGCGAGACCCGGACGTATCGACGTCCGCGCCGGTTCCGGCGTGGACGTGCTGTGGGCAGGTCTTCGGACTCACGGGTGCGGTTTACGCACTTCGTACACCGTTGCGGGACAGTTCCGGATTCGCACCGGATTCCCCTGCGACGACAGCGAGCACGAGCATACATCTTGTGCTGCCTCGTGCACCCACCCCCATATCTTGTGTCGCGTTGGCGCGGGGTTGTCCGAAGCCGTGGTATTCGGCGGCCGTTCGGGGCGCGCTCCGGGGGTGGGCCGGGACCTCCGAGAGGGTGTCACGAGGCGGCTGCGAGGCCGTTCCCGGGGGGTTCCGAAGCCGTTGCCCGGCCGTTCCGAACGGCCTGGACAGCGGCTGATGCAGGGGGCGTATTGGTGGCGCGGAACGTCCCTGATGCGTTGACCGGGCCCCCTGAAGCGTATTGGCTCCTTGTCTGCTCCGTCGGCCGGCGGGGCGGGTGGGGGCCTTGTGTGAGGGGGGAAACATGCGAAGAACGGGTGGGGCGCGTGGCGCCGTGCGCGTCGTGGGTCTGGTGGCGGGAGCGTGTGCCGTGGCGGGGGTGCTGCCCGCGTCCGGGGCGGCCGCTTCGCCTGCGGCCGGGGTCACCGAGCGGGTCAGCGTGGCCGCGGACGGAACGCAAGGAAACGGTTTTTCCGGGGATCCGAAGCTCAGCGCGAACGGGCGGTTCGTGGCATTCACCTCGGAAGCCACCAATCTGGGGCCCACGGACACCAACGGCCACCAGGACGTCTACGTCAAGGATTTACGGACGGGAAAGGTCGACCTGGTCAGCGTCGGCAGCGACGGCACGCTCGGCGACGGCCTGTCCGGCTCGCCCGAGATCAGCGCCGACGGCCGGTACGTCGCCTTCTACTCCAGCGCGGCGAACCTGGTCAGCGGCGACACCAACGACGAGGGCGACGTCTTCGTCCACGACCGCCGCACCGGGCGCACCACCAGCCCCACCGCGGGCGCCGGGAAGTCCCCGTACGGGTACGGGGTGCAGAACTTCGCCCTCAGCGGCAGCGGCCACCGGCTCGCCTTCGGCTCTCACCGCCCGGACCTGGTGCCCGGCGACACCAACGAGAGCCTGGACATCTTCGTTCACGATGTGCGGGCGGGAACGGTACGACGGGTGAGCGCGGCGAGTGACGGCACCCAGGCCGACGCCGCGTCCGCCTTCCCGTCGATCAGCGCCGACGGCCGCCGGATCGCGTTCACCTCGAAGGCGCGGAACCTCACCCCCGCCGGGCCCGGCTTCCGCCGGCCGCCGCCGCAGGACCCCATGTACGTCCACGACCTGGACACCGGACGGACCCGGCCGGCGAGCCTGAGCACCACGGACGCCGTCGTCGGCGTGTCGCCGTCCCCGGGGCTCAGCCCCGACGGCCGGTACGCGGTCTTCTCCGCCCTGGCCGCGGACGTGGTGCCGGACGACACCAACGGCACGTACGACCTCTTCGCCCGCGACCTGGAGCAGGGCACCACCCGGCTGCTGTCCCGCGCGCACGACGGCTCCCAGGGCAACGGCTGGTCCTCCGACGGGCGGCTCAGCGCGGACAACCGGCGGCTCTTCTTCACCTCCGCCGCCACCAACCTGGTGCCCGGCGACACCAACGGCCAGGTCGACGGCTTCGTCCGCGACCTGCGGACCGGGCGCGTCGAGCGGATCAACGTCGGTGCGGGCGGCGGCCAGTCGGCGTCCTGGACGAACACCGCGGCACCCGACGCCACCGGGCGGCTGGCCGCGTTCGACTCACGCGACGCCGGGCTGGTGCCCGGGGACACGAACGGGACGGGCGACGTCTTCGTCCGCCGGCTCCGGCACTGACGTACCGGCCCGCCGACGCGCCCGCGTGCCGCGACACCGGCGCGCGGGCACGGGCCGCACCCAACGCACCGACCAGGAGGGGAACCGACCATGAGGCCCACCCGCACCACCGCACGAAGACTCACCGCAGTGACGGGCGTGTGCGCGCTCGCCGCGCTGCTGCCCGCCACGACGGCCGGCGCCCGGTCCGCGCCGCCGCCCGGCACCGAGCGGGCCAGCGTCGCCGCCGACGGCACCCAGGGCAACGGCGGCTCGTCCGGCTCGGCGCTCAGCGCCGACGGCCGGTACGTCACCTTCGACTCCGCCGCGACCAACCTGGTGCCCGGCGACACCAACGGGCAGTCGGACATCTTCGTCAAGGACCTGAGGTCGGGCGCCGTCGAACGGGTCGATGTGGCGAGCGACGGGGCCCAGGCCGACTCCTGGTCGTCCACACCCACCATCAGCGCCGACGGCCGCTACATCGCCTTCCAGTCCGACGCGACGAACCTGGTGCCGGGCGACACCAACGCCGACACCGACATCTTCGTCCACGACCGCCGCACCGGGCGGACCGGGAGCGTCACCGTCGACGGGCGCCCCCCGCAGGGCAAGCAGGGCTCCCAGATGCCGGTGATCAGCGCCGACGGCCGGTCCGTGGCGTTCGCCTCCAGCCGCGAGGACCTGGTGCCCGGCGACACGAACAAGGCCCAGGACATCTTCGTCCGCGACCGCGGGACGGGCGCCGTGCGGCGGGTGAGCGTCTCCGTCACCGGTGAGCAGGCCACCGGCCCGTCCGCCGGCCCGGTGCTCAGCTACGACGGCCGCAAGGTCGGCTTCACCTCCAAGGCACAGAACCTGCCCCCGGCCGCCGCGCGGCCCGCTCGCGGCGAATCCGACCTGCGCAAGCCGCACAGCTACCCGTTCTTCCTGCACGACCTGGACACCGGCCGCACGAGCGTGGCGAGCCTCAGCTCGACCGGCGAGACGGTCGGCGCCTGGAACGCCTCGCTCAGCCCCGACGGCCGCCACGCGGTCTTCTCCAGTCAGTACGGCGAGGTGGTGCCCGGCCATCCGGCCGGCCGCGCTGATCTGTTCGTACGCGACCTGGTCAAGGGCACGACGGAACAGATGACGTACACCCACGACGGCAAGCAGCCGCAGTCGGGCTCCTCCGGCCACGGCGTGCTGTCCGCCGACAACCGCCGGCTGTACTTCCAGTCCTCGGTCCCGGACCTGGTGCCCGACGACACCAACGGCGCGCAGGACGTCTTCGCGCGCGACATGCGGACCGGCACCGTCGAGCGGGTCAGCGTCGCCGCCGACGGCTCCCCGGCCCAGGCCTGGTCCTTCAACGCCTCCACCGACGCCACGGGCCGCGTCCTCGCCTTCGACTCCGACGCGGCGAACCTGGTCCCCGGGGACACGAACGGAGTGGCGGACGTGTTCGTCCGGCGGATGGGACGGTAACGCGGACGACCGGCCCGGCCGCCGCTAAGCGGCCCGGTCGAGGTCGCAGGTGAACGCCCACAGCGTGATGCCCGGTACGGGAGACCAGTCCCGCTCGGGTATGCGCGTGAACCCGATGCGTTCGTACATGCGGTGGGCGGTCAGGATGTGCGGCATGGCGGAGAGCATCATGCGGGACAGGCCGAGCGAGCGGGCGCGGTCCATACAGGCGCGCACCAGCGCTTCACCGATCCCGCGCCCGCGGCCGTCGGGGGCGACGGCCAGCATCCGGAACTCGCCCTCGTCCGGCCGGGCCGTCTCGGCGTACGGACTGCCGGGGGCGGCGAAGGTCACCGCCCCCAGCACCGCGCCGTCCGCGTCGACCGCCGCCAGCACCTCGGCGTGCTCCGCCCGGTGCGCGACCTCGCGCAGCTTGCCCGCATACGGGTCGTCGGCCCCGAACGCCAGCAGCCCGTCCGCCGCGTAGGCCGCCACGAGGAGGTCGCCGATCCGCTCGAACTCCGTCGGCCGCGCGGGCCTGATCGTGATATCCATGAGGCAAGTGTGCACCGGGGGTGTGACAACGGCCCCCGGCAGCGCACCGGCCCCTCAGCGCCCCGCCGGCACCCCCACCGTGGCCGGGGGCAGCTCGGCCTGGACGCCCTTGTCGCCCGCGTCCGCCGTGTAGTCCTCCGGGGACGTCTCGTCGATGCCGTCCGGGGCCTTCGTGGCGCGCAGGACGACCGTGAGGACGACGGTGACCAGGACGTTCAGGACGAACGCGGTCAGGCCGACATAGCCGATCTCGCCGATGCCGGGGATCTCCGTGCTGGAGCCGCCGAAGTGCTTCTGCGTGGGACTGGCCACCCCGTACGCCGCGACCGTGCCGTAGACCATGCCGGCCGCCCAGCCGGCCAGCAGCGCCCACCGGTGGAACCAGCGGGTGAACAGCCCGCCGACCAGAGCGGGCATGGTCTGCAGGATCCAGATGCCGCCCAGGAGCTGGAAGTTGATCGCCACGGTCTTGTCCATGGTCAGCACGAAGATCAGCGCACCGACCTTGACCAGCAGCGACACCAGCTTGGCAACCTTGTGCTCCTGCGCGGGGGTGGCGCCGGGCCTGAGGAAGTCCTTGTAGATGTTGCGGGTGAACAGGTTCGCCGCGGCGATGGACATGATGGCGGCCGGCACCAGCGCGCCGATCCCGATCGCGGCGAACGCCACGCCGGTGAACCAGTCGGGGAACATGTCCTCGAAGAGCTGCGGGATGGCAAGCTGGCCGTTCCGCACCGTGATCCCGGCCGCCACCGCCATGAAGCCGAGCAGCGCGAGCAGTCCGAGCATCAGGGAGTAGAGCGGCAGGATGGTGGTGTTGCGGCGGATCACGTTGCGGCTGCGGGAGGACAGCGTCGCGGTGATCGAGTGCGGGTACATGAACAGCGCGAGCGCCGAGCCGAGGGCCAGGGTCGCGTACGCCCACTGCGCGTCCGGCCCGCTGGCCAGTTCCCCGCGGGGCCTGCCGGTCGCCGGGTTCTTCTGCGCGAAGGCGTCCTGGGCCACCGCGAAGATGTGGTCGAAGCCGCCCAGTTTGATCGGTATGTAGATGATCGCGACGACGATGACCAGGTAGATCAGCCCGTCCTTGACGAACGCGATCAGCGCGGGCGCCCGCAGCCCGGACGAGTACGTGTACGCCGCCAGCACACCGAAGGCGATCAGCAGCGGCAGGTCCTTGACGAACCAGTGGGTGGTCTCGCCGCCGCCGACGCCCATCACGTCCAGTACGGCCTGGATACCGACGAGTTGCAGTGCGATGTACGGCATCGTGGCGAGGATGCCGGTGAGCGCCACGGCCAGCGACAGGCTCTTGGAGCCGAACCGGCCGCGCACGAAGTCGGACGTGGTGACGTACCCGTGCTTGTGCGAGACCGACCACAGGCGGGGCAGGAAGGTGAAGATCAGCGGGTAGACGAGGATCGTGTACGGCACGGCGAAGAACCCGGCCGCGCCCGCCGCGTAGATCGCCGCGGGCACGGCGACGAAGGTGTACGCGGTGTAGAGGTCGCCGCCCAGCAGGAACCAGGTCACCCAGGTGCCGAAGCTCCGGCCGCCCAGGCCCCATTCGTCGAGGTTGTCGGACTGCGCGGCCTTGCGCCAGCGCGCCGCCAGGAAGCCCATGACCGTGACGGCCACGAAGAAGAAGATGAAGACGGCGAGCGCGACGCCGTTCACGCCGTCCTTCATCGCGACGCACCCCCCTTGCGCAGCCGCTTCTCACGCTGGACCAGCTTGTAGGCGACCGTGGTGAGCGCGGTCGAGATCAGCACCCACAGCATCTGGTACCAGTAGAAGAACGGGATGCCGACGAGGGTCGGCTCCACCTTGGCGTACGAGCTCACCCACAGCATCGCCACGAAGGGCGCGGCCAGGCACAGTCCGGCGATCACGCGGCTGGGCGTGACGACCGGGGCGGCTCTGCCCGCTGGTGTTCCGGCTGATTCGGACGGCTCTGGCATGGCCGTGGCTCCGTTCCCTGGCGGTCCCTTGGTGATCACGCGTGCAATGGGCAGGAAATCTAAGCCAGGGAAGTTGTACGCGTCACTACCTGTCCGCATATCGGTACGGCAACGACGCCGGCCGCCTCGGCCGCCGGCGCCCCCGCCGACACCGGGCCTCAGCAGCAGCGGAAGCCGGAGCGGGGGTCGCGCTCGCGCGCGGCGGCCCGCTGCCGCTCGAACTGACGGCGGCTGGGCACCGGCGCGTCGGGGGTGTGCTGCCGGACCTGTGCGACGTAACGCTCGTACGCGCTCTCGCCGGTCAATTCCCGTACATACCAACGGATCGCGCCCAGTACCCGCCGCGCCGAGGCCGCCGCCCGTGCCTCCGTCACGGCCCGCTCCGTCCCGCCGCGGCCGCCTCCGCCTTCTCCTCCTTGGAGGCCACCAGTCCGGCAGGCGCGACGATCGCCGACTTCACGTACGGGGCCTCGCTGAGCCGGGAGGCGGCCGGGTCGCGCAGGTGGCGTACGCACACCCGGGCCGCGTCCGCGACCACCACGACGATCAGCAGGGCGAGGACCGCCGACAGCACGCCGTCCACCGTGGAGTTGGTGATGACCGTGTGCATGTCGGCCATGTTCTTGGCGGGCGGCAGCACCTTCCCGGCGTCGACGGCGTCCTGGTAGACCGCACGCTGGGTGAAGAAGCCGACCTTGGGGTCGCCGGAGAAGACCTTCTGCCAGCTCGCGGTCAGGGTCACGGTGACATCCCAGGCGAGCGGGAGGCCGGTGATCCAGGCCCACTTGAGGCGGCCGGACTTGACCAGCAGGGTCGTGCAGACGGTCAGCGCGACCGCCGCCAGGAGCTGGTTGGCGATGCCGAAGACCGGGAAGAGCTGGTTGATGCCGCCGAGCGGCTCGTGCACGCCGACCCACAGGAAGTAGCCCCACAGCGCGACCACGGCCGCGCTGCACAGCACCAGTCCCGGCTTCCAACTCACCCTGCGGAACGGCTTGTAGACGTTGCCCAGCATGTCCTGGAGCATGAAGCGGCCCACCCGGGTGCCCGCGTCCAGCGCCGTGAGGATGAACAGCGCCTCGAACATGATGGCGAAGTGGTACCAGAACGCCTTCATCCCGGCGCCGCCGAACACCTGCGAGAAGATGTCCGCCACCCCCACGGCGAGGGTGGGCGCACCGCCCGTACGGGACAGCAGGGTGTGCTCCTCCACCGCCTTGGCCGCGGCCGCCAACTGGTCGGGGGAGATGCTGTATCCGAAGTGCGCGACGGCCTGCGAGGCCGACCGGACGGTGTCGCCGATGACGCCGGCCGGCGCGTTCATCGCGAAGTACAGCCCCGGGTCGATGATCGAGGCCGCCACCAGCGCCATCACCGCGACGAACGACTCCATGAGCATCGAGCCGTAGCCGATCATGCGGATCTGGGTCTCCTTCTGCACCATCTTGGGCGTGGTGCCGGAGGAGATCAGGGCGTGGAAGCCGGAGAGCGCGCCGCAGGCGATGGTGATGAAGACGAACGGGAAGAGCGACCCGGCGAAGACCGGGCCGTCGCCGCGCCCGGCGAAGTCCGTGACCGCGTCCATCCTCAGGTTCGGCAGCGTGACCAGCACGCCGACCGCCAGCAGCGCGATCGTGCCGATCTTCATGAAGGTGGAGAGATAGTCGCGCGGCGCCAGCAGCGTCCACACCGGCAGGACGGAGGCGATGAACCCGTACGCCACCAGCCAGACGACCAGTGTCCCCGGCTCCAGCGTGAAGGTGTCGGCCCAGGACGAGTCGGCGACCCAGCGGCCGGCGACCAGCGCGAGCAGCAGCAGCGCGACGCCGATCAGGGAGACCTCGGTGACCCGGCCGGGGCGCAGTACCCGCAGGTAGAAGCCCATCAGTAGGGCGATGGGGATCGTCATGCCGATGGAGAAGGTGCCCCAGGGGGACTCCGCCAGCGCGTTGACGATGATCAGCGCCAGCACACCCAGCAGGATGATCATGATGGCGAAGGCGGCGAGCAGCGCGGCGGCCCCGCCGACCACGCCGATCTCCTCGCGCGCCATCTGCCCCAGCGACCGGCCGTCGCGCCGGGTCGAGAAGAACAGCACGACCATGTCCTGCACGGCGCCCGCGAAGACGACTCCGACGATGATCCAGATGGTGCCGGGCAGATACCCCATCTGGGCGGCGAGCACCGGCCCGACCAGCGGTCCGGCCCCCGCGATGGCCGCGAAATGGTGGCCGAGCAGCACCCGGCGGTCGGTGGGGTGGAAGTCGACGCCGTCGTTCAGCCGCTCGGCGGGCGTGGCCCGGGTCCGGTCGAACCTCAGCACGCGGGTCGCGATGAAGCGGGCGTAGAAGCGGTAGCCGATGGCGTACGAGCCGAGGGCGGCGGCCACCATCCAGGCGGCCGAGACCTCCTCGCCGCGGGCCAGCGCGAGCAGCGTCCAGCCGGCGGCGCCGACCAGCGCCACGACCGTCCACAGGGCGATCTTGCGGGGTTGGGCGGCGGCTCGCGGCCGGCCTGCTGGGCGCACCTGTACGTCCTCCTGTCGACGCGACGACGGAAGGACCGTAGAGCCAACAGGGCGGGTCGCGCCATACCCCCGTGGGAGCGGCGGGCGCGACACCTGGGGGAGCGGTGGGTCGCCATGCCCCGGGACGTGGGGCGGGGCGCGCCATGTGCCGGACGGGTGGCGGGACGCCGGAGCCGGGCCGCGCCCCGCCGCGTATGGGTGTCAGTTGGCCGGGCCCCACCCCGCCGCGTAGGGGCCCGCGCCCCGCCGCTCCGAGTCAGTCCGCCGGGCCCGCGCCCCGCCGTTTCCGGATCAGTCCGCCGGGCGCCGCAGCCGGGCCACGAACTTGTAGCGGTCGCCGCGGTAGACCGAGCGCACCCACTCCACCGGCGCGCCCTCGGCGTCGAGGGAGTGCCGGGAGAGCATCAGCATCGGCAGGCCCACGTCCGTGCCGAGCAGCCCCGCCTCACGCGGCGTGGCCAGCGACGTCTCGATGGTCTCCTCCGCCTCGGCGGGCCGGACGTCGTAGACCTCGGACAGCGCCGTGTAGAGCGAGGTGTACTTGACGAGGTTGCGGCGCAGTGCGGGGAAGCGCTTCGCCGACAGGTGGGTGGTCTCGATGGCCATCGGCTCGCCGCTGGCCAGCCGCAGCCGTTCGATGCGCAGCACCCGGCCGCCGGCCGCTATGTCCAGCAGCCCGGCGAGCCGGTCGTCCGCGGTGACATAGCCGATGTCCAGCAGTTGCGAGGCCGGCTCCAGTCCCTGGGCCCGCATGTCCTCGGTGTAGGAGGTCAGTTGCAGGGCCTGCGAGACCTTGGGTTTGGCGACGAACGTGCCCTTGCCCTGGATGCGTTCCAGCCGCCCTTCGACGACCAGTTCCTGGAGTGCCTGGCGTACCGTGGTACGGGACGTGTCGAACTCCGCCGCCAGGGTGCGCTCCGGCGGGACCGGCGTGCCCGGAGGCAGCGTCTCGGTGATCTCCAGCAAGTGGCGCTTGAGGCGGTAGTACTTGGGCACGCGGGCCGTGCGTGCGCCGCCGTTGTCCGCGCTGCTGCCCCCGTCGGTCTCCATGACCCGCCTCTCCGACTCCTGTCGCGCTGCCGTCACCGGCTCCTCCGTACGTAGCGGCTCATCGTGGCACGGGTGGGGTCCCGATGCTCCCTTGCTGGTCCGTGCCCGTTCGCGGGGCCTGACGCCAACGTAGCGTCCGCCCTGCGGACGGACGCCACTCGGGCGTGTCTTCCGGGTCGGCCTGGGCCCGTGGCGCCCGGCGCGGCTTCGCGCGGCGTTGTCGCCTCACCCACGGACGCCCGGTCCGAGGGCACTGCTCCGCCTTGCGACGTACCGCACCGGACGCCGCGGGCTGCTCCAGGCCGACCCGGAAGACACGCCCTGCCGCGGCGACAGGCCCCAGATGTCGGTCCGGTAACGGACCTGACAGCGACTCTTATACACCCTTGACACCCCAAAAGGTCTAGGCCAAGCTGCGGGCACTGGTCTAAACCATTAAAGACCACTCACGGTTTTCAGGGGAGAGCGCAATGAAGCGTGGACTCATAGCGGCGACGGCGGTCGCGGGAATGTTGGTGAGTGTCGCTGCCTGTGGGTCCGGCGACAGCAAGTCGGCGGGGGCCGGGGACTTCAAGGGCAAGAAGCTCGTCGTCTGGGTGATGGACGGCTCCAACCCGACGCAGTGGACCAAGCAGGTCTCCGAGGACTTCAAGAAGAAGACCGGCGCCACGGTCGAGTTCCGCGTCCAGCAGTGGAACGGCATCCAGCAGAAGCTGACCACCGCCCTCTCCGAGGAGAACCCGCCGGACGTCGTCGAGATCGGCAACACCCAGACCGCCGCGTACGCCAAGGCCGGCGCGCTCGCGGAACTGGGCGACCTGAAGAAGGAGATCGGCGCCGACTGGAACGACTCCTTCAACAAGGCGGCCATGGCCGACGGCAAGCAGTACGCCCTCCCCTGGTACGCGGGCAACCGCGTGGTGATGTACAACAAGAAGATCTGGGCCGAGGCCGGCATCAAGAGCGTGCCGAAGACCCGCTCGGAACTCTTCAAGGCGCTCGACACCATCAAGCAGAAGACCGACGCCGAGCCGCTCTACCTCCCCGGCCAGAACTGGTACTTCTTCGACGGCCTGACCATCGGGACCGGCGCCGACCTGGTCAAGCAGGAAGGCGGCAAGTGGGTCTCCAACCTCGGTGACCCCAAGGTCGCCAAGGCCATGGACATCTACAAGCAGTACCAGGCGTTCAGCACCGCCCCCAAGAACAAGGACGAGGCCACCCCGCAGCAGGCCGAGATCTTCTCCAAGGGCAAGACCGGCGCGATCATCGCCATGGGCTACGAGGCCCCCACCGCCGTCAAGGCCAACCCCGCCATCAAGGACGACATCGGCTTCTTCCCCATCCCGGGCGAGACCGCCGAAAAGCCCGAGGGCGTCTTCCTCGGCGGCTCCAACTTCGCCGTCGCCGGCGGCGGCCAGAAGCAGGAACTGGCCAAGGAGTTCCTGCGGGTCGCGCTGTCCAAGAAGAACGACGCACAGATGGTCAAGGAGGTCGGCTGGAGCCCGAAGTCCCCCGACCTTCAGGACGCCGCCAAGAACAACCCGGCCGCCGCGGCCGCCGCGCCCGGCGCCGCCAAGTCCAGCGGCACCACCCCGCTGATCCCCGAATGGGCCCAGGTCGAGAACACCCCGAACCCGATCAAGAGCTACATGACCGCGGTTCTGGGCGGCAAGGCCCCCGCGGACGCCGCCAAGGACGTCGAGGGCGAGATCAACAAGCGGCTCGCACAGAAGCAGTGACCGACGGCGCGCCCTGCGGACCGGCCCGGACCGGTCCGTACGACGCGCCCCGGCACCAGTGAACGCGGTCCCCGCGGCGGCGCCAGCCGCGGGGACCGCCACCGAACGGGTTCCGTACGGGAGCCGGCCGTCCCGGCCCCCGTACGGAACCACCAGCGTGAGCACGACCAGGTGATGGGGAGAGCGGGACATGTCAGTGCAGATCGAGGACGCGGTTCGAGACCCCGCGCCGCGGATCGGCAAGGGCGGCGCCCCGCCGCCCCGGCGCGGCCGGCGGCCCGGCCGGGCCGCCAGAAGCGCCCCCTACCTGCTGCTGATCCCGGCCCTGGCCGCCACCGCGGTCCTCCTGGGCTGGCCCATGGTGCGGAACCTGATCATCTCGTTCCAGAACCTGAACATGAAGCAGCTCATCCAGCACCTCACCGAGTGGCGCGGACTGGGCAACTACCTGGAGGTCCTGGGCGGCGAGCAGTTCTGGCGGGTCACCCTCCGCACCATCGTCTTCACCGCCGTCAACGTCACCCTGATCATGGTGCTCGGCGTGCTGATCGGCCTCCTGCTGGCCCGGCTCGGCAAGAAGATGCGCCTGGTGCTGTCCATCGCGCTCGTCCTGACCTGGGCCATGCCCGCCATCGCCGCCACCACCGTCTTCCAGTGGCTGTTCGACTCCCGCTACGGCGTCGTCAACTGGGTGCTGGACGCGCTGGGCTGGCATGCGATGGCGCACTACGACTGGGTCGGCACCCAGCTCTCCACCTTCTTCGTCATCACCGTACTGATCGTGTGGCAGTCGCTGCCGTTCGTGGCCCTGAATCTCTACGCCGCGACCACGACCATCCCCAAGGAGCTGTACGAAGCCGCCCGGATGGACGGTGCCGGCACCTGGAAGGTCTTCACCAGCGTCACCTTCCCCTTCCTCAAGCCGTTTTTCCTGGCGACGACGTTCCTTGAGGTCATCTGGGTCTTCAAGGCGTTCCCGCAGATCTTCGCGATCAACGAGGGCGGCCCCGACCGGCTCACCGAGACCCTGCCGATCTACGCCTTCACCGAAGGCGTCGGCAACCTCCACTTCGGCATGGGCGCGGCCATCTCGCTGCTGACCATCGCCGTGCTGCTCGCCATGACCGCGTACTACCTGCGACTGACCCTGAAGCAAGAGGAGGACGAGCTGTGAACCGCGCACTGCTCGGCCGCGTCTGGCCCAACGCGACGGCGATCGTGCTCGCCCTCGGATTCGTCTTCCCCGTGTACTGGATGTTCACCACGGCCTTCAAGCCGAACAGCGACATCATCACCGAGGACCCGGTGTGGTTCCCGTTCCACGGCACCTTCGAACACTTCTCGACCGCCGTGAACGCCCCGAACTTCTGGACGCTGGTGGGCAACTCCGTCACCGTCACCGTGCTGGCGGTCGGGCTCTCGCTGCTGATCGCCCTGTGCGGCTCCTTCGCCATCGCCCGGATGCGCTTCAAGGGCCGCAAGGGGATCATCCTGACCTTCATGGTCGCCCAGATGGCGCCCTGGGAGGTCCTGGTCATCTCGGTCTACATGATCGTGCGCGACGCCGACATGCTCAACAGCCTGGTGCCGCTGACCTTCTTCTACATGCTCATGGTGCTGCCCTTCACCCTCCTGACGCTGCGCGGCTACGTCGCCGCCGTACCCAAGGAGCTGGAGGAGTCGGCGATGGTCGACGGCTGCACCCGCCGGCAGGCGTTCGTGAAGGTCATCTTCCCGCTGCTGGCGCCCGGCCTGATGGCCACCTCGCTGTTCGGCTTCATCACCGCGTGGAACGAATTCCCGATGGTGCTGGTTCTCAACAAGGAGCCGGACAAGGGCACCCTGCCGCTGTGGCTCTCGCAGTTCCAGAGCCAGTTCGGCGACGACTGGGGCGCCACGATGGCCGCCGCCTCCATTTTCGCCGTACCGATCCTGGTCCTGTTCCTGTTCCTGCAGCGCAAGGCGGTCGGCGGACTGACCGCCGGCGCAGTGAAGGGATGACGCGCGCCATGACGACACTCCTGCACCCGGCCGACACCCTCACCCGCGACGCGCTCACCGTCCTCCAGCCCGGCTTCACCGGCACCTCGGCGCCCGACTGGCTGCTGCGCCGCCTCGGCGAGGGCCTCGCCTCGGTGGGCCTGTTCGGACGCAACGTCGCCTCGCCCGACCAGCTCGCCGCGCTCACCGCCGAGCTGCGGGCCGAGCGCGCGGACATCCTCGTCGCCATCGACGAGGAGGGCGGCGACGTCACCCGCCTCGAAGTACACGGCGGCTCCTCCTTCCCCGGCAACCTCGCCCTGGGCGCGGTCGACGACCCCCGGCTCACCCACGACGTGGCCCGCGAACTGGGCCGCCGGCTCGCCGAGTGCGGCGTCAACCTGAACTGGGCGCCGTCCGCCGACGTCAACTCCAACCCGTCCAACCCGGTCATCGGCGTACGCTCCTTCGGCGCCGACCCCCACCTGGTCGCCCGGCACACCGCCGCGTACGTCGAAGGACTCCAGTCCGCCGGCGTCGCCGCCTGCGCCAAACACTTCCCCGGCCACGGCGACACCGCCGTCGACTCCCACCACGACGTGCCGCACATCGCCGCCGGACTGCGCACCCTCCAGGAACGCGAACTGGTGCCCTTCCGGGCCGCCATCGCCGCCGGCACCAAGGCCGTCATGAGCGCGCACATCCTGCTCCCGGCCCTGGACAACACCCTGCCCGCCACCCTGAGCCGCAACGTGCTCACCGGACTGCTGCGCGCCCCCGCCTCCGAAGGAGGCCTCGGCTTCGACGGCCTGATCGTCACCGACGGCATGGAGATGCGGGCCATCTCCGCGACGTACGGCATCGAGCGGGGCAGCGTCCTGGCCATCGCCGCCGGCGCGGACGCCATCTGCGTCGGCGGGGGACTGGCCGACGAAGCCACCGTGCTGCGGCTGCGCGACGCCCTGGTGCGGGCGGTACGCGACGGAGAGCTGTCGGAGAAGCGGCTCGCCGACGCGGCGGCGCGGGTCCGCGCGCTGGCGCGGTGGACCCGGAGTGCGGGCGCGACACCGGGGGCCCTCCCTGGGGAGCGAGGGGTCGCGCCCGCACCCGAGGCCGGCCTCGTCGCGGCCCGCCGCGCGCTGCGCGTCACCCGCAACGGCCCGTACGAGCCGCTCACCGCGCCCGCCTACGTCGCGGCCTTCACCCCCGTCGCCAACATCGCCGTCGGCGACGAGACCCCCTGGGGCGTCGCCGCGGAGCTGGCCCGCCTCGTCCCCGGCACCGAGACCGGCACGTACGGCAACGCCCTCGCGACCGGGACGGGCACGCCCGGCCAGGCCGCGGAGATCCTGCGGGCGGCGGGGGAGCGGCGGATCGTCGCCGTCGTCCGTGACGCGCACCGGCACGCCTGGATGGCCGGCGCCCTCGACGCCCTGCTCGACGCCCGGCCGGACACGATCGTCGTCGAGATGGGCCTCCCGCAGGCGCCCCCGCGCGGGGCCCTGCACATCGCCACCCACGGCGCCGCCCGCGTCTGCGGCCGCGCCGCCGCGGAGGTCATCGCGGGTGGCCGCTGAGCCCCCGCCGGGCCGCGGAAGGGGAGCCGCGGCCCGGCGGGCACACCTGTCCTGCCGATGACACGACCCGGCACGACCTGGCACGAATCGGCACGACTCGGCCGGGGCACCCTCACGGGGCGCCCCGGCCGAGTCGCGCAGCGCACGGCAGCGGTCCGCCTACAGGCCCTGCCACTCCGGCTTGGCCGCGTACGTGGCGCGGAAGTAGTCGGCCAGCTTGAGCTTGGACGCGGCGGCCTCGTCCACCACGACCGTGGCGTGCGGGTGCAACTGGAGCGCGGAGGCCGGGACCAGCGCCGAGACCGGGCCCTCGACGGACTGCGCGACGGCGTCCGCCTTGCCCTCGCCGGTGGCCAGCAGCACCAGGTGGCGGGCCTCCAGGATGGTGCCGATGCCCTGGGTGATGACGTGGTGGGGCACCTCGTCCAGGCTGTCGAAGAACCGGGCGTTGTCCTCCCGGGTCTGCCGCGTCAGCGTCTTGATGCGGGTACGGGACGCGAGCGAGGAGCACGGCTCGTTGAAGCCGATGTGCCCGTCGGTGCCGATGCCCAGCAACTGGAGGTCCACGCCGCCGGCCTCGCTCAGCGCACGGTCGTACGCCTCGCAGGCCGCCTGCACGTCCTCGGCGGTGCCGTCGGGGCCCATGAAGGCGTCCTCGCCGAGCCCCAGCGGCTCGACGACCTCGCGCAGCACCACGGAGCGGTACGACTCGGGGTGCCCGGCCGGCAGCCCCACGTACTCGTCGAGCTGGCAGATGCGGGCACGCGAGACGTCCACGCCCCCGCCGCGGACCGTGGCCGCCAGCGCTTCGTAGACGGGCAGCGGAGTCGATCCAGTGGCCACACCCAACAGCGCCTCGGGCTTGCGGCGCACCAGGGCGGCCATGGCCTCCGCGATCAGCTCGCCGCCTGCCTTGGCGTCCGGGACGATGACAACTTCCACGCTTTGCCTGCCGATCTGGAGAATGGACCCGTGTGGTATAGACCAATCTACCAGAGCCCGCCCCATTGCCCCCGGTGACATCAGGTGACCCGGGGCTGAACAGGGCGGTAAATCGGGGCGGGGTGGGGGAGGGGCTGGGACTGAAGCGGGGCTGGACGGGGTGGGGCGCTCGGCGGGGAGGGGGCTCGGCGGGGAGGGGGGCTCGGCTTGGCCGAGGGCTCGGCTGGCCGGGTGCTCGGCTGGTCCGGATCCTCGGTTGGATGGGCGCTCGGTTGGTTCGGGTCCTCGGTTGGACCGGCGCTCGGGTTGGCCGGGGCTTGGCTCGGCCGGGTGCTCGGGTTGGCCGGGGCTTGGCTCGGCCGGGGTTTTCGGCTCGGCCGGTCCTCGGCCGGGTCCTCGGCTCTTCGGCTCAGTGCTCGGTTGGGCGCGGTGGCGAGGGCGGGGGCACGCGTGGTCGACTGGGGGAGGCCCGGCGGCGACCGGATGTCCCCGGAGTGCGGGCGCGCGGAGATATCTCGCCGTCTGCTGCCGTACGACGGGGCCGCACGGGGCGCCACGGGGGTGCGGCGGGGCTCGCATGGGCGCCACGAGGGGCGGCGGAGCACGGCGCGGGCGCCACGGGCTCAGGGCCGCACGGCTACCGCGGCTGTACGGATGTGTGGCTGCGCGGCCGTTTCGGCCCCGCGGCTACTTCGGCTGTTACGGGTACTACGTGACGGGTGCGCGACGGACGCGCACCGATCGGTGTTCCGCCGGGCGTCGCGGGCACGGTACGCGGGCACGGCAGGTCCTCGAAAGGCGGTCAGGATGTCCGGCACGGTGAACCGCACGCTGAACGACAACTCCGACGTACGGCCCGGCCGCCACATGGCCGCCGAGATGGCCGAACAGCCCGACGTCCTGCGCCGCATCCTCGCCGAGGGCGCGTCACGCATCCGTGCCGTCGCCGAGCAGATCGCCGCCCGCCGACCGCGGTTCGTCCTGTTCACCGCACGCGGTACGTCGGACAACGCGGCGCTCTACGCCAAGTACCTGTTCGAAGTACGCCTCGGCAAGCCCTGCGGCCTCACCTCCATGTCCACGACCACCGCCTACGGCGCCCGGCCCGACCTCAGGGACTGCCTGGTCGTCACGGTCAGCCAGTCCGGCGGGTCACCCGACCTGGTCGCGTCCACCAAGGCCGCCCGCGAGGGCGGCGCGATCACCCTCGCGGTGACCAACAACGCCGACTCGGCACTCGCCGGCGTCAGCGAGTTCCACATCGACGTCCTGGCCGGCCCGGAGCGCGCCCTGCCCGCCACGAAGACGTACACGGCCGAACTCCTCGCCCTCTATCTCTTCGTCGACGGCCTGCGCGACAGTTGGGGCCACCCCGGCCCGCACGCCGCGGGCGACCTGGCCGCGAAGGCGTTGCCGGACCTCGCCGAGTCCGTCCTCGCCCGCCACGACGAGGTCAAGGCCCTCGCCGCCCGCTACCGCTTCGCGGGGCGCATGGTGCTCACCTCCCGTGGGTTCGGCTATCCGACCGCCAAGGAAGCGGCCCTGAAGCTCATGGAGACCAGTTACATCCCGGCGCTCTCCTACTCCGGCGCGGACCTCCTGCACGGCCCGCTCGCCATGGTCGACAACATCTCCCCGGTGATCGCGATCGTCACCGACGGCAGGGGCGGCGAGGCGCTGCAGCCCGTACTGGAACGCCTGCGCGACCGGGGCGCCGACCTGGTGGTCATCGGCAGCCACACCGAGGTCGACCGGGCCGCGGCCGGCTTCGCGCTGCCGACCGACGGCGTGGCCGAGGAACTCCAGCCGATCCTCGAAATCCTCCCCCTCCAAACGCTCGCCTACGAGGTGACCCTCGCCCGAGGCCAGGACCCCGATGCCCCCCGCTCCCTAGCCAAAATCACCAAAACCCACTGACCCCACCCGCCCCGCCCAGCCCCCGCCAGCCCAAGATCCCCGTCACTCCCAAGCCTCCCGGTCAGAGCGACGCGCCCCCCGTCAGAGCGACGCTCCCCGCCAGCCCCCCAGGCCAGACCACCTCGTCCGTCAGCCCAAAGCACCCCCGTCAGAGCAACGCAGCCCCCGGTCAGAGCAACGCAGCCCGCTAGAGCAACGCACCCCCATCAGAGCCAGGCAGCACCCGCTCAAAGCAACGCACCCCCCGTAGCGTCGATCCACTGGCCGGTGACCCAGCGGCTGTCGTCCGAGGCCAGGAAGGCGACGATGTCGCCGATGTCCCGGGGAGCGCCGACGCGGCCCAGAGGGGATATGGCCGCGGAGGTGCGCTGTGCTTCGGGATCGTTGCGCAACCAGTCCGCGTTCATGTCGGTGTCGACCACGCCCGGGGCGACCGCGTTGACCGTGATGCCGCGGGGGCCCAGGTCCTTGGCGAGGGTCGAGGTGAAGACGTCGATCGCGCCCTTGGTCATCGAGTACGCGATCAGCTCGGCGGAGGCGGCGCCTCGGGTGAGGACCGTCGAGACGTTGATGACGCGTCCGCCGTCACGCAGGCGCGCCAGACCCTGCTGGGTGACGAAGAAGGGCGCTTTCGTGTTGACCGCGAAGACGTGGTCGAAGTCTTCCTCGGTCACACCCGACAGGGAAGCGCGCCGGCCCACGATGCCGGCGTTGTTCACCAGGATGTCCAGGCCGTCCGCCTGGGCGTCGAAAGCGGACCACAGTGCCGCCGCGTCCCCCGGCACGCCCAGCTCGGCCTGGATCGCGAAGGCCCGGCCGCCTGTCTTCTCGATCGCCGTCACCGTCTCCTTCGCGGCCGCCTCGTCGCGTCCGTAATGGACCGCGACCAGCGCGCCGTCCCGTCCCAGCCGCTCGGCGACCGCCCGGCCGATGCCCCTGCTGCCGCCCGTGACCAGCGCTGTCCTGCCCGTGAGCACGCCCATGACCGCGCACCCCTTTCTGTATCGGTTGCTACAGAAAGACCGTAGCAGGCATTCCGTAGCGAGCGCTATAGAATTGGGGGATGGCGACGAAACAGCGTGCACAACGCGGGCGGCCCCGGTCCTTCGACCGGGAGACGGCCCTGGAGCGGGCGATGCGGGCCTTCTGGGAACACGGTTACGAAGCCGTCTCCATCGCCGACCTCACCGAGACCATGGGCATCAAGGCGCCGAGTCTGTACGCGGCGTTCGGTGACAAGCGGACGCTCTTCGAGGAGGCGATCGAGGCGTACGTCCGGGACTTCGGCGCCTTCTCCGGCCGCGCCCTCGCCGAGGAGCCGACCGCGCGCCGGGCCGTGGCGCGGATGCTGCGCGAGGCGGCGGCCTTCCACACCCTCCCGGGTTATCCGCGTGGCTGCATGGTCATCACGGCCGCCACCAACTGCACGGCGCAGTCCGAGGACGTCATGCACAGCCTCCAGGAGCGTCGCGCGCAAACCGCGACGCTGCTGGAGGAGCGGATCCGGAGCGATGTCGAATCCGGCGAGCTGCCCGCCGGCACCGACGCGCATGCGCTCGCGACGTACGGCGCGACCGTGCTTCAGGGCATGTCGCAGCAGGCGAGGGACGGCGCGGACCGTACGACTCTGGAGCGGGTCGCCGAGCTGGCGATGAGCGCTTGGCCCGCCGGCCGGAGCGACACCGAAGGGGCGGGGGAGTAGGGCCTCACCGGCCCGGAAACACCCGCGGGCCGCGGCGCCGGGACAGGACCCTCAACCTGTCCGGCACCGCAGCCCGGAGCTTCATCGGCCGGCCCGGCGGCAGGAGGCGCCCCACGTGCGGTAGGAACACCCACCCGCCCAGAGGCCGGTCGACCGGAGGCCGTCGCGCAGTCAGGGCAGAGAGCGCTCGGGCCTCTATCCACTCTCCTGTGCGGGGAGAGCGGAGGTTTCTGGAGGTTCTCGACGTCTTGTGCCGGTACCGCGGGCCCGGAGGCCGCCCCTTCCCGGGGTGCGGTACCAACTCATTGTGGACTAGACCAATCAAATCTGTCCATGCCCTTGCGAGGGCAACACCTACACCGTACGCCGGTAGGCTCCAAGGCGTGCCCTCCATGAACGATCTCGTACGCCAGCACACCGCCCTCAGCGACTCCGACCTGGAGTGGCTGCACCTGCTGGTCTCGGAGTGGCAGTTGCTCTCCGACCTGTCCTTCGCCGACCTGGTGCTGTGGGTCCCGACCCTCGACGGCACGCGGTACGTGTCCGTCGCCCAGATGCGGCCCAACACGGGACCGACCTCCTACCAGGACGACATGGTCGGCCACCTCGTTCCGCGGGGCCGCCGCCCCATGCTCGACTCCGCCCTGGACGAGGGGCGGATCGTCCGTGAGGGTGATCCCGAATGGCGCGAGGAGGTGCCGGTACGCGTCGAGTCGATCCCGGTGCGCCGCGAGGGCCGGGTGCTGGGCGTGATCGCACGGAACACGAACCTGCTGACGGTGCGGACGCCGAGCCGGCTGGAACTCACGTACCTCCAGAGCGCCTCGGACCTCGCCCAGATGATCGCCGCAGGATCCTTTCCCTTCCCCGGTCAGCAGGTCGACATGGACGCCTCGCCGCGCGCCGGCGACGGGCTGATCCGGCTGGACGCGGACGGCGTCGTCCAGTACGCCAGCCCGAACGCGCTGTCGGCCTACCACCGCCTGGGTCTCGCCGCCGACCTCGTGGGCCACCACCTCGGCCAGGCCACCGCCGAACTCGCGCCCGCGCGCGGCCCCGTCGACGAGGCCCTGGTCAAGCTGGCCAGCGGCTGGGCGCCGCGGGAGTTCGAGGTCGAGGGCGAGGACGGGGTGATCCAGCTCCGCGCCATCCCGCTCAAGCCCAAGGGCACGCACATCGGTTCGCTGGTCCTGCTGCGTGACGTCACCGAACTCCGGCGCCGCGAACGGGAACTGATCACCAAGGACGCCACCATCCGGGAGATCCACCACCGGGTGAAGAACAACCTGCAGACCGTGGCCGCCCTGCTGCGCCTCCAGTCCCGCCGGATGGACTCCGAGCAGGGCCGCGAAGCGCTCAACGAGGCCGTACGCAGGGTCGGTTCGATCGCGATCGTCCACGAGACGCTGTCCCAGAACCTCGACGAGCGCGTCGAGTTCGACGAGATCGCCGACCGGGTGCTGGCGATGGTCGCCGAGATCGCGCCGGGCGCGGTGACCACGCGCCGTACGGGCCGCTTCGGCATACTCGACGCCGAGGTCGCCACCCCGCTCTCCATGGTCCTCACGGAGGTCCTGCAGAACGCCCTCGAACACGCCTTCGTGCCAGGCGATCAGGGTTCCGTCGAGGTGGGCGCGGTGCGCGGCGGCAGTCGTACGGAGCCTCGCCTGCTGGTCACGGTCCAGGACAACGGCCGTGGCCTGCCGGACGGGTTCGACCCGCACCGGGCCGGCAATCTCGGGCTGCAGATCGTACGCACGCTCGTGGAGGGTGAATTGGGCGGAAAGTTCGACATGGTGCCCGGAGCCGAACGAGGTACCCAGGTGATTCTCGACATTCCCGTACGCGCCGAGAAGCACTGATGAACAAGTCGCTCATCAAGTGAGCGGCGGGCGCGCGGAATTCGGGAAATCCGGCGGAAAGTCCGCGCGGTGCGTCCGGTTCACCGAATGGCCGTACAGCAGAACGACGTTACGGAAGGGTGACGGCGGAGGCGGCGAATGGACAACGGTGGGACGGGGTAGGTCACGGGCGTCGTACGGGCGGTGAAGGTCCGTACCTTTACCGCGAGGGGGGTGGAGGCGACGTGCTGGACACGCTCGGAGCGTGGGGCGACGGCGTGGCCCCCGGGTTCCCTCCGGGTGACCGGCCCCGGGCAGCAGTAAGCCCCGGACCTGTGTGGTCCGGGGCTCAAAGCTCACATTGCGTGGGGAGCTCCCAGGCGCTCGGGGCGCTGGGGGAGCATCGGGGGTACTGCGCGCTGCGGCTCGGGGGCCACGGGGCGTCTGGCGGTCAGGCGCTGGCGTTGCGCGCCCGGTTGCGAGCTGCACGGCGCTTCATGGCGCGGCGCTCGTCTTCGCTGAGACCACCCCAGACGCCGGAGTCCTGGCCGGACTCAAGCGCCCACTGCAGGCACTGCTCCATGACGGGGCAGCGGCGGCAGACGGCCTTGGCTTCCTCGATCTGCAGCAGCGCAGGACCGGTGTTGCCGATGGGGAAGAAGAGCTCGGGGTCTTCCTCGCGGCAAACGGCGCGGTGACGCCAGTCCATGGCTGCTCCATCTCCTCGTGTGACGGGATCGTTGCTTGTGAATGTGAACGCTTTCACGAATCCCTCCACAAGGGAAGGGCCGAACCCCAGTTGGGAACTGGTGCGGTCCTGAAGAATGAGGAGGAGGATTCGGGCTCTCAAGGGGGCCGGTAGAAACGGCCGTCCCGATCGCCATGAAGAGACTCGCAAACCTCGGCGACGGATACAACCCCTTCCGGAAACTTTTTTTTGATTCCTTGGTGTCGCCTAGGTCACAGCCGTACTTCTAGGGGGTGGAAGTCAGCCTAAACGTTCGACTGAAAGGACTTTAGGCCCTACTGCTCACACAATCACACGCAGTGCACGGCGAACGCCTGTGAACGTCACGCTCGTACGGAGTCCCAGGTGGTCACCGTCCATCTGGAAGGGCAGTGGCGCCTGCGAATGCAAGGTGAAGTCCGTCAAGTCATGGAGCGAGACCACATGCTTGCCCCGGGGTCCGCGCTCCGGTGTTGACGCCAGGAGCTGGGTCGCGTAGCGGGTCACCGCAGACGCGGACAGTTTGGACAGGGCGAACACGTCCAGCGCGGTGTCGAAGGATGCCGCCGGAGCCGGGTAGACCGGGCGATTGCCCAGGTAGGTCCAGGGGGCGGTGTTGCAGATTATCGACATGACCAACTGTTCCACCGGGTCCTCGCCCGGGCGCTCCAGCGTGATCGTGCCGTGCCGGCGGTTCGACTCGCCGACGTACTGGCGCAGCACCTGCCGCATGTAGAGCGAGTGCGTCGAACGCTTGCCGCGCTCCCGCTGCTGTTCGACCCGGCCGACCACGCCCGCGTCGAAACCGAAGCCCGCGCAGAAGGTGAACCAGCGGGCCGGTGCGCCCTCGTCCTCCGTACCCGGTGTGCCGGCGGCCAGGCCCAGGCCGACCGTGCGTTCGCTGCCGTCACGCAGCGCGTCCAGGAGGGCACCGGTCGCCTCGACCACGTCGTTGGGCAGGCCGAGGGCGCGGGCGAAGACATTGGTGGAGCCGCCGGGGACGACGGCCAGACGCGGCAGGGACTCGGGGTCGGGGCCGTGCGTCAGCAGGCCGTTGACGACCTCGTTGACCGTGCCGTCGCCGCCGAGCGCGACGACCAGCTCGATCTGGCCGCCCTCGGCCGCCTGCCGGGCGAGGTCCCGGGCGTGCCCGCGGTAGCGGGTCTCGGCGACCTCCAGCTTCAGGTCGCTGGCCAGGGCATGGGTGAGGACTTCACGCGTACGCGCACTGGTGGTGGTAGCTGCGGGATTGACCACGAGAAGTGCGCGCATGTGCAGCAGGGTACCTACTTGCGGGTACCCGACTCACTCCCTGCCCGCCGGGACGAGAGGGCTCCGGGGCTACCCTGCTGGGGTGAGCAGTAAGCAGAAGCGGCCCGCGGCCGAGGCGGCCAAGCCCACCCGGCCGGCCGAGGCGACGCGGGGCAGCACACCGGACGAGGCGAACGTGCAGGCCCGGAGCGCGAAGGCCGGTTCGGGCGCAAAGCCCGGAAAGGCTGGAAAGCCCGGGAAGTCGGCGCAGGCCGGAAAGGCCGGTTCGCAGGGCGGGTCCGCCAAGGGCGCCCCGGCGGGCAAGGGCAGTAAGGCGGCCGCGTCGGGACAGGGCGGCAAGGGCGCCTCTGCCGCCGCCCCCGGGCCGAGCGGTCCGCGGCCGGCCCGGCTCAGCGCCGCCGCGGTGCTCACCGCCGTCGAAGGCGTGGCGCTGGCCGCCCTCGGCGTCTACATGCTCATCGACGGACTGGCCGGCTCGCCCGACAGCCCCCGTCAGGCGGAGACGGGCGGCCTGACCGTGATCGCGCTGGCGGTGCTGCCGCTGGTCGCCGCGCGTGGTCTGTGGCTGCGGCGCCGCTGGAGCCGTGGTCCCTCGCTGATCACCCAGATCGTGGCGTTCCCGGTGGCCTGGACGCTGATCAACGGTGGCGGCGCGCTGATCGCGGCCGGCATCGGCCTGGCGCTGGTCGCGATCGCGGTGCTCGGCCTGCTGGTGAATCCGACGGCCACCGAGGCGCTGGGGATCACACCGAGGGAATGAGGCCGGGGTTCTGAGGTCCGGGGGAGGCCCGGGGCTGAGGCCTGGGGCTGAGATCCGAGGCCGGAACCTGGGGCCGACCCGGCAGCCGGCCCAGGGGGCGCGTCACGAAGGAGCCCCCACCGGCCCCGAGCGGCGCCCTGTGGCGCCCGCGGTGACGCGGCCGACCCGGCGCCCGACGGCCCGGCGGAAGGCGCAGGGGAAGGCACAGAGGCACACGAGGCGTACGCGGCCTCCTCGCCCCGCCCCGCACGCACGACGCCCCGGGCTCGGACAGCGAGGCCGGGGCGGTGGCGTTCGGGGCGACGGAGGTGCTGGTGGCTACTCCTCCACCAGGAGCTTGTCGCGGAGCTGGGCCAGGGTGCGGGCCAGCAGGCGGGAGACGTGCATCTGGGAGATGCCGACCTCCTGGGCAATCTGGGACTGGGTCATGTTGCCGAAGAAGCGCAGCAGCAGGATCTTCTTCTCCCGCGGCGGCAGGTCCTCCAGCAGTGGCTTGAGCGACTCGCGGTACTCGACGCCCTCCAGCGCCTCGTCCTCGGCGCCCAGGGTGTCGGCGACGGCCGGCGACTCGTCGTCGGTGTCCGGCACGTCCAGGGAGAGCGTGCTGTACGCGTTCGCCGACTCCAGGCCCTCCAGGACCTCCTCCTCGGAGATCGCGAGGTGCTCGGCCAGCTCGTGGACCGTGGGGGAGCGGCCGTGGCGCTGGGAGAGCTCGGCGGTCGCGGTGGTCAGCGACAGCCGCAGCTCCTGGAGGCGGCGGGGCACCCGGACCGCCCAGCCCTTGTCGCGGAAGTGCCGCTTGATCTCGCCGACGACCGTGGGCGTGGCGTACGTGGAGAACTCCACGCCACGGTCCGGGTCGAAGCGGTCCACGGATTTGATCAGACCGATGGTGGCGACCTGGGTCAGGTCGTCCAGCGGCTCGCCGCGGTTGCGGAAGCGCCGGGCCAGGTGCTCGACGAGCGGCAGGTGCATCCGCACGAGCGTGTTGCGCAGCTCGGCGCGCTCCGCCGAACCGTCGGGCAGCTTGCGCAGCTCGTAGAACATCGCCCGCGCGCCGCTGCGGTCATGGGGGTCGTGAGGGTCATGGGGGTGGTGCGGGGTGTGCGGATCGCGCTCGTTCCGCCTGTGCTCGCTCTGGTCCATGTGGTCCGCCCGCTCTGCCTGCTCCGCCGCGTCCAAACGGCCGCCGTGGTCATCCGCGCCCACCGGTTGCGGCCGGGCATGATGCTGCTCGGGGATGGCCGTACCGGGCGCCATCCGCGTGCCGCTTTCAAGATCCTTCACGGGGCCCCCTGTTCGGTCATGACGGTCCGGGACCGGCGCCGCGCTCCTTGTACAGGCTGATGGTGACCGTACGGTCCTCCGCGACAGTGGAGTCGACCTTGCCGGCCAGCGCGGAGAGCACCGTCCAGGCGAAGGTCTCGCGCTCGGGGGCGCGGCCGTCGGTCGTCGGAGCCGAGACGGTCACCTGCAGCGCGTCGTCGATCAGGCGGAAGACGCAGCTCAGTACGGAGCCCGGCACGGCCTGTTGCAGAAGAATCGCGCACGCCTCGTCCACGGCGATGCGCAGATCCTCGATCTCGTCGAGGGTGAAGTCCAAGCGGGCTGCGAGGCCGGCCGTGGCCGTACGTAGCACCGACAGGTAGGCACCCGCAGCGGGCAGCCGGACTTCCACGAAGTCCTGGGTCCCGGGCTCGCCTGCGATCTGGGACACCCTCACCTCCAAGGTGACACAAGCTGGTTGAGCTGATATTCGCGCCGGTCGCGGCCCCCTCTCGTGACAAGAGGACAACGATCCGGCGCGGCACATGGTTCGCCTGCGACGCTATCGCGATCTGCGGGGCGATGTCGCCCGGAAGAGGCAGGGCCGGCTTCCGGTACGACGGTTGGACTCGCAGCGTCCCGCAGTCCCACGACTGTCACTCATTGTAAGCCTACGGGTACGGACAGTGGCTAGGGGTCTGCACTGCCAAATCGAAGCTGATTACGCTGCGTTGACGTTCGAGACGCCCGCGAGGTTGTGCAGTGCATCTCCAGTGAGCCGGAAGACGGTCCATCCGTCCATGGGTGCGGCGCCGATCGACCGGTAAAAACCGATGGACGGTTCGTTCCAATCCAGGACTGACCACTCGAAACGCTCGTAGCCGCGCTCCACGCAGATCTCCGCGAGGGCCGTCAGGAGCGCCTTGCCGTGGCCGCCGCCGCGCGCCTGCGGACGGACGTAGAGATCCTCCAGGTAGACACCGTGCGTGCCCGCCCACGTCGAGAAGTTCCGGAACCACAGGGCGAACCCGACGGGACCCGACGCGTCCTCGGCCATGAGCGCGAAGGCCGCCGGATGCTCCCCGAAAAGGGCCTCGCGCAACTGCGCCTCGGTGGCCTTCGCGGACTCCCGGGCGCGTTCGTACTCGGCCAGCTCGCGGATCATCGTGTGGATGACGGGTATGTCGTCGACCGTCGCGGTGCGGATCATGCCTGAAGGCTAGCGGGCGGCACTGACATCCGGCCCCGGGACCCGGTGATCCCGCGGGCCCGGGCCTGCGGAAGGTGCCCAAAGAAGCTGCCCAAAGGGGACGGAAGGCGCGGAGGAGGGCGTCACCACGGCGGAACGGCGGCGGACGGGCGCGCGGGGACCGCTCAGACGATGGTCTCGTCCACGAAGCACCACCGCCAGCTCTCGCCCGGCTCGTACGAGCGCATGACCGGGTGGCCGGTCGCCGCGAAGTGACCCGTCGCGTGCCGGAACGGCGAGGAGTCGCAGCAGCCGACGTGCCCGCACACCAGGCACAGCCGTAGCTGTACGGGGTGGCTGCCGGCGGCCTCGCACTCGGGGCAGGTGGCGCTCAGCGCGGCGGGCTCGGGGCGCGGCAGTCCGGGAACATGCGGGCACTCGCTCATGATTGCCAGGTTAGATCGCCCAAGCGGCCGGGGCACGGGTGGCCGCCGCGGCGACCGGGGCGGCACGGGCCGGCCGCGGTGGAACGGGACGGGACGGGCGAGGCCGATGGACGTGATGCCACTACTGCTGCTGGTCGCGGGGAGCGCGGCGGTCGCCGGGGCCGCCCGGCGCACGCCCGTGCCGGGGCCGCTGCTGCTCGTCGTCACCGGCCTGGTGGTGTCGTACATCCCGGGCGTACCGGACTACACGCTCGACCCGCACATCGTGCTGCCGCTGCTACTGCCCCCGCTGCTGCACACCGCGGCGCTGGAAAGCTCGTACCTCGACCTGCGGGCCAACGTGCGGCCGGTCGCGCTGCTGTCGGTCGGCTACGTGCTCTTCGCGACGGTCGCCGTCGGGTACGTCGCGTACCTGGTCGTCCCGGACCTGCCGCCGGCGGCCGCGCTCGTCCTGGGCGCGGTGGTCGCGCCGCCGGACGCCGTGGCCGCCACCGCCATCGCCCGCAGGCTGCGCCTGCCGAACCGGATCACGACGATCCTCCAGGGCGAGTCGCTGGTCAACGACGCCACCGCGATCACCGCCTACAAGGTGGCGGTGGCCGCCGCCGCGGGGGTGGGCGCGACCTGGACCGACGGCATCCGCGAGTTCGCGGTCGCGGCGCTCGGCGGCATCGGCGTCGGGGTGGTGCTGATGATCCCGCTGCACTGGCTGCGGTGCCGGCTGCGGGACGCGCCGCTGCTGGAGAACACCCTGTCGCTGCTCATCCCGTTCGTGGCCTACCAGGTCGCCGAGGAGTTCGGGGCGTCCGGTGTGCTGGCGGTCGTCGTGGTGGCGCTCTACCTCGGGCACCGCTCCTGGCAGGTCGACTTCGAGACGCGGCTCCAGGAGGAGGCCGTGTGGAAGATGGTCTCCTTCGTGCTGGAGTCGACGGTGTTCGCGCTGATCGGCCTGCAACTGCCGGTCGTCCTGCGCGGCCTCGGCGAGTTCAGCGGCGCGCAGGCCGCCTGGTACGCCGCCGTCGTCTTCCTGGCGGTGGTGCTCACGCGCTTCGTCTGGGTCTTTCCCGCGACGTTCCTGCCGCGGACGCTGTCGGAACGCATCCGCACCCGCGAACCCGGTACGGACTGGAAGGCACCGGTGATTGTGGGGTGGGCCGGGATGCGCGGTGTGGTGTCGCTGGCGATCGCCTTCTCGATCCCGGTGACCGTCCAGGACACCGGCGACCCGTTCCCGGCACGCAACCTGGTGCTCTTCCTGACCTTCACGACCGTCATCGGGACCCTCGCCGTCCAGGGGCTGACGCTGCCGCCCCTGATCCGCGCGCTGCGGCTGCCGCCCCGGGACGTACGGGGCGAGACGCTCGCCGAGGCGCAGGCGCAGAACGAGGCGTCGCGGGCCGCGGACCAGCGGCTGACCGAACTGCTGGAGGACGGGCGCAACGCGCTGCCGGGGCCGCTGGCCGACCGGCTGCGCACGGTCATGGAACGGCGGCGCAACGCGGTCTGGGAGCGGCTGGGCACGGTCGACGAGGTGACGGGGGAGACGGCGGACGACACGTACCGGCGGCTGGCGCGGGAGATGATCGACGCGGAGCGCAAGGTGTTCGTGCGGCTGCGGGACGAGCGGCGGATCGACGACGAGATGCTGCGGGTGCTGCTGAAGCGGCTGGACCTGGAGGAGGCCGCCGCCTACCGGGAGGGGGCCGAGTGAGGCGGCGGCATCGGTCTGCCGCTCCAGGAGGGCCGGGGACGGGAGGCGGGGCGCCGCCTCACGGGGCTCCCGTCACGACCGCGGTGACGGTGGTGCCGGGCGGGAAGGCGCCCTCCTGGACCAGGGTGGTCAGGCCCAGGAGGAGCTTGGCCACGTAGAGGCGTTCCAGGGGTATGCCGTGCCGGTCCTCGAAGTCGGCGGCGAAGGCTGACAGCTCGGGGGTGATGCGGGCGTATCCGCCGCAGTGGAAGCGGTCGTCCAGGTCCCATGTGCCGCGCCGGCCGCCGAAGGCCGCGTACTGGAGGCGTTCGGTCTCCGCGGCGAGGAAGTGCGGGGTGCCGCCCTTGAGGACGGGGATGCCGAGGGCCCGCTGGTCCGGTGCCAGGCCGGCGGCCAGACCGGCCAGCGTGCCGCCGGTGCCGCAGGCGACCGCGACGACGTCCGACGCGCCGCGCAGTTCCCGGCCCAGTGCCGCGCAGCCCTGGGCGGCGAGGGCGTTGCTGCCCCCTTCCGGTACGGCGTAGTGCGGGCCGAAACGTTCCCGGAGGGCCGCGGCGGTCTCCGGTTCGGCCTTGCGGCGGTAGGTGGCGCGGTCGACGAAGTGCAGTCGCATCCCGTCGGCGGCGCAGCGCGCCAGGGACGGGTTCAGCGGCTGGCCCGCCAGTTCGGCGCCGCGTATGACGCCGACCGTCGCGAACCCCAGGAGGCGGCCGGCCGCGGCGGTGGCGCGCAGATGGTTGGAGTACGCGCCCCCGAACGTGAGCAGCGTGCGCTCTCCGGCCCCGGCCGCCGCCCGCAGGTTCGGCTCCAGCTTGCGCCACTTGTTGCCCGGCAGCTCGGGGTGGATCAGATCGTCCCGTTTGAGCAGCAGCCGCACACCGCGGCGCGCGAACCGTCCGTCCTCGACGTGCTGGAGGGGGGACGGCAGGCGCGGCCGCAGTGCGGCGAGGCCGGGGGCGGGGGAGGTCACCCGGCCATTGTCGCGTGCCGGCGGGGGTTACTTCAGCCGGGCGCCGATGCGGGCGCGCATGTCCTTCATCGTGAAGCCCTTGGGGTCTATCTTGTCCGCGCGCCATTCCAGGTGGCCGATGACCGAGTACTCATTCCAGCCATGGACCCGGCACAGCGCCGCCGCGGCCTTCTCGATGGCCGCGAGCTGGGCCTCGGGCCAGGGGTCCTTGCCGTCGCCCAGGTTCTCGCACTCGAAGCCGTAGAAGTGGATGTTGCCGTCGGCGTTGTACTGGTTGGTGGGGGGCAGTTGCTGCTTCTCGGCGATCACCGCGTTCAGGACGTCCCGGTCGCCGCTGCCCGCGTGGTTGGCGCGCCCGCACCCGACCAGGTGCACCCGGCCGTCCTTGGTGATCACGCCGTGGCACAGTGGGCCCGGCAGCGCCGAGGTGCCGTCGTAGCACAGGCGGACCGTGCTCTCGGTCCCGGATGTGACGGTGTGGTGGATCACCACGCCGTGCACCGGGCCCCAGTCACCGTGGCCTTCGCGGTTGTGCGTGCGCCACTCGCCGACCTCGACGATCTCCAGGCCCTCGTCTCTGAGGGCTTTGAGGAAGGTGTTCGCGGACATGGGTGGGGCCATGGCCGACTCCGTTCGGTGCGCGGCGGCCGCCGACCGCGCACCGCCTCATAAAACGCTTGTACTGGAACGTCAGGTCACAGACCAGCCGTTCGTCGTGTGTACGAGCGGGTGAGCGAGCGGTTTCAGCCGCTTTCCACCGCTTTCAGCCGGGGAAGCCGCTGTGCTGTATGTCTTTCAGCCGCGCAGGAAGCTGTCGCCGTGGGTGGCGATGTGGGCCTCCAGCGCGCTCAGCGCCTCCTGGGTGGCCTGGGCGGAGCCGCTGCCGCGGCGCTCCGCGTAGTAGCTCGCGCCCAGCTTCTTCAGCAGGTCGTTGCCGGCCCGCTGCTGCTGGACCTCGTCGACCTTCTGCTTGCCCTGGTTCAGCGCGCTCTGTGCCTGCTCCTTGGCGCGGTCGAGAAAGCCTGCCATTGCTGCCTCCGGTGAGGTTGGGGGGCGGACGACCCCGCTGCCGTCGCGGTGCCGTACCGGATCAACGGTCCGGACGTTACCCGCGTTCCCGTGTCAGTCTGGGGAGGTGGACAGTGCCGGGGACGGGGACGGGGACGGGGACGGGGGCGCGGGCCCCGGCGCGGGCGACGACTTGGCCGCGGCGCCCGGCCCGGGCGGCTATCGGGAACGGGCCTCGCGGCTGGCCGGTGCGGTCGTCTGGGCGAAGCGGGCGCCCGGCGGCCCGGCGCAGGCGCCGCGGCGGGTGCTGCCCGACGGCTGCACGGACCTGCTCTGGTGGGGCGGCCGGCTGACCGTGGCCGGGCCGGACACCACCGCGCACCTGCCCGCCGCCCGGCCGGGCGAGACGTGCGTCGGACTGCGCTTCGCCCCCGGGCAGGGGCCCGCCGTCTTCGGTGTGCCGGCGCACGTGCTGCGCGATCGGCGGGTGCCCCTGGAGGAGCTGTGGCCCCGGGAGCTGGTGGACCGGCTGACCGGGACGGTGGCCGGGACCGGTTCACCCGGACGGGTGCTGGAGCAGATCGCCGTACGCCGTCTGCGGGAGGCGGCCGACCCGCCCGACCCCGCGCGGAACGTGATCGCCGCCGCACTCGGCCGCGGCCGGTCCGTGGCCGAGGTCGCCCGGACCGTGGGCGTCGGCGAGCGGCAGTTGCGCCGCCGGTGCCTGGACGCTTTCGGGTACGGGCCCAAGACGCTGGCCAGGGTGCTGCGCCTCGTCCGCGCGCTGGAGCTGGTCCGTGCCGGGATGCCGTACGCGGACGTGGCCGCCCACGCCGGGTACGCGGACCAGGCGCACCTGGCGCGCGAGGTGAAGGCGCTGGCAGGGGCCCCGCTGGGGGTGATCGTGGCCCCGAGGTAGCTTGTCCGTCATGGACTACCAGGCCGTTCTTGAGGAGGTAGCGGCCTTTGCGAGGCCGTATGTCGGACATGGGCAGGTTGCGGATTACATACCGGCTCTGGAAAAGGTGCCGACGGACCGTTTCGGCATTGCGGTGGCCGACATCAACGGCGAGGTGTACGGGGTGGGGGACTGGGAGGTCCCGTTCTCCGTCCAGTCCATATCGAAGACCTTCTCGCTGGCGCTGGTCATGGCCAGCGACAACGAGGACATCTGGAAGCGGGTCGGCCGCGAGCCCTCCGGTACGCCGTTCAATTCGCTGGTGCAACTGGAGTGGGAGAACGGCGTCCCGCGCAACCCCTTCATCAACGCGGGCGCGCTCGTCGTCACCGACCGCCTCCAGACGCTGACCGGCGACGCCAGCACCACGATGCTGCACTTCCTGCGCGAGGAGAGCGGCAACCCGGACCTCGCCTTCGACCAGGCCGTGGCGGACTCCGAGGCCGACCACGGCGACCGCAACGCGGCGCTCGCCCACTTCATGGCCAGCTTCGGCAACCTGGAGAACCCCGTCCCCAGCGTCATCGAGCACTACTTCTGGCAGTGCTCGATCGAGATGAGCTGCCGCGACCTGGCGGCAGCCGGCGGGTTCCTGGCCCGGCACGGGCTGCGCGCGGACGGCAGCCGCCTGCTGGAGGCCCGCGAGGCCAAGCGGATCAACGCGGTGATGCTGACCTGCGGCACGTACGACGCGGCCGGGGAGTTCGCGTACCGGGTGGGGCTGCCCGCCAAGAGCGGCGTCGGCGGCGGCATCGTCGCGGTGGTGCCGGGGCGCTGCACGCTGTGCGTGTGGAGCCCCGGCCTGGACCACCGCGGCAACTCGGTCGCGGGGGCGGCGGCGCTCGACCACTTCACGTCGCTGACCGGCTGGTCGGTGTTCTGAGGGCCGGTGCCGTCGAATGGCGGGCGGTGCCCCTGCGGCGCATGGTGGGGGCGAGGAGGTGCGTTGCCGTGGAGCACGAGATGCGCGCCGAGTACGCGGAGGCCGAAGCGCCGCCGTCGGCGGACACCCCGGTGAAGCTGTGGCACATGGTGCGGCTGGACGCTACGCAGTCGATGTGCGGCCGCGAACTGCAACCGGAGGCTGCCGTGCAGTCCGCGGACGCCTGGGGCACGGCCGCGGCCGAGCCCTTCTGCCACTCGTGCGGGGCGCTGTACCTGCGGGAGGTGCCGTAGCGGCGGCTCACCACGGCGCCTCCGGGCCGTGCGGCCGTACGCCTTACGCCAGGGCCGCGAACAGGTCCACCCCGTGCCCGTCCGGGTCCAGGACCACCGCGTACCGCTGTCCCCAGGGCGCGTCCCACGGCTCCTTCTGTCCGGTGTATCCGGCGCCGGTCAGCTCCGCGTAGACCTTGTCGACCTCGGCCGGACCCGCACACTCGAAGGCCAGACCGGTGGGGGCGGCGCCGGCCGACGGCGTCCACCCGGGGTCGAGGGAGCGCAGGGTCTCGTACGTGTCCCACATCAAGCGGAGTCCGCCGGGCAGCGTCGCCTCGGCGTGCGGCGCGGTGTCGGCCGCCGCCGGGACCGTCAGGCCCAGGCGCCGGTAGAAGGCCAGCGAGCGCGCCATGTCGGCGACGGCCATGCCGATCGCGGCGAGGCGCGGGGTCGTGCTCTTGGAGGCGGAGTGCGTTGTGTCGCTCATACCGGGAGCGTAGGAAACGGGGCGCGTCCGGGTCTTGAAGGAATCGGACACGCCGGGCCGCGTCAGGTCCCGGCGCCCCGCCTCACGGGCAGCGGATGACCTGCCCCGCGTACGACAGGTTGCCGCCGAAGCCGAAGAGCAGCACCGGGGCGCCGGGCGCGATCTCCCGCCGCTCCACCAGCTTGGACAGGGCCAGCGGCACGGAGGCGGCCGAGGTGTTGCCGGACTCGACGACATCGCGCGCGATCACGGCGTTGACCGCGCCGATGCGCTCCGCGAGCGGTTCGATCAGCCGCAGGTTGGCCTGGTGGAGCACCACCCCGGCCAGGTCCTCCGGCTGGATGCCGGAGCGCTCGCACACCTGGCGGGCGATGGCCGGGAGCCGGGTGGTCGCCCAGCGGTACACGGCCTGGCCCTCCTGGGCGAAGCGGGCCGGGCTGCCCTCGATGCGGACGGCGTCGCCCATCTCCGGGACCGAGCCCCACAGCACCGGGCCGATCTCCGGTTCCGGCGCCGCCGTGACGACCGCGGCGCCCGCGCCGTCCCCGACGAGTACGCAGGTCGAGCGGTCCGTCCAGTCCACCACGTCGGTGAACTTCTCGGCGCCGACGACCAGCGCGTTGCGGGCCGCCCCGGCCCGGATGGCGTGGTCGGCGGTGGCCAGGGCGTGGGTGAAGCCCGCGCAGACGACGTTGACGTCCATGGCGGCGGGGGCCGGCAGGCCGAGCCGGGCGGCGACCCGCGCCGCCGTGTTGGGGCTGCGGTCGACGGCCGTGCAGGTGGCCACCAGGACGAGGTCGATGTCCTGCGCGGCCAGGCCGCTCGCGGCGAGCGCCTTGGCCGCCGCGGCGGCGGCCATCGCGTCCACGCTCTCGTCGGGGGCCGCGACGTGCCGGGTGCGGATGCCGACGCGGCTGCTGATCCAGGCGTCGTCGGTGTCGACGATCTTCGCGAGGTCGTCGTTGGTGAGCACCTCGGAGGGCTGGTAGTGGCCGAGAGACAGGACGCGTGAGCCCGTCATGGGAACCCCTGAGCGTGTGCGGACGGTGTCTGTCCAGTGTTGGGGGTGTGGCTCCTGGGGACGTAGCGTGAACCGCCAATCTTCGGGGGCGAGAACTGGAGGGAAACCACGGACGGCGCGGTACGCACGCGTCCGGCGGCGCCGGGCCGGTGCGTGATCCCGCGCACGCCGCCGGCGCCGGGCCGGGACGTCACCCCGCGCACGCCGCCGGTCCCGGGCGGGGCCGAGCCCCCCCGTGCTCCCCGCGCCCGGCCCGGGCGCCCGCGCACACCGCCGGTCCCGCACCGCGACCGTGCCCCGCACACCCCGCCGGCCCGGTCCCCGCAGCGAAGTGCTGCCGGGTCCGGGCCGGTCGGTGCTGTGACGCCGCTCAGGCGAGCGGCTTGAAGCGGCGCAGCCGGAGGCTGTTGGCCACCACGAAGACCGAGGAGAAGGCCATCGCGGCCCCGGCGATCATCGGGTTGAGCAGTCCGGCGGCGGCCAGCGGCAGCGCGGCGACGTTGTAGCCGAAGGCCCAGAAGAGGTTGGCCTTGATGGTGCCGAGGGTGCGGCGGGCGAGGCGGATGGCGTCCGCCGCGGCGCGCAGGTCGCCCCGTACCAGCGTCAGGTCGCCGGCCTCGATGGCGGCGTCCGTGCCGGTGCCCATCGCCAGGCCCAGGTCGGCCTGGGCGAGGGCGGCCGCGTCGTTGACGCCGTCGCCGACCATGGCCACCGACCTGCCCTCCGCCTGGAGCGCCTTGACGACCGAGACCTTGTCCTCGGGCAGCACGTCGGCGATGACGTGGGCCGCGTCGATGCCGACCTCGGTGGCGACCGAGCGGGCGACGGCCGCGTTGTCGCCGGTCAGCAGGACCGGGGTCAGACCCAGGGCGCGCAGCCGGCGGACCGCCTCGGCGCTGGTGGGCTTGACCGCGTCGGCGACGACGAGCACGGCACGCGCCCGACCGTCCCAGGCGACGGCGACCGCCGTGTGCCCGGCCTCCTCGGCGGCGGCCTTGGCGTCCGCCAGGGCGGCGGGCAGCTCGATGGCCCACTCCGCGAGGAGCGAGGTGCGGCCGACGAGGACGGCATGGCCCTCGACGACGCCCTGGACGCCGCGCCCCGGCACGTTCGCGAAGTCCTCCGGGGCGGGCGGCCCGCCGGTACGCTCGGCCGCCGCGGTGGCCACGGCGCGGGCGATGGGGTGTTCGGAGGAGTGCTCCAGGGCCCCGGCCAGGCGCAGCGCCTCGGTCTCGGACACACCGTCGGCGAGGTGGACGGCGGTGAGGGTCATCGCGCCGGTGGTGACCGTGCCGGTCTTGTCCAGGACGACGGTGTCGACGCGGCGGGTGGTCTCCAGGACCTCGGGCCCCTTGATCAGAATGCCGAGCTGGGCGCCGCGGCCGGTGCCGACCATGAGCGCGGTCGGCGTGGCCAGGCCCAGGGCGCACGGGCAGGCGATGATCAGTACGGCGACGGCGGCGGTGAACGCGGCGACCGCGCCCGCGCCGGTGGCGAGCCAGAAGCCGAGGGTGCCGAGGGCCAGCGCGATGACGACCGGGACGAAGACGGCGGAGATCCGGTCGGCCAGCCGCTGGGCGGCGGCCTTGCCGTTCTGCGCGTCCTCGACCAGCCGCGCCATACGGGCGAGCTGGGTGTCCGCGCCGACCCGGGTCACCTCGACGACGATCCGGCCGCCCGCGTTGACGGTGGCGCCGGTGACCGGGTCGCCGGGGGAGACCTCCACGGGCACGGACTCGCCGGTGAGCATCGAGGCGTCCACGGCGGAGGACCCGTCCACGACCGTGCCGTCGGTGGCGATCTTCTCTCCCGGGCGGACCACGAAGCGGTCGCCGACGGCCAGCTCACCGACCGGGACGCGCACCTCGCGCCCGTCCCGCAGTACCGCGACGTCCTTGGCGCCCAGCTCCAGCAGCGCCTTCAGCGCGGCCCCGGCCCGCCGCTTGGAGCGGGCCTCGAAGTAGCGTCCGGCCAGGATGAAGGCGGTGACGCCGGCCGCGGCCTCCAGGTAGATGTTGCCGCCGCCGTCGCCGCGCTCGATGGTCAGCTCGAACGGGTGGGTCATGCCGGGCATCCCGGCGTGGCCGAAGAACAGGGCCCACAGCGACCAGCCGAGCGCGGCGAGCGTGCCCATGGAGACCAGGGTGTCCATGGTGGCCGTACCGTGCCGCAGGTTGGTCCAGGCGGCCTTGTGGAACGGCCAGGCACCGTACGCCACGACCGGCGCCGCCAGGGTCAGCGACAGCCACTGCCAGTTGGTGAACTGCAGGGCCGGGATCATCGCCATCAGGATCACCGGTACGGCCAGGAGCGCCGAGACGGTCAGGCGCTGCCGCAGCGGGGCGAGGGGGTCGGTGCCCGGCTCCGGCGCCGGGGCCGCGCCGGGCTCCGGTGGCGGTGGGGCGGGGGCCGGGGGCTCCGGGACGGCGGCCGTGTAGCCGGTCTTCTCGACGGTGGCGATCAGGTCGGCGACATCGACGCCGGCGCCGTCCTCGTACGTGACCTTCGCCCGCTCCGTGGCGTAGTTGACGGTGGCGGTGACGCCGTCCATGCGGTTGAGCTTCTTCTCGACGCGGGCGGCACAGGAGGCGCAGGTCATGCCGCCGATCTCCAGCTCGATGCGGTGCTCGTCGACGGTGGTGGTCATGGCTGCTCCTTCGGGAGGCGCGGGGGCGGCGGGTGCTGTCGCGTCCACTGTCTGGACTGTATACCCCCTAGGGGTATAGATGCTACCCCTGCCGGGTATTCGGTGGCCCGTCCGGACCGGTACCCGTGGTGCCGCCCGTCACCCCTGGCTCTCACTCCCCGTCCGTGCATCCCTCACCGCCCGTCACTCCGTCCCCACGCGCCTCTGCCCTCGTGCCGCCGTCGGCCGCCGCCGGGCCACCCTCCTCCGCCATGCCGGCCCCCTCCGTCGCCGCGTCGCCCTCTCCCGCGGCCGCCCGCAGCACCCGACCGCCCAGTCGCCGTAGGTACTCCGCCAGTTCCGCGGGCTCGTGCACCGTGAATTCGCTGCCGAGCATCGCCAGTTGGAACGCCGTCCACTCCAGCGAGTCGGGGCGGGTGCGCACCCGGCACGCACCCTCGCCGAGCGGCTCCACCGTCGCCGCCGCGCGGCCCAGTCGGCCGCCCACCTCGGCGGCGGGCGCGTGCACCGTGACCACCGCGGCGCAGCCGGGCCCCATGCCCTGCATCCGCTCCGTGATGAACGCGGCGGCGTCCTCGGCGGGCAGCTCGCGCGGCGGCGTGCGTACCCCGGTGGGGTACGGCTCGCTCAGCCGGTCCACGCGGAAGATCCGCCAGTCCTCGCGCTCGTCGTCGTACGCCACGAGGTACCAGCGGCGGCCGGCCGCGACCAGCCGGTGCGGCTCCACCAGGCGCTTGGAGCGGACGCCGTCGCCCGCCAGGTAGGTGAAGCGCACCCGCTCCCGGTTGGTGACGGCCGCCGCCAGCGCGGTCAGATGCGCGGGGTCGACGGTCGGGCCGTCCCCGGCGGGCATCGGTACGGTGGCGGTGCCCAGGGTGCCCACCCGCCGCCGCAGCCGGGACGGCAGGACCTGTTCCAGCTTGGCCAGGGCGCGTACGGACGCCTCCTCGATGCCGTCTACGGCGTGCCCGGCCGCCGAACGCAATCCGACGGCGATGGCCACCGCCTCCTCGTCGTCCAGCAGCAGCGGGGGCATCGCGGTGCCCGCGGCGAGCCGGTATCCGCCCTCCGCGCCCATCGTGGCGTGCACCGGGTAGCCGAGGTCGCGCAGCCGCTCGATGTCGCGGCGGATGGTGCGGGTGGTGACCCGCAGGCGGCCGGCCAGTTCACTGCCGGGCCACTCGCGGGGTGTCTGGAGGAGGGACAGCAGGTTCAGCAGGCGTGCCGAGGTCTCGCTCATGCCATGAATGATGGCGGGCAAGTAGGACAGGACCTGTCCTGCGCGGGAGATCGCGCCCCTGCGTCCCTTGTTCCCCTACGTCCCGTGCGCCTCCTGTGCCTCCTGCGCCTCCTGTGTCCGCGGCGTCTCCCGTGCCTCCTGTGCCTCCTGTGCCTCCTGCGCCCGGGGCGCGTAGTCCCTGCCGTTCAGGGCGCGGTAGATGAAGCGGGTGACCGCCTCGACGGCCTCCTCCTCCGACATCCCGGGCCACGGCTGCGCGGGGGCGTCCAGCATCGTGCTGAGCAGCATCAGGGTGACCTCGGGAGAGGCCGGCGGGTTCTGTACGTGTCGCAGATGGCCGGCCAGGTCGTCGAACTGGGCGCGGCGGAACCGGTCGAGGGTGCGGGCGAAGTCCTCGCTGACGAGCGCCGCCTGGCGCAGCGCGACCATGGTCGGCGCGTGCTCCCGGTACATACGCCAGTAGACGGCCACGTGGTAGCGGATCGCGTCCGGGTCGGTGAAGTCCGACTTGTGCTCGTCGGTGCCGGCGTACGCGTCGCTCGCCGCGGCCAGCTCGTCCAGCAGCGCCTTGAGCAGGTCTTCCTTGCTCGTGAAGTGGCGGTAGAAGGAGCCCGCGGCGCGGCCGGCCTCCGCCGTGATGTCGGTGATCTTGGTGTTCAGGTAGCCGTGGGCGGCGAACCGCCGCTTGGCCGCCTGGATCAGCGCCGCCCTTGTCTCGCCGGCCCGCTCCGCGCGCTTCACGTCTCCTCCTGCTCCCTTGACAGCGCACGCTAGCAGCCCGCACGATGAATCCAGATTCAGTGAATGGAGATTCATTATGCGTGTACTTGTGGTGGGCGGCGGCCCGACCGGACTGACGCTGGGCATCGAACTGGCCCGGCGCGGCGTAGCGGTCCGGATGATCGACAAGGCGACCGCGCACTTCGACGGCTCACGCGGCGACGGCCTCCAGCCCCGCACGCTGGAGGTCTTCGACGACCTCGGCGTGCTGGACGCCGTACGGGCCGCCGGGGCACCGCCGGCGCCGCTGCACGCCCACCTCGACGGCCGGTTCGTGGGCGAGCACTGGATGAGCGAGCCGCGCGAGCCCGGCCCCGGCGTGCCGTACCCGAACGGATGGGTGCTGGGCCAGTCGCAGACCGAGGAGATCCTGCGGGCGCGGCTGCTGGAGTTCGGCGTACGCGTCGAACTCGGCACCGCGCTGGTCGGCCTCGAACAGGACGCGGACGGCGTGACCGCGCGGCTCGCCACCGGCGAGGAGACCCGGTTCGACTACCTCGTCGGCGCCGACGGCGGCGCGAGTACCGTCCGCAAGGCGATCGGTGTGGCCTTCCCCGGCACCACCGACGAGACCTTCCGCGTGCTGGTCGGCGATGTGACGGCGCCGGACCTCGACCCCACGGTCGGCCACTGGTTCGCCGGGGCGGACGCCCCCTTCCAGGGCGCCGCGCTGACCCCGCTGCCCGGCACCGGACAGTTCCAGTTCATCTCGCCCCTGGGAGAGGGCGACGACGCGTCCTTGGAGACGATGCAGGCCGCCCTCGACCGGTTCTCGGCCGGTGTGCGCCTGACCGGGCACGGCTGGTCGACGGTGTGGCGGCCGAACGTACGCCTGGCCGAGCGGTACCGGGTGGGCCGCGTCTTCCTGGCCGGCGACGCCGCGCACGTCCACCCGCCGACCGGCGGCCAGGGCCTGAACACGGGCGTGCAGGACGCCTACAACCTCGGCTGGAAGCTGGCCGCGCAGACCGCGCTCGACACCTACGAGACGGAGCGGCGGGCGGTCGCGGCCCGCGTCCTCGGCGTCAGCACCGAGCTGCTGAACAAGTACGTCACGGGTGCGGCGGACGCCCACAAGCGCGGGGAGGAGGGCTTCGGCCTCGACATCACCTACCGCGCCCCGGACGCCACCGGCCCCCTCGTCACCGGCGACCGCGCCCCGGACGCCCCGCTGCTCGACGCGGACGGCAAGCACGTCCGCCTCTTCGACCTCTTCCGCGGCCCGCACTTCACCCGGCTGACCTTCGGCGCACCCGCTCCGGACGAGGAGCACGCCTATGCCGTCCTGCGCCCCGGCGAGGAGCCCGGCGGCCCAGCGTCCGGCAGTCGGGAGTCCGGTGGTCAGGAGCCCGGCGGCGGACAGTACGGACAGCGCGGGCGCGGACGGTACGTCGTCGACGCCGAGGGCCACGCCTTCGCGGGGTACGCGGCGGCGCCGGGCGACACCTTCCTGATCCGCCCGGACGGCTACCTGGCCTGAGCCGGGCCGCCGAGCCACCGGGGCCGGTGGCGGGGCCGGCCCTCGCCCTCGCCCGGCGGCCCCGCGGTCTCGCGCCACGCGGGCCGGGCGTCGGGCAGGACACGGAAGTCCCGGCGGCCTTCCGGTCGTTCGGCAGTCACGGTGCACCGGGTCACTTCAGCGGCGCCCGGGCCCGCGGCGGCCCAGCGCACCAGGCGGGTGACGTTGCCCGGTGAACCCTCGAAGACGGCTTCCACGTCGCCGTTGTGAAGATTGCGGACCCATCCGGTCACGCCTGCTTCCTCGGCCAGTTGACGGCAGGTGTCGCGGTAGTACACGCCCTGCACGAGGCCGCGGACGTGGAGATGTCGCCGGATGAGCACGGGGGAGCCCCTCGGAAAGGAGTGAACGGGAGGACGGGGCCGGCCGCCGAGGCGGGGGTGCGGTCGGCCGTCGGTTCGGTTTCCCTTTGACGCTAAGCAGCCCGTTTCCGCCTGTGAAATGCCCGTTAGTCTGCTGCCATGCACGACGCGCATGGACCTCGGTGACCACCATGACGAGCACGGACATAGAACTGCGGCACCTGCGGGCCTTCACGTCAGTGGCCCGCCATCGCTCCTTCTCCCGGGCCGCCGAGGAACTGCTGATCACGCAGCCGGCGCTCAGCCGTACGATCGCGCAACTGGAGAACAGGCTGAACGTCCTGCTCCTCGACCGGTCCTCCCGGCACGTCGAACCGACCGACACCGGCGCGCAGTTCCTGGAGCACGCCGAGCGGGTCCTCGCCGCCCTGGACGACGCCCTGGCCTCGGTCGGGCACCGGGCCACCCTCCGGCTCGGCTTCGGCTGGCTGCTGCCCGACCCCTGGGCGCAGCGGACCGTCGACCGCTTCGAGGAGAGCACCGGAGCCTCGGTCGCCCTGACCCGCACCGACGACCCCGTCCAGGCACTGCGGCAGCGCACGGTCGACATCGCCCTGGTCCGGGGGGACGCCGAGGTGCCGGCGGGGATGCGGACCGTGCGTCTGTACGACGAGCCGCGCATCGCCGTCTGCTCGGAGCGCAGCGAGCTGACCCGCTTCGGGCATCTGGACTGGAACGACGTCCAGGACTGGCCGCTGGTCGTCAACACGGTCAACGGAACCACCGGTCCCGGGTCGTGGCCCGCCGGCCGGCGCCCGGCCGAGATCGTCGAAACGGCCAACTACGACGAATGGCTGGAGACGGTGGCCGCCAACCGGGGCATCGGCATCGTCCCCGAGGTCGCACAACGCCGCGCCCAGCACCCCGCTCTGCGATTCGTCCCCCTCACCAACGCGCCTCCCAGTCCGGTCGGTCTCGTGCACCTGCCCGGGACTCAGCGGACGCTGATCCGCCGCTTCCTGGACGCCGCCCTGCAGAGCACGCCCGCGTGACGCTGCGGGCGTGGTGCGGTGGCCGGGTGGCTCCCGCTGGGGCCCCTTGCCGGTCTCCGGGCATGCCTGGCCTCCAGCCGTGACTGGCCCTGGCTGAGAGCCGCGACTGGCTTCCGGCTGAGCCTGGCCTCTGGTCACGCCTGGCCTCCGGCTATGCCTGTGGGGCATAGATGCAGCGTAAGGGGCATTTCCGGGCGGTCGGCGGGTTGCCTAGCGTCGAGAAGGAGAGGCCGCCGCGGGGAGAACCTCCTGAAGGAGTGAGCCCCCTGTGCGCGCAGCCGGCCGCCCGATTCCGTCAGCCGCAGGCGCAACAGAAGGGCCAACACCATGACCCCATTCACCGGATGGATCGCTCGCGAGACCCCCGACGGGCAGCGCACCGCCCTCGAAGAACTCGACAGCGGGATCCTGGACGACCGCGACACCACCGTGCTGGTGCACTACTCCAGCATCAACTACAAGGACGCCCTCGCCCTGCACAGCCGACCCGGTGTGATCCGCCGTCACCCACTCGTGGTCGGTATCGACGTGACCGGGGAAGTCCTCACCTCCCGGCACCCCCGCTGGCGCCGGGGCGACCTCGTCACCCTCAACGGTGCCGGGCTCGGGGAGGACCGGCACGGCGGCCTCGCCGGTCTCGCGGCCGTCGACGGAGCGGACATCGTCCCGGTGCCCGCCCCCTTCACCCCGGCCCGGGCCGCGGCGATCGGTACCGCCGGATTCACCGCCGCCCTCAGCCTCCTCGCCCTCGAACAGCACGGACTGACCCCCGCGCACGGCCCCGTCCTGGTCACCGGGGCCGGCGGCGGCGTCGGTTCGGTCGCCATCGCCCTGCTGGCCCATTCCGGTTACGAAGTGATCGCCGTGACCGGCCGCCCGGACACCCTGCACGACCAGCTCACCCTGCTCGGCGCCGCCCACATCCTCGACCGGGCGGAACTCGACACCCGGGGCAAGCCGCTCGCCAAGCAGCGCTGGGCAGGAGTGATCGACGCGGTCGGCGGCCCCGTCCTGGCCGGTGCCCTCGCCGGGCTGCGGCATTCCGGTACCGCCACCACCTGCGGCCTCGCCGCGAGCGCCGCGTTCCCCGGGAATGTCCTGCCGTTCATCCTCCGCGGCGTCTCCCTCCTCGGCATCGACTCCGTACGTACGCCTCGCGAGCGTCGCGAAGCCGCCTGGCAGCTCCTCGCACGCCACCTCGACCCCGACCTGCTCGACACCGTGACGCGCTGCCTCCCTCTCGCCGCCGCGCAGGAGGCCGCCGCCGACGTACTCGCCGGCCACGGTACGGGCCGCACCGTCGTCGACGTCCGCGCACACTGACCCGGCCGACCCGCGCGGACCTCCGCACCCCAGCCGCGCCCATCCACCTGCCGCACCTGACCACGCGACCCGCGCCCCGCGCCCCGCGGCGGTCAGGACCATCCAGGACCATCCAGGACCAGCCACGACAGGACCGAACAGGCAGGGGCAGCGGCAGACAGCACTGGACAGCACCGGACCGGACCAAGGAAGACCTCATGACCAACACGTCCCCGACCCCGCGAGCCTTCGACGAACTCATGGCGCTGCGCGGTGGTGATCGGCCGGCGCCCGGCGAGGTGACGATCAGCGGCTCCGATCCGTTGTTCGCCTCGCCGTTGCGCATCGGCCGGACCCTCGCCGACGCCCTGGCCGCCCGCGCGGTGGCGGCGAACGATCTGTGGGAACTGCGGACGGGACAGCGGCAGCAGATCGGGATCGATGTACGGGCCGCGGCCGCCACGGCCCTCGGCGGCGAGGACATGACCCTCGTCCGCGACGCGACGGGTGCGTACCGTCCCGCCCCGGTCTCGCCCGACGTCGAGCACATGGTGTCGCTCACCCGGCCCTGGCGGACCGCCGACGACCGCTGGTTCGTGCCCCACTTCAACCTTCCGCACCTCGAACGCCGGGTGCTGGACGTGCTGGGCTGCGAGGCTGTCCCCGCCTCGGTCGGAGCCGCGGTCCGCAGGTGGAAGGCTGACGACCTCGAAGACGCGATCGCCGCCGCCGACGCGTGCGGCGGGGTCGTGCGCACCGCGCGGGAGTGGCTGGCCCACCCGCAGGGCGCCTATCTCGCCGCGCGCCCGGTCGTCGAGATCACCAAGCTCGGCGACAGCGCCCCCGAGCCCCTACCCAGTGCCCCCGGGCCCCGACCCGGCGCCCCCGAGCCGCTGGCCGGCCTCCGCGTGCTCGACCTCACCCGGATCCTCGCGGGGCCCACCGCGGCCCTGGGCATGGCCGAGCACGGAGCGGACGTACTCATGGTCACCGCGCCGCGCCTTCCCCAGGTGCCGCCGTTCGTCCGCGACACCAGCCACGGCAAGCGCAGCACCTATCTGGACTTCACCGAGCCGGACCAGGCGGCGCGCCTGCGCGAACTGGCGGCCGGGGCGGACGTGTTCATCGAGGGATACCGTCCGCGCCGCCTGGAGGCGCACGGCTTCGGCCCGGGCGACCTCGCGGCCATCCGTCCGGGACTGGTGTACGTGACGGTCGACTGTTTCGGCTCGGGTGGCCCGTTCGGTGCCCGTGCCGGCTGGGACCAGGTGGCACAGGCCGTCACCGGCGTCTGTGACATCCAGGGGCAGGCGACGAGGGCCGGCCGCCCGCACCTGACACCGGTCTACCTCTGCGACTTCCTCACCGGCTTCCTGGGGAGCTTCGGCGCCATGCTCGCCCTCGCCCGCCGCGCCCGCGAAGGCGGGACCTACCACGTCCACGTCTCCCTCTGCCAGTCCGCGATGCTCGTCCAGCGACAGGGGCTGATCAGCGGCTTCGAGGACGCGGCCGGCCGGCTCGACCCGGATGAGTTCGCACGCTACGCGGTGCTGGACGACGCCACCGTTTACGGCGATCTGAAGAGCCTGGGCCCTGTCGTGCGCATGTCCGACACCCCACCCCGCTGGGCGGGGACGACCCCGCGCCTGGGCAGTTCGCGGCCGGAGTGGCTTCCGCGCTGACCCGGGAGACGGCGCGGACGACGCACCGGCGGGCGCCGTTCTCACCGGCCGTGCGCGGCCGCGGGGAAGGCCCGCGAAGCGACCGGCCCGTGCCGCGAGGCCGACGCGGGGGGGGCGGTCCGCCCTACAGCCACCCGTTCCGCTTGAAGCCGCGGCGGATGAGGAAACAGAGCGTGAGTGTCACGGCCATGACCAGCGGATAGCCGAAGGTCCAGTGCTTCTCCGGCATGTGGTCGAAGTTCATGCCGTAGATGCCGCACACCATCGTCGGTACGGCGAGGATCGCGACCCAGGCGCTGATTCGCCGCATGTCCTCGTTCTGGGCCACGGTGACCTGCGCGAGGTGGGCCTGGAGTATGGAATTGAGCAGTTCGTCGAAGGCGTTGATCTGCTCGGTCACCCGCTCCAGGTGGTCCGACACGTCGCGGAAGTAGGTGGTGATGTGCGGGTCCACCGGCGCCATCGGCTGGGTGGCCAGCGCCTGGAGCGGACGGGTGAGCGGCGCCACCGCCCGTTTCAGCTCCAGGAGTTCCCGCTTGAGCTGGTAGATCCGGCCCGCGCCGGTGGGCGTGCCGCGGCGCGGCTCCTCGTCGGCGGCGCGGCGCGGGCTCGCGGCGAAGACCTCGCTCTCGACGTCGTCGATGTCGTCCTGCACGGCGGCGGCGACGTCCAGGTAGTCGTCCACGACCAGGTCCGCGATGGCGTGCAGCACCGCCGACGGGCCGATGGCCAACTGCTCCGGATCCGCCTCCAACTGCTCGCGCAGCGGGCCGAGCGAGCCGTGACCGCCGTGCCGGACGGTGATGACGAAGTCGGCGCCGGTGAAGACCATGATCTCGCCGGTGTCCACCACCTCGCTGGTCTCGGTGAGCCGGTCGTGCTCCACGTAGCAGACCGTCTTGAACACCGTGAACAGCGAGCTGTCGTAGCGCTCCAGCTTCGGCCGCTGGTGTGCGTGCACCGCGTCCTCGACGGCGAGCGGGTGCAGACCGAACAGCTCGGCGATGCCGGCGAACTCCTTCTCCGACGGCTCGTGCAGACCGATCCACACGAAGCCGTCGCCCGAGTCGCGGACCCGGCGGACGGCCTCCTCGGCCGGCTGGTCGCCCGGCTGGCGGACGCCCTTTTCGTAGACGGCGCAGTTCACCACGGCGGTGCCCAGCGGGGACCGCGCCGGGTGGCTGAGGTCGACACCACGGCGCCGCTGCTGCGGCAGGCGGACCGCTTTACGGAGGTTGCTGATCACCGACACCGCACCAGTATGGCCCGGCCGTCCGGCGGGGCGGGAGGCGTCACGGCGGCTCCGCACACCTCCCGCCCGTACGGATCGCCCCGCTCCGGGCGCGTACGTACCGGGATCAGCGCCCTGCGCCACGCCGCCTACGTACCGGTTGTCAGCTCCCCGCGACATGCCGCGGCCGAGCGGCGCCCAGGCCCATCGCCACCTGCGGGACGAGCAGGACCAGCAGCACGGTCACCGGCACCGCCCAGCCGCCCGACGCGTCGTGCACGGCGCCCAGCACCGCGGGTCCGGTGGCCGCCAGGACGTAGCCGAAGCACTGGGCCATGCTGGAGAGCTGCGCGGTGTGCCGGATGTCCGGAGCGCGCTGGACGATGAACAGCAGGGCCAGGCTGATGGCCGTGCCCTGGCCGAGGCCCAGCAGCGTCATCCACACGTACGCGCCACCGGCCGGGGCGGCCAGCATGCCGGCGAAACCGGCCGCGCAGAGCACCGCGCCGAGCGTGGCCAGCGCGCCCGCCGACAGCCGCCGCCCGACGATCACCGGGGCGAGGAACGAGCCCGCGATGCCCAGCAGCGAGGAGAACGACAGCATCCAGCCCGCGTCGCCCGCGCTCATTCCGGCATCGGTGAGCATGGTCGGCAGCCAGGCGGCCGCCGCGTAGTAGCTGAGCGACTGCAGGCCCATGTACGCGGTGACCTGCCAGGCCAGCGGGGAGCGCCACAGGCCGCGCACGGGGTGGGCGGCCTCCCGGGCCGTGGCCGCGGTGGTACGCGTACGGCTGCGCACCTGCGGCAGCCACACCACCATCGCGACGACCGCCAGCGAGCCCCAGCACGCCAGGGTGGCCTGCCAGCTCAGCCCGGCAGCGCGCTGCACCGGCACGGTGACACCGGCCGCCAGGGCCGCGCCGCCGAACAGCGACATCGAGTACAGGCCGGTCATCAGCCCGGACCTGGCCGCGAAGTCGCGCTTGATCAGACCGGGCAGCAGGACGTTGGCGACGGCGATGCCCGCGCCGATCACGACCGTCCCGGCGAACAGCGCGACCACCGAGTCCAGCAGCCGCAGCGCCGTGCCCGCGCAGATCAGCGCCATGGTGCCGAGCAGCGAGCGCTCCATGCCGAAGCGGCGGCCGAGCCGCGGCGCGATCGGGGCGAGCAGTCCGAAGCAGAGCAGCGGCAGCGCGGTCAGCAGGCTGGTGGCCGCGGCCGACATGCCGCTCTCCGCGCGGATGGTGCCGGCCAGCGGGGACACGGCGACGAGGGAGGGGCGCAGGTTGAGCGCGAGGAGGACGACGCCGGCGCCCAGGTAGAGGGCGCGGCGTCCGGTGGCGCCCGGCGCCGGGGCGGGCGGGGCGGCGTCTCCGGCGGGCGCGTCCGGCCGCGCGGCGCCACCGGTGCCGGGGGCGGTCAGAGGGGCGGCCGGTCCGTCGTCATGCATGGTGTTCATCTCCTGGGCCTGCTTCACGTGCTCGGGCGTCCGCCACCGGCGCCTCGTCGTCCGGCCGTGCCGCGCGCAGCGCGTCCATGGCCTCGGTCAGGTGGGCCAGCGCGGCCTGTTCGGCGGCGTCCGGGTCCCGGGCCTCGATGGCGTCGGCGATGGCGGTGTGCGCGTCGAACTGGTGGCGTACGGAATCGGGCAGCGGCCTGCGGATGACGGCCTGAAGGGTGCCGCGCAGGGCGTCGCTGAAGTGCTCGTACAGGTCCGCGAGGACGCTGTTGTGGGCTGCCGCGGCGACCGTCCGGTGGAAGCGCATGTCCGCGTCGATGAACGCGGTGACGTCGCTGTTCCCCCAGGCCCGGTCGCGCTCGGCGAGCGCGTCCCGCAGTGCCGCCAGGTCGTCGTCGGTGCGGCGCAGCGCGGCGTAACGGGCCGCGTCCCGCTCCAGGGACGCCCGGACTTCGTACGCCTCCAGGTCGGCGGCCCTGCGCAGCCTGCGCTGCACGGCCGCGCCGAAGTCGCTGTTGGCCCGTACGTACGTCCCGTCGCCCTGCCGAGGCTCCAGCATCCCGGTGTGCACGAGGGCGCGGACCGCCTCGCGGACGGTGTTGCGGCCCACGTCGAGCGTCTCGACGAGCACGGGCTCGGCGGGGATCTTCCCGCCGACCTCCCACTCGCCGTCGGTGATGAGCTGTTCCATCTGCTCGATGACCAGGTCCACCAGGCTGGTGCGGGCGGTGCTGCGCAGCGGCATGGACGCCGTCCTCCCTCTCGATTCCACCGGTGATAGGAACATCCCATGTTTGGCGGTGTCAAACAGCCCGGGTTAACCTGGGAGCACCGGTGATCTCGTGATCACGGCACGGCGGTGGGGCCCGCCGGACCCGAACCGCGGCCGTCGCAGGCCGCCAACGGTCCCTGCTTGCAGAGCGGACGCGGGAGCGCCCGCACCGCGCGAGTAGGAGAGGTATGAGCACCGGAGCCCCCCGCCCGCTGACGGCCGACCCGTCCGCGCTGCACCCCACCGGACCAGCCGCCGGGCACCCGGCCCGCGCGCGCCCCCGGCCGCCCTGGCAGGGCCACTGGCCGGCCGCCGGCGCGGTCGCGCTCGGCGGCGGCATCGGCGCGGCCGCCCGCTACGGCGCCGGACTGCTGTGGCCCACCGCCCCCGGGACCTTCCCCGCGACCACCTTCCTGGTCAACGTCGTCGGCTGCGCGCTGATGGGCGTCCTGATGGCACTGCTCACCGAGCGGGGCTCGCCGCACCCGCTGCTGCGCCCGTTCCTCGGCACCGGCATCCTCGGCGGCTTCACGACCTTCTCCACGTACACCGTGGACATCCAGCACCTGACGGACACCGGTCGGCTCGCTCTCGGCCTGGCCTACCTGGCCGCCACCCTGCTCGCCGCACTGGCGGCGGTCTGGGCCGCCTTCGCGGGCACCCGGTACGTACGGAAGGGAAGCAGGCCGTGAGCTGGCTCCTGGTGGTGGCCGGCGCGATGGTCGGCGCGCCCCTGCGGTTCCTGACGGACCGCTTCGTGCGGGTCCGGTACGGCGGCGCCTTCCCCTGGGGGACGTTCACGGTCAACGTCGCGGGCTCGCTGGTGCTGGGCCTGGTCACCGGCGCGGTGGCGGCGGGCGCCGCCTCCTCGCACCTGTACCTCCTGCTCGGGACGGGCCTGTGCGGGGCGCTGACGACGTACTCGACCTTCTCGTACGAGACGCTCCGGCTGGCCGCCGACGGGGCGCGGTGGCGCGCCGCCGCGAACGTGGCGGCGAGTGTGGCCGCCGGCCTCGCCGCGGTGTTCGCCGGTGTCGCTCTCGCCCGGGCGCTGTGGCCCTGAGCGGTACGGGTGTGACCGGCGAGCCGGGTGGGCTCGCCCGTACGACGCGGCCCCCGGGCGGGTGAACGAATCGGGTCGAGTTTCGAACGGAACCTTTCTTCACCGCCGTCCGACGCTCCACCGGAATACGCTGATGGCGCGGTGCCCCGGACCCCGGTTCGCACGAAGAAGAGTCAGTGCGCGCATGTTTGATTTCAGGGGCGGGATCGCCATGAATGTCCACCACCGGATCGGTGTCAGCAAGATCAATGTCGTGCGTCCCGAGGGGGAGTTGGACCTCATGACGGCGCCACGCCTGCGGAGCCTGCTCCGGCAGGGCCGCAGCCGCACCACCGGGCCACCCCGGCTGATCGTCGACCTGGGCGCGGTGACCTTCATGGACTGCTCCGCGCTGCGGGAGCTGTGCACCGCACAGAACCAGGCCGTCGAACAGGGCGGCTGGCTGCGCGTCGTACACGCCCACCGCGGCATCGCCACCCTGCTCAGGGCGACCCGGCTGACCGAACGCTTCCCCCGCTACGCGAACGTACGGGACGCCCGTCGCGACCAGATGGCGGACTGCTCGCCGTAAGGGCCTGAACGCCGGGCGGCGGGCGCCCGGCCGGAGTCATGACACCGGCTCCAAGGGCCGGTGGACCGGCCCCGCGCCCGCGGCACATGGTGTCGGTGGTCTCCCGCCGGAGGCTTGCCGGGGGCATAGTGGCCGTGCGGCTTCGATCCTGGGGACGGTGGACACGGGCCACGACCGGTCGAAGGCGGGGAGGGATGGTTTCCATGGCCCGTGAAGAACCCCTGTCGCAGGTGTGGGCGGACTTACCCGAGGCGTTCACCGGCGAGGCCGACTGCGCCGAGCTGCTGGGCCGATGGTCCGGGCACTGCGCAGGCCTGCTCGGCGCCCACGCGGCCGCCGTGCTCCTCGCCGACGCGCAGCACCGGCTGCGGGTGGTCGCCGAGTTCGGCGACACCGCCCGCCTGCTGGGCCCGGACGGCCCCGAGGAACCCTGCGACCCGTACGCCGACTGCCACCGCGCCGGTACGGCCGAGACGGACATCGCCCTGACCGACCCGCGCACCGCCGCGCGGTGGCCGCGGTTCACCGCCCTCGCGCGGGACCGGGGCCACATCACCGCGCACGCCCTGCCGATGCGGCTGCGCTCCCGGGGCGTCGGCGTCCTGGCCCTCCTCTCCGGCACCGCCGCACCGCTCGGCGAGCAGGGCGGCGCGTTCGCCCGGTCGCTGGCCGACCTGCTGGCCGTCATCGCCGTACAGCACAAGAGCCTGGAGCGCAGCCACGCCGAGCGGACCCAGTTGCAGCGTGCGCTCAGTTCCCGCGTGGTGATCGAACAGGCCAAGGGCATGCTCGCCGCACGCTGGGCGATGAGCGTGGACGAGGCGTTCACGGTCTTCCGGGCCTACGCGCGCGCCCACCGCCGGCGGCTGTCCGACCTCGCCCGCCAGGTCGTCGACGGCACGCTCGACAGCGGCCTCGTCATGGAGTACTTCCTCAACCGAAGGTGATTTCCTGGACCCTGTGGAGGACCGGATGGCAGAAGTCTTCTTGCGGCGCCTGACCAGGTGGCAGGCCGAGGCACAACGCGAGGCCGTCGCCGACCTGTACGTCGAGGCGTACCGCGGCCCCTCGGGCGAGGAATTCCGCGGACGGGGGGCCTTTCTGCAGCGGTTCGCCGAGCACGTCCAGCACCCCGGCTTCGAGATGGTCATCGCCAGCGACCCGACGCTGGTCGGCTGTGCCTACGGCTTCCCCGCCGAGCGCGACGGCCGGTGGTGGCAGGGCTTCAACGGACAGGTACCGCCCGGCCTGGAGGAACTGACCGCCTCCGGCAGGGTGTTCGTCGTCGCCGAGCTGATGGTGCTGCCCGCGCACCGGCGCGGCCACGTCGCCACCCGGCTCCAGGAGACCCTGCTGGTCCGCAGCAACGCCACGACGGTGGTCACCCTCGTCGAGACGGCGAACGGTGCCGCGCGCTCCGCGGTACGGGCGTGGGGGTGGCAGCCCACCGGCCGGCTGCGCCGCTCCGCCGGCGGCGAGCCGGAACTGGAGGCGTGGAGCCGGGAACTGGCGCACTGAGGCACGGCGCATCGTACGAACAGGAGCGGGTGCGCGGCGCGGAACGCGTACGCGCGCGGCAGGGCTCCGGGGAGCCCGCCGCGCGCGTAGACGCTGTCGGACCGCGGCGCCCGCGCGCCGTGGTTTCCCGGGTCCGTGACGGCCGCACGCCTTACCGGACCCGGTGGGGAGGAGCCCGTCAGGGGCGTACGCCCTTGAGACCGTTGGCCCAGAGCTGGTCCACCTTGGCCCGCTCGTTCTGGTCCGGCTGGGTGTTCGTGCAGGACGGGCCGGGGCCGCCGCCGGACATCAGCTCGCTGCACGGACCCTCGTAGTGGTCCGGCAGACCCAGCACGTGCCCGGTCTCGTGCGTGGTCACGCGGGTCGAGTCGAACTCCTTGTTCTGCTGGTAATCGAGGAAGACGAAACCCTTGCCGTGGCCGTCGGTGCTGGCATAGGAGCCGCGCGCGTCGTTGCCCTCGCGGTACTGGAAGTCGCCGCCGCTGCCTTCCTGCAGCTTGACGTTCTTCACCGCGCTGTTCCAGATCTGGGCGCTCTGGGATATCTGGCTCTTGAACGTCGGCGCCGCGCTCGCGTCGTACGTGACGGTGACGGCCTTCAGGCCGGGGTGGGCCGCCTGCTTGGCCTTGACCGACCTCATGACGGCCTCGAAGAACGCCCGGGTGTCCGCCTTCTCGGCGGCCGAGCCGGCGTACGCGGCGGCGGTGACCTGGTGGGTCCGGGGAGCGGAGGAGACGGAGGTCGCCGTCGCGGGGGCCGCGGCGGCCAGCGTGACGACGAGGCCCAGGCCGAGCGCTGCCGGCAGCGCCGTCTTGGGAGATCTCATGGGGGGACTCCTTATCGCCCGTGGGGCCGTACGGCCGCCGTGTGGGGCGGCGGCCGGGGCCCTGCGGATGAACTCTTGGTGCCGGAGAGTCTGTTCGAGATCATCCGGGGCGCGGAGATGCCATGTGGTGATAGCACCAGGTGATACCCCCGGGCGGAAAGAGACCCAAGCGTGCCCGAAGAGTCTGGTGTGACGTGCGCAAACGTCGTTATGCTCCGGTCGTGGAGCTCGAAGTGAGGCATCTTCGTGCGCTGTGCGCGATCGCCGACGCCGGCAGCGTGCGCAAGGCCGCCCGGCAGCTCGGCATGACCCAGCCTTCCCTGACGACCCAGCTCCGCCGCATCGAGAACGCCCTGGGCGGCCAGTTGTTCTTCCGTGAGCGGACCGGCAGCCGGCCGACACCGCTGGGGCACTCGGTGCTGACCCGCGCCCGGCCGATAGTGGCCGACATGCGGGCCCTGGTCGACGAGGTAGCCTCCGCCTCCCTGCGGTCCGGCGGCTCGCGGCTGAGCATCGGCAGCACCAGCAGCCGGGCGGTGGCGGGCTGGCTGCGGCGGCTGCGGGCCAGGCTGCCCGGCACGGACACCACCATCCGTATCGACGTGTCCGCCAACGCGCTGCTCCAGATGGTGGCGATGGGCCAGCTCGACGTCGCCTTCGTCCACGAGGTGGAGGGGGCGCCGCTGCGCCGGCCCGACGGGCTGGTGGAGCGCGAACTGATGGCCAGGGAACCGCAGTTCGTAGCGCTTCCGGTCGGCCACCCGGCGACCCGCCACCCGGTCGTCGAGCTGGCCGAGCTGGCCGGTGACCAGTGGATGGTCAACCCGTCGGTGGACGGCGAGTGGGCGGGGCTGCGCCGGGTCTTTGCGGCGGCGGGCCTGGACCCCCGGGTGGTGCACGGGGACTACCTCACGGCGGCCGACCTGGTCGCGGCGGGCGAGGTGGTGGCCCCCTGCCAGCCGACCTCCCGGCCCCGGCACGGCATGGCCATCCGTCCGCTGCGCGGCGACCCGCTGGCCGTCCGCCTCTTCATGGCCCACCGCCCCGGCGCCGCCCCGGCCGCGCCCGCCGACGCCCTCTTCGCCGACCTGACCGCCTCGTACATGGAAGTGGCCTGGGAGAGCACGGCGTACCGCGAGTGGCTGGTGCGGCATGACGGGCCGTTGGCCATTGGGACGTGAGGGGCGGGGCGGGGCGGCCGGCCTGTGGTCAGACGGTCAGTCGGTCGCCCTGCCTGGCTGCCAGGCTGGGCATGCATACCCTCCCTGAATACGGTCGATTCGGGTCATCGTCGAACTCGATGGGTGACCATATGGACCCGTCGCGGGATTCATCAGGCTCGTGCTGCGGGGCGGTGCGGACTTCGGAGTGCAGTGGCGCCTGATTGGCGACATGATCGGTCGCCGCAGGTTCAAAGCTGAGCACGTGTATGTGACTTTCTGCTGTCTGTTGACCCGTTAGGGTAAGAGGTGCGACAGCAAACAGTCTCGGGCCGATCTTGTCAAACTCGGTCCACCAAGCAAGATTTCACGGTGTCTATTCGCGTAGATCGATGCACCCCACCTCGAACACACGCGCCTCCAAGCGGCGGAATTCGAACACATCGAGGCGCTCGAACGTGGCCAGCGCGACGCGCCACAGCGCGCCCGCCTTTTCCCGGTCCCCGGTCGCCACATGAAGTTCGGCGAGCGCGTCACAGCAGCGGGCCTCCTCCTCGGGGGAGCCGATCCGGCGGGCGACACCCAGTGCCATTTCCAGGTGCACGGCGGCCTGTTCCGTCCGTCCGGTCCCGAGATCCGTGACCCCCAGGCCCCGCAGGGCCTGCGCCTCTTCCAGGCCCGCGCCGATGGCACGGGCCAGTTCCAGCGCGCTCGCGTAACGCCGCGCCGCCGCCGGGAATTCACCGGAGTCGCGCAGGGCATTTCCGGTGTTGATGAACGTGATGGTCTCGTTCCGGCGGTCGCCCAGTTGCTGGAAGGAGCGCAGCGCTTCCGTATAGAGTCCGAGTGCCTCGGTGAGTTCCTCCGGCATACGGAAGGTGGAGGCGAGATTGATGCGTGCGATGGCCTGTTCGGAACGGCTGCCCGATTCCGCGGAGATCGCGAGTGCCTGGGCGAAGGACGCCCGTGCCGCTTCCTGTTCGCCCGTGTGCCATTGCGATTCCGCGAGATTGTTCAACGACTGCGTCTCACCGCGCTTGTCGCCGATCTCGCGGAACATGGCCAGTGCCGCACGGAAATGATGCATCGCGGCCCCGTGGTCGCCCAGGTGCAAATGGGCGATGCCGAGATTGTTGGTGCTGCGGGCCTGGTGCCAGCGGTCCCCGGACTTCACCCGCAGTGCGAGCGCCGCGCGCTGCACCGAAAGCATCGGGCGGTATTCGCCCCGGTGCCAGTGGAGCACGCCCAACTGTTGCAGCGCCTCCGCCTCGGCCTCCGTGTCGTGCACCGCGCGGGCCAGTTCCAGTGCCCGGCGGCCGGCCGCCTCGGCCTGCGCGTACCGGGCGGCGTGCGCGTGTGTGGTGCTGAGGTCGGTCTGCGCCCTGGCTTCCGCGCGCCGGTCCCGGCACTGCTGCCAGTGCAGCGCCGCGTGCCGGTGGATGTGTTCGGCCTCGGCCCAGTGGCCCTCGGTGTCCAGGAACACGGCGAGGACGTGGCCGAACCAGGCGGCGCGGTCCGGCGCCCCGTGCGTACGGGCGTGCCGCTCGGCGGCGAACAGCGCCTGGTGCTCGGCCGCGAACCAGTCCCTGGCCTCCTGGGGGCCGTTCCACCGGGGCAGCAGTTCGGGGTCGTACGGGTACGGCACGTCCAGCCGCGACCGGCGCGGGTTGACCAGCCGGTCCGCCCGGTCCGCCGCGCCGAGGTAGAACGCGGACAGCCGGTGCAGGGCGGCTTCGCGTACCTCGGGCGGGTCCTCGGCGGCCAGGGTGAGCGCGTACTCGGCGATCAGGTCGTGGTACTGGTAGCGGTCCGCCTCGGGCTCCTGGACGAGGTGTGCGTCCAGCAGCGTCTCGACGGCCCGTTCCGCGGCGGGCAGCGGCAGCCCGGTCACCGCGGCGGCGGCGTGCGGGCCGAACTGCGGGCCGGGGTGCAGGGCCAGCAGCCGGAAGACGGTGCGCTGCTCGTCGTCCAGCGTGTGGTACGACATCTCGAAGACGCGGGCGATGTCCCGGTAGACGTCACGGATCTCCCCGAGGCGGCCGTGCCGGCGGGACAGCCGCTGGATGAGGTGGCCGGTGGTCCAGGAAGGCCGGGAGACCAGCCGTCCCGCCGCGAGTTCGACCGCCAGCGGCAGGCGCCCGCACAGCCGGACGACGGTGGCCACCTCGTCGGGGTCGCCGGCGCGCTCGGGCCCGACGAGCCGGACGAAGAGCGTGGCGGCGTCCTCGGGCGGCAGTACGTCCAGGAAGACCGGGTGCAGCCCGGGGACGCCCGCCATCCGGCGGCGGCTCGTGACGACCGTCAGCGAGGGGGAGCCGACCGGCAGCAGCGGCCTGACCTGTTCGGGCCCGGCCGCGTCGTCCAGGACGATCACGGCGCGGCGGCCGCTCAGCAGGGAGCGCCACAGGGACGTCAGCTCGTCCAGGCCGCGCGGGATGCCGTCGGCCGGGACGCCGAGCACGCGCAGCAGCGCGGTCAGGGCCGCCTGCGGGGTCAGCGGCGGGCGGCCGGGGGCGTGGGCGCACAGGTCCAGGTGGATCCGGCCGTCGGGGTAGCGCTGTCGGAGCCGGTGGGCCAGGTGCACGGCCAGCAGTGACTTGCCGATGCCGCCCATGCCGGAGATGGCCTGGAGGGCGATGACCGCGCCGTCCCGCACGGGGGCGGTCAGGAGGCGCAGTTCGTCCTCGCGGCCGACCAGTTCGCCGTGGCTGGGCAGATTGTCGGGCACCGGGCCCGGGCCGCAGGCCGGTGCGGGCGTGGTGGGGCACGGCGGTTCGCGGACGAGCAGCCGGGCGGCCGGGACGCCGTCGAGGATGTGCCGGTGGATCCGGGTCAGCGCCTCGCCCGGGTCGGTGCCCAGTTCCTCGGCGAGCCGGCGGCGGGTCGTCTCGTATGCGCGCAGGGCGTCCGCCTGCCGCCCGCAGCCGTAGTTCGCGATCATCAGGTGGCCGACCAGGTCCTCGTCGGTGGGGTGCTGCTCCCACAGTGCGGCCAGTTCGGCGGTGAGTTCGGCGAACCGTCCCCGGTGCAGTTCGATGGCGATCCGGCGCAGGGTGGCGGCCAGCCGGTGTTCGGCCAGCCGGGCCCGGACGCCCCCGGCCCAGAGCCCGTACAGACCGCAGAGCGGTTCGCCCCGCCACAGCGCCTCCGCCTCCTCGAAGGCGGCGAGTGCGCCGTGGTCGTCGCCCGCGTCGGCCAGCGCGCGGGCCCGGGCGGCCAGATCACGGAAGCGGTGGCAGTCGACCCGGCCGGGCTCGACGTCGAGGGTGTAGGCGTGGGCCTGCTGGGTGAGCGCGGCGCTGCGGCTGCCCGCGCGCAGCCGCCGGCGCAGCCGTGCGGCGTAGGAGTGCAGTCCGGCGCGGGCCTTCGCGGGCGGGTGGTCGTCCCACAGGCGGGCGATGAGCGTGTCGAGCGGCACCGGCCGGCCCGCGTCCACCGACAGCGCGGCGAGCAGGGCCCGTTCCTTGAGCGAGCCCAGGGGGTCGGGCCGGTCGTTCAGCCGGATGTCCACGGGGCCCAGTACCCGGATGTCGACGTGCACGAGCGAACCTTCTCTCCGGTACGCCCCGCTCACTTGCGGAAAAGAATGACACGACGTCACCTGGCCTCACCAGAGACCGTTTCTTGATCCTGTGGGGTGGCCGGAATATGCCGGTCGGGTGCGCCCCCGGTCTGTTTACCCATGACGCGGGTAGACCTTTCCCACCGGTCGTTCACCGGTTCCCGGGGACGAGGGTTCGGGAAGGTGCGGGGGAGGCGGCGGGAAATGGTGCCGATCACAGTCGGGGAACTGGCGGCGGTACTGGCCGGGGCGGCGCGCCGGCCGGCGGAATGGCGCGCGCTGGCCGCCGCACTCCGCTCGGCGCTCCCCGATCCGGAAAACAGTGTCACGGACCTGCTCCCGTCCGCCGAAAAGCCACCACACGACCCGGACCGGCTGCGGGAACTGGCGGAGCTGCTCACCGACCGCGCCCGGGACAGCCCGGCACTCGCGGAATACCTGGCCGGGTTACGGCACCGCCTGCCCGGCCGAGCGGGAGCGGCACCGGATGCCAGGCACCACACCAACGTCATCGGTTCCTCCGGCATCACCGGCCTCGTGGTCCAGGCGGGCACGATCCACGGCGACGTCCACCTCCAGCCGGCCGCCGGGACCCGCCCCGTGCCCCGGCAACTCCTCGGTACCCCGCCCCACTTCACCGACCGCACCGCCGACCTCGCGGCGCTCGACGCCCTGCGCGCCGGTCACGGCCGGGGCGGGCCGCTGCTCATCGCCGTCACCGGACCCGCCGGGGTGGGCAAGACCACCCTCGTCTCCCACTGGCTGCGGGGGCTGGGCGAGGACTACCCGGACGGCCAGTTGTACGCGGACCTCGGCGGGCACGCGCCCGGCGGGCCGGTGCCGCCCGGCGAGATCCTGGGGCAGTTCATCCGCGCCCTCGGCGTCGCGCGGGCACCGGCGGAGACCGCCGAGCAGGCGGCGCTGTGGCGCACGCTCACGGCCGGACTGCGCATCGCGGTCATGCTCGACAACGCGGTCAGCGCCGCCCAGGTCCGTACGCTGCTGCCCGGTGCGGCCGGCAGCCTGGTGGTGGCGGCCGGCCGCAGCAGGCTGACCGGGCTGGGCGTGGACGGCGCGGCCTTCCACCAGCTCGGCACCCTCGACGTGGGCGCCGCGGTGGAGCTGTTCGGCCGCCGGGTCGGCGGCGGCCGCGTCGCCCAGGAGCCGGTCGCCGCCCGAGCACTGGTCGCCCTGTGCGCCGGGCTGCCGCTGGCGGTGTGTGTGGCCGCGGCCCGGATGGCCGCCCGGCCCCGGCAGACCGTCGCCGCCCTCGCCGGTGCGATGACCCAGGAGGCCGGGCGGCTGGAGGCGCTGCACCTGGGCGGTGAGCGCGCGGTGCGCTCGGCGCTGGACGAGTCCTACCGCTGCCTGCCGCCCGCCACCGCCCGCGCCTACCGCCTGCTCGCGCTGCCCCCGCTGACCGTCCTGACCGGCCCGCTCGCGGCGGCGGTCGGCGCGGTCCCGCCGTCCCGGGCCGAGCAGCTCCTGGACGAACTGGCCGAGGCCCACCTGCTGGAGGACCTGGGGCCCGACGACACCACCGGCGCCACCCGGTTCCGCTTCCACGACCTCGTACGGCTGCACGCGGCCCAGTGCGCGGAGCGGGAGGAGACCGCGGCCGTACGGGAACAGGCCGTGCGGCGGGCCGTGGAGTGGTATCTGGCCACCGCCACGGCGGCCCGCGCGCTCCTGTCGCCGGCCCACCGCGTACTGCGCCGCGACTACATCTTCCCCGCCTCCCCCCTCACCTTCCCCGACGCCGACGCCGCGCTGCGCTGGCTCGACACCGGGCGCGGCGAGCTGATGGCCGCCGTACGCACCGCCGCCGGCCGTTCCTGGCACGCCCTCACCTGGCAGCTCGTCGACTCCCTCCAGCCCCTCTTCCTGCGGCTGCGCCCGTACGACCTGTGGATCGAGGCCCACCGGACCGGCCTCGACGCCGCCCGGCGGGCCGGGCACCCGGAGGGTGTGAGCCGGATGCTCACCACCGGCGGCAGCGGCCTGTACAACGCCGGGCAGTTGGACGAGGCGGCCGACTGGTTCACCGAGGCCCTTCAGGACGCGCGCCGCGCGGGGGACCGGCGGGCCGAGGCGCAGGCGCTGCACGGACTGGGCCAGACCCACCGGCTGGCCGGCCGCCTGCCGTTGGCGGAGTCGCTGTTCGCCGACGCCCTGCGGTTACGGGAGGCCATCGGCCACGCCCGTGGCGCGGCGCTCTCCCGGCTGTGCCTGGGCGACGTCGCCCTGGCCACCGGCCGCCCCCAGCAGGCCCGCAGCCTGCTCGCCAGGGCTCGCGCCGACCTGCTGGCGGTCCCCGACCCGTACGACGCGGCGCGCGCCCTGGCCCACCTCGGCCGGGCCCACGCGCACGAGGCGATAGGGGACCACCCCACCGCCGAACGCCTGCTGGGGCAGGCACTGGCGGAGTTCCGCGCCACCGGGTCGCCGCACTGGCAGGCCCGGGTGCTGGAGATGCTGGGCCAGACCGCCCAGGACCGGGGCGACGCCGCGACGGCCCGCGGCCGCTACGACGCCGCCCTGGCCCGCTACGCGTCGCTCAGCCCGAGCGACGCGCGGCGCCTGGCGGAACGTATCCGGAACCTGGCGGCACCGGCCGGCGAGGCCTGACCGGGCCCGTGCTCCGCGCCGAGGAACCGCACCGACCGCAGCGCCTCCACGGGCAGCCCCTCCACCAGCCAGCCGTGCAGCAGCGAGGTGAGCAGCCGCAGGTCCCGTCGGCCGGGCGGAGCGGGACCGGCCGCGGTCACCGCCAGCCTGGTGCCGTCGCGGACCACCGCCTCCGCCGTACGGGCGGTACGCCGCCGGACGACGACGAGAGCGCCGGGGTGGCGCCGCAGCGTCAGCACCGCCGGTTCGCCGCCGCTGCCGTGCAGCGCGTCCGCGCAGGCGATCCGCCGTGTGTCCGGGCAGCGGTCCAGGTCCACGGCCAGCAACTCCCCGGACCCGTCGTCCGGGCAGCCGGACCGCGCACCGGTCCCGTCGGTGTCCGCGATCACCACCACGTAGGTCCGCCCCGGCGTCTCCACCAGCGCCACCGCCACCGGGCGCGCCACCGAGGTCGGAAGCACCGCAACGGCGGTCGGCGCGACCCCCGGCCGGTGTTCCGCCGTCATGCGGACACCTCCGTTTCCCCGCTCCCGAAGCGCCCGCCCGCGGCCGCCGGGCCGAGCGGGGCGGGCAGCGGCAGCGGCGGTGTCTCCGGCGGGCAGGCGGGCTGGCCGAGGCCGAGCATCCGGTACATCAGACGGCGGAAGTTGCGGTGGCAGCGGCCGGGCTCGGAGGTGATGCGCGCGGCGATCCGCGCGTAGTCCTCGGGCCGGTACTCCTCGGCCGCGTACCGGAGTTGGGCTTCCAGCGGGTGGGCCGGGGACAGCGCCGGGGCGGTCAGCGCCAGCTCGACGCCGGGCGAGGCCGGGTTGGCGTCCCGGTGCGGGAAGCGGTTGAGCAGGATGGGCGCGCCGGTCATCGCCCCGTACAGCGTCACCGACCCGTAGTCCCCGATGATCCAGTCGGCGGCGATCAGCGGCGGCCGCCAGTCCGCGTCCGGCGGCAGGACGTGCAGGCCCGCCCGCCGGCACCCGGCCAGCCAGGCGCGGAGCTGCCAGTGCCCGTACCGCGACCAGACGTTGGGGTGCACCAGCAGCGCCGTACGGTAGGTGTCGCGGGGCAGTTCGGACAGCAGCCGGGGCAGCAGGGCGTCCAGCCGGTTGAAGGCCGAGCGCCGCCCCCAGGTGGAGGTCACCAGCACCAGCTTCCGGCCGCGCCGCAGACCCAGCGCCGTACGGTAACGGCGGCGCAGCGGCAGGCTCGCGCGGATCCGGTCGTGGCAGGGGTCGCCCACCACCTCGGCGGCCGGCAGCGCCTCCGGGCACCAGCGCGCCAGCTCCGCCAGGTCGTCGCGGTGGGCCAGCGCCACCGCCCTGGGCACCACCCGGCCGTCCCACATCAGGTACCGCCGCCCCGTGATGCCGCCGGGCCCGCGCTCTTCACCGGGCCGCACCCCGTCGGCCACCCGGGCCAGGGACAGGTGCCCGGCACCGTGCGAGATCCGGATCAGCGGCGCCCGTACCTGCTCCATGCCCTGCGACCCGGCGGCCAGCGCCAGGTCGAAGCCGGTCCGGACGGCCGTCTCCCAGGGGACGACGGTGGCGCCCAGGACGCGCAGCAGGCGTTCCGCGCCCGCGTTGAAGGCGTGCGGCGGGACGGTGAAGACCACCTCGACCCGCAGTTCGGACTCCAGCAGCGGCAGCAGGTCCAGCAGCCGCCTGCCGTACACCTCGGTGTGCACGATCACCAGTACCCGCTTGGCGTCGGTGACCGTCAGCCACTGTCCCGGGTCGCGCCGTACGGTGTGCTGCCGCGCCGGGCCGGTGCGCGCCGGGCCGTGCCGGTGCGCGCTGCCGCGGTCCGCGGTGTGTGGTGTCCGGCCGGCCGTGGCCGTGAGGTCCGCAACGGACATATCGAACTCCCCCATGGTCGCGTCGGTCCCCTCGGTCGGGTCCCGTACGCGGGAGAGCTGCCCGGCCGCCGCGACGGACTCCTTGCGCCGGCCTTGACGAACCCTTGCAGCCCAGGTCAGGCCCGGCCGCCGGCTGTCCTCACGTGCGCGGGCGCGGCACGTCGAGCCGGCCCTCGACCACCTCGCGGGCCACGTCGGTCAGCAGCCGCCGGTGGGAGCGGGCGTAGCCGCGCAGCACGGCGAAGGCGGCGTCGGGGGAGAGGGCGTGCCGCGCGGTGAGCGCCCCCTTGGCCTGCTCGATGACGACCCGTGTCTCCAAGGCGTGTTCGAGCTGGGCGGCCAGGGCGCGGCCCGCTGCGACCTCGTGCTCGCGCAGCAGGGTCACGGCGGCGAAGTCCGCCAGCGACTGGCCCAGTGCCATCAGATCACCGGTCAGTGTGGTGCGGCGGGTGGCGAGCAGGACCAGGGCGCCGACCGGCCGGGAGTGACCCCGTATCGGCAGTGCGGCGGTGTGGGTGCAGCCCAGGGCGAGGGCGCGGGGCGCGTAGCGCGGCCAGCGCTGCCGGGCCACCGCTCCGGTCAGGGCCGTACCGCCGAGCGCCGTGCCGGTACGGCGGCAGGCGGGGCCGGGGCCCTCGCGCCAGGCGACCGCGTCCTGTTCGAGGCGGCACACATCGGCGTCGGAAGCGGCCACGTGAGGCGCGTCGCGGGCCCCTGGGGAGAAGGTGACCGCGGTCGCCCGGAGTGCGAGCAGCTCCCTGCTGCGTTCGGTGAGCCGGGCGAGCAGGGTGGGGACGCCGGGCGGTCCTGGCGCGCCGCCACCCGCCAGTTCCACGAAGACGGACGCGAGATGATGCGGAGCGGTGGTCATGGGTGAGGTCCCCTCGGTGGGTTCAGCGCCCCTGGGCGAGTTTCAGCGTGCCGCGTACGATCCGCTCGGCGATGGCGTCCGGTGGCTGCCCGTCGGCGAAAGCGCGTGCTTTGATCATGGCGAGCGCGTCCTGCACCCGGCAGCCCGCCTGGACGGACAGGATTCCGGCGGCCTGCTGGACACAGTCCCGGTGATCGGCGTCGTCGTACAGCTCGGGGTCGGCGTCGGGGCCGAGGAGCACCGTACGGGTCAGGGCGTCGGCGATCACCTTGAGCGCACCGGTGGCGGCGGGACCGTCGCCGGGGTCGAAGACCGCGAGCGCGCCGATGCACGTGCCCTCGGTCCGCAACGGCGCGGTGAGCACCTCGTGGACGCCCAGGGAGATCAGTGCGGGTCCGTAGGCGGGCCAGCGGCTCGCGATGACCCGGCCGGCCGCCGAGATCAGGCAGCCGCTCGCCGCCGCGTCGTGCGCGGGCCCCTCGCCCAGCACGAACTCCAGGTCCTGCGCGGACCGGGAGGGCTCGTCCGACGAGGCGACGGAGAGCTGGCCGTGGTCGGCTCCCATCAGGGTGAGCGCCGCGCTGGAGGTGCCGCACGCCTCCGCGACGCCGGTCATGAAGCGCGGCCGGCTGGTCTCGTCCCCGCCCCATGCGGACATCCGGTCGGCGTACGCCTGTTGGAGGCGGGCGGAGGACAGGTGGTAACGCGCCGACCGGCGGTAGGAGTCGGCCAGACGCAGATGAAGCTGCGCGTCCGTGCCCGCCATGGCCGCCAGGATCTCCTGCTTGTCGGCGCACGCGTCGGCGTGCTCGGCGTGCTGCCGTGCCCTGGCCGCACGGCGGTGCGCCAGCCCCGCATGGACGTCTCTGCGCGAGCCCCAGACCATGTTCTCAGCGTACGCCGGTGGTGGCGCTCAGTCGCCGGTATCGCCCCGGTCGGCCTCCAGCGGCAGGACCACACCGCCGTTGTGCCGGTCGAAGGGGGAACAGAGCACGTTGCAGGGGATGCTCCGGCCGATCCGGTTGGCGGCCGAGACCCGGGTAGGGCGGTGCGCTTGCCCGACTCCAGGCACTTCGCCACGGCCGGGCGCAGCGTCTCGGTCGGCAGTCCGAAGTCCAGCGAGAAGAACGGCTCGTACGGTCACCTCGTTCGGGCGCAGACCCCACATGTCCACCGCGCCGCGGCTCCCGGAGAGCGTCAGGGTGCCTCCGGGCTCCACCAGGAGATGCCGGTCGGGGGTGCGATGTGGACCGTGCCGGGCCGGGCCCGCTCGCCGTTCTCGGCCAGCTTGACCCGCAACGCGGTACGCCGGCCGAGCACCTCGGCGATGACGGTGCGGTGTCGCGGGTCGAGATGCCGGACCACCAGGGCCGGCACCGGGAGGTCCGGCCCGAGGGCGCCGAGGGCCACGGTGCGGGCGTGGATGCCGCCCGCGGACGACGCGAGGGCCAGGGCCTCGTAGTGGTCCGCCGCGCTGCGGTCCGTCGTCACCGTCCGAGCCTGTCGAAAGCGGGGTTCGGCGGCGGTCGCGCGGAACGTGCCACCGTGGCGACGCGGCCGCACCCGGCCCCCGGTGCGCCGGGGTACGGCGCACCGGGGACCGGGTGCGGTGGTGGAGCGAGGGCCGGGACGGCCCGGTGTCCGGGTCGGGACACCGGGCCGCCCCGGACACCGGATCAGCCCTGCTTGGTCTCCCAGAAGATCTTGTCGATCTGGGCGATGTAGTCGAGGGCCTTCTGGCCGGTCGCCGGGTCGTTGGAACCCTTGGCGGCGCTCAGTGCCTTGAGGGTGTCGTTGACGAGCTGGTGCAGCTCCGGGTACTTCTCGAAGTGCGGCGGCTTGAAGTAGTCGCTCCACAGCACCGAGACGTGGTGCTTGGCCAGCTCCGCGCGCTGCTCCTTGATGAGGATGGCGCGGGTGCGGTAGTCCGCGTCCTCGTTGGCCTGGTACTTCTCCTGGACGGCCTTGACCGACTCGGCCTCGATACGGGCCTGGGCCGGGTCGTACACGCCGCACGGCAGGTCGCAGTGGGCGCTGACCTTCACCTTGGGGGCGAACAGGCGGGAAAGCATGTTCTGTCCTTCCTCGTGATCGTCTTCTCAGGTGCGAGATTACTCGCCGCGGGAAGGCTTTTCTCGGGTGGCTCGGGGTCTTAGGGCAAAAGGCCGGTTCCGGGCCGGGACTGATGGAGGATGGGACCGGTGACGGGCGACCGGGGCGTGGCGGTCACCGGGCCGGGACCGGGAGGTGTGGCGGGGATGCCGGAGCGGGTGGAAGAACGCGGGCCGGAGCAGGACGTGGAGCACGGGCGGGAGCGCAAGGGGCTGCTGCGGGCCTTCGGCCTGGCCGAGGTGTACAACCCCTCGATGGTGCCGACGCTGCGGCCCGGCGACCAGCTCGTGGTGCAGTACGGAGCGGTGGTGCGGCCGGGTGACGTCGTCGTCCTGCGGCATCCGTTCCGGCAGGACCTGCTGATCGTCAAGCGGGCCGTCGAGCGGCGCGACGGCGGCTGGTGGGTCCAGGGGGACAACCCGTTCGTCGAGAACGACAGCCGCGAGTTCGGGGTGGTGCCCGACGAGCTGGTGGTGGCGCGCGCCCGGGTGCGGGTGCGCCCGCCGCGCGGTGTTCAGCGCTCGCTGTCGGGCGCGCTGTCCTGGGTGGTCTCGGCGGTCCGTCCGGTACGGGCCGACCGCTCGCTGTCCAGGCGCTTGCGGGCCCGGTAGGCGGCGACGTTGGCGCGGGTCGCGCAGCGGTCCGAGCAGTAGCGCCGGGAGCGGTTGGTCGAGGTGTCGAGGTAGGCGTTGCGGCACGGGTGTGCCTGGCAGATGCCGAGCCGGTCCACGCCCAGCTCGGTGAGCTGGAAGGCCAGTCCCATGGAGGCGGTGGCGGTGTAGCCGGCGGTGGCGTTGGCCGCGTGGTCGGCGATGTGCAGGTGCCACTTGGGGCGGCCGTCCTCGTCGCGGAACTCGTGTCCGGAGATCTGCGGGCTGACCGGGAACTCCATCATCAGCGCGTTGAGCAGGTCCACGGCCCGCACCTCGTCGCCCTCGTCCGCCGCCTCGAAGACGGCGCGCAGCCGGGCGCGGACCGCGCGCAGCCGCGTCACGTCGCTCTCGTTCGCCCTGCGGGCCATCTGCTGGGCGGGTCCGAACAGCTCGCGCACGGCCTCGATCGAGGTCAGGGTGTCGCTGCCGCGCTCGGGCTGCTCGGTGTTGACCAGGCGAACGGCATAGTCCGAGTAATAGGCCAGTTCCACTTGTAGTCCTTACGGGCGCGGTCTAGTGTTCGTAATAGGTGTTGTTGCTACGAGGGTATTACGGCCTGGAGGTAACGGTATGACCGAGACCGTCGTCGGTACTGACTGGCAGGGCTGGCAGAACAGTTGGGACCGCCAGCAGGAGTGGTACATGCCGGACCGCGAGGAGCGGTTCCGCGTGATGCTCGACATGGTCGAGGCGTTCGTGGGCACCGAGCCCCGGGTCCTGGACCTGGCCTGTGGCACGGGCAGTATCTCCGACCGGCTGCTCAAGCGCTTCCCGAAGGCCGTCAGCGTGGGCGTCGACCTCGACCCGGCCCTGCTGGCCATCGCCGAGGGCTACTTCGACGGTGACGAGCGGATCACGTTCGTCCGCGCGGACCTCAAGGACCCCCGCTGGACCGACGCCCTGCCCCACGACGCGTACGACGCGGTGCTCACCGCCACCGCCCTGCACTGGATGCACAGCGGACCGCTGCGCGGACTGTACGGGCAGCTCGGCGGGCTGGTGCGGGACGGCGGCGTCTTCATGAACGCCGACCACATGCCCGACGGGGACACCCCGCGCATCGACGCGGCTGAGCGCGCCTTCCGGCACGCGCGGCAGGACGAGGCCAAGGAGGCGGGCGCGCTGGACTGGCGCGCCTGGTGGGACCGCGCCGCCGCCGACCCGGTGCTGGCCGGCCCGACCGCCGAGCGCTTCGCGATCTACGGTGAGCACGCCGAGGGGGACACTCCTTCGGTGACCTGGCACTGCGAGGTGCTGCGCGAGTCCGGGTTCGGCGAGGCCCGCGCGGTGTGGCGCTCGCCCACGGACGCGCTGGTCCTCGGGCTGAAGTGATCCCCCGCGGCCCGTCCGGCGGGCCGCGCCCGTGACGGGCGGTACGTACGACGACGGCGGCTGCCCGCCCGTACGTACCGCCCGTCACGCGTCCCGGCGGCTGCCCCGCGCTGTCAGAGCACCTTGGACAGGAACGACTTGGTGCGCTCGTGCCGCGGTGAGCCCAGCACGTCGCGCGGGTGCCCGGACTCGACCACCACCCCGTCGTCCATGAAGACCAGCGAGTCGCCGACCTCGCGGGCGAAGCCCATCTCGTGCGTGACGACGATCATCGTCATGCCGTCCGCCGCCAGGTCCTTCATCACGTCCAGCACGTCACCGACCAGCTCGGGGTCGAGTGCTGACGTCGGCTCGTCGAAAAGCATCAGCTTCGGCTCCATGGCGAGCGCGCGGGCGATCGCCACGCGCTGCTGCTGGCCGCCGGAGAGCTGCGAGGGGTAGTTGCCGGCCTTGTCGGCCAGGCCGACCCGGTCCAGCAGCTTGCCCGCGCGCTCCCGGGCGGTCGCCTTGGACTCGCCCTTGACCTGGACCGGCGCCTCCATGATGTTCTCCAGCGCCGTCATGTGCGGGAAGAGGTTGAAGCGCTGGAAGACCATGCCGATGTCGCGGCGGCGCGCGGCCACCTCGCGGTCGCGCAGCTCGTACAGCTTGCCGTTGGCCTCCCGGTAGCCGACCAGCTCGCCGTCGACCGACAGCCGCCCGGCGTTGATCTTCTCCAGGTGGTTGATGCAGCGCAGGAACGTCGACTTGCCGGAGCCGGACGGGCCGATCAGGCAGAACACCTCACGGGGCGCGACCTCCAGGTCGATGCCCTTGAGGATGTGCGCCGCGCCGAAGGACTTGTGGACGCCCTCGGCCCGGACCATCGGGGTGGACTTGCTGGTCATGCGGCACCTCCGGCCGACGAACGGTTGGCGCCGCCGGACAGCCGGGCCCGCAGCCGCTGGACCGGCGTGGGCGGGAGCTGGCGGCTGGCGCCGCGGGCGTAGTAGCGCTCCAGGTAGTACTGGCCGACGCTGAGCACCGAGGTGGCGATCAGGTACCAGACCGCGGCGAGGATGAGCATCTCCACCACGGGGCCGGCGTCGCGGCCCACGTTCTGCGCCGATTGCAGCAGGTCGTAGTACTGCACGGCGATGACCAGCGAGGAGGTCTTGAGCATGTTGATGACCTCGTTGCCGGTCGGCGGCACGATCACCCGCATCGCCTGCGGCACGACGATCCGGCGCAGCGTCCTGCCGTGGCTCATGCCCAGCGCGTGTGCCGCCTCGGTCTGGCCCTCGTCGACGGCGAGCAGGCCGCCGCGGCAGATCTCCGCCATGTACGCGGCCTCGTTGAGGCCGAGGCCCAGCAGCGCGCACAGGAACGGGGTCATGAAGTCCGACCACTCGTCCTTGTAGACCGGCATGATGTCGATGTACTGAAAGACCAGGCCCAGGTTGAACCAGAGGAACAACTGCACATAGACCGGCGTGCCGCGGAAGAACCAGACGTAGAACCACGCGACCGTCGAGGTCACCGGGTTCTTCGACTGCCGCATCACGGCCAGGATCACGCCCAGCACGATGCCGATCACCATCGACAGCACCGTGATCAGCAGGGTGTTGCGCAGCCCCCGCAGGATGTCCGCGTTGAACATGTAGTCGGGTATCGCGCCCCAGTTGACCTTGCCGGAGGCGAAGGCCCGCACGAGCAGGACGAGCAGCGCGAGGACGACCAGCGCCGCGACCCAGCGCCCGTAATGACGGACGGGGATGGCCTTGATCGGCTCGGGAGCGGGCGGCGGGGCGTCCGCCGGCGGCTGGGCCGGCTTGTCGACGTCAACTGACACGGGTGTTGCCTTTCAGCGTTCGGCGGGAGGGACGGGCCGTGCGCGGGCCGGGCGGGGCCGCGGGCGGGCTGAGCGCGGGCAGGCGCTCAGCCACCGCCGTTGAGCTTGACTTCCTCGACCGCGGCGTCCGTGACGTTCCACTTCTTGAGCACCTGGGCGTAGCTGCCCTTCTTGACGATGGCCTCCATGGCCGCCTTGAGGGCGTCGCGCAGCTTCGGGCTGTCCTTGGGCACCGCGATGCCGTACGGAGCGGCCTTGACGGGCGCGCCGCCGACGAGCTGGAAGTCGTTGCCGCCGCCGGAGGTCTTGACCGCGTACGCCGCGACCGGGTAATCGCTGGAGACCGCGTCCACGCCGCCGGTGCGCAGCCGCGTCTGCGCCTCGGTGTCGTTGTCGAACGCCTCGATGGAGATCGCGTCCGTACCGGACTCCCCGCACTTCTTCGACTGGTCCTTGGCCAGGTCGTGCGAGACGGTGCCGCGCTGCACCGCGATCTTCTTGCCGCACAGCGCTTCCCAGCCGTCGATGCCCTGGGTCTTGCCCTTCTGCGTGTAGATCGAGACGCCGACGTCGAGGTAGTCGATGAAGTCGACGCCTTCGCTGACCTTCTTGCCGGTGGCGCTGTCCACGCCCTGCTGGCGGTCCTTGGTGTCGGTCATCGCCGACATGGCGATGTCGTAGCGCTTGGACTTCATGCCGCCCATGAGGGTGTCGAAGGTGGCGTTGTTGAAGTTGAGCTTGACGCCCAGCTCCTCGCCCAGGGCGGCCGCGAGGTCCGGGTCGATCCCGGTGACCTTGCCGTCGGTCCGGAACTCCACCGGCTTGTAGGTGATGTCCGAGCCGACCTGGATCATCGCCTTGTCCTGGATCGCCTGGGGCAGCAGCTTGAACAGCGGGGCGTTCGGGTTGCGGTTCTCGGCCGCCTCGCGCTTGGCGACGGCCGCGTCGGTCTGGTCGCCGCAGGCGGTGAGCAGCAGCAGCGAGGCCGCGACCGCGGTCGCGGCGGCCACGGCTGAACGAGACCTGCCGGGGGCCGGGCGACGGGTGGGGCGTGCGGTCATGCTGATCCTCCTGCGGGTGAGGGAGAAGCCGACGTGCAGGGGCCGGGCACGCACCTTCGGGTGTCGCGACCTGGTTCGGTGACGGAATCTTGCCATCCGGACACCGCTATCCGGACTGTCGTACAGGTCAAAATCGGATAACGGACGAGGGCGGGGCCGCGCAGGCCAGATGCCCCAAGGGGCGTGCGCGCCCGACGGCGGACGGGGCGGCCGGTGGCGTGCGCCCGCGTCTCGCAGTACGGACAAGTAGCAAGGCACTTCCGATGGTTCGCGCTGTTCGCGCCTATTGTCGGAGTTATGGACCGGAGGGTAACCAATACGACTCGTCGGGGCGCACGCCCGTCCGGTAGAAAGGTTCGTTACACCCCTCATCCGGGGCTCAGGGCGCGCGTGCGGCGCGCCCGGCGTCCGTACCTCCCCCCGCGGGGCGGCCATCCGTCGCGCAGGGCACGGACGCGGTGCCCGCCCACCCCTTGACCAGGGAGTGGACACCCTCAACTGATTGACGAACAAAGGGGTTGAACCAGTGACAGCCAAGACCGCCCAGACCCACGACGGCGGCACCACACAGACGCCCACGGGGCCGGACGCGGAGACCAAGGGCGCGCCCGGCTCCGGACCGCGGGGCGGGGACCAGCAGTGCCAGGACCCCGCCTTCCTCCTGCACCGCGGCGGCAAGATGGCGATCCAGGCGACCGTTCCGGTGCGAAACCGCGAGGACCTCTCCCTCGCCTACACGCCCGGCGTCGCCAAGGTGTGCAGCGCCATCGCCGAAGAACCCGAGCTGGTGCACGACTACACCTGGAAGTCCCAGGTCGTGGCCGTCGTCACGGACGGCACCGCGGTGCTCGGCCTCGGCGACATCGGCGCCGAGGCGTCCCTGCCCGTGATGGAGGGCAAGGCCATCCTCTTCAAGCAGTTCGGCGGCGTGGACGCGGTGCCGATCGCGCTCGCGACGACCGACGCCGACGAGATCGTCGACACCGTCGTGCGGATGGCGCCGTCCTTCGGCGGCGTCAACCTGGAGGACATCTCCGCGCCCCGCTGCTTCGAGATCGAGCGCAAGCTCCAGGAGCGGCTGGACATCCCGGTCTTCCACGACGACCAGCACGGCACCGCCGTGGTCACGCTGGCCGCGCTGCGCAACGCCGCCCAGTTGACGAACCGTTCGCTCGGCCAGTTGCGCGCCGTGATCTCCGGCGCCGGCGCGGCCGGGTTCGCCATCGCCAAGATCCTCGTCGAGGCGGGCATCGGTGACGTCGCGGTCTGCGACCGCAAGGGCATCGTCACCGCCGGCCGCGACGAGCACATGACCGACGTCAAGCGCGAGCTGGCCTCCTTCACCAACAAGGCCGGGCTGACCGGCCCGCTGGAGGCGGCGCTGGACGGCGCGGACGTCTTCATCGGCGTCTCCGGCGGCACGGTCCCGGAGGAAGCCGTCGCCAAGATGGCCAAGGACGCGTTGATCTTCGCGATGGCCAACCCGAACCCGGAGATCCACCCGGACGTCGCGCACAAGTACGCGGCGGTCGTCGCCACCGGCCGCAGCGACTACCCGAACCAGATCAACAACGTCCTGGCGTTCCCCGGCATCTTCGCCGGCGCGCTCCAGGTGCGCGCCACCCGTATCACCGAGGGCATGAAGCTGGCCGCGGCCGAGGCGCTGGCCTCGGTGGTCGCCGACGACCTGAGCGCCGAGTGCGTCATCCCGTCGCCGTTCGACGAGCGGGTCGCCCCGGCGGTGACCTCGGCGGTCGCGGCCGCCGCCCGTGCGGAGGGCGTCGCGCGCCGCTGACCCCGCACCACCGCGAGGGCCCCGCCGCCGTGCGGGGCCCTCGCGCTGCCGGACACCGGCTTCGCGCCCCCCGCCCCCCGTCCGGCGCGGCGCGTTTCACACCGCGGCGCGGTACCGCCCGGCCCCCGGGCGCCCTACGTTGGGATCATGTTTGCTGCCTACGCCGCCCGCATCGACCGCGACCAGCCGCTGAACGGCCTCGAACTGGGCGAGCGCCCGGCCCCCGAGGCGCGCCCGGGCTGGACGACCGTCAACGTCAAGGCCGCCTCCCTCAACCACCACGACCTGTGGTCGCTGCGCGGCGTGGGCCTGGGCGAGGAGGCGCTGCCCATGATCCTCGGCTGTGACGCGGCCGGCACCGACGCGGACGGCAACGAGGTCGTCCTGCACTCGGTGATCGGCCAGAGCGGCCACGGCGTCGGCCCGGACGAGCCGCGCTCCATCCTCACCGAGCGCTACCAGGGCACCTTCGCCGAACAGGTCACCGTCCCCGCCTGGAACGTGCTGCCCAAGCCGAAGGAGCTGTCCTTCGCCGAGGCCGCGTGCCTGCCGACGGCCTGGCTGACCGCGTACCGGATGCTGTTCACCAACGCCGGGGTACGGCCGGGGGACGGCGTGCTCGTCCAGGGCGCGGGCGGCGGCGTGGCCACCGCGGCGATCGTGCTGGGCGCGGCGGCCGGTCTGCGGGTGTTCGCCACCAGCCGCAGCGCGGACAAGCGCAAGCGCGCCGTCGAACTCGGCGCCGAGGCCGCCCTGCCCACCGGCGAGCGGCTGCCGCAGCGGGTGGACGCGGTGATCGAGACGGTCGGCGCCGCCACCTGGTCGCACTCGGTCAAGTCGCTCAAGCCCGGTGGCACGCTCGTCATCTCCGGCGCCACCTCAGGCTTCAACCCGGAGCGCACGGAACTCAACCGCATCTTCTTCCTGGAGCTGAAGGTCGTCGGCTCGACCATGGGCAGCAAGGACGAACTGGCCTCGCTGCTGAACTTCTGCGCGGCGAAGGGCGTCCGGCCCGTCATCGACAGCACGCTGCCGCTGGACCGGGCGCGCGAGGGCTTCGCGAAGCTGGCCGAGGGCGAGATGTTCGGCAAGGTCGTCCTGACGGTCTGAGGCGGACGGACGGACCGGGGAGCGGGGGCAGTGGTGCGGGTCCTGCGGGCGGCCGGCCGTACGGCGTCGGCCTGGAGCAACGGCGGCGGGGTGACGCGGGAGATCGCCGCCGCGCCGCCCGGCGCGGGCTGGGACGCGTTCGACTGGCGGGTGAGCCTGGCCGAGGTGGGCCGGGACGGCCCGTACTCCGCGCTGCCCGGCGTGGACCGCGTCCTGACGGTGGCCGAGGGCGCCGGGCTGGAACTGACCGTCGACGGGGTCCGGCACGTACTGCCGGGCCCCTACCGCCCGTTCGCCTTCCCCGGCGACGCCACGACCGCATGCCGCCTCCTGGACGGCCCCGTCATCAACCTCAACGTGATGCTGCGGCGCGGCCGTTCGACGGCGACCGTGGAGACGGTACGCGGGCGGCACGCCGCCGAACCCCGGCCGGCGGAGATCGCGCAGACGCCGGGGGTGCGGCGAGAACGGCTGGTTGTCGCGCTGTCCGGCCGTACGGCACTGAACGGGCCCGCGCCCGCGACCGGGCTGACGCTGGAGCGCCACGACGCGGCCCTGCTCCCGGCGGACCACGGTGTCTCGCTGCGCACCGACGGCGTCGCGGCCGTCGTCACCCTCACCGTACGGACGGCGACGGCCGGCACCCGCACGGGCTGAACCGCCCGGCACCTATGACCGCCGGCCCGTACCGGGGCCGCTACCCCGCCGGCGGGCCGGGAGAGCCGTCGTGCCGCCCGTGACCGGGGCGCTGCCCACCGGGGTGCTCTCCCGCGACCCCATACCCGCCGGCAGCGCCGCGGCGATGGTCAACGGCACGGTGGAGTCGTTCGTCAGGGCCGCCGCGATCGGCATCGCCCCGCAGCGCGTGAACGCCGTGAGCCCGGCCGTGGTCACCGAATCCCTCGCGGACCACGGCGACTTCTTCCCCGGCGTCAGGCCGGTCGGCCTGGCGCAGGTGGCCGCGGCGTACGTGCGGCCGGTCGAGGGCGGGCGGACCGGGCAGGTCCACGAGCCGGTGTGACGGCCGGGCGCCGCCGGGGCCCCGCTCAGTCCGCCTGGGCGCGGGCGGCCCCGGCACCGCGCTCGCGGGCGAGCGCCTTCGTGCGCCCCTTGTCCAGTACGGCGAGCAGGGCGGCGCTGACCACGATGACCGCCCCTGAGGCGACGTAGTTCCAGGGCTCGTCGAGGTAGTTGGCGGCCCGCATCACCGTGCCGTCGTCGTCGCCGATGACCCGGTAGAGGATGGCCGCCGGCCCCTCCCAGAAGCCCGCGACGAACGTCAGGACGGACAGCAGCCGGTACCAGCCTTCATTCATGGTCGTCTCCCCGTTACGTGCCGGCCGAATGCCGTGCGCTGGATACAACCGTACCAAGATTTTCGATCGCTCGCCTTGACCTGGTGCGCGGCATCTGATATTCGTCACGCCGTACGTGGCGCGATATCCTGAACCCGTGCGTGACGAAAAGACGACCGAGTGCCGGGTCTGCGGCGCCGGGCTGCCCATGGCGGTCCGCGGGCGGCCCCCCGCGTACTGCTCGCGGAGCTGCCGGGCGAAGGCGTACCGGCGGCGGCAGAAAGCCCGTACGGCGGCCCCTGACGGAAGCGCCGCGGCCGGACCCGGGCAGCAGTCCCCGTCACCCCGGCCCCTGCCCGACAGCGCGCGGGAACGGCGTCGGCGCCAGGTCGCCGAGGCGGTCTGGCGGATCGCGGCCGGCCGCGGCCTGGAGTCCGCGAGCATGCGCGAGGTCGCGGCGGCGGCCGGGGTGTCGCTGCGGGTGGTGCAGTACTACTTCGGCAGCAAGCACCGGCTGCTGGTCGAGTCGCTGCGGATGCTGCACGAGGAGAACGACCGCCGCGCCCGTGCGCGCATGGCGGACCTGTACGACGCCGGTGACCTGCGGGCCGTCCTGCGCGCCGTCCTGGTCGAGTTCCTCCCGCTGGACGCGCAACGCGCCCTGGCGCTGCGTGTGTTCACCGCGTACTACGTCCGCAGTCTGACCGATCCGGCGATGGCCGCGGTGTTCCTGCACGGCGAGCAGGCGGTGGAGAAGCTGGTCGCCACCCTGATCCGGGAGGCCGGCGGCGCGCGGCCCGGCGTCGACCCCGCACGCGAGGCGGACCTGCTGGTGTCGGGCGTCTCCGGGCTGGGCCTCGACGTGCTGCACGGGCGCCGCACGATGGCCGAGGTCCAGGACACCATCGACTACCACCTCGACCGGATCTTCGCCTGACGGCACCCGGCCACGGCCCGGACGCTCAGGGCGCCGGGACGTTCACCAGGCTCCGGTGCAACCGGTAGTGCGGCACGCTGGACTGCACCGGGAACGCGGGTGCGGCCGCCAAGGCCGCCAAGGCCGTCACGCCGGCGACGCCCTCGGCGGCCGCCCGCAGGCGGTCCGCCGCTCCACCGGCGACGAAGGCGCGCCAGGCGTCGAACCCCTCCCACTCGGCGTAGTTCAGGACGCGGCCGCCGTCCTTGGAGAGGTGGAGGTGGGCGCCGAGCAGGCCGGGTGCCGCTGCCCGCTCCAGCGCGTCGAGCACCGTGTCGGCCAGCGCGCGCTGCGCCGCCGGGCCGGCGGTGGCGAATGTCGGAGTGACCAGTAGGGCGGGGCGTCGCCCGGGGGTACCTTCGGGTGCGTAGCTGCGGTAGCGCGCGTACCGGGTCACCCCGGGCCGCCGGATGCCGGGAATCGACTCGTCGATACGGCTGATGGCGGCGGGCCGCTGATGGCGTACCCATTCCCGGTGCGCGTCGTCGTCCGTCCACTGGGCGTAGTTCAGGACGTGGCTGCCGTCGTCGCTCAGGAAGGTGCTGAGGGAGAGCATCGCCGCGGGGCGCGCCTGCTGCTCCCACGCGTGGATGACGGCGTCGGCCGCGCGGCGCTGGAGTCCCGGCGTGGGCACGATCCAGGGGCTGACGAGAACCGTACCGGCGTCCGGGCGGCGGGCGTCGGGGTAGGCGGGTGTGCTGGTCATCGGGCTTCCTCACGGTTCGGGCCGGTTTCCTGGCACGCAGCCTTCGTCGTCAAGCGCGCTTGAGGTCAAGGCTCTCGTGTCAACCGCCATTGACACCCGCCGTCGCGTCAACCTACATTGACACCATGAGCGAAGCAACGAAGCTCGCCGAACGGGCGGGCGACCAGGACCCCCGGATCGGCCTGCGCTCCGTCGCCGCGCTCCGTCGGCTGCTGGAGCAACTGGAAGCCGTACAGGTGCGCAGCGCCCGCGCGAAGGGCTGGTCGTGGCAGGACATCGCCGCCGAGCTGGGCGTCAGCAGGCAGGCGGTCCACAAGAAGCACGGGAGGCGTTGATGTTCGAACGGTTCACGGTGAGCGCCCGGAACGTGGTGCGGGGCGCCACCGCCTATGCGGTACGGCCGGGCCCCGGCACGGTCGGCGAGGGCGAACTGCTGCTCGCCCTGCTGGACGGCCAGGAGTCGCCGGGAGCCGAGGCGCTCGCCGCCCTCGGGGTGCGCGAGCGCCGGGCGTCGGTGCAGCGGTCCCTGGACGAGGCCCGCCGGCGGGGCGGCCTGACGGCCACCGACGCGGAGGCGCTGGCCGGGCTCGGCATCGACGTGACGGAGATCGTCGACCGGGTGGAGCGGGCGCACGGCGCCGGCGCGCTCGACGCCGCGTCCGTACCGCCCGCGCGGCGCGGACGCTCCCTGCGCGGCCCGTTCAGCCCGGAGGCCAAGTCCGTGGTGGAACGCTCGCTGCGCGTCGCACTGGGCCGCGGGGACAAGTACATCGGCGACGAGCACCTGCTGCTCGCCATGGTGGCCAAGCCGGGACTCGCCGCCTCCGTACTGGCCGAACACGGGGTCACGCACGCCGATGTCGTCCGGGTGCTGGGGGAGCGGGCCGCGGCGGACTGAAGGGCGGGCCGCCGGTGGCGGGCGCCTGTCCGCCATGCCGGCGGGGCGTACGGGAACGGGGCGGGCCGGTACGCCGTCACGGATACGCGACCTTCACCGCCCCGATCCCCAACGTCCCGTGCCGCGGCAGCAGTCCCGACTCCGAGACCGCCCCCAGCAGCGGGTTGAGCAACTGCGCGAGCCGCTCCGCGCGGGACCGGCCCAGCGCCCGCCACGGGGCGGCGGCCAGCCGGTCCGTCATGCGCTCGACCTCGTCACGCCCCTCGCGGGCCCGGTCCGTGGGCCGGCCGGCCGGGTCGATCCAGCCGCGCGCGGCGAGCCGGTCGTGCGCGGCGCTCCACTCCTGCGACGTCCAGCCGCGCCCCTTGAAGTTGGCCTTCGGCGCGGCGCCGATCGCGGCGAACGACACCAGCGCCTCGCACGGTTCGAGGTCGCAGGTCAGCAGGGCCGCCAGATGTCCGTCGCCACGGTGCTCGCGCAGCACCGTGATGGCGTGCCAGAGCGCCAGGTGCGGGGCGTCCGGCCAGGGCAGGTCGCGGTTGGCGGCGGCCAGCGGGCGGGCGGCCGTGGAGGCGTTCTCGGCGGCCTGGCGGGCCAGTTGGGCCGCCTCGGCGGTCTGCGCGGCGGACATCCGGGCGGTTCTCGTCAGGCCGGTCATTATGCGGTCCACCGCCTGCATCCGGGCGTCCAGGACCTTGCCGGGCGCCGCCGTCGACCAGATCGCCGGCACGTACCGGGCGATCATCCGCGGGCTGAAGCTGTAGAACGTCGCGGCCACCAGCTCGGGGCCCGCGGCGCCGAGCGGCGCCGTGCGCCACGCGAAGTAGCTGGGCCAGCGGGAACCGGTGTCGTAACCGAGCGCCGCCGCCTCCTCGAACGCCTCGGGTGCGAAGTAGAGAATGGCGTGGACGGGCTCCAGTTGGCGCCACATCCGGCGGGCCACGGCAGGGTATTCCGACATCGCTTACCTCTTGGCCTTCAAGATCCGTTCAGACAAGGAGAGTTGACTGTAAAGGCGGACACGGCCACAGGTCTGCGATTTCTTCCGGCAGGACCCGTCGTCGGGCAAAAAGCCGTGCGAGGGTCTGAGTTCCCCGATTACGGGCGGTGAATCCAGACCCTCCCCGGCAACTCTGCGTGACCGACGGGTGATCTTCCAAAGGGGTCAGCGCGGCGGCTCCTGCTCCGCCGCATATGCCTCCGGGTCACGCAGCAGCGCTCCGACGTGCGCGGCGGCCGAAGACAGACGGCGGCGTACGTCCGCCACCTGCTCGGCGGTGACGCCGTGGTCGCGGGCCGCGTCCCGCAGGTCGTCCCGGAAGCGGTCCAGCAGCCGGTCGAAGTCCCGTGCCGGATCGCCCGAACCGGGCTCCGACGCCCACGCGGGCTCGGGCGGCACCCGGTCACCGGCCTCCGGCCGCACCGCCCCGGAGCCGCCCGCCCCGCCGGCCCCCGCCGCGGCGTCTTCCTTGGTGAGGCCGACCCGTACGCCACGCACCGGCCCCTGCCCGCCCGGGCCGCCGGCCCGGTCCGCGTCCGCCGGCTCGCCCTCGGCCGGCCCCGCCCCCGTGCCGAAGCGGCCCATCTCGCGCGAGACCTCCGACAGCGCCTCGCGCAGCGCTCCCGCCCAGTCCCCGGTACGTACGTGCTCCTGGGCCTGTTCCTGTACGCGCTTGATGGCCTGCTGCACCTCGTCCCGTACGAAGAGCTGGGCGTCCCGAACCTGTTTACGGGCCCGCTGGGCGTCCTGCTTCGCCCGCCGGCTCTCCTCCTTGGCCCGCCGGGCCTGCTCCTTCCACTCCTCCTTCGCGCGGCGGAACTCCTCCTTCGCCTGCCGCCAGGACTCCTTGTCGCCGAAGCGGCCCTCGAAGCAGTCGGAGGCGTCCGGGAAGCCGTGCTCCTCGCCGCCCCGCGGGGCCTCGCGCGCCTGCTGGGCCGCCGCGCGCATCTCGCGGCGCAGGTTCCGCGCCGAGCCGCTCACGTCCTCCCGGATGTCGGCGGCCAGCGCCGCCACCGACTCCCGGATCTCCAGCTCCAGGTCGGCCAGCTCACCGCCCCGGTCGGCCAGTTCGGCACGGCCCGCGGCGGTGATCGCGTACACCTTGCGGCCGCCCTCCGTGGCGTGGGTGACCAGGCCCTCGGCCTCCAGCTTGGCCAGCCGCGGGTAGACCGTGCCGGCGGACGGCGCGTACAGGCCCTGGAAACGCTCCTCCAGGAGCCGGATGATCTCGTAACCGTGCCGTGGGGTCTCATCCAGCAGCTTGAGCAGATAGAGGCGGAGGCGGCCGTGGGCGAAGACGGGGGGCATGGGGTTCAGAGCACCTTCTCGTCGGCGGGGGAGTCGTCCTGGGGCTCGCGGGGGGCGGCTGCGCCGCCGTTCGCGGTGACGTTGTCGTTCGGGGCGGCGGCGCCGGGCGTCCGCCGCGCGGACCGCTGCCCGCCCGCTTCCCCGTCCCCGAGGTGCTCCTCGGAGGGCGGGCGCCGCAGCAGGGCCAGGCCCCCGGAGACCGTGGTGACCTTCAGCGTGCCGCTGCCCGAGCCGAGCCGGCCCGTGATCCGCTTGGCCCCCCACCGGCCGCTGACGCGCAGGTCCTCGAAGGCGTTGGCGACCGTACCGCCGGCGGTGTTCGCGTCGACCCTCGTGTCACCCGGCGCGGGCAGCCGGATGGCGACCTCGCCGGAGACCGTGGTCAGCCGTACGTCCGAGCCGTTGGCCGCCGGATCGAGGTCCAGGACCATGTCGCCGCTGACCGAATCGGCCCGCACGGAGCTGCCGGCGCCCTCCAGGAGCGTCAGATCGCCGGAGACGGAGTGGAAGCTCAGGTCGCCCGTGACGGCCTGGCCCTCGACCCGGCCGGAGACCGTCTCGGCGCGCACGGGGCCTGTCAGGCCGACGAGTGTGCTGTCGCCGGTGACGCCGCGCAGCTCCGTACGCCCGGAGATCCCCGAGACCACCGCGCTCGCGCCGACCGCGCCGACCTCGACGCGGGTCGCGGCGGGTACGGTCACCGAGATGACCGCGGTGCGGTTCCAGGTCTCGCGGCCGACCATGGTCAACAAGCTCTTCCAGGGCAGGTCGTCGTAGGTGACGGTGAGTGTTTGCGCCTCCCGGCGGATGGTCAGCGGTGGGCCGGAGACCTCGCTGATCTCCACGCGGGCCGGGCCGGTGTCGGCTGCGCCGACGATGTTGACGGTTCCGCCGACGATGCGCACGTGCAGTGCGGTGATGGTCTCGTCGATCTCCAGCGTGCGGGGGTCGGAGACCGACCACTCGGTCCGCTCTGGCATGTCCTGGCCTCCCCTGGCCTGATGGCGACGCAACATATCGCGTATCTCTGACTTCACGATATATCGCGCTCGTGTTCTGTGCCAGGTGTCGCGTGTCGGGGGCGCGCTTCGCGCGCGGGATTGCGCTGTCGCGCGGATCGCATTGCTGGGTGCGTGGGTCGGGGCGCGCAGGGGGCCAACTCTCCCCCAGCCTTCGGCCGGGGCCCCCACGGCACCGTTGAGGCAGCGGGTTGGCATTCGTGAACCCTGGCGCCCGGCTGCCTGCGGGGAGGGCCCCCTACGCGCCTCCTCCGGCCGGTTTGGCGAGTCCGGGACAGCAGGGGGCCGATCACCCTGGTGCGCGCCCACCAAGTGGTGAGGCTCGCGTCGCGTAAGCGCCCTCCCGCGCTGCGCGCGGGAAAAGGAAGCGCCCCCTCGCGCTGCGCGCGAGGGGGCGTGGTGTCGGTGAGTGACCCACGATGGCGGGATGGCCGCTCACGGCGCGGGCTCGGGGACATTCCGGGGTCTCCCCGCAGGCAGCCCGGCAGCCCGGCGCCAGGGGTCACGGATGACCTCACGTCGCCTCAAGGGTGCTGTGGGGGCACCCCCGGCCGGAGGCTGGGGGAGAGTGACCCCGGAGTGGCCCCGAGCCCCCACCCACGGACCCAAAGCGCACAACGCAACCCCCACCGGGCCAAAGGCGCACAACGCACACCCCCACCAGGCCGCCCCGGGACCCAGCGCGCGTAGCGCGCCAAAGGTCAGTCGTCGTCCTCGTCGTCCAGGCGGGCCAGCCACGTGGCCAGGCGTTCGACGGGGACCTCGAAGTCGGGGTTGAGGTCGACGAAGGTGCGTAGCTGCTCGGCGACCCAGCCGAGGGTGACCTCTTCCTCGCCGCGCCGGCTCTCCAGCTCCTCGATACCGCGATCCGTGAAATACACGTGCTCTCCACCAGGTTCTCGGGACATTCCCGGCCAGGATAGGCAGGCGCCGCGACCCCTCGCGTCACTCGCACCCTGGGGATAACCTGATCACCTGTCAACGGCCCTGGGGCAGTGCGACAGTGCCGCTCAGGGGGAGCAGGAGGCCGTGATGCGCGATCGCGCACATCTCATCGAGCTGCCCGACGGGACGGCGGTCTGGGCCCGGGTCTCCCGGCTGGACGTCGCCGGGACGCCGGACGAGGAATTTGACGACGTGGGGGCGTGGGACGCGCTCGGGGCGCGCGTCGAGGGTCTGCGGGAGCTGGTCGGCGGGGTGGCGGCGAGCCTGCGCGAGGCGACGGAGCGGGTGGCGCCGGACGAGACCAGTGTGAGCTTCGGCGTGGAGGTGTCCGCCAAGCCCGGCCGGGCGGTGGCGCTGCTCGCGGACGGCGAGGCCAAGGCGAACCTGTCGGTGACGCTCACGTGGCGGAGGGACCGGACGCCCGGGGAGGGGGACGGGAGCCGGAACCGGACCCCGGACGACCCCGAGAGCGGCGGCCTCGCGCCGGGCGACGGTCGGGGTGGCGCCCCCGGGCCGGGTGCCGGGCGGCGTGACCGCCGAGGGCCGCGCGATACGGGTGTGTGATGGCGGCCCCGGAAGACGGTCACGGCCCCGGGCGGGGTGAGCGTGAGCGGTACGCGCACATCCTGGGCCATGCGGGCCGGGCCACCGTCGCCATCCGTCCGGCGCCCGGTGTGCGGCCGGCGCCATTGTGGGGCAGTGGGGTGTTCGTCGCCCCCGGGTGGGTGCTGACCTGTGCCCACGTGCTCGCCGGCGGTGACGGTCGGCGCCGTGCCACCGGCCCGGGCGGGGAGGTCGGCGTGGCGTTCGGCGGACGGGTGGTCGCCGCGCGCCTGGAGTACGACCTGAGCCGCCCGGCCCCCGTACGGGCGGCCACCCCGCCCTACGAGGCGGCGGGGGAGGAGAGACCGGACCCGGGCGACGACACCCGTGAGGCCCCCGGGAGCTTCCCGGACCCGGTCCCCGCCCCCGACCCGGCCGCCCGCGTCGACCTCGCGCTCTTACGGCTGCTCGATCCGGGCACGGCACACCCGTGCGCCTGGATCAGTGATCAGCCGGCCGCGCTCCTGGAGGACGCGTTCATCTTCCGCGGGCACGAGCACCCCGGCGGGGCCACCGCGGCGGGGGCGGAGAGCGGCTCCGCGTCCGTGCACCCCTTCATCGCCGTCCGTTTCGGCGCCCGCGACGCCCGCGGCCTCCAGTTCGGCACCGACGTCCGCGTGACCCCGGGCGCGTCCGGCGGGCCGCTGCTGGACTGCGACCGCGGCGAGGTCGTCGGCATCGTCAAGGGCAGCCACCGTGAGGACCGGCTCGGCCTGGCGGTGCCGGTCACCGAGCTGCGCGGGCTGGCGCCGCACCACCTCGTGCCGGGCGCCACCGGTCTCGGTGACGATCCGTATCACGCGCTGATGAGCCTGCACGACCGCTGGCACTGGACCGGCCAGGACCTGGGCGGTCCGGGCGAGCCCACGTGGTTCGACGCGCAGCACGCGATCATGGCGGGGCGCGGCCGGCTGTGGGGCGTACAGGAGCGGTTGCAGGCGCTCGATCTGCTGGCGGCGCTGCCCGCGCCGCGCGACCCGCTGGTGGTGGCCGCCGCGGTCGCCGAGGCGCTGGGCCGCGCGGATCCGGAGGGCCGTACCGGCCGGGCCGGGCCGTGGACGCTGCGGACTTGGCGGGACGGGCACGGCGCGCTCTACCAGGGCAGCGACCCGTACACCGAGCTGTGTGCCTTCGTGCACTACCTGCGCATCGTCGCGCAGCGCACGGTCGACGAGGCGCGGGAGGCCCCCGGGGACGAGGGCGCCGCGATGCGCGCGGCGGCCGAGCGGCTGGAACTGTTCGTGACGGCCAAGGCGGTCGTGCTGCTGCCCAGGGACCGGGAGCGGATCGGCCCGGTACGGCGCCGCCCCGACGCGCTGCTGGTGGAGTTCGAGCCGCTGTTCTACGACGACGCCGGCGGGCGGCAGCTCTTCAACTGGTCGGTCAGCGAGGGGTACGGGCAGGGCCAGTGGCAGCGGGTGGAGATCCAGGAGTCGCGGGACGGGATGACGTTCGAGCAGGCCTGTGACGAGGTCCTGCGGCGGCTCGGTCCGCGGCTGCTGCGGGCCGACGACGCGGCGGGCGGCGCCCGGGTGCGCCTGGAGGTCGCGGTGCCGGAGGAGCGCTGGCACACGCCGGCGGACCGCTGGCGGGTGCCGGCCTCGACGCGCCGTGCCGCCCGGCTGCGCCCGCTGGGCCCGGCGCGCGCGGTGGTACTGCGCGACCAGGGGCGCCGCCAGGAGGTGGACCCGGCCTGGCTGCGGCGCTGGCAGGGTCTGAAGGCGGCGGGGCGGCTGACCGCGCTGCGGGTGCCGGCCGGGGCCCGTGCGTCGGTGTCGGGGCTGTCGCGGCTGCTGGAGGAGGCGGACGAGGGCGCGGTGCCGGCGCTGTGCCGGTCGGTGGCGGGCGGGACGGGGCTGGAGGCCGTGGGCTGGACCCTGGACACCGGCCATCCGGTGGCGCTGTGGCTCGCGCGGGGGCACGACGAGCGCGACTGCGACCGGGTGTGCGACGAGTTCCACCGGGAGGTCTCGCAGCTCCTCGGGGCACCGAAGTCGGTGGCCGAGATCCCCGAACTGGTGCGGGAGCTGCGTGCCAAGGCCGCGGAGGGCGGCGTCTCCTGGGCCCGCGACCTCGTCCTCCTCTACGACGACCCGGGCAACCCGATACCCCAACTCTTCTCCGGTTCCCTGCAATTGTCGCCTCCGTGATGCCCCCGAGACCGGAAAACGCCCCGTATCCTTCCGTCCGGCTGGCTACTGTCCTAGCGTCGTGAGAGATTGCTAGGGGGACGGGTCCGGGGAGGGCGGGAAGCGGATGCCGACGCTTGCCGGGGATGCTCTTCCGCGGCCCCTTCGCCCCTGCCCGATGGCCGGCCGGCGACGAGGAGTTCCGACGTGAGCGACTGGCTCATCTACCGTGGCGCGGGGGCTCCGCACGACGGCATCGAGCAGTTACCGCCGCCCCCTCCGTGGCGGGATTTCGACGGCGGCCCGCTGGTGGCGCCGCCCGCCGCCCTCGATCATGCCTCCGAGCGCAGGCTCGGCGTGCAGCGCCGCGAGGCCAGCTACCACCGGCCGGGCGAGACCGAGCGCGAGCTGGTCAACGCCGCGCTCTACCTGCGCCGCCCGCTGCTGGTCACCGGCGCACCGGGCAGCGGAAAGTCCACCCTCGCGCATTCGGTCGCCTACGAGCTGGGCCTGGGCCGGGTGCTGAACTGGTCCATCGTCAGCCGCAGTTCGCTGCGCGACGGGCTGTACGAGTACGACGCCATCGGCCGCCTCCAGGACCTCCAGATCGCCCGCGCGTCCCTGCCGCGGCCCGGCCCGGGCCCGGCGGAGGGGCGCCCGGAGCCACAGGACGAGCCGGGCGGCGGCATCGGCCGCTATGTGCGCCTCGGTCCGCTCGGCACGGCCCTGCTGCCCGCCGCGAAGCCGCGGGTGCTGCTCGTCGACGAGCTGGACAAGAGCGACATCGACCTGCCGAACGACCTGCTCAACGTACTGGAGGAAGGGGAGTTCCGGATTCCGGAGCTGGAACGGCTGGCCGGATCCGCCCCCGAGGTTCCGGTGCTCAGCGACGACGGCGGCCACGTCACCGTGCGCGACGGCCGGGTGCGCTGTCGCGCCTTCCCGTTCATCGTGCTGACCAGCAACGGCGAGCGGGACTTCCCCGCCCCGCTGCTGCGCCGCTGCATCCATCTGAACATCCCCACGCCGGACAAGGAGCGGCTCGCGGACATGGTCCGGGCGCACTTCGGCGAGGGCGCGGCCGCCGATTACGAGTCGCTGATCGACCGCTTCCTGGACCGCGAGCCCGGCGACGTACGCGCCGTCGACCAACTGCTCAACGCCATCCACCTGACGCAGAAGGCCGGCTGGGCGGACGAGGACGAGGAGGAGACGCGGCGGCGCCTGACGGCCGAACTGCTGCGGCCTCTGGATCGGACCAGGTGACCCGCGGTGCCGGCCGGCGGACCGGGCTTCGGCCCTCTCGGTGAGATCGTCGCGCGGCTGCGCGCGGCCGGGCTGCCCGCCGACGCCCGCTCCCTGGCGGACGCGCTGTGGCTGGCCCGGTGGATCACCCCCACGCCCTCCGGGGACGACGGGGAACCCACCGACGGGACCGTTCCGGCCGCCGGGCAGAGGCCAAAACCGGCCACATTCTCCGTGGACCCCCGCAGCCGTGAGCCGGCCCGCGACACGCCGTCCCGTACGGAGCCCGCCGCGCGCGACCGCCCCCGCCGGCCGGAGGTGGACCTGCTGCCCGCGCAGGACGACCGCGCCCTCGGCCCCGGCCAGGGGCGGCTGGGCGAGGTCGGCCTCCCCGTCGCCTCCGCCTTCCCCGGACTGCTGCCGCTCCAGCGCGCCCTGCGGCCGGTCCAGCGCTACCACCCGCCGGTCACCCCGGCCGTCCAGGAGCTCGACGAGGACGCCACCGCCGACCTCTCCGCCCACGCCGAACTGATCATCCCGGTGCTGCGCGGCGTCCGCCGCCGCGCGGCGAGCCTGCGCCTGTTGATGGACGGCTCCTCCTCCATGGCCGTGTGGGAGCAGATGCTGCACGACCTGCGGCAGGTCTGCGAACGGGTCGGTGCCTTCCGCGACGTCACGGTGCACTACCTCCACCCGCACGGCGACGAGGTCGGCGTCGCCGCCGGCCCCGGGCGCGACGCCCCGCTGCGCCCCGCCGATCAGCTCCACGACCCCACGGGCCACCACCTCACCCTCGTCGTCAGCGACTGCGCGGGCCCGCTGTGGCGGGACGGCCGCCTCCAGCGGCTGCTGTACCGCTGGGCGGCCGACGCGCCGCTCGCCGTGGTGCAGCCGCTGCCGCAGCGGATGTGGGCGCGCACGCTGCTCCCGGCCGCCGCGGGCACGCTCGTACGCCGCCAGGGCCCGTACAGCGCCCTGGACTTCGAGCCCGCCCGCCGCCGTCGTACCCCGCCCGCGTCCGGCCGTCCGCGGGACGGCGCCCGCGAGCGCGCCGTGCCGGTCCTGTCGGCCGCGCCCGCCGCCCTCGGCTCCTGGGCCCGGCTGGCCGCGGCCGAGGCGGGCCTCTCGCTGCGCGGCGCCGCCGCCGTCGTACGCGGTGACCACGGCCTCGGTACGGACCTCACGCGCCGCGTGGAGCACACCGAACCGGACCGCCTGGTGCGCGAGTTCGAGCAGATCGCCTCTCCGGACGCCCGGCACCTGGCCGTCCACCTGTCGGCCGTCCCGCTCGCGCTGCCCGTCATCCAGCTCGTCCAGCGCGCCATGCTGCCCCAGACCGGCCCGGCCGAGCTGGCGGAGGTGCTGCTCAGCGGCCTGGTCGAGCAGGTGCCCGACCCGGCGGCGCCCGGCCGGGAGGGCGCGGCCGGCGGCCCCTGGTACGAGTTCGTGCCCGGCGTACGGGACGAGCTGCTGGGCCGCCTGAGCGCCGGAGAAGCCGCCCTCGTCCTCAAGCACTGCTCCCTGTACATCGAGCGCACCTTCGGCCGCAGCGCCCGCAACTTCCCGGCCGTGGCGGTCGCCATGCTCTCCGGCAGCGGCCGCGAACCGGCCACGGGGCAGCGTGCCGTGCCCGAGCCGTTCGCGCGGATCTCCGAGCGGGTGCTGCGCCGGTTCGAACCGGCCCTCAGGGCGCCCGTCCAGCTCCCGTACGCACCCGACGGGCCCGCCGCGGAGGGCGCCGCCCTGCTGGAGCGCTACGAACAGGGCGGCGCGGTACGCGATCTGATCGAAGCGGTACGCCTGCTGCGCGCCGCGGCGCGGCAACTGCCCGCCGCGGGCACCGACCTCGCCCGCGCGCTGCTGCACGGCTGGGCGGAGTGGCGGCAGCCGGACGCCCTGGAGGAGGCGGAACGGGCGGTCCGGGCGGCGGCGGAAGCCGTCGGCGGGGATCCGGCGCGGTCGCCGGACGGGGACGGCGAGGCACGCGTCAGAGCCCTGATCGTGCTCGCCCGGGTGCGCCACGCCGGCGCGCAGGAACGCGGCGCCGCGGGGTACCCGGACGGTGAACGGGGCGCGCTGGAGGACGCCGCGCGCCACCTGGACACCGCGTGCGGGCTGATGAGCCTGCTGGACCCCCGCGTATTGGAGAGCATGGTGCTGCGTACCGAAGTGCTGCGGCGGCTGGCCGCGCTGTCCCCGGCCCCCGGGGCCGACGGCGGCCGCCCCGACGACCCGCTCGACGAGGCCGAACACGCGCTGACCACCCTCCTCGAACAGTGGCCCAGCGGCGAACAGGTACCCGGCGAGATCTACGCCGCACGCGGCGGCGTCCTGCTGGACCAGGCCCGCCGCGCCGCCGGCGAGGAGACGGGCGCCGAGGCGCACACCGGAGCGCTCGCCCTGCGCGCCACCGCCGACCTGGACACCGCCACGGTCCTGCTGCGCCGCCGGGGCGGCTCCGCCGACCGCAAGATCTGCGAGACGCTGCTGGAACTGGCCCAGGCCCGTTCGCTGCTCGGCGCCGGCCCCGGCCCGGACGCCGTGCTGCCCGTCCTGGAACGGGCCCGCGCGCTCGCCCGCGAGCTGCGCGACCCGGCCCTGGAGGCGGAGAGCCTGAGCCGTACGGCCGCCGCGCACCGCGCCGTACACACCCGCACCGGCGACCCCGGCGCCCTGGACAAGGCGATCGAGGCGCTGGCCGCCGCCCTGCGCCTGACCACCCCCGACTCGCCCGAGCACAGCTCCCTGCTCGCCCGGCGCGGCGCGGCCCTGCTGCTGCGCGCACGCCTGGAGCCCCCCGGCGAGCAGGGCAAACGGCTGGCGAACGAGGCCGTGCACGTGCTGCGTGAGGCGCTCGGCCGGGTCGCGCCGAACGACCCCGAACTGGGCGCCCACCGCCTGCTGTTCGGGCGCGCCCTGCGGCTGCGCCATGACCGCCAGCCCTCGCTGGCCGACCTGCACGAGGCCGACTGGGTCCTGGAGCTGGCCGCGCGCAGCTCGCCCGGCCCGGCCGTCGCCGCGGAGGCCTGGCTGGAGGTCGGCGACGTCCAGCTCGCGCTCGACCGGCGCTTCGGCTCCCGGGAGCGGCACGACCGGGCCGCCGCGTGCTATCGCCGGGCCGCGGCCGACGCCGAGCGCGCCGGCAGCCCGCTGCTGGCGGCGCGCGCCCACCACCGGCGGGCCGGGGTCCTGGAGGACACGGCGGGGCCGCAGGCGGCGCTGGTGGCGTACCGGGAGAGCTGGGAGCAGTGGCAGCGCGCGTCCGAGGAGAACGGCCCCGAGGCCCGGCGTACGAGGGAGCGGATGCGCGCCCTGGACCCGTCCGAATGAACGGCTGACCCGGCCGGTCCGGGGGTTTCCGTGCTCGGGCGCGCGGGAAACACCCGTGCACCCGGCCCAGAGGAGAACAGCGTGGCGACAGTCCCCGTCACCGGTACGGCCCCGGCCGCACCGGCCGAGCCGTCCGGCCCGTCGGCCGAGCCGCTGCCGGACTTCGGCGGTGTCGATGTGGCCGCGGTGGCCGCACGGACGGGCCACCCGGTGCTGGGGGAGGTGGCGGCCCTCCTGCTGCGCACCTGGGTCCCCGCCGAGCGGGCGGTGGCGTACTACGACGACGGGCCGGGACCGACCGATCCCGGCGCCGTCCCGGAGCCGGCCGACCGCTGACCCCAAGGGCGCCGGCCCGGACCGGGCGACGGTTTTTGGGCAAGGGGGGCAGCGGATCCGGCCAGTTGCCGTTGCCGTGTGCATGTTCCCCGGTGGCCGAGCCATGTATGGCGGCAGCGGGCCGTCACCGGGGTGCCCGGACGTCGGACGCAGGCAGGGGGCGACGTCGTGGTGTGCCAGAGCCCGGACCGGGCCGTGTTCCCCTTCCGGCAGTTCGTCCTGAAGACGCACAGCCGCTGCAACCTCGCCTGCACCTACTGCTACATCTACACGGGCCCCGACCGGAGCTGGCGCGACCGCCCGCCGCACGCCCCGCCCGGCACCGTACGCCAGACCGCGCGGCGCATCGCGGAGCACGTACGCGCCCACCGCCTCGACGAGATACGCGTCGACCTGCACGGCGGCGAACCCCTGCTCACCGGCCCCGGGCCGCTCCTCGACCAGGCGGCCGCGCTGCGCGCCGAACTCCCCGCGGGCTGCCGCGCGCACCTGGGCGTCCAGACCAACGGCACCCTCCTCACCCCGGCGACGCTCGACACGCTGGCCGGCGCGGGCTTCCGCGTCGGCCTCAGCCTGGACGGCGGCACCCCCGGCCTCAACCGCCGCCGCCTGGACCACGCCGGCCGCGCCTCCTGGCCCGCGGCGTCCCGCGCCGCCCGGCTGCTGGCCGGCCGCCCCGGCGTCTTCGCCGGCATCCTGTGCACCATCGACCTCACCTCCGACCCCGCCCGGGTCTACGGCTCCCTGCGCGCCCTCGGCCCGCCGATGCTCGACTTCCTCCTTCCGCACGCCAACTGGACGAGCCGCCCGCCGCTGCCGCCGGGCCCGGCGGGCCGCACCCCGTACGGCGACTGGCTGTGCGCCGTCTTCGACCTGTGGTGGGCCGAGCGGGAGCCGGCCCCCCGGGTCCGCCTCTTCACCGAGATCATCGGCCTGCTGCTGGGCCGCCCCAGCACCAGCGAAGCGGTCGGCCTGTCGCCCGTCGTCGCGCTCGTCGTCGACACCGACGGCGCCATCGAGCAGGTCGACTCCCTCAAATCGGCGTACGAGGGCGCCGCCGCCACCGGCCTGGACGTCTTCCGCAACAGCTTCGACGAGGCGCTCCGCCACCCCGGGATGACCGCCCGCCGGCTCGGCGCGGACGGCCTGTGCGACCGGTGCCGCGCCTGCGCGCTGATGACGGTCTGCGGCGGCGGCAACTACGCCCACCGCTACCGGGCCGGCGGCAGCGGCTTCCGTAACCCGTCCGTGTACTGCGCCGACCTGGAACGGGTGATCCGGCACATCGCCGCCCGGCTCGACGCCGAGGTCCACATGCGGTGACCACGGCGGGCCGGTCCGCGCCCTGACCTCGCCGTACGTCAACTGGCTTACTGTGAATACGACCTGACGTGGCGTCGGCGCGCGGGAGGATACTTGGGCTATCGTGCCGAACAGCCAGCTCGCGCCCGCGCGAACCACCGCACACCGAGGAGGCGGTCGCATGGTCGATCAGTCCGTTACCACCGGCTCCGCAGAACACATCACCATCAGCTACGCGGGGTTCAACCGGCCGTGGGCGGCGTGGATTTCGCACCAACTGGAGCAGCTCGGCCACGGCACCACCATGCTGCGCTGGGACCCCCCGGCCGACAGCCCGCTCACCGAGGAGCTGGCCGGCCTGCTCGCGGCCGAGGGCCGCCTGCTGATGGTGCTCGACGACTGGTACTTCAAACTCGGCCCCAAGACGCACGACGAGTGGACGACCGCCCTCCAGGAGGTCGTGCCGGACCACGCCGACCGGTTCGCCGCCGTCAGCGTCGCCACCCAGCGGCTGCCCGCCACCGCCTCCGTGCTGCGCCCCGCCGACCTGCGCGACCTGGACGCCGTCGAGGCCAACCGCCGCGTCCTGAACCGCCTCGGCGTCCCGGCCGCCGGCCGGCGGCCCGCCGAGCCCGCGGCCAACGCGCCGCGCTTCCCCAACGACCCGCCCGAGATCTGGAACATCCCCCGCCGCAACAACCGTTTCACCGGCCGCGACACCGCGCTGGAGGAGCTGCACGGCAAGCTGGCGGGCCCGGTGCCCGGCCTCGGCCAGCCGCTGGAGACCCGGATCGCCCTGTACGGCATCTCCGGCGTCGGCAAGAGCCAGATCGCCGCCGAGTACGCCCACCGCTTCGGCAACGACTACGACGTGGTCTGGTGGATCAGCGCCACCAACCGGGGCGCGGCCCGCGAACAGCTCGCCGAGCTGGCCACCCGCCTCGGCCTGCCGGTCGGCCAGGAGCTGGGCGACCGCATCCGCGCCGTCCACGAGGCGCTGCGGGTCGGCCGTCCGTACCGCCGCTGGCTGCTGATCTTCGACAGCGCCGACGACATGGAGCAGATCGAGGACCTGGTGCCGGACGGCCGCGGGCACGTCCTGATCACCACCCTCACCCGGGACTGGTCCGGGTCCGGCAGCGCCCAGGAGATCGAGGTGCTGCCCTTCACCCGTATCGAGTCCGTCGCCTATGCGCGACGGCGCGCCCCGCGGCTGACCAACATGGAAGCCGACCTGCTCGCCGACGCCGTGCAGGACCTGCCGCTGCTGCTCGCCCAGACCGCCGCCTGGCTGGACGCCAACCCGATGGCGCCCAAGGAGTACATCGAACTGATCCGCCGCGGCGAGCCCAGCCTGGTCGGCATCCGCATCTCCACCGACTACCCGATGGCCTTCCAGACGAGCTGGGCCATAACGCTCAACACGCTGCGCGAACGCAGCCCCGCCGCCGTCGAACTGCTCAAGCTGTTCGCGTTCTTCGCGCCCGACGCGATCCCCGTGCCGATGCTCGCCCGCGCCCGCCGCGGCGACCTGCCCGAATACCTGGCCGACCTGGCGGCCGAGCCCATCGCCTGGAACACCGCCCTGCGCCGGCTGACCGAGTCCACCGCCGTACGCCTGGACTACCAGATCGCGCAGACCACGACGGACCCCGCCGTGGAGACCGCGCAGATGCACCGGCTCTACCACCGCTTCCTGCGCAGCGACATGGCGGAGGACGAGCGGGACGCGATGTCCGCCACCGCCTGCCGGGTGCTGGCCACCGCCGACCCGCAGAGCCCCTCCGACACCCGGACCTGGGAACAGTACGCCGCCCTCATCCCGCACCTGGAGCCGGCCGGTGTCCTGGACAGCCCGGAGACCTCCGTCCAGGAACTGCTGCTGAACTGCGTCGAGTACCTCCGGGTCCGCGGCGAGTACCGCATCGGCCTGCGGCTGTGCGAACAGTTCCTGTCCCGCTGGCGTACCCGCATCGCCCCCACCCAGCGCACCATGCTCGTCGTCACCCACCAGCACGCCAACATGCTGCGCAGGCTGGGGCGCTACCGGGAGGCCGAGGCGGTCGGCAGTGCCATCGTCGAGGAACTGTCCGCCGAACGGGAGTCCGGCGACGGCGCGCTGCTGCGCGCGCAGGACGGTCTCGCCGGCACCCTGATGGCGCTGGGCGCCTACGGGCAGGCGCTGGACATCTTCGAGTCGGTCGTCCGGGGCCGTACGGAACTCCTCGGAGCGGAGGCACCGCTCACGCTCTCCTCGCGCAGCAACCTCGCCTCCGCGCTCAGTGCCCTGGGCCGCTACCAGGAAGCGCTCGAACTCTTCGGCGAGGTCCTGCTCGTCTGGGAGCGCGAACTGCGCGCCCGGCACCACCTCACCCTCGGCGCCGCCTACTCCTACGCCCGCATGCTGCGCCTGCTGGGCCGCTACACCGACGCGCTGTCCCGCCAGGAGCTGAACGTACGGCTCTACCACCAGGTCATGGGCAAGCACACCCCGCTGACCCTGCGGGCCGAGCACAACCTCGCGCTGTGCCTGCGCCGCTCCGGCGCCGTGGCCCAGGCCGACGCGCTGATGGGCGACGTCGTGGAGCGCTCCCGCCGGGTGCACGGTCCCCGGCATCCGGAGACGCTCATGATGCAGGCCAACTACGCCACGTTCCTGCGGGAGCACGGCGACCTCGGGCAGGCCAGGGAACTGGGCGAGGAGGCCGCCGAGCGGTACCGCACCCTGGTCGGCGAGGCCCACCCGTACACGGTCGGCGCGCTCGGCAACACCGGCCTGGTGTGCTGGGAGTTCGGCGAGCGGGACAACGCGCTGGCCATCGCCGAGGAGGCACTGCGCGGCATGACCCGGGCGGTGGGCCCCGACCACCCCTGGACGCTGGGCTGCGCCCTGAACGCCGCCGGCGCGCGCAACCGCGTCGACGACGAGGAGAGCGCCGAGCGGCTGAGCCGGGAGACCCTGGAGCGCGCCAAGCAGGTGCTCGGCGAGACCCACCCGCTGACGCTCTCCGCCAAGACGGCGCTCGCCGACGACCTGCGGGCGCTACGGCGCGGTCAGGAGGCGTCCAAGCTGGAGCAGCAGGCCGTGCAGCAGCTCACCGAGACGCTGGGCGCCGAACACCCGCACACCCTCTCCGCGCGCCGCCGGCGCCGCCCGTACTGGGACTTCGAGCCCCAGCCGGTCTGACCGCGAACGGCCAGGGGCCCCGCGGCGAACGTCGGTCGTTCGCGGCGGGGCCCCTGGCTGTCACACCGGTGTCCTGCGGACTACGCGTCGAACGCCTCGGCGATCAGCGCGGCCTGCTCGGCCTGGTGGCGCTTGGCGGAACCCACGGCCGGCGACGAGGAGTGCGGCCGCGAGATGCGGCGCAGGCGCTCGCCGTGCGGCACGTCGGCGCCGACGGACAGGTCGAGGTGGTCGATCAGGTTCAGACCCAGGAACGGCCACGCACCCTGGTTCGCCGGCTCCTCCTGCACCCACAGGTACTTGCCCGCGTTCGGGTACTTGGCGATCTCCGCCTGCAGTTCCTTGCCGGGCAGCGGGTACAGCCGCTCGATACGGACCAGCGCCGTGTCGAACGCGCCGCGCTTGACCCGCTCCGCCTCCAGGTCGTAGTAGACCTTGCCGGAGCAGAAGATGACCTTGGTGACGTCCGCGGCCTTCGCCGCGTCGTCCGAGATCACCGGCCGGAAGCCGCCCGTGGTGAACTCCGCCGTCTTCGACGACGCCGCCTTCAGACGCAGCATCGACTTCGGGGTGAAGACGACCAGCGGCTTGTGGTGCGGGTTGTGCACCTGCCAGCGCAGCAGGTGGAAGTAGTTCGACGGGAGCGTCGGCATGGCGACGGTCATGTTGTTCTGCGCGCAGAGCTGGAGGAAGCGCTCGATACGGGCCGAGGAGTGGTCCGGGCCCTGGCCCTCGTAGCCGTGCGGCAGCAGCAGGGTGACGCCGGAGGTCTGGCCCCACTTCTGCTCGGCCGAGGAGATGAACTCGTCGACGACGGTCTGCGCGCCGTTGGCGAAGTCACCGAACTGCGCCTCCCACAGGACCAGCGCCTCGGGGCGGGCGAGCGAGTAGCCGTACTCGAAGCCCATCGCCGCGTACTCGCTCAGCAGCGAGTCGTAGACGTTGAAGCGCGCCTGGTCCTCGGACAGGTAGAGCAGCGGGGTGTAGTCCTCGCCGGTCTCCCGGTCCACCAGCACCGCGTGGCGCTGGCCGAAGGTGCCGCGGCGGGAGTCCTGGCCCGACAGGCGGACCGGGGTGCCCTCCATCAGCAGCGAGCCGAAGGCGAGGGTCTCGCCCGTACCCCAGTCGATCGTGTCGTCCTCGACCTGGGCGGCGCGGCGCTGGAGCTGCGGCAGCAGGCGCGGGTGGACGGTGACCCGCTCGGGGATGTTGACCTGGGACTCGGCGATCCGCTTGACGACCTCCTGGGAGATCGCGGTGTCCACGGCGACCGGGAACTCGGCCTGCGGCTCCGGCACCTCGGGGGTGGCCGGGGCGGTGGTGGCCTCGCGGACCTCCGTGAAGACCTTCTCCAACTGGCCCTGGAAGTCCTGGAGCGCCTGCTCGGCCTCCTCCAGCGTGATGTCGCCGCGGCCGATCAGCGACTCGGTGTAGAGCTTGCGCACCGAGCGCTTCTTGTCGATCAGGTCGTACATCAGCGGCTGCGTGAAGCCCGGGTTGTCGGTCTCGTTGTGACCGCGGCGCCGGTAGCAGATCAGGTCGATGACGACGTCCTTGTTGAACGCCTGGCGGAACTCGAACGCCAGCCGTGCGACGCGGACGACGGCCTCGGGGTCGTCACCGTTGACGTGGAAGATCGGCGCCTCGATCATGCGGGCCACGTCCGTGGCGTACATGGAGGAGCGGGCCGACTCCGGGGCGGCGGTGAAGCCGACCTGGTTGTTGATGACGATGTGCACCGTGCCGCCGGTGCGGTAGCCGCGAAGCTGCGACATGTTCAGCGTCTCGGCGACGACACCCTGGCCCGCGAAGGCCGCGTCACCGTGGAGCTGGACCGGCAGGACGGTGAAGTCCGTACCGCCCTTGCCGATGATGTCCTGCTTGGCGCGGGAGATGCCCTCGACGATCGGGTCGACCGCTTCGAGGTGCGAGGGGTTGGCGGCCAGCGAGACCTTGATCTGCTCGCCGTCCAGGCCGGTGAAGGTGCCCTCGGCGCCCAGGTGGTACTTCACGTCGCCGGAGCCGTGCATCGACTTCGGGTCGAGGTTGCCCTCGAACTCGCGGAAGATCTGCGCGTACGACTTGCCGACGATGTTGGCGAGGACGTTCAGCCGGCCGCGGTGGGCCATGCCGATGACGACCTCGTCCAGGCGCGACTCGGCGGCCGAGTCGATGACCGCGTCCAGCAGCGGGATGACGGACTCGCCGCCCTCCAGGGAGAACCGCTTCTGGCCGACGTACTTCGTCTGGAGGAACGTCTCGAACGCCTCGGCGGAGTTTAGCCGGCGCAGGATGCGCAGTTGCTCCTCGCGCTCCGGCTTGGAGTGCCCGCGTTCGACCCGGTCCTGGATCCACTTGCGCTGCTTGGGGTCCTGGATGTGCATGAACTCGATGCCGGTGGTGCGGCAGTACGAGTCGCGCAGCACGCCCAGGATGTCGCGCAGCTTCATCATGGTCTTGCCGGCGAAGCCGCCGACGGCGAACTCCCGCTCCAGGTCCCACAGCGTCAGCCCGTGCTCGATGATGTCGAGGTCGGGGTGCTTGCGCTGCTCGTACTCCAGCGGGTCGGTGTCGGCCATGACGTGGCCGCGCACCCGGTAGGCGTGGATCAGGTCGAAGACCCGGGCCGCCTTGGTGACGTCGTCGTCGTGGCTGACGTCGATGTCGCGCAGCCAGCGCACCGGCTCGTAGGGGATGCGCAGCGACTTGAAGACGTCGTCGAAGAAGTCGTTCTCGCCGAGCAGCAACTGGTTCATGATGCGCAGGAACTCGCCGGAGGCGGCGCCCTGGATCACGCGGTGGTCGTACGTGCTGGTCAGCGTCATGACCTTGGAGATGCCCAGCTTGTTCAGGGTGTCCTGCGAGGTGCCCTGGAACTCCGCCGGGTAGTCCATCGCGCCGACGCCGATGATGAGGCCCTGGCCGGGCATCAGGCGGGGCACGGAGTGGACGGTGCCGATGCCGCCCGGGTTGGTCAGCGACGCGGTGACTCCGGTGAAGTCGTCCATCGTCAGCTTGTTGTTGCGGGCGCGGCGGACGATGTCCTCGTACGCCTGCCAGAACTCGAAGAAGCTGAGCGTCTCCGCCTTCTTGATGGCCGCGACGACGAGCTGGCGGTCACCGTTGGGCTTGACCAGGTCGATGGCCAGACCGAGGTTGACGTGCTCGGGCTTGACCAGCGTCGGCTTGCCGTCCTTCTCCTGGAAGGAGTGGTTCATCGACGGCATGGCCTTGAGGGCCTGCACCATCGCGTACCCGATGAGGTGGGTGAAGGAGACCTTCCCGCCCCGGGCGCGCTTGAGGTGGTTGTTGATGACGATGCGGTTGTCGAACAGCAGCTTCACCGGGACGGCGCGCACGGACGTGGCCGTGGGCAGCTCCAGAGAGGCGTTCATGTTCTTCGCCACGGCGGCGGAGGGGCCACGGAGGGTGACCAGTTCCGGGCCTGCGGGCGCCTCGTCGGCCTTCACATCGTCCTTCTTGGCAGCGGGCTTGGCGGTCTTCGCGGGTTCGGCCTTCGCCGGGGCGGCCTTGGCGGGCGCCGGGGCGTGCGCGGCCGGCTGGGCCGGAGCGGCGGGCCGCGCGGCGGGGGCCGCGGGCGCGCTCGGTGCCGCGGGGGCGGCCTGGGCCGTCCCGGCGGCCGGAGTGGCGGGGCTGCCGTCACTCGCCGGGGCCGGCGCGGTGGCGCCCGCTCCTGGCTTGTAGTCGGCGAAGAAGTCCCACCAGGCTCGGTCTACCGAGTTCGGGTCCTGGAGGTACTGCTGGTAGATCTCATCGACGAGCCACTCATTCGGACCGAACGCGGCAGCAGGGTTCTTTCCCTGCCCCTCTTGGTCAGTCGAAGTGCTCGAGCTGTTGGGGGACTGTGGCGACACGGCGGCAACCGCCCTCTTCCGCTTCCTAAGGTGGTGGACAGCGGGAATAAAGGCTACGCCTCTCCGGACCTCTGGTGCAGTCCGGGGCCGTCAGTCGTCGTGCACGTCACATTCGGCCGTGGGTTTCGGGGCATGACGGGGCGGGAAACACACCAGGTTCGCCTGTACTCGGGTACGCGGCATCGCCGGCGCACACCGGACCGGGTGCTTCCACCACCGACCCTACGACACCCGGCGTCAGCCCCGGGCGGAATCACTCCCCGGAAGAGTGACGCGGATGCGGCAGCCGCGAGGTGATTCGGCCACCCGGATCCGGCCCCCGTGCAGATCCACCGCCCAGCGCGCGATCGCCAGGCCCAGCCCCGTACCGCCGTCGCTGCCCGGCCCCGACGTCGCCGGATCGCCCCGGTTGAACCGCTCGAAGACGTGGTGCCACTCGGCCTCCGGGATGCCCGGGCCCTCGTCCTGCACCTCCAGCTCCAGGCCACCGGGCGTCTCGCCGCCCCGCGCCAGCACCGTGACCCGGCCGTGCCGCGGACTGTGCTTGACGGCGTTGTCGATCAGGTTCGCCACGACCTGGTGGAGCCGCTCGGCGTCCGCGTACGCCGTCAGCTCCGGCGGCGAGACGTCCAGATGCAGATGGACGTCCGTACGGGTGTGGGTGCCGGAGCCGGCCGGCCCCGAGAGCGTGGCGGCGCCGCGGCTCATGTTGGCCTCCTTGAGCACCCCCGACAGGTACGGCCACACCTCGAAACGGCGGGCGTGCAGCGGTACCACCCCGTTGTCCAGCCGGGACAGGTCGAGGAGGTGCTCGACCAGCCGCCCCAGCCGCTCGGTCTGCTTCAGGGCCGTACGCATCGTCTCCGGATCGGGGTCGCAGACCCCGTCCACCACGTTCTCCAGGACGGCGCGCAGGGCCGCTATCGGGGTGCGCAGCTCGTGCGAGACGTTGGCCACCAGCTCCTTGCGGTGGGTGTCCACCGCCTCCAGGTCGGCGGCCATCCGGTTGAACGCGTCGGCCAGGTCGCCGAACTCGTCGCGCCGCCCGCCGCGCACCCGGCGGGTGTAGTCGCCGTCCGCCATCGCCCGGGTCACGTCCGTCATGTCGTCCAGCGGCGCCGTCAGACCTTGCGCGACGAACTGGGTGACCAGCAGCGAGGCGATGATCGAGAAGACCGTGATGACCCGCAGCTCGGTGTCGGAGTGGATGGCGACGAACACCAGCAGGGTCGTGATGATCACCGAGACGATGACCAGCGCGCCGAGCGCCGCCTTGACCGAGCGGTACGGGTCCAGCGGGCGCAGCCCCTCCCAGACCCGCCGCCAGAACGGGGTCCAGACCCGCTCCCGCAGACCGCCCAGCCCGTCCCACGGGCGCTCCCCGGCCCGGCCGCGGGCCCGGCGGCCGGCCCGTTCCTGCTCGGCGGCCGGCCGGCGGCGGGCGGGGGCCGTCATACCGGCGGGGTCTCCAGCGCGTACCCGACGCCGTGCACCGTACGGATGCGCTCCGCGCCGATCTTGCGGCGCAGCGCCTTGATGTGGCTGTCGACCGTACGGGTGCCGGACGCGTCCGCCCAGTCCCACACCTCCGCCAGCAACTGCTCGCGGGAGAGCACCGCGCGCGGCGTGTTGGCCAGGCACACCAGCAGGTCGAACTCGGTCGGCGTCAGATGCACGTCCGTGCCCCGCACCCGCACCCGGCGCTGCGCGTGGTCGATCTCCAGCTCGCCCAGGCGCAGGATGCCGCTGCGCGGCGTGTGCGCGGCCAGCGCGGCGCGCTCCACGCGCCGCAGCAGCACATGCACCCGGGCCGCCAGCTCCCGCATGGAGAACGGTTTGGTCATGTAGTCGTCCGCGCCGACACCGAGGCCGACCAGCATGTCCGTCTCGTCGTCGCGCGCGGTGAGCATCATGACGGGCACCGGACGCCGCGCCTGCACCCGGCGGCACACCTCCAGCCCGTCGAACCCCGGCAGCATCACGTCCAGGACCAGCAGGTCCGGCTGCCACGCCTCGGCGGTGTCCACCGCGGCCGGGCCGTCGGTGGCCGTCTGCACCTGGAAGCCCTCGGCGCGCAGCCGGGCCGCGATGGCGTCCACGATCGTCGGGTCGTCCTCCACGACGAGGATCCGGCGCTGGGCGCCGGGCGTGGCCGCGGCGGTGCCGCCCTGGGTGGTCTGCGTCTGATCCATCGCCCGCCCCTGCGTGTCCCCGTGCTGCATGGTCGCGTACTGCTGGGCAGCAGCGTAAGGGCAGGCCATGACCCTCGGCTACGCGCCCTTGCGCGCGAGGTGCACCACGTCGGGGACGCCTCGGACAACGGGGATCTCTTCGGTACGTACGCCGGTGAACCCGGCATTTCGCAGAGCTTCTTCGAACACGGACGACGGCTGCGCCGACCACACGGCGAGCACGCCCCCGGGCGTCAGCCGGTCCCGGCAGGCCGCGAGACCGGCGGGGGAGTAGAGACCGCCGTTGTCCTCCGTGACGGTCCACTCCGGGCCGTTGTCGATGTCCAGACACAGCGCGTCGAACGTGCGCGGCCCCGCGCCGTCCCGCACGTACGCGACCAGATCGGCGGCGACGACCTCGGTACGGGGATCGGCGAGCGCCGCCCCCGACACGGCGGACAGCGGCCCGGCACGGTGCCAGTCGATGACCGCGGCCTCCCGCTCCACCACCGTCACCCGACCCCAGCGGGCCTCCTCCACCGCCCTGACCAGAGAGAACCCCACCCCCAGCCCGCCGATCAGCACACCGGGAAGCGGCCTTTCGTCCTCCAGCTCCGCCAGCGCGGCATCCACCAGCAGCCGCTCGGACCGCCCGTCCGAGGTGTCCATCAGAAAACACCCGTTGGCGATGATCTCGAAGTGCTCGCCCCGCTGCCGCAGGACGACCTCGCCGTACGGGCCCTCACGGCGGTCGAGCACCCGCGGCCCACTGCCGGGCTCGGGCGGGCCGGGTACGTGCACGGAGACAGGCATGGCGTGCGCGGGGTGAGTCATGGCGGCCATCCTGACCAAACGATGCGGGACGGGTCCAGCCGCCCGGCGACCGCCCACCGCCTCGTGACGCACGTCACGGACACAGCTCGCTCATGGGTTGAGCGTGCAGGCTGTTCCCCACGTAGATCCTCAGTGGACCGCCGGCGTCCGAGCGGCCGGCACGCCACGCGGGCACACACGACCGAGGGGGCGGACGTGCCGGCCGGCGCCTTCGGCGCCACGAGCGGAAGGAACCAGGCACCAGTGAGCCGGCCGAACACGGCGAACGCCACACCCGACGGGGGAGCCCTCCTCACCCGAACGGTCTCTTGCGCGGGAACGCGGGGCGGGGAGAGCGAGGCCGAGGGGGCGCCCGCCCCGGCCCTCGACGTCGCACCGAACCCGGCCCCGGCCCCGGCCCCGGCCCCGCCCCCGGCTCTCGGCCCCGTACCGGCAGCTCGGCCGATACGTCCGGCGCGGCCGATCCATCCGGCATGGCCGGTACGGGGGTTCCGGTCGGTGCGGCGTCGCTGCCCCAGGCCCTGGCGCCTGCTCCCCGGCCCCCTGAGCACCCCTTTCACCTTCGCCTACACCCTCCTCCTGACCGCGACCTCGATCTTCGCCGAGCACGCCGACCCCGAACTGGTCCACGCCCTGCTCCGGGGCTCCAGTACGGATGTCGAGCACCTGGCGCACGCGCCGCTGCGGGTGCTCGTCGCCAGTGCCCTGTGGATCGCCGGCGGCCTGACCTCCGCGTACGCCGTCGCCTTCCTGTTCGTCCTGACGGCCCTGGAACGCCGGGCCGGCGCGCTGCGGACGGCGGCGGTCTTCTTCGGCGGCCACACGCTCGCGACCCTCGCCACCGAACTGCCGGTCGGCGCCGCGGTGGCCCTCGGCCACCTCCCCGCCGCTTCCCTGCAACGCCTCGACTACGGCATCAGCTTCGGCGTGATGGCCTGCACCGGCGCGCTGGCGGGCCTGCTGCCGGCCTGGGCCCGGTGGCCGCTCCTGATGGGCGTCACCTGGTTCGCCGTCAACAACCTGCTGGTCTCCGAGGACCCCGTCAGCGACTCGGGCCACCTTCTCGCCCTGATCCTCGGGACGCTCGCCGGGCCTCTCCTGCGACGCCCCCGCGGGCCTCGTCCGGCGGCGATTGTCAGTGGCCGTTGCTAGCTTCTTGAACACGCTTCTCCATGGCTTCACGGGGAGGTGGAGCGAGGGTTGCACCCGGCTCGGGAGGCCGGGGCCCCGCTCCGTCAGGAAGAGGCACCCACCATGCGAATGATCTTCGTCAATCTGCCGGTCAAGGACATCGCCGTCTCCCGCGAGTTCTTCACCCGCCTCGGCTTCGCGTTCAACCCCGACTTCTCCGACGAGCACACGCTGTGCATGGTCGTCGAGGAGAACATCTGCGTCATGCTCCTCCAGGAGAACCGCTTCCGGGACTTCATCAACGGCGACATCAGCGACGCCGCGAAGACGAAGGAAGTCCTCACCTGCCTGTCCTGTGACAGCCGGGAAGAAGCCGACGACATCCTCGCCAAGGCGCTGGCGGCCGGCGCGAGCCCCTGGAAGCCGCCCATGGAAGAGGGCCCCATGTACGGCGTCAGCTTCCAGGACCCCGACGGCCACGTCTGGGAACTCATGCACATGACCCGGACCTGAGCACCCCACAGCGGCGGAACAGCCGCCCACGCTCCGGCCTTCCGCAACCACGCCTCGCGTAGCGGCACTGTCCTCGTACGGCTACGGTCAGGTGGCGTGTAGCGCTGAGTAATGGCCTGCCCCTGCGCGGTACCGGGGAGCGAATTCTTCCTCGATGAACCGTTCGAGGGAGGTGGGGGTGGATGTGCGGGCGGTACGCGGCTGCTCCATACGCATGTGACGGGAGTTAACGGCTTCGCCGACCTCGGCCATCATGTCCGCGACGTTGACGGACACCCCCTTGCTGCGGAGTGCCGCAGGGAAGTCGGCGAGGCTGGTCCGCTCATAGGTGAAGTCGTCCGCACCCACAGCGTTCGCGATCACGCCCACGGCTTCCCGCATGCTCACGTCGCGTTCCCCTTGGAGCTCCAGGACCTCCGTACCGTGCCAGGTCCCGGTGGCGAGTTCCTCCCCTGCTCGGGTCCCGACATCGGAAGGTGGCTGACCGTCCACTGCGCCCGCGGGTCGTCGCACGTGCCGGCGACGATCCGGGAGGCCGCATCCCGGCGGTCCCTGGCCGCGAAGTCGCGGACCTGGTCGAGCGGCCCGGAGCGGTCACCTCGCCGGACCACGTCCTCTAGTACACGTAGTGGGTGACGTTGTTGCCGATGGGCCAGGCGACCACCGTGACGGAACTGGGCTGGGGGCGCGGTCGTGAGAAAGCCGGGTATGGCAGTAATTGTTCCGGTTTTCGTTCACCGGCATAGGGGCCCGGCGCCGACCTCCTGCAGCGCCACCGCCGCGTGGTTCGCGGCCAGGGACTCGATCTCCGATCGCCAGGTCAGGTCGTTGTCTGAGCCGTGCATGTTGTACGTGGCGAACGGCGAGGTGCCGTCGTTGTCGACGGCCTGCGCCGCCGGGGCGGCCACCGTCACGTTCACGGCGAGTGCCGCCAGGGCGGCGACCACGGCGACGGACCACCGCCGCAACGGGTTCCGCGCCGCCAGGTGGATGTGTCTCGCCAATCAGGCATCAAGCGCCCTGGCTGTACGGGAACAGGGCCGTGGCCCCTGGCCGCACGACCTCGTTCCCCACGGGGCGAGCCGCGCCGAAGGCGCCGGACGCCGCCCCTGCCAGGTGAGCCCCGCCCATCCCGAGCGCCGGCACAAGCCCGTCCGGCGCTTGAGGGCACCGGAGCCCCGCCCCCAGCGGCCGGACAGCCGAACAGCCGCCGGTGGGTGATCGCTCACAGCGAACAGGCGCGGGGGAACATCTCCCACCTCACACGCATTGAGTGAGTACAGCTCAACTTGCCTGCCGAAGGGGAGATCATGGCTTCGACGTCCACCTCGCTCACTCTGCCCGTACTGCCCCTCGACGACGAGGTCGTCCTGCCCGGCATGGTGGTCCCCCTGGACCTCTCGGAGGCGGACGTGCGGGCCGCCGTGGAGGCCGCGCAGTCCGCTGCCTCACCGGGTAACAAGCCGCGGGTGCTCCTTGTGCCGCGGGTCGACGGCGCGTATGCGGCGATCGGCGTGCTGGGCCGCGTCGAGCAGGTCGGACGGCTGTCCGACGGCGACCCCGGCGCGCTGATCCGCGGCCTCGGCCGGGTCCGTATCGGCGCGGGCACCACCGGCCCCGGCGCCGCCCTGTGGGTGGAGGGCACCACCGTCGAGGAGACGGTGCCCGAGCCCCTGCCCGGCGCGGTCACCGAGCTGGTCAAGGAGTACAAGGCCCTGGCCACCGACTGGCTCAAGAAGCGCGGCGCCTGGCAGGTCGTGGACCGCGTCCAGCAGATCGAGGACGTCTCGCAGCTCGCGGACAATTCCGGCTACTCACCGTTCCTGAGCACCGAGCAGAAGGTGCGGCTGCTGGAGACCACCGACCCGGTGGCCCGCCTGAAGCAGGCCACCGAGGCGCTGCGCGAGCACCTCGCCGAGCAGGACGTGGCGGAGGCCATCGCCAAGGACGTCCAGGAGGGCGTCGACAAGCAGCAGCGCGAGTTCCTGCTGCGCCGCCAGATGGAGGCCGTCCGCAAGGAGCTGGCCGAGCTGAACGGCGACCCGGAGGACGAGGGCGACGACTACCGCGCCCGCGTGGAGGCGGCCCGGCTGCCCGAGGACGTCCGTAAGGCGGCGCTCAAGGAGGTCGACAAGCTGGAGCGGTCCAGCGACCAGAGCCCGGAGGGAAGCTGGATCAGGACCTGGCTGGACACGGTGCTGGAGCTGCCGTGGAACGAGCGCACGGAGGACGCGTACGACATTCCCGGCGCCAAGGAGGTCCTGGACGCCGACCACGCCGGTCTGGAGGACGTCAAGGAGCGCATCACCGAGTATCTGGCCGTGCGCAAGCGGCGCGCGGACCGCGGCCTCGGCCTGGTGGGCGGCCGCCGGGGAGGCGCCGTGCTGGCGCTGGTCGGCCCGCCCGGCGTCGGCAAGACCTCGCTGGGCGAGTCCGTGGCCCGCGCCATGGGCCGCGAATTCGTCCGGGTCGCGCTCGGCGGCGTACGGGACGAGGCGGAGATCCGCGGCCACCGGCGTACGTACGTCGGCGCGCTGCCCGGCCGCATCGTGCGCGCCATCAAGGAGGCCGGCTCGATGAACCCGGTCGTCCTCCTGGACGAGATCGACAAGGTCGGCTCGGACTTCCGGGGCGACCCGGCCGCGGCCCTCCTCGAAGTCCTCGACCCGGCGCAGAACCACACCTTCCGGGACCACTACCTGGAGGTCGAGCTGGACCTGAGCGACGTGGTCTTCCTGGCCACGGCCAATGTCCTGGAGGCCATCCCGGAGCCGCTGCTCGACCGTATGGAGCTGGTCAGGCTGGACGGCTACACCCAGGACGAGAAGGTCGTCATCGCCCGGGACCACCTGCTGCCGCGCCAGTTGGAGCGGGCCGGTCTGGAGCCCGGCGAGGTCACGCTCACGGACGGGGCGCTGCACAAGCTCGCGGGTGAGTACACCCGCGAGGCGGGCGTACGGAATCTGGAGCGGGCCGTCGGGCGGCTGCTGCGCAAGGTCGCGGCCCAGAGCGAACTGGGCGAGCGTGCGCTGCCGTTCACGGTGGGCGTGGACGAGCTGCGTCCGCTGATCGGGCGGCCGCACCACACCCCGGAGTCGGCGCAGGACCCGGCCGAGCGGCGCACGTCCGTGCCGGGCGTGGTCACCGGTCTCGCGGTCACCGGCGCGGGCGGCGACGTGCTGTACGTGGAGGCCTCGCTCGCCGACCCGGAGACCGGCGCGTCGGGGGTCCAGCTCACGGGCCAGCTCGGTGACGTGATGAAGGAGTCCGCGCACATCGCGCTGTCCTTCCTGCGCTCGCACGGCGCGGAACTGGAGCTTCCGGTCGGCGACTTGAAGGAGCGCGGCGTCCACCTGCACGTACCGGCGGGCGCGGTCCCGAAGGACGGCCCGAGCGCGGGTGTGACGATGACGACGGCACTGGCCTCGCTGCTCTCCGGGCGGCAGGTGCGCCCGGATGTGGCGATGACCGGTGAGGTCTCGCTGACCGGGCGGGTGCTGCCGATCGGCGGCGTCAAGCAGAAACTGCTCGCGGCGCACCGGGCGGGCATCACCACCGTGGTCATCCCCAAGCGCAACGAGCCGGACCTGGACGACGTGCCCGCCGAGATCCTGGAGAAGCTGGACGTCCACCCGGTCTCCGACGTCCGCCAGGTCCTCGACCTGGCCCTGACCCCGGCCGGGGCCGCGGCCACCCCGGCGGCCGCGGTCACTCCGGAGGTCCCGGCCGACCCGGAGGTCCCGGCCGCGGCGTGACGGACGCGGTCGGCCACGGCGGCCCGGCGCCCCCTGACACGGGGGCTCCGGGCCGCGCGTGGCCCTGTCACCGTGCGTATCGTTGTCCTGCGCGCCTGCCCGCACATCGCGGCGGCGGGGGAGAGCGCACGGTGACCATCGAGCGGATCGGCAACAGGATCGAGATCGAGATGGCCGACAGCGACAAGCTCAGCCCGGACATGATGTTCGACTGGCTGGAGCGGATGCCCGTCCCCGAGGGCTACAAGCCAGAGATTGTCGAGGGGAACATTTTCCTGTCGCCGCAACGGGCCAACCACTGGCACATCATCCTCGATCTCGTCATGCAGCCACATGCCAGGTACCCGAAGAAGCACATCGTGTCGGACGTGCGCTTCGACTTCCCCCGCGACCTCAACGGCTTCGCCTCCGATGTGATCGCACTGCGGGGCGGCGCCGAGGAAGACGACAAGGGGCGCCGGCGGTACCAGGACATCGAATTCGTCGCCGAAGTCGTCTCCAGGAACACGGCGCGCAACGACCACGGCCCCAAGCGGGACGCCTACGCGCTGGCGGGCGTGCCCGTCTACCTCGTCGTGGATCCGTAGCTCGGTCAGTGCCACCTCTTCACGGACCCCAAGGACGGTACGTACCGGCTCGGCCCGGCCATCAGGTTCGGCGATCCGGTGGATCTGACCGGCACGGCCGTCGGCCCGACGCTGGAGACGGCGGACTTCGGCCGCGAGTGACGGCGCACGCTGATCCGGGCCCCGGCGCACTCCGCGCCGGGGCCCCGCCGTCGCCCCCCAGAGCAGAGACGTGCCCATGCCGACATGTCCGGTCCGGCCCTGCCGGAGACGCGGCGACGACGGTCCGCGCGTAGCGGCCGGAGGGGGCAAAGAGGGGAGCCGGGCGTCCGTTGGTCTCATCCTGCGAAATACTGGACAAGCTGCGGCTTCGGCCGCCGCCGGTGGAAACTTTCACGGTCCGGAAAGCGGGAGAGGGCGCTGACGTGCACAACACCAGACCCGACGGCATGGCGGGGGCGGACGAGCCCCATGGTGTGGACCAGGTGTTCCTCTCCCTGGAGCGGGAGTTGGCGGTCTTCCTGCGCCGTGCCCGCGCCACCTCCGGTGAGCTGGCACGCGAGGTGCACCCGGAGCTGGAGTCGGCCGCGTACGGCCTGCTCGTACGCCTCGCCGACGCCGGGCAGCAGCGGGCCACCGAACTCGCCGGTTACTTCGGTGTGGGCAAGGCGACGATGAGCCGGCAGTTGCGCGCCCTGGAGGACCTCGGCCTGATCGACCGCGAGCCGGACCCGGCCGACGGGCGGGCCGTGCTGGTCCGCCTCACCGACGAGGGGCGCGAACGGTTCGGCCGCGTACGCAACAGCCGACGCGCCCAGTACGCGCGGCGGCTCGCCTCCTGGGACCGCCGCGAGGTCGCGGAACTGGCCCGCCTGCTGCACCGGTTGAACGCGGAGCAGGACGCGGAAGAGGGCTGCGGGAAGGGCTGCGGGAGGGGCTGAGAGCCCCCGGGCCGGGGGCCTCCCGCCACTTCCGGAGAGAGGCGGCCGCCTCCTCCGCGGGCGGCCGCTTCCGCTCCGGCAGGGACGGGCTCCGTACGGCTACGCCTTCGGGTGCAGCCGCAGCGGGAGGCGGCGCAGACGCCAGGCGCCGGGCTGCCGGATGCGTTCCTGTTCCTCCAGTTGTTCCGGGGTGACGGCGAGGGCCAGGCCCGGGTAGCGCGCGAGCAGCTTGCCGTAGGCGACCTCGGCCTCCTGCCGGGCCAGCGACGCGCCCAGGCAGTAGTGCATCCCGTGCCCGAAGCCGACGTGGTCCTCGGCGCGGCCCGCCGGCTGCCGCGTCAGGTCGAGCCGCTCCGGCTCGGTGTAGTGCCGCGGGTCGTGGTTGGCCGCGACGAGGCTGAACATCAGGGCGTCGCCCTGGCGGACCTGGACACCGGCGACCTCGATGTCCTCGGAGGCGTACCGCAACTGGGTGGCCTGGATCGGCCCGCACCAGCGCATCAGCTCGTGGACCGCGCGCGGCAGCAGCGCCGGGTTCTCGTCCAGCAGACGCCGCTGGTCGGGGTGGGTGAGCAGGGCGACCGTGCCGTTGCTGATGAGGTGGGCGGTGGTCTCGTGACCGGCCAGTACCAGCGTCAGGACCATGGTGACCATCTCGACGTCGCTCAGCTTGCCGCCGTCGTCGTCCTGCACCCGGATGAGCCCGCTGAGCAGGTCGTCCCGGAGGGCCGCGCGCCGCTCGGCGATCACCTCGTGGATGTGTCCGATCAGGTCCGGCACGCTGACGCCGATGCGCTTGGGGTCCAGCGAGGCGAGGTCGGCACCGAAGCGCCGCCACAGCGCCCGGTCCTCCTCGTCGATGCCGACCAGCTCGCAGATGACCGTGATGGGCAGCGGGTACGCGAAGTGCTCGATGAGGTCGACGACGCCGTCCTCGGCGCGCGCGGACAGCCGGTCCAGCAGCTCGTCGGTGATCCGCTCGACGCGGGGCCGCAGGTCCTGGATGCGGCGGGCGGTGAAGGCGCGCGAGACCAGGCGGCGCAGCCGGGTGTGGTCCGGCGGGTCACTGGTGAGGATGGTGCCCGTCACGTACTGGGCCAGGTGCTCGGGGATGCCGAACAGTTTGAGCAGCCGGGAGCGCGGGTCCTCGTTCTCGGCGATGCCGGGCACCAGGGACGGGTTGTTGAGGAAGCGGGGGTCGCGCATGACCTCGCGCACCACGTCGAAGCGGGTGACCAGCCAGATGGGCGAGTCGTCGAGGAAGCGGGCGCGGACGAGCGGGGCCTGCTCGCGCAGCCGGCCGTAGCCGGTGTACGGGTTGTCCAGCAGGTCCGGTTCCATCAGGCTCGGCTCGCCCGGGTGCAGGCCGACGTAGGTGGGCAGCGGGGCGGTGGTGGTCGAGGCGGAGGCGGTGGAGCCGGGCGGGGTGGCCGCTGCGGACCCGGTGGGCGATGTGGTCATCGTGCGTTCTCCTCCTGATCAGGGTGTGACCGGGGGTCACTGGCGGAGCTGGCGCCGTAGTTCCTGCCGGCTCAGCTCCTCCAGGCGCTCGTAGCGCGTGATGATGGCGGGAGCCACCGCGGCGGTGCTCCGTGGGTCGGGCTCGCCGTGCGGCTCCAGCGCGGTGCGGATCGTGTGGGACAGCAGGTCGGCCCGCTCCTCCGGGCAGGACGGGGCGCGTTCGGAGAACAGCACCTCGGCCTGGAAGAAGCCGGTCGCCGCCGCCATGCAGATGTACATCTGCTGGTCGACGCCCAGGTCTTCGCGCACCAGGCCGTGGGCGCGCAGGGTGGACAACTGTGAGCGCAGGGTCTCGGTGCTCGCGACCACCAGCTCGGCCAGTTCCTTCTTGGCGATGTCGTTCAGGCGCCCGAGGATGTCGGAATCGTCGAGGTGGAGGGCGCGCAGCACCGGGTCGTCCATGAAGTCCAGGAGCGACGCGCGCAGGCCCCGGCTGGGCAGGATGTTGCGGCTGTCGGCCCGCATCCGTTCCGACTGTCTGCGGTGGTCGGCCGCCTTGGCCCGCAGGACCACGGCGAGCAGCAGCGCGTCCTTGTTCTTCCAGTGCAGGTAGACGGTGCCCTTGCCGACGTCCGCGCGGCGGGCGATCTCGTCCGCGGTCACGCGGCGGTAGCCCCAGGCGAGCAGCAGCTCGCACGCGGCGTCCAGGATGCGTTCGCCCCGCTCCGTACGCTCGTCGGCGTGCACGGTTCCTCCCCCTGACTCTGTGACCAGATGTCGAATCTGGTCACAGAGTCAAAGCTAGGCCGGGCGGAGACTGTCGGACAACGCGGTTTCCAGCCGTACGCCGCGTTTCCGGCCACGCTTGCCCGCCAACTGCCGCCCCACCACGCCGGGTTACGGCTCGACCAGGACCACCGTCGCGTCGTCGTGGGACTTGCCGCGCGGGAACCGCACCCCCGCCGGGTCGGCGTCCTCCAGGGTCCGCACCCGGTCGACCAGGGCTTGTGGCCCCTCTTTGCGCGCCACCGCGAGGCAGTCCGCCCATGAGCCCTCGCCGAAGACCTCGACCCACCGTGACGCGCCGTCACTGAGCGCGGCCACCGCCCGCACTTCGGCGCGCGGCAGGGAGCCGGTGACCGCGCGTGCGGCCACCGCCGGGTCGGCCGCCGCGGTGAAGAAGCCGCCCTCGGTGTTGCGCAGCGCCTCGACCGCCGCTCCGTACTCGCGGCCTGCGGCGACGCGTTCGGCGGAGCCGCGCGGCAGGGCCCGTACGGCGTCGCGCAGGGCCCGCACGGTGGGCGGCAGTTCGTCCAGGCGGGTGTCCAGAATCGGCCGCACCGTACCGTCCGGGTGCTCGACGAGCAGTACGGAATCGGACAGGACCAGGTACTCGACGGTGGCCGGCGACCACCGGACGGCCACCACGGTTGCCTGGGGCGTGCGGACGTGAGAAAGGTCACAGGTGGAGCGGTGAACTTCGGCCGTCCGGGAGATGGCGGCCGAAAGTGCCTCAGGGAGCGTCATATCCCGGAATGAACCGGACAGTTCCAGCATCGCGCCCCCGAGCCGCGCGGTGTACCACGGCACGTCGTGCGTACAGCCGGTGTCGTCCGGCGGCGGGGTCACGCCGTCCAGGAGGACCAGGGTCCCGCCCTGGCCGGAGGCGGGCAGGGCGACGGACGTGTAGTCCTCGTTCGGGTGTTGGGGGTCTCCCGGCTCGGTGGCCAGTTCGATGCGCATGACGGCAAGTCTGCCGCAGCGCGTCCGGTTTCCCGCGGTGTGCGGACTTCGCCGGGCTCGGGGACGTATCGGCAGGTCAGAGGCGCGCGACGGGGCTGGAAATCGCGGTCGCCGAACGTGCGGGCGCGCATCTTTCCAGGAGCCGCACGGTTCTCCAAACCCGCTCGGGGGTTGCGCGGGGTTGCATCGCCGAGCGGCCTTGATCGGAAGTTGATGGTCAACTTCCGATTGATGTTCACTCATTCGAGTGGCCGGGTGTACGTTGCCGGGCCGCTGCGCGATGCCGGTGGAATGGTCGTGGCCCGGATCATGGGAGGCGCCTGAACACTCGTCGCGACGCGCAGAGCCGGGCTGCTTCCCTCGCGGACGTGTGAATGCTGCGGTCTTCGCACAGGTACGCGCCGCGAGCGAGAGCGAACCGGGTCCGCGGGACCACACGGTGTGGGCAGGCGAGACAGGAATGCGAGCAGCGGTGCGGAAGAAGCGGCTTCGGGACGGCGCGGTCGGGCCGGGATCACCGGCCGGTTCGTTTTCGGGTACGGCTCCGGGCGTGCCACCGGGGGCCGGTGCGCCGCCGGCCGCGGGCCTGCCGTCGGGCACCGGTACGCCTCCGGTCGCCGGTACGGCTCCAGGGGGCCGTGACGCCTTCCAGGCCGGTGCTCCTCTCATGACCGGTGCCGTGCCGGGCAACACCGCGTTCGGGGCCCCGTCCGGTACGCCCGCGCCCGGGAACGCCCCCGACGGCGCCGCTCCCCACCCCCGTACGCAGAACCCGGGCGGAGCCGAGGCCGGGACCGGGCCGACGCCTGCCCCCGCAACCGGTCCGAAGCCCACCCCCGACACCGGCCCGGCACCCGCTCCCGGCACGGCCGGCCTCAAGAGCAGCCCCAAGGCCGCCCCGAAGGGCAGCCCCAAGGCCGGCCCTGAGAGCAGCCCCGAGGCCGGCCCCGAGACCAGCGCCGAGCACCCTCCGGAGCGCGGCCCGAAGTCCACCCCCGCGCCGCCCCCGCCCGTTGCCGCCCCCACCGGCCGTCGCGCGCGGGTGCGCAACCGGCTCGTCGGTGCCGTGGCCGTGGCAGCGCTCGCCGTGCTCGGGGCCGGCGCGCCCGCCGTCGTCTCCGCCCTGGACGACGTCCACGACTCCCAGCAGCTCGTCGACCTGGCCGGGCTGAACGCGCACGCGGTCACCCTCGCGCACTCCCTCGCCGACGAGCGCGACGCGATGACCGAGTACGTCGCGGGCGGGCGGTCCGCCAAGTCCGGCGGCGCCGGGATCTCGGAGTCCCAGCGGGCCCGCGTGGACCGACAGATCAGCGAACTGCGCGCCGCGTCGCACGGTGCCGCCGGCGCCACCGAGACGTACCGGGCGGCCGACCGGCTTCTCACCGCGCTGCCGCGGACCCGCCAAAAGGCGCTGTCCGGACCGGGCCAGGTCACCGAGACCTTCGACGCCTATACGGCCGCCGTGCAGGCGCTCGGCGCGCTCTCCGACGCCATCGCCCGCGACCTGCCCGCCCGCGCGAGCGACGTCGCCCCGGACGTACGGGCCCTGCCGCAGCTCGGCCGCGCCACCGACCAGGCGGCCGCGGCCCGCGCCCTGCTCGTCCCGGCCCTCGCCGCGGGCGGCCCGCAGGCCCGGCTGACCGCCGCCGCACAGCAGGCGGTCGTCCGCGAACAGGCCGCGCTGGCCGCCTTCAAGCAGTCCGCGAGCCCCAAGGGACGGGACGCCTACGACCGCACCGTCAACGGCGGCGACGTGGCCACCGCCGAGGGATATCTCGCCAAGCTCACCGACCAGCCGCGCCTGGACCTCGACGACCAGCGGCTGAGCAGCGCGCGCGTGAAGACCGCGCTCACCGCCCGGCTCGGCCTGATGCGCGGCGTCGAGGCGTCGATGGCCACCGCCGACATCGACCGGCTGGGCGCGCTGCGCGACGACGACGTGACGGCGCTGGAGATCCGTATCGCCCTGGTCGGCGTCTGCCTCCTGCTGGCGGTCGGCGCCAGCGTCTCCGCGTGGCGCTCGGTGACCCGGCCGCTCGCGGCGCTGCGGCTGGGCGCCGCGCGGGTGGCGGCCGACCCGGCGGGCGAGGCGCCGGTGGCGTTCAAGGGCCGCAACGACGAGTTCGCCGACGCCGTACGGTCCGTCAACGCCCTGCACGCCCAGGTGGGCGAGGTCACGCGCCGGGTCGCCGAACTGGAGGGCGAACGCGGCCGACTGATCGGCGGGCGCCGGCGGCTGGCCGCCGAGCGCGAGGTGCTCCAGGAGGAGCGGGAGTCGCTGCGCCAGGAGGTCGCGGTCCTCACCGAGCGGATGGCGGCGCTGCGCACCGGCGTGCACGGCCGGTTCGTCAACCTGGGGCTGCGCACGCTGAACCTGGTGGAGCGCCAGTTGACCGTCATCGAGTCGCTGGAGCAGAAGGAACAGGACCCGGACCGGCTGGAGACCCTCTTCAAGCTGGACCACTTCGCCGCCCGGATGCGGCGCAACAGCGAGAACCTGCTGGTGCTGGCCGGTACCGAGCACGGCGCCGGGCACCCGGGGCCGGTGCCGCTGCTGGACGTGCTGCGGGCCTCGATCAGCGAGATCGAGCGGTACGAGCGGGTCCGGGTGCAGTCGCTGCCGCCGCACTCCCAGGTCGCCGGATTCGCCGCCGACGACATCAGCCACCTCGTCGCGGAACTCCTGGAGAACGCCACCGCGTTCTCCCCGCCGGACTCCCACGTCGAGCTGTCCGGCTGGCTGCTGGAGAGCGGCGAGGTCATGCTCTCCGTGCAGGACGAGGGCATAGGGATGACCGCGGAGCGGCTGGCGGAGCTGAACGACCGCCTCGCGGACGCGTCCGGGAGCGACGACAGCCTGGACACGGCGGACGAAATCCTCGGGCTCGGTCTGTACGTCGTCGTACGGCTCGCCGCCCGCCATGGGGTGCGCGTACAGCTACGGGACCAGAAGCAGGGCGGGATCACGGCCGTCGTCGTGCTGCCCGCGGCCCTGCTGCCCACCCGCCCCGCGCCGGGCTCCGTCGCGCCCTCGCCGCCCGGCGGGAGCGGCGTCCAGAACCTGCCCGGCTCGGTCGCCGAGGCCAACTCCAACACGCTCCAGACGCGGCTGCCGCGCCTGGAGCGGGGCGAGGCGGACGCCGAGCCGCCGTCCGTGCACACAGACACGGACGGGTACGGGGACGCGGACGAGGACGCGGACGGCGTCCCGGGCGCGGGCCCGGGGGTGCCCGGTGACGCGTCCCCGGAACCGGCCGCGGCGGACGGCGCGGCCGTCGGTACGGGGCCGGCCGCGCCGGACCCGGTCGGCGACCCCTTGGTGGCGGCGGCGGAGCGCGCCGTGGGCGCGGCGGGCACCGCCACGCCGGGAACGGGCGAGGGAACGGACACGGGTACGGACGTGGCCGAGGCCCCGGCCGCCGGTCAGCCGAGCCCGTACGGACCCCAGTCGCCCGGCCCGTACGCCAAGGGCGCCCCGGACACCGACGAGCACGCCCGCTCCCGGGACTCGGCGCGCCCCGCCGTACCCGGAGCGGCGGCTCCCACCGCGGACACGACCGGTGGACCCGGCGCGGCCGGGCCGTACGCCGCGGGGCCGTACGCCGCCGGAGCCGGTGAGCGCGCCGCGGCGCCCGCCGACGAAGGCGCCGACGCGCCGCGCCGGCCCCGGCTGACCGACCAGGGCCTGCCCAAGCGCACGCCCCGGATCGTGGCGCAGAAGCCGCCCGCCACACCCCGTACGGGCAACGCGGCGGCCACCGCCGAGTCGCTGCGGGCCCGGCTCGGCGGCTTCCAGCAGGGGGCGCGGGACGGCCGGCGCGACGTCGAGGCCGAGATCGCGGAACGTACAGCGGAGCAGACCATCCCACAGACGGACACCGACGGAGCGGGGGCCCCGGGACAGAGCCACGTTGTCGAGGAGGCACGCGATTGAAGGCGCAAGCGCCCACTGCTTACGGACTGAGCAGTGAGGCACGGAATCTGCACTGGTTGCTGACCAACCTGGTCGACGAGGTGCCAGGCATCCGTTCGGTGGCCGTGGTCTCCTCCGACGGGCTGCTGCTGCTCTCCTCCGACCCGGGAGCGGTCGCCGCGGCGGCCCCGGCGGGGCGGCCCGGCGCGCCGGCGGGGCCCCGCGGGTCCAGCGCGGACCTCGCCACCATCGTCTCCGGGCTGGGCAGCCTCACCACGGGTGCCGCCAAGCTGATGGACGGCGGAACGGTCAAGCAGACGATGGTCGCGATGGACGAGGGCAGTCTCTTCGTCATGTCGGTCAGCGACGGCTCGCTGCTCGGGGTGCACGCCACCCCGGACTGCGACATGAGCGTCATCGCCTACCACATGGCGCTGTTCGTCGGCCGGGCCGGCCATGTCCTGACCCCCGAACTCCGCAGCGAGCTGCGCAAGTCGATGGAGAGCGCCCAGTGAGCACCGCACCCGAGCTGCCCGTACGCGGCGGGGACAGGAAACCCTCGCGCGTGCGCCCGTACTCCCTCACGGGCGGGCGCACCCGCTTCGGCCATGTGCTGCTCGTGGAGACGTTCGTGGCGGCGCTGGACGCTCCCGAGGAGCGGCGGGAGCTGACGTCCGGCGGCTGGGGCGACCGGGTGATGCCGGAGATGCGGGCGATCGTGGAGCTGTGCCGCCGGATGCGTTCGGTGGCGGAGATCTCCGCGCTGCTCAAGATGCCGCTGGGCGTGGTCCGCGTCCTGCTCAGCGACCTCGCCGACCAAGGAAAGATCCGCGTCTACGGCACCGGGCACGGCACCGGTCGGCCCGACCGCGCGCTGCTCGAAAGGGTGTTGGGTGGACTTCGCAGGCTCTGACACGATGACGGCCGGTACGGCCGGGGTGGCCGGAGCGCCTCACGGGTCCGCCGACGCCGGGGCGCCGGCGGCCGCCGAGGAAGCGGGGCTGCAGAGCTGGCAGACGGATCGTTCCCGGGCCCCCATCGCGACCAAGATCGTCGTGGCGGGCGGCTTCGGCGTGGGCAAGACGACCTTCGTCGGCTCGGTCTCCGAGATCACCCCTTTGCAGACCGAAGCGGTGATGACGCAGGCCAGCGAGGGCACGGACGACCTGTCCGCCACCCCGGAGAAGACCACGACCACGGTCGCGATGGACTTCGGGCGGATCACCCTCGACTCCGACCTGGTGCTGTACCTGTTCGGCACGCCGGGGCAGCAACGTTTCTGGTTCATGTGGGACGACCTGGTGCGCGGCGCGATCGGCGCCGTCGTCATGGCCGACACCCGGCGGCTGGACGACTGCTTCCCGGCGCTGGACTACTTCGAGAGCTGCGGCCTGCCGTACATCGTCGCGGTCAACCACTTCGAGGGGACGGCCGAGTACGCCGTCGAGGACGTACGCGAGGCGCTGACCGTGCCGCCGCACGTGCCCGTCGTGATCATGGACGCGCGCCGCCGGTTCACGGTCATCGAGTCGCTGCTCGCGCTCGTCGCCCACGCCCTCGACGCCACTCCCGAATAGCCCCGAGCCGCCCCCCGTACCTGGGAAGAGAGCACCACCATGCGGAAGATACTCATCGTCGGGGCCGGCCAGTCCGGTCTCCAGCTCGCCCTCGGGCTCCAGTCGCAGGGCTATGAGGTCACCCTCATGTCCAACCGCACCGCGGACGAGATCCGCTCCGGCCGGGTCATGTCCACGCAGTGCATGTTCCACACCGCCCTCCAGCACGAGCGTGACCTGGCCCTGAACTTCTGGGAGAACCAGGCCCCGCGCATCGAGGGCCTGGGCGTCTCGGTGGCCGAGCCCGGCAGCCACGCCGAGCCCGGCGGCACCCGGCGGGCCGTCGACTGGGTGGGCAGGCTGGACGGCTACGCCCAGTCCGTCGACCAGCGGCTGAAGATGGCCGGCTGGATGGAGACCTTCGCGCAGCGCGGCGGGCAGCTCGTCATCCACGGCGCCGCCGTCTCCGACCTCGACTTCTTCGCGAGCCGCTACGACCTGACGCTGGTCTCCGCCGGCAAGGGCGAACTGGTGTCGATGTTCGGCCGGGACGCCTCCCGTTCCCCGTACGACGCCCCGCAGCGCGCGCTGGCCGTCGCGTATGTGCACGGCCTGGACCCGCGCCCGGAGCACCCCGACTTCGACGCGGTGCGCTGCAACCTCGTGCCGGGCGTCGGCGAACTGTTCATCATGCCGACGCTGACCAACTCCGGCCGGGCCGACATCCTCTTCTGGGAGGGCATACCCGGCGGCCCGCTGGACGTCTTCGCGGGCATGAGGGATCCCGACGAGCACCTGGCGACGACGCTGGAGCTCATGGAACGTTTCACCCCCTGGGAGTACGCGCGCGCCACGAAGGTCGAGCTGACCGACGCCAACGGCACCCTGGCCGGACGTTACGCCCCGACCGTGCGCCACCCCATCGGCCGGCTCCCCTCCGGCGGGCTGGTCCTCGGCGTCGCGGACGTCGTCGTCGCCAACGACCCGGTCACCGGCCAGGGCTCCAACTCGGCCGCCAAGTGCGCCGCCTCCTACCTCGCCTCCATCGTCGAGCGGGGCGACCGGCCCTTCGACGCGGAGTGGATGCGTTCCACCTTCGACCGCTACTGGCAGACCGCCCAGCACGTCACGAAGTGGACCAACGCGATGCTGGCGCCGCCGCCCGAGCACGTCCTGAACCTGATCGGGGCGGCGGGGCAGCTCCAGCCGGTTGCCGACCGGTTCGCCAACGGCTTCGACGATCCGGCGGACTTCGAGAACTTCTTCTTCGAGGCGGAGAAGGCGGAGGCGTATCTCGCTTCGCTCGGTTAACCGGTGGTCCTGGTGCGCCCAGGGGCGCGCTGTCCTCAAGGGCCGGACGGGCCGGATGCGTGTGGCCGTTCGTTGTGCGGGAGGCGTGATCCCGGTGTGGGCGGGGCGCCGGTTGTCCTCGAACGGCGGACGGGCCGGTGGCGGCCGGACAGCTCACTGGTCGGTCTCAGGCGCCGGACGGGCCGGTTGCGGGCAGCTCACGTCCCCCGCCGGGGCCGCGCCCGTGAGCAGGTAGCGGTCCACGAGGGCGTCCACGCAGGGGTTGGCGTTCCGGTACTGGCCGTGGTCGCCGCCGCCGACGGTGACCAGACGGGAGCCGCGCAGCGCCCGGTGGGCCCGCAGGGCGCCTTCATAGTGGGCGGCCGGGTCGTGCCGGGAGGCGAGCATGAGCGTCGTCGGCAGGCCCTTGCCGGTGACGTGGACGCGCGGGGCGCGCGAGGCGGGCCAGGCGGCACAGGTGGCCGAGAAGGCCAGGGAGCGCGCCCCGAGCAGCGGGTACTTCGCGGTGTACCTGGCGGTGCGGCGGACCCAGGCGTCCATGTCCCGGCTCCAGGGAGTGTCGTTGCAGGTCACCGCGGTGAACTCGGCGAGGAACCCCGGGCTGAGGTAGCCGCCGAAGACCTTCCCGGCCATGCCGCGTTCGGCCGCCGTGGCGGTGTCCCAGTGGTCGAGGGCGGCGAGCGCGGTGGCCAGCGGGGCGAAGCCCTGGGCCGCGTCGTAGAGAGCCTGGCTGGTGCCGAAGTCCAGGCGGTTGGGGGTCACCTGCCGCCCGTCGCCCAGGTCGGCCGGGCGGTCGCGCAGGGCCCGGCGGCGCGCCTCCCACTTCGCCCGCGCCGCCGCCGCGGTACGCCCGTAGTGGTACGTGCCGTCGCGAGCGGCGAGCCAGGGCAGGAAGTCCTGCTCGAACCGGCGCTGGAAGCTGCGCGGCTGGCCCTCCTCGAAGGTCTGCCAGGTGCCGTCGAAGCCGACCGGGCTGTCCAGGACGAGCCGGTCGACGCGGCGCGGGAACTCCGTCGCGTAGTAGGCGCCGATCATGGTGGCGTACGAGGGGCCGTAGAAGGAGACCGTGCGGGCGCCGAGCAGCGCGCGGAACAGGTCCATGTCGCGCACGGTCTGGTCGGTGGTGATGTACGGCGCCAGGCCGCCGCCGCGCTCCTGGCAGGCGCGGGCCAGCTTCCGGGCACGCCGTACGACGCCGCGCACCGCCGCGGGCGAGCGGTCCCGCGCGTCGGCGCCGAAGAACGCGTCGAACTCCGCCGGGGTCTGGCAGGTCAGGGGTGTGCTCTGGGGCAGTCCGCGCTGGTTGAAGCCCACGATGTCGTAGGCGGCGGCCACCGCGGGCGAGTCCTCGGCGAAGCTCGCCGGCCTGGACAGGCCCTGGCCGCCCGGCCCGCCCGCCGCCGTCATCAGGACGCCGCGCCGGGCCCCCGCCGGGCCGGCCGCCCGGTGCCGGGACACGGAGACGCTGAGGTCCGGCCCCTCGGCGGGGTGGTGCCAGTCGCGCGGCACCGTCATCGTCGCGCACTCCAGCGACGGCGCACCGGCGCAGGGCTGCCAGGCGAGCCGCTGCTCCGTGTAGCGGGCGGGCAGGCGGGTACCGCCTGCCGCCGTCGCGGTCCCCGTCGTCGCTGCCGCCGGTCCGCCGGCCGCCGGCAGCAGGGCCGCCACCGTCGCGGTCACCAGTCCCGCGACGGCCCATCCGCGCCGCCGCTTCGCCCATATCCGCATCGTCGTCGTTCCTCCCCGAGGCGTGCGTACGGCCGTGTGCCGTACGCCGTGTGGCCGTGTGGCCGTACGGGAACGATGCTGCGGTGCGGGGCCGGGCGAATCGATCACCCAGGTTTCACTTGTGGGGGTGGCACCAGGACCACCCCGGTCACGCCGGGCCCGCCGCCGATCCGTAGCCCGTGTCGGCGCCCGCCGTCGCGTCGTCCGGCAGCGGTGGCGGGACGTAGCCGCGCAGAGAGGTGGCGTCCCGGTCCGGGCGGACGGCTCCGAGCAGCGGGTTCGCCGCGATGGGGGAGACCTTGACCCGGGCGCCGGGGCGGGGCGCCTGGACCACCATGCCGGACCCGAGGTACATCGCGACGTGCGTGGCGCCGGGGAAGTAGATCACCAGGTCACCGGGGCGCAGCGCCCGCAGCGGCACGTGCGGCAGCCGCCGCCACTGTTCCTGGCTGGTGCGCGGGATGGGCCGCCCGGCGTGTGACCACGCCTGCGACGTCAGGCCGGAGCAGTCGAAGGAGCCGGGCCCCTGCGCGCCCCAGACGTACGGTTTGCCGACCTGCCGCAGGCCGTACCGGACGGCCCGGTCGCCGCTCGCCGAAGGCGCCCGGGACCCGCTCAGCTCGCCGGAGGCCAGTAGGCCGCGCTGCGCGTCGTCCATGCCCCGCTGTTCCAGCCGGCCCAGTTCGGCGAGCTGCTCCTCGGAGAGGGTGGCGAGCAGCTCCTCGACCTCTTTGAGGCGGGCTTCGACCGCGTCCCGCTGCTGCCGGCGCCGCTCGGTGAGCACCTGCTGCTCGTCCAGCGCGGCCCGTGCCGCCTTCGCCAGCTCGCCGGCCCGCTTCTCGTTGCCGGTGAGCCGGGCGACGGTGGCGGCCTGGTTGCCGGCCGCCTCCTTGAGGAGGTGCCCTTCCTCCAGTACCGCCCGCGGGTCGGCGGAGAGCAGCATGCGCAGGTACGTGGAGAGCCCGGCGGCGCCGCCGCCCTGGTACTGGAGGCGGGCCAGCCGCCCCGCGTCCGCCTGCCCGTCGGCGAGCCGGGTCCGGGCCCGGGCCAGCCGGAGGTTGAGGTCCCGTGACGTGGCGCGCTGGGCCTTCAGGTCCTCCTCGGTGGCGTTGTACGCCTCGGTGGCCTGCTCGGCCCGCCGGTAGAGGTCCTGGAGGCGGGCCAGCAGCCGGCGGAGGGAGGCGTCACCGGAACCGGGCGCGTCACCGGAGGCCGCGGCCGGGCCGTCGCCGGGGCCACCCGCGTCAGCCGTATCGGTTGTGCTGTCGGTGCTGTCGGAGACGCCGGGGTCGTCCGTGCCGGGGAGTCCGGATCCGTCAGGGAGCCCGGACCCGTCGGGCAGGCCGGACCCGTCCGGCCCGTCCGGCAGCCGGAGCGCCCCGGTCGCGGCCGGGTCCGGTTCCGGGACGGCGTGCACGAACCCGGCGGGCAGGGTCAGGGTGACCGCACCCGCCAGCGCCGTCGCGCAGACCGACCGTACGATCCGCCCCGGCCGGGACCGACCCGGCGTGCACCGCTGCGACACGAACCCACCTCCGACGGACAGCTACGGCCTCGGCGGACCCGCGGTCCGCCGCCCGGTTCGTTCGGATCGTGCCACGGTGGTCGTATCTTCACCGTGGGGGTGCGGCCACCGGAGCGGTACGGTCACCCGATCGGCGGCCGGGGGCGTGTCCCGGCACCCGCCGGCGGCCCCGTCGTGCTGCTGAGGCCCAGTCACCTCCTGTGCCACGCGTCGGAGTTCCCCCGGCGGCGACCCGGGTCGGCCTGAGTGCCGGGAAGGCGTTGTCCCGGTTGCCGGTGTCCGGGAAGCCGGTCAGCGGCATGCCGGTTCTCGCGCCGGGGTGATCAACGCCGCTTCGGCCACGGCCACTTCGGGCCGCTCCGCGGCCTGCCCTCCGGGTCGTACTCGTACTTCCAGCCGCGGGGCAGTCCCAGCCGCCCCACGCGGCCCGGGGCCCGCCGGTACAGATGCACCGTCGGCGGCCTGCCGTCGTCGTTCGGCACCGGGATCTCGTACGTCTTCGGCGGTTGACCGGTCGCGCCGACGAGGACCGGCAGGACCCGCCCGTCCAGCGGGCCGCCGACGAACGGGGTGTTCTCGCTTCTCACCCCATCAGTCTCACATCGATACACAGTGGGGCGAAAGCGCAGGTCAGGCCACTCGGGCCGGGAGGGGGGCCGGGCGGGCCCGGGTCACAGGAGGTGGGCCGCGTCGGCGACGACCGGCAGGATCCGCCGGGCCAGCACGCCGACCGGACCCTCGGAGGTCTCCATCGCCAGCGCCGCCCGCGCCACCTGCGCGGCCTGCTCGTCGGTCGCGGCGGTGGCGGTCAGCAGCGCGACGAAGTGGTCGACGAGCCAGTCCCGCAGTTCGTCCAGCGGCGGCTGCTTGTCCTCGTCCAGCCAGATCAGGGAGGCGGCCTCGACGGCCGTGATCCACGTACGGACCGCCATCCGCAGCCGGGGGGACGGGGCGGCGGCGCCGAGGTGGTGCAGGATCTGCTCGGCGGCGGTGCGCCGCACCTCGTCGACGATCGCGGTCGTACGGGCCGTCTCGACGACGCTGCCGCCCTGGAGCAGGGCGCTGAACCCCGCGTCGTGCTCGTCGACGAACGCCAGGTAGCGGTCGAGCGCCCGGCCGAGGCGCTGGGTCAGCGGGCCGTCCTCCGGCTCGTCGAAGCAGCCCTCCAGTATGTCGGCCGCGCTGCGCAGGGCGGCCTCGTACAACTGCTGCTTGCCACCGGGGAAATAGCGGTAGACCAGTGGCCGGGACACCTGCGCGGCGGCCGCGACGTCGTCCAGCGAGACGTCCTCGGGAGCGCGCTGGGCGAAAAGCCCCAGGGCCGCGGTCAGGAGTTGGGAGCGGCGCTCCTCGACGCTGAGCCTGCGATAGGCGGGTCGGGGTACTGCTGGGGCGGTGCCGCTGCCGTTCATCCCAGCAGCGTAACCGGCCTGCCGGGAAAGCGCCGGGGCGGGTTCGGGGGCCCGGGGCGCGTACGTGCGCACGGACCCCGCGCTGCGCCGGTGCGTCCCGGGTCCGGCCCCGGACGGTGCCGAGCCGGACGCTCCGGGCCCGGCTCGCACCCGCGTTCCGCCGGTTACGCCAGCAGCCCCGAACTCTTCCAGAGCTTGCGGCCGACGCCGCGCAGTACGCCGATGTCGTCCAGGAACTCGGTCAGCCGGCCCGCGCCGGACTGCATCACCTCGCGGCGGTGGCCGCTGGCCTTCACCTGGGCGACCGCCTCCCGCCGGTCCAGCCCGACGTTCGTGTACACCTGCGGGTTGACGAAGGCGATGGAGAAGACGCGGGCCGCCTCCCCGCTGCTGACCCGGGTCAGTTCCTGTTCCCAGCGCGGCGCGGTGACCATCTGGCGGCGCAGTTCCTCACGGGCGTACCGGACGTGGCGGGCCTCCTCGACGACGTGGATGCGGGTGACGCCGCGCACGATCGTCTGGACCCGCTCGTCCGGGAAGGTCAGCCGCTGCATCCAGTCCAGGATCTCCTCGCCGAGCAGCGTGCAGGCGAACGAACCGGGTGTGGTGGAGACCGTCTTGAGGACGCGCGCCAGGTTGTGGTTGAGGCGGGAGACGGGGTACGTGGGCGCCCCGCCCTTCTGGATCATGCGCGCGAACATCTTGGAGTGCCGGCACTCGTCGGCTATCTCGGTGAGGGCATAGCGAACGTGCGCGCTGGTGACGGACTTGTCGTAGATGTGCCGGACCAGGAGCTGCATCAGGATGATCTCGAACCAGATGCCCAGCGAGGCCAGGGAGGCGGCCTCGTGCCGGGACAGGTCCATCCGCTGCTCCTCGGACATCTTCTTCCACAGCGGGGTGTCGTAGAGGGACACCAGCTCCGGCGGCCAGAACCACTTGCCCTCTTCCAGGGGTGCGTCCCAGTCGAGTTCGGTGTCCGGGTCGAAGGAGTGCTTGGCGGAGGAGTCGAGCAGTCGTTCCGCCACCTGCTCGCGGTCCTTGAGCAGCCCGAGGGCGTCCCGGAGGACTTCCGGCTCCGTCACGGTCGTCGCTGTCGTCACGGTCGTCATGGCTGTGGTTACCTCGCTCGTGGGTTACCCGCGGTCACGTCTTATGAGACTGCTTGTCAGCAAGCTCGTCAATCCCCTGCGCGCGAAATGTTGACCCGCCGGTAAGTCCCGTGTGAGCCTGCCAACGACCGTCTCCGGTACGGGGATCGGGTGCGAGGCGAGGAGGCGCTGGTGTCGAGCCGTGAGCTGTACACACAGGATCCGGGCGCGTACGCATGGACCGTGCCGGCGGGCAGCCCGGCCCGCCTCAGTTGGGAGTACGACGACGGCAGGGAACGGCTGCTGGCCCTCTACCAGAAGGGCAAGGACAAGCAGTGGGACGCCAATCTGCGCATCGACTGGGCGCAGGAGGTCGACCCGTACGACCCGCTCGGCACCCCGGACGCGTCGGTCTCCCTGTACGGCACGCCGTACTGGGACCGGATGTCGGACAAGGAGCGCGGCGAACTGCGGCAGCACTACGCGGCCTGGCAGTTCAGCCAGTTCCTGCACGGCGAGCAGGGCGCGATGGTGTGCGCGGCGCGGATCGTGGAGACCGTCCCCGACCTCGACGCGAAGTTCTACTCCGCGACCCAGACCATGGACGAGGCCCGGCACGCCGAGATCTACAGCCGCTTCCTCAAGGACAAGATCGGGATGCTCTACCCGGTCAACGACAACCTCCGGGCGCTCCTGGGGGACACCCTCAGGGACTCCCGCTGGGACATGCCCTATCTCGGGATGCAGGTCCTGATCGAGGGGCTGGCGCTGGCCGCCTTCGGCATGATCCGCGACACCACCACCCAGCCGCTGCCCCGGCAGATCCTGACCTACGTCATGCAGGACGAGGCCCGGCACGTCGCCTTCGGACGGCTGGCGCTGCGCGACTACTACCAACAGCTCTCCGACGCCGAACTGCGCGAACGCGAGGAGTTCGTCATCGAGGGCTGCTACCTGATGCGCGACCGGCTGCGCGGCCTGGAGGTCCTGGAGAACTTCGGCGTCCCCCGCCAGGAGGCCGCCGAGATCACCGAGGACTCCGAATTCCTGCACCTCTTCCGCCGTCTGCTCTTCAGCCGCATCGTCCCGTGCGTGAAGGACATCGGTCTGTGGGGCGAACGCCTCCAGCGCGCGTACGTGGACATGGGCGTCTTCGACCTCGGTGACTCCAGCCTGGACCGGCTCATGGCCCAGGACGAGGAACTGGCCGACCAGCTCGACGCGGAACGCTTCGCGCGGGAGGAGCGCGCCCGGACGGCGGAGGTGGCGGAGACGATCGCGGCGGGGACGGAGGACGGGGAGCCGGCCTGAGCGCCTGCGCCCGAGCCCCGGGCCGCGCGCCCGTCCCCCCGCTCGCTCGTACGTCCTGCCCAGGCCGGGTGCGCCCTGCCAGGCCGGCCGGACGGTCAGCGGCGCCCCGAGCGCGCGAGCCAGCGGCCGTCGTGGCGGGTCACCTCGATGGGCCGGCCGAAGCAGGCCGTCATACGCTCGCCGGTGAGGACGTCCGCCACCGCGCCCAGCGCTTGCACGCGGCCCTCGCGCAGCAGCAGCGCGTGGCCGATGGCGGGGGACAGCTCTTCCAGGTGGTGGGTGACGGTCACCGTCGACAGGCCGGGGCGGCCCTCGGCCAGGCGGTGCATGGTGTCGATCAGATCCTCCCTGGACGGCAGGTCGAGCGCGTTGAACGGCTCGTCCAGCAGGAGCAGTGACGGATCGGCCATCAGCGCACGGGCGATGAGGAGGCGGGCCCGCTGGCCGCCGGAGCACACGCCGTACGGCCGGTCCGCCAGTTCTTTGCACTCCAGCTCGGCCAGCAGCTCGTGGGCGCGCTCGCGGGTGGCGTCGTCGTACTTCCCCCACAGCGGCTGCACGGTGCCGGTCGCGCCGGTCAGCACCACCGTGTGGCCGGTCGCGTCCTGGGGCACCTTCTGCGCGCTGGACACCAGGCCGATCGCGGCGCGCAGTTCGCGTACGTCGACGGTGCCGAGGCGGTGACCGAGCACCTCGACCGTGCCGGTCGTGGGGAACATCAGTGCGCCGACCAGCCGCAGGACGGTGGTCTTGCCCGCTCCGTTGGCGCCCAGGAGCGCCCAGTGTTCACCGGTGCGTACGGTCCAGTCGACGCTGTCGAGGATGACCTGCCCGGTGGTGAAGCGGCGGACGCTCGCGTCGTGGAGGGCCGCGATCACACGGCTTCCAGGGGCCGCGGGGGCGGTGGGGTCCGAGGGCTCCGAGGTCGTCATGGCGGCACGTTAGCTGTACGGGGCAGCTTTGTGGGGCGGTGTCCGGGGTGTGGACCGCCGGCCGGCGTGCCCCGGCAGCCCCAGCAGGCCGCGGACCCGGGCGTACTTCACGGTCAGCCGCTCCCGCGCCGCCGCGTCCGGCACCGCGAGCCGCGCCGGGCCGGCGCCTCGGCCTCGGCCTCGGCGAGGGGCAGCAGCCCCGGGCCACCGGCCCGGAGATCGTGTTCCGGCTGTCCCCTGCGTCCCCCTGCGCGGCGCCGTGCCGTACGTCACCGTAGCGCTGCCTGCATCACCGCGCGGGCGATGGGCGCCGCGCTGCCGCCGCCGCTGATGTCCGCGCGGTGGGCGGCCGCGTCCTCGACGACCACCGCCACGGCCACCGCCGGATCGTCCGCGCCGTCCTTCTGCGCCCAGGAGACGAACCACGCGTACGGCGTGCCCTTGTTGTCCACCCCGTGCTGCGCGGTGCCGGTCTTGCCGCCGACGGTGGCGCCGTCGATCGCGGCGCCGGTGCCGGTGCCCCGGGTGACCACGCCGGTCATCATCTCCTTCAGGTGCCGCGCGGTGCCGCGGCTCATGGCCCGGTGCAGGGTCTTCGGCCGGGTGGTGGAGACCGTCCGGCCGTGCGCGTCGGTCAGCTTGTCCACCAGATAGGGGGACTTGACCACGCCGTCGTTGGCCACGGCGGCGGCGACCATCGCCATCTGGAGCGGGGTGGCGGTGGTGTCGTACTGGCCGATGGCCGAGAGGGCCACCTGCGCCGCGTCCATGTCGGTGTCGAAGACGCTGCGGGCAGCCGTGGAGGGGACCTTGAGCTCCGGATCGTTGAAGCCGAAGTTCTCCGCGGTCCCGACCATGCCGCCGAGGCCGACGTCGACGCCCAGGTGGGCGAAGACGGTGTTGCAGGAGATCTCGAAGGCGCGCCGCAGGGACGCGTTCGCGCAGCCACCCGCCTCGTTGGTGAGCCGGGTGGACGTCCCGGGAAGGGTGTACGGGCTCGGGGTGTCGGTGTCCGCGTCGATGTCGGTGACCTTGTGGTGGTCCAGCGCCGCCGCGGCGGTGACGACCTTGAAGGTGGAGCCCGGCGGGTAGGTCTGCTTCAGGGCTCGGTTGATCATGGGCTGGCCGTCGCTCCCGTTGAGCCGGCTCCAGGTGCTCACCACCGACTGCCCGGTGCCGGCGAGGGCGCCCGGGTCGTACGACGGCGTGCTGACCAGCGCGAGGATCTTGCCGGTCCGCGGCTGCACGGCGGCCACCGCGCCCTTCTTGCCGCCCAGCTCCTCGAACGCGGCCTGCTGCACCGCCGCGTCGACGGTGGTGACCACGTCGCCGCCCGGCTGCTGCTCGCGGCTGATGTCCGTCCACAGCGGGAACCGGGCGAGCCGGGGGTCGGTGCCGGACAGTACGTCGTCCTCGGCGTTCTCCAGGAGCGTGGTGCCGTAGATCTGGGAGGCGTAGCCGGTGACGGGCGCGTACTTCGGCCCCTCGGCGTACGTCCGCTCGTACCGCAGCCGCCCGCCGCTGTCGCGCGAGCCGGTGACCGGTTCGCCGCTGACCAGGATGTCGCCGCGCGGCTGGCCGTAACGGATCAGTGCGGAGCGCCGGTTGGCCTGGTTGTCGTCGTAGCCGTCGGCCTCGAAGACCTGGACGCGGGCGGCGTTCAGGAGCAGCGCGACGAGCAGGACCAGGCAGAAGACGCTGGCGCGGCGGATGTAGCGGTTCACCGGCTCCCGCCCTGGCCGTCGGGGGTGCCGGGAGTCCCGTGGCCGTCGGGGGCGCCGGGAGTGTCGTGTTCGCCGCGGGCGCCGGGGCCGCCTCCGTCCCCGGTCGCGTGCGGGCCCCCGTATCCGTACGGGAAGTCCTCCTCCTCGTACGGCCGGGCCGAGGACCCGGAGCGGGCGCCGCCGGGGCCCGCCGCCGCGATCACCCCGGTCTCCGCGGCGTCCGGGTGGGGCCTGCGGGCGCTGTCGCTGATCCGGATGAGCAGCGCGACGATCACCCAGTTGGTGACGACGGACGAGCCGCCCTGGGCGAGGAACGGCATCGCCATGCCGGTCAGCGGGATCAGGCCCATCACCCCGCCCGCGATGACGAAGACCTGGACGGCCAGCAGGGAGGCGAGCCCCACGGCCAGCAGCCGGCCGAACGGGTCGCGCAGCGCCAGGCCGGCCCGGTAGCCGCGGGCGACCAGCAGCGCGTACAGGACGAAGAGCGCGGTGAGGCCGGTCAGGCCCAGCTCCTCGCCGTAGGTGGCCAGGATGAAGTCCGACTTCATGGCGAAGCCGATGAGGGCGGAGTGGCCCTCGCCCAGGCCGGTGCCGAGCAGGCCGCCGGCGGCGAAGGCGAACAGCGACTGGGCGAGCTGGCTCGCGCCCCGGCCCGCCGTGATGCTCGCGAACGGGTGCAGCCAGTCGGCGACCCGGCTGTGCACGTGGGGTTCGAGCAGGCCCACGGCGGCGGCTCCGGCGGCGGCGAGCAGCAGGCCCACCGCGATCCAGCCGGTGCGGCCGGTGGCCACGTACAGCAGGACGACGAAGACGCCGAAGAAGAGGAGCGAGGTGCCCAGGTCGCGCTCGATGACCAGGACGCCGACGCTGACCAGCCAGACGGCGACGACCGGGCCGAGCACCCGGCCGGTGGGGAAGTGGAACTTCCACATCCGCTTGCCCGTGTGGGCGAGGGCGTTGCGGTTGGCCGCCAGATACGCGGCGAAGAAGACGGTGAGCAGGATCTTCGCGAACTCGCCGGGCTGGAAGGAGAAGCCCGCCACCCGGATCCAGATCTTCGCCCCGTTCACGGCAGGGAAGAAGATCGGGACGACCATCAGGGCGAGGCCGGCGGCGACCGAGACATAGGCGTAGCGCTGCAGGATGCGGTGGTCGCGCAGCAGCAGGACGACGGCGGCGAACAGCCCGACGCCGAGCGCGGACCAGACGAGCTGGGTGGGCGCCGCCTGGTCCTTGGGCGTCTCCAGGTCGAGCCGGAAGATCAGCAGCAGCCCGAGCCCGTTCAGCAGGATGGCGATGGGCAGGAAGAGGGGGTCGGCGTAGGGGGCGCGGAACCTGACGGCGAGGTGGCCGAGGAGGGCCAGGGCGGCCAGGCCCGCCCCGTAGCTCGCCGCGTCGCCCGGGACGGCGTTCTGCCGGGCGAGCCCGACGTCGATGTACCCGCAGACGCTGATGAGGACGGCGCCGGCGAGGAGGGCCAGTTCGGTGCCCCGGCGTCCGGGCATCCTCAGGCCCGGTGGGGGAGCGTCCGCCATGGATGCGGTCATGACAGGCAACGTAGCAAGTGTCGGGGCATATGTCCTTTATGTCGGTGTGAGCGGAGTGGGCGGTGTGGTGCAAGGGGCGTACGGGTACGGCCGCCGGGCGGACGGGGTGGTTGCCGCCCCCGCCCGAGGGGCGGGCGGGCAGGCTTCCGGGGTCGGGCGGGCACGGTTTCCGGAGCCGGGCGGCGCCGGACGGCCCTCGCGGCGCCCCGGCGCCGTTCCGGGCGGGCGGGCCGGGCGGGGTGCCGGCGGGGGCGGACGCGGAAGGCGGCGTACGGGTTGCCTCGTTCGCCCGTGACGGAAACGCTGGGCCGCGTTCCCCGCGTACGGTTGGCTTTCGCCCATGACGACCGGTACCTCCACAGTTCCGGCGCCGTGGCGTGCCACGGTGGCCTACTGGCCCGCGAGCGGGGCCGGTTCGCGGGCACGGGGCCGCGCCGCGGCCGTCTCGGGGAGAGCCCCTAGGGGGCGAACAAGGGTTGTTCCGTGATTGCGCGCAATGGCAGTTTGTAAACTCGCCCTCAGACCACGCGCACACATATGTACAAGGCTGAGCTCGTCACGCTGGATGCGGCCGACCGGTCCATGGCGCACGTCACATCCGCGAACGCCGAGCGGATGTCCCGGCGTTCGGCGGCCCTGACCGGGGCCCGCCGAGGGCGGGTGACCGTCCCCCTCGACGAAAGGCAGTATTAGCGTCATGACGACTCTCCGTTCCCGGATCATCGCCTGGGCCGGCCGTTTGTATATGGCAAGGACGCGGAAGAAGGGCTTCGACCTGTCTCGGATGTCTTTCTTGCCCGAGTCCGTCCTGATGCCGTTGCGGCGTGACGGACTGGACCCGGTGGGTGAGCTGGCGACGGTGCGTGAGCAGGAGCCCATCAGCAAGCTGCCGGTGCCGATCGCCGCCAACGTGTGGCTGGTCACCGGTTACGACGAGGTCAAGGCCGTCCTGGGCAAGGGCAACGCCTTCAGCTCCGACTTCACCAACCTCATCGGACAGGCCGGCGCCAGCACCGACCAGAACCCCGGCGGCCTCGGCTTCGCCGACCCGCCGGTGCACACCCGGCTGCGCCGCCTGCTGACGCCCGAATTCACCATGCGCCGCCTCAGCCGGCTCACGCCCCGTATCCACGAGATCGTGGAGGAGCGGCTGGACGCCATGGAGAAGGCCGGCTGCTCCGGTGACCCGGTCGACATCGTCGAGACCTTCGCCCTGCCCATTCCGTCGCTGGTCATTTGCGAACTCCTCGGAGTGCCGTACGAGGACCGCGCGGACTTCGAGCGGCTGAGCGCCGCGCGTTTCGACCTCTTCAGCGGCGCCAACGCGTCCTTCGGTGCCATATCGGAATCGCTCTCGTATTTCCGTGAGGTGGTCAAGAAGCAGCGCCAGAATCCGGGTGACGGCCTGCTCGGCATGATCGTCAAGGAGCACGGCGACTCGGTCAGCGACGAGGAGCTGGCGGGCCTGGCCGACGGCGTGCTCACCGGCGGCTTCGAGACGACCGCCAGCATGCTGGCGCTGGGCGCGCTGGTGCTCCTCCAGGACCCCTCGCACTTCGCGGCCCTCAAGGACGACGACGAGGCGGCCGAGCGCTACGTCGAGGAGCTGCTGCGCTACCTCACCGTCGTACAGGTGGCCTTCCCCCGGTTCGCGCGGGAGGACCTGGAGATCGCCGGGGTGTCGATCTCCAAGGGCGACGTGGTGCTGTGCTCGCTGAGCGGCGCCGACCGGGACGGCAAGCTGGGTCCCGACATGGAGCGCTTCGACCCGTCCCGCAACGTGCCCTCGCACCTCGCCTTCGGCTACGGCATCCACCGCTGCGTCGGCGCCGAGCTGGCCAAGATGGAGCTGCGCGCCGCCTACCCCGCCCTGGTGCGGCGGTTCCCCGCCATGCGGCTCGCGGTGCGGCCCGAGGAGCTGGCGTTCCGCAAGCTGTCGATCGTGTACGGGATCGAGTCGCTGCCGGTCCGCCTCGACGGCTGAACCGGGACCTTTCTTCCCTTTCCGTGGAACCGGAATTCCGGCGCCCCGCCGGGGTGAGAAGCGGTTCTCCATTCAACGACCGGGTGCCTGGCCGAAAGGCCGGGCGCCCGGTCGTTTCTCTTGTCCTTTCGGATGAGGAGCGCGCAATTCGGCCGGGACCAAAGTCCCGGAAAACGCGGGAGTTGCGTGGCCGTGGCCTCATCTCCGGCGGACTGTTACCTGCCCGGAGATTTCTCGTGACGCGGGATGAATAGCTTCATCGGTGTCGCCGGCGCATCGAGCGGACGGCGGCCCCCACTCCGGATAACCGCAAAGGAACTCCTGATGGCCCTCACCCGTCGCCGCACTCTCGTCCGTACCGCAGCCGTCGCGGCCGCCGCCGGCTCCGCGCTGCTGCTGCCCGCCGCTGCCGCCTTCGCTGACAGTCCGCAGCCGACCGCCGCCGGCAGCCCCGCGGCGGACGGCAGCACCGCCGGAACGCCGTCGGAAAAGCCCTCGGAGAACTCCGGGAAGCCGGGCGACAAGGGCGACCAGGACAAGCGGCAGAACGAAAAGCGGCAGGACGACAAGCAGCAGAAGGGCGAGCGCAAGCTGGTCCGTACGCAGCGCCTGTCCGGCGGCTTCACCGCCAGGGTCTACAAGCTGGGCCCGGACCATTTCCAGGCCGACATGTACGCGAACGAACCGGGTACCGGCAAGCTCGTCAAGATGGACACGCTGGAGACCAAGGGCGGCAAGCCCGCCTACGGCCAGCACAACGGCGCGCACTTCGTCCTGCAGCCCGACGGATCCATGACCTCGTGGGTCGAGGGCGGCGACCGGAAGAAGGACGACAAGAAGGACGACAAGAAGAAGAACGAGCAGCACGAGGGCCGGAAGCAGGACGCCCGCAAGGACCAGCGGCAGCCGCAGCAGACCGGCCGGCAGACCCAGGTCACCCCGAAGGGCGGCGTGAAGGCCGGCGCGGAGGGCGTCGGCGGGACGCCGGACACCCCGGCCGTCCTGCTCGCCGGCGGCGGGGCCGCCGCGGCCGCCGCGGGCCTCGGCTTCGCGCTGCTGCACCGCCGCAAGGCCGGCGAGGACGCCTGACCCGCGGCACCGGCCGGGCGGGCCGCTCCTCCCTCACCGGAGCGGCCCGCCCCGCCACTGCTTCCCTGCCCCCGTACGTACCAGGAGCCACCGTGTCCCCGTCCACCACGAACCGCCACGGCCGCATCGGACGCACCGCCGTGCTGAGCGTCCTCGCGCTCGCCGTCAGCGGAGTCCTGACCGCCTGCGGCGGTGGCCCCGGCCCGGACGTACGGGTGGACAACGCCGCGACCCGTCCGGCCGCCCAGGCCGTCACGCCGATGAAGCGGTCCGAGCCCGTCCGCGTACGGATCCCGTCGGCCGGGGTCGACAGCCGCCCCGTCCTCCCGCTCGGGCTCACCGGCGACGGCGAGCTGGACGTACCGCCGGTGGACAAGGCGGACAAGGCGGGGTGGTTCACCAGGGGAGTCACCCCGGGGGAGCGGGGCCCGGCCGTCCTCGTCGCGCACTACGACACGGCCGACGGCCCGGCCCTGATGCGGAACGTCGCCCGGATGAAGATCGGTGACCGCATCGAGGTCGGCCGCGCCGACGGCACCACTGCCGTCTTCAAGATCCGCGAGGTCCAGCAGGTCGGCAAGGCGCACTTCCCGACGGCCAAGGTGTACGGCGACACCGACCGCCCCGAACTGCGTCTGATCACCTGCGGCGGCCCGATCGTGGACGGCCACCGCTCGGACAACATCGTCTTCTACGCGGACCTGGTGAAGTGACCCCGGATCGGGCTCTCACTCCGGCCGCAGGGCCACCGGGAGACTGGTGATGCCGCTGAGCAGGTTGGAGTAGTTGCGGCGGGTGTCGCCGCGCAGTTCGACCGAGGCGACGGTCTCGCGCAGCCCGGTCAGCATGGCGGCGATCTCGGCCCGGCCCAGGTAGGCGCCGAGGCAGAAGTGCGGGCCGTAGCCGAAGGACAGGTGCTTGTTGGGGGAGCGGCCGAGCAGGAACCGCTCCGGGGCCTCGAAGACGTCCTCGTCCATGTTGGCCGAGTCGTTCCACAGCGTGACGATGTCCCCGGCCTTGATCACCTGGCCCTGCCCGCCGACCGGTACGTCCTCCAACGCCGTACGGCCGAAGTGCAGCGCGGGCGTCGTCCAGCGCAGGATCTCGTCGACGGCGGCGGGGATCGCCACCTCGCCGCTCTTCAAGGCCCGCCACTGCTCCGGGTGTTCGATCAGCGCCAGTACCCCGCCGGTCATCGACATCCGGCTGGTCTCGTCACCGCCGATGATCAGGCTGTAGCAGTTGACCACGATCTCGTCCATGGTCAGCGGCCGGCCCTCGATGAGGCCGGTGGCCAGCACACTGACCGCGTCGCTGCCCGGGTTCCTGCGCCGCTCCTCGGCCAGGGTGCCGAAGTACGCCAGGATGTCGTTGCGCGCCTGCCACGCGGCGGCGGGCGACTGGGCGGCGCCGTCGTTGCCGAGGGCCGTCGCGGTCAGCTCCAGCACCTTGGCGCGGTCCGTCCCGGGCACGCCCATCAGGTCGCAGATCGCGGTGAGCGGGATGTCCGCCGCCACGTCCCGGGCGAAGTCGCACTCCTCGCGGGCGACCGCTTCGCGCAGCAGGGCGCGGGTGGACTGCCGGATGTTGTCCACCACGCCTTCCAGCGCGCGCGGGGAGAACGCCGTGAGCAGGATCTTGCGGATGTCGGAGTGCCGCGGCCCGTCCGTCACCGCGGCCATCATGCCCGCGGCGGAATCCCCGCCCATGAGCAACGTGGTGAGGACATTTCCCTTCTCCGACGTGAAGCGTTTGTTGTCCCGGTAGATTTCCGAGACGTCCGCGTGCCGGGAAACGACCCAGAACCCCGGGGCCCCGCCGACGGACGGGTGCCAGTAGAAGGGCTGCGTTGTGCGCAGATGGCGCCAGACTTCGCTCAGGTCGTACTCGGCGTGGGTACGCGGGTCCGTCAGGTCCAGCGTCGCTATGTCCCCTGGACTCAGCATGATGCGGCTGGGCATGGTGTCAACTGCTCCTTAGGCTCCGTGGCAGACTCCGGCGATGTCGCCGTGATCGCCGCTTTCGGTCTGCGGCCCCGGCGGTGTCCGCCGGTGGCCGGCCATGGTCCCCCGTGGCCTGTCGGCCGGAGTCGTCCATGCGGCCGCTCCGCATTTTCACAGTAGCAACTCGCCGCGTATCGGCGGAGGTCGTGGCCGGGCCCCGTGGGGGGATTTCGCTGACCGGTGTGGCGGTCGGCCGGAAAGCGAAGAGAATGGTTCCGTTTGTGGCCGGTTCCGTCCGCACGGCCATCCCCCGCGCCGGGCGGGCGCCGGGGCGCGTCCGGCCCGCGGGAAGCCGGGCCGAGAGCGCCAAAGGACATCCGGAAACCACGCTGACCAGCGCATATCCGCGCCATGTCGGTTGAGTTCGGTGTTCACCGGTGCGGCGCGGGTATCTTCTTGACGCCTTCGCGGGACTGCTGATTAACTCGCGATGGCTTGATCGATGGACCCGGAGCGGGTCCGGATGGTGTGCACTTTCGGGGGTTGTGTATCCATGCCACAAGGCGTACGAACGAGGCCGTGGCCCAGCCGCGCCCAGGAGGACGCGGCATCGTGTCGCGCGGATTCCGTCCCGCCGTACCCACTGCGATCGCCCTGACTTTCCGTACGGCTCCACCGGAGTGCCGGTCCCCCCGCACGGGACTGCTCGCGCTCCGGCGGTGAACCCTGCCATTCCCTGCTTTCCCGGTAACGGCCGTGCCTGTTGCGGCAGTTCGTCGAACGGGTAACCGGCAGGGCGCTCAGGGGAAAATCTGTTCACCCTTGACCTTCGTCCCGGGTGTGTGAGAACACGGCATCAGAACCCGGCGCCGGCCGGATTCCCCGTCCTTTTCCCTGCCGATTTTCCCGTCCGGACCCACCACCGGAGCCCGGAAACACCGGCCTGCTCCCCGCGGAGCGGGCCCGGCACCCGGCCGGCCGCCTCCGGCCCTTTTCGTTGCCCTCCACTTCGTTCCACTCCACTCGGCGCAGCCTTTCCCGCCGGGCGTCACCGCCCTGCACCGGGCCGCCGTGCGCGGTGTGCCCGCCATGCCGCCCACCGGACGCCCGTCCACGGACGCCGTCCCTCCGACGCCGCTCACCCGACCCGGCGGACGACCGACCAGTGCCGCATTGCCCTGTGCGGGGCAGGAAGAAGGAAACAGCTCATGATCCCGTTGTCCTTTGCGCAGCGCCGGCTGTGGTTCCTGCACAAGCTGGAGGGGCCGTCGGCGACGTACAACATGCCGTTGACGCTGCGGCTGAAGGG